>NZ_JAIZDB010000004.1 GCF_029533155.1 Psychrobacillus antarcticus | reverse complement strand
TTATCCAAATGGAAAATACCTGGAATTTGATTTACATGATCCATCCAATTCATAATACTTCGTGCTTTCTCTACATCGTTAAATTCTGGTTGGTTTAAAATTTGCAGCTTCCCGCCATAATACACTTTTTCTTCATGCTCAATAGACATAGCTTGGTTGAGCGATCCGAATAGATTATTAAGTCGACCGTTATTTTGTTGCAATACTGTCAGCGTAACTGCTTCAAGCATTACAGGTAACTCATGCAAATAAACCCCAACTAGTCGTTCGTTAATCATATTGACCGTACGTTCGATGTCGGATGCCTGAAAATTTTCAGGGATAGAAAATACACGATTTTCTACATGACCACTGTCCGTAACAATTATAGCAACAGCAGAATCACTCGAAAGTGGTACAATCGAAAATCGTTTGACACGATGTTTTCTCACATCTAAGCCTAACATAATAGAGGTATAATTCGTTAGTTCTGAAATAATTTCAGCGGATTTACGAATTATTTGCTCCGTCTCCACCTTTCGTTCCTCAAAAATAGAACGAATTTGTTGTATCTCATTTTGCGAAATTCGTTGAGGAGTTAACATATTATCGACATAATAACGGTAGCCCTTTTGTGAAGGGATGCGACCCGACGAGGTATGCGTTTTTTCTAAAAAGCCCATTTCTTCTAAATCTGCCATTTCGTTTCGAATAGTAGCAGGACTAAATGGTACTTCCTCCTTTTTCGAAAGCTGACGAGATCCAACTGGTTGAGCCGTATCGATAAAATCATCTACCGTTACTTGCAAAATTAATAACTGCCTGTTTGTTAGCATGATTATCACCTCTGTTAGCACTCGCTCGAAGAGAGTGCTAATACTCATATAAAACTTATCAAATCTACAGAAAACTGTCAACGATTTAGCTTTATTTATTTTAGAAAATATTGAAACACTTCATTTCCCATAAATCTTCCACGGGTAGTAAGCTTTACAAAATTATTTTCTAGGACTAATAATTCCTTTTCCAGTAATACATCTAGTTCTTTTCCATAAACATCTCGAAGAGTGAGACCATATCTTTCCTCAAACAATTCAAGAGATACTCCCTCGTTCTTCCTTAACCCTAAAAACATTTCTTCTTCCATTTTTTCCACTTCGGTTACTTCTTTTTGCATCAGGAGAGGTTTGTCCTTTAAATCGATTGTCTGCATGTATTTTTTTATTGGTCCGTGGTTCGAATATCTCACACCATTCACATATCCATGAGCTCCTGCACCTAATCCAATATATTCATCATTGTTCCAATACAGTAAATTATGCTTCGATTCTTTCCCTTCATACGCGAAGTTACTTATTTCATATTGAGAATAACCATTATTCTTCATTTCCTCTAACAGATAACTATACATCTCTGCCTCTAAGTCTTCACCTGGTAGAGATAGTTTCCCTTTGGATAGAAGATTATAAAAGATGGTTTTTGGTTCTACTAAAAGAGAATAGGCAGAAATATGTGGAATTTTCAAGCGGAACGCTTCCTGCAAAGATGCTTTCCATTGGTCCATCGTTTGGTTAGGAAGGCCATACATCAAATCAATGCTAATAGAAGGAAAATCAGTTTGTTTGGCATATTCGATCACCTCATAGACATGATCATTCGAATGAGTTCTACCTAAAACTTTTAAAAGGTCCTGATTAAAGGTTTGAACACCCATGCTTAACCGGTTCACACCAAACTCACGCATCTTCTGCATTTTTTCAAGTGTAAGTTCATCTGGATTAGCTTCCGATGTAAACTCTGTTACGTGTTCCATCGGTATATGTTGAAGAATTAATGATAATAATCGGTCTAATTGATCCACTGTTAAAGAGGTGGGAGTACCACCTCCTATAAATATTGTTTCAATCTTCGCTTTCTCTAGATCATTTTGCCATAATTCCATTTCTTTTCCAAGTGACTCAATATATTCATCCACTGGTTGGTTATGAAAGAAAAATTTATTGAAATCACAGTAATTACAAATTTGATGACAGAAAGGAATATGTATATATACGCCTCGTACCATAACTATCCCTACTTTCTTCTTCCATAAAGGAAAAAGGGGGCTGCTAGTGCCTCCCCCTTTGTTTTGTTATTTATTTGGCTCGTCCATTTTCAGAACTGCCATAAAGGCTTCTTGAGGAACTTCTACAGATCCTACTTGTTTCATACGTTTTTTACCTTCTTTTTGTTTATCAAGAAGTTTACGTTTACGAGAAATATCTCCACCATAACATTTTGCCAAAACGTTCTTACCGATTGATTTAATCGTTGAACGAGCAACAATTTTTTGACCGACAGCAGCTTGTACAGGAACTTCAAACTGTTGTCTCGGGATTAGTGCTTTTAGCTTTTCAACAATAAGTTTACCGCGTTCATAAGAGAAGTCGCTATGCACGATAAAGCTAAGAGCATCAACTTTTTCACTATTAAGCAGAATGTCCATTTTCACTAATTTAGATTCTTTATAACCTATTAAATCATAGTCAAAAGAAGCGTAGCCTTTTGTACTAGATTTTAATGAATCAAAAAAGTCATACACGATTTCTGATAGTGGAATTTCATAAATAATATTCACACGAGCTTTAGATAAGAAATCCATTGTTATAAAGTTCCCACGTTTACGCTGACAAAGTTCCATAACTGAACCAACATATTCTTCTGGGACCATAATAGATGCTTTAACATATGGCTCTTCAATTTTGTCTACTTTTTGTGCATCCGGCATCATAGATGGGTTGTCCACTTTTAGGATTTCTCCGTTTGTAAGTTTCACATCATAGATAACACTAGGCGCAGTAGTAATTAGGTCAATGTTGAATTCACGTTCAATACGCTCTTGAATAATTTCCATATGTAGTAGACCCAAGAAACCACAGCGATATCCAAAACCTAAAGCTTGCGAAGTCTCTGGCTCAAATTCAAGTGCAGAGTCATTCAATTGTAGTTTCTCTAAAGCATCACGTAAATCTACATATTTTGTATTATCGATCGGATACAATCCACAGAATACCATAGGATTCATCTTTTTATATCCAACTAATGCTTCTGTTGCAGGATTTTCAGCTAATGTAATCGTATCCCCGACACTTGAATCGCCTACGTTTTTCATAGAGGCTGTTAAAAAACCAACATCCCCAACAGTCAACTCTGAGCGCTGTGTTGTTTTGGGAGTAAATACTCCCGTTTCTATTACTTCAAATTCTTTCCCTGAAGACATCATTTTGATCGTATCGCCCGGTTTGACTGTACCATCCATAATACGGATGTAAACGATAACTCCACGGTAAGGGTCAAATAAGGAGTCAAATATTAATGCTTTTAATGGTGCATTTGGATCTCCAGTTGGTGCTGGTACCTTTTCTACAATTTGTTCTAGAATTTCTTCGATACCAATTCCTGCTTTTGCAGAAGCTAAAACTGCTTCGGATGCATCCAAACCGATGACATCCTCTACTTCGGCTCTTACACGTTCTGGATCCGCTGCTGGAAGATCAATTTTATTGATAACAGGTAGTATTTCTAAATCGTTATCTAAGGCCAAATAAACATTGGCAAGTGTTTGAGCTTCAATACCCTGTGCTGCATCTACAACCAAAATAGCTCCTTCACAGGCAGCTAAGCTACGAGACACCTCATAAGTGAAATCGACATGTCCTGGAGTATCAATCAGATGGAAAATATACTCTTCCCCGTCTTTTGCATTATAAGTCAATTGAATAGCATTCAATTTAATTGTAATACCGCGTTCACGTTCCAGATCCATTGAGTCAAGAAGTTGACTTTTCATTTCACGTGAAGTTATTGTTTGTGTTTTCTCTAGTATCCGATCTGCAAGTGTTGATTTTCCATGGTCGATATGGGCAATAATCGAAAAGTTACGTATTTTTTTCTGTCGTGCCAGTCTGTCTTCATTATTCATACTTGTTCACTCCTAATTAAACTATAATGAATTATAGCAGTGAACAAGCGATTCATCAATGTTAGGATGTTATTTGTTGATGAAAAAGATTTGAAACAGCTTTTGCTAAGATGGCAATAGTTCTATTTACTTCCACTTCTGTACTGTCTATACCACCTAATTCTATTAATATAGCATTCTTCGATAAATCTTGGTTATAGACCCCATCTACCCCTTTTCCAGACTTTATAACCACACCTCTAGAAATTCCTGGTACTAACTTATTTAACTGGTCTGAAAGGTTTTGAGCTAGCTGCTCATTCCATTTGTGGTTGGGATGTGCTCCTCCAACAACAAAATATAACTTGGCATAACTCTCTTCCCCAACTTTTAGGGTTGCAATATTTGCGTTAACAGCATCTCTATGAAGGTCTAAGACGATATCATACTCATTATGGGCTAATGCATCCTCTACAAAAGGTCGTATCGAGTTATACTGCCTCGCATCTCCTGTAGTTTCTTGCCCTAATATAACGGTTTCTAATTGATGAAATGCAAATTGAGCAGTTATCTGATCTTGGAATGACGTAATATTATTTTCTGGATGATACGTAGCAACTTTTTCACCTTTAGCAGCTAAAATGGGTTTATAGGCTTCGTGTGAATGTGTAAAATAGACAAAAGCTTTTTTGGGTTCCAAAATTTCAGCAACAGCAGTTTTTGTTTCTAACTGCGCGGCATAGACGACAACAGCATTACTTTCCTCTTTTGGTGTCACTTCTTTTGTTTCTGTTTGTTGCTTTTCTTGCGGAAAAAGAGGCGTTTGGACGGTTGCAATAATAATGGGTGCTAAAAATAAAAGTAATAAAATGCTAACTACATTCTTTAAGGACTTAGCCATAATTTCCACTCTCCTCACACAATCGTATGAAGAGAGCAGCATTTTTAGAACACTTTATCTAGTTGTAATCCAACTTTCTATTCCATTCGAAAGTATATACGCATAGTGTTCAACCCACGCATCTGTCTCCTTAGGCGTTACAAATAAGGATGGGTTTTTACCAACAAATACTTCTTCAAATAACTTTCTTTTTTCTTCAATTGGCCATGTAACCCACTCACCAAAAACTGGTTGAAGGACAGATTTGTCAATGTTCGGTTTTTTACTAGATACCATTGGCGTAACCGCTAATGCAGAGGAAGGGCTACCTTTTTCTTCAATCTTAGAAGCAATATAATGAATTACATGTTCCATCGCATCCGCATATAAAACTGGTCCATCTACAACCATCGGTATTCCAATAGCTGTTACAGGTACACCATATACGTCTTCGGAAACTTCTTTTCGTTGGTTTCCTACCCCTGATCCTGGATGTATCCCAGTATTTGTTAGTTGAATCGTTTTGCATAAACGTTCGCTATTTCTAGCTGCCAAAGCATCTAATACAATGATTAAATCCGGTTTAAATGCTTTACTAATCGCTTCGATAAAATCACTCGTTTCAAAACCGGTTTGTCCAGTAACTCCTGGCGCATACATAACTACCTTTACTCGCTCCACACTTTCCGTCAATGAAGAACTTTGTAAATACTCAATTGCCTTTGGACCAATGGCATCAGGTGTGATTGTTGCATTACCTAAACCAATGATTAAAATTTTAGAATCCTTTGATAGATTTAAGTCGTGATGCATCTCTCTAAGCTTTTCGATAAATATTTTTTCAATAGGTTTGAAACTATCTTCATTATCTGGACTCACCGTCAAATCCGTTAATGTAATATACTTTCCTTTTTTCTTCCCTATCTTCTTTTCTCCCTCTTCATTTACTTCAATAGATGTAACAAGTACTGCGCCCTCTCGTTTTTCATCGAATGAAATTCCCTCGGAGTTTTTAAGTTTGCTTTTTTCTTCGCCTGTTCGATGCTTTACCATTTCATCCGATTCATCTAATAAATCAGTTCTTCCCCACATATAATCACCTCTGTTTTAGTGTGGTCGAAGTGTCAAGTAAATATTCTTTGCATTTATATATTGCAATTTGCTTTTCAGTTTGTTAAAATAATGCTTGTTGTATTAGAAAGAAATGTATCATCTCAGACCCATTTTAGGAGGTGAAAGGTATGCCGAACATTAAATCCGCTATTAAACGTGTTAAGACAAATGAGAGATTAAACACTCAAAATGCAAAAGCTAAATCAGCAATGCGTACTGCTGTAAAAAAAGCTGAAACTGCCGCTCTTAACAGCGAAGAAAACGCAAATAATCTTATTAAAACTGCTATTCAACAAGTTGAAAAAGCAGCTTCAAAAGGTTTAATTCATAAAAACGCAGCTTCTCGTAAGAAGTCTCAATTAATGAAAAAAGCGTAATAAAGAAAAAGACTATCCGATTAAATCGGATAGTCTTTATTTTTTTGTTCAAAATAAATATATAAAATTGTTCCGGGTACATTGTGTTTTTGAGCGAAAGAATGAATAAATACAACTACTGATTTCCGTTAGCAAAACATCTGTCCAAAGCCCTTCGAAAACTATAGAAACAGGTTTTGAACTTAAAAGACCGGACGCTTTATGACTGGTTTTTCTTAAAAAATAAAGTTTTTATTAAGGTCAGTAAACAAAGATTATCAATCTTTTCCTTATTATTTCAGCAAAAACATTTCTAAAATTCTATCTCGGTTTATATTAAGTGTTTTTAACTGTAAATCTACAGTCGCAAGATCATTTAGTGTTTGTAATAGTTTTTGTTCATTGTGAAGCATTGGGTGATCTATTAATAACTTGACTCGATACGGATGTACGTTCAGCTGATTGGCAATTTGTTGTGCGTGGTAGCCTTTTTTCTTTAAATGACTTACTTGTACCATTAATCTAACTTGCGATGCAATTAACGCATTTAATTTCAAAGGGTCCTCTTTCCGCTTCAACAAATCATGATAAATTTCAATTGCTTCACCTTTATTCCCCGAAAAATACGCATTTCCTAATGCAAAGACATCCTGCTCTAATGTGCGAACGAGTAATTTTTTGATCGTATCCATGTCAATCTCTTGCTCTTCACCAACAAAAGTAGCTATCTTTATTAACTCTGTTTGAAGATGGACAAGATCGGTTCCACCAAGTTCAATAAGGCAATCTATAGCCTTATCAGACATCGTTTTACCATGAGTAGAGAGTTCATGTAAGATCCAACCCTTCAAATCATGAACCTGTAAACTAGCCGACTCAATTACATTAGCTGCTTGCTTCATGGCCTTCGTAATTTTCTTACGTTCATCCAGTTTCTCATATGGTGCTATAAAAACGGTAATTGCTGATGGGGAAGGAGATTTCAGCCAAGTTTCTAGACTTACCGTATCATGAATAATTTTTTCTTTTCCTTTTTCTGTAGACTTTAGAAAGAATGCATTTTTTGCAATTACAAGTTTTTTATCGGAGAAAAAAGGAATAGTATCTGCTTCATACATTACTTCATCTACTTTGCTTTCCTCCATATCAAAGGTGATAACTTCTAATTCCCCTTGCTTACTTAATTGTCTTTTCATTCTTATTAATGTTTCTTCGATAAAATACGCCTCAGTGCCGTATAATAAATACACAGAAGAAATCTTATTATTAGATATTTGCATCCACTTTTCTGAAATCATGCTAAGTGCTCCTTGCTATGTATAGTTACATTTCATTATAACGTAAATACCTGGCTAAATTGTGACATTATATGTCATACTGGAAAAAGAAAAGTTTGTATATAGATTTTTTATAGGTGTTCCTTTATAATTAGGTGGAAATAGGAGGGGTAACAATGAATGAGTTTGAACAAAATGTCCAGTCGAAACGTAACGACGCGATCGACTCTGGTGTAGGTTTTGTAGTCTCCTTTGGTTTTTTCGCAGTCATGTTTATTATTGCAACCGTTATTGAGTTCGCAGCTCGATAAGTGTAAAACTTCAATTAGTTAGATTTATTCTATTATACTGATTGAACATGAAAAAGGTTTTGCCTCATAGAGGTAAAATCTTTTTTCATTTACATAAAAAACTGATATTAAATGTACATTTTACATTTAATATCAGAATTATCACTAACTATTTTATTGGTAACTTAAATGTAACCGATTTTTCTTTAAATAACTTATTTGCTTTATCATCTTTAAGCGGACCAAATTGTAAATCGAGCTCTTTTAATAAATTAAATTCATCTTCCCTAAATATAAATACAGCAAGCACCTCATCTGAGTCACCTGGCTTCATGTCACCATTAACGGTAGGCTCTAACATACCTTCCGAACGCATCGTACCACGGTTTTGGTCAAGAATAAGCTGCTTTTCAATTAGAAACTTAGAAAAAGATAAATCACTATCGTTTTTTACTGTAAACTTAGCTGTTAACGCCACGAGTGGCCCTTCGCCAAAATTACTAAATCTGGATGCATGTGCAGTAGTCGGTGTAATCTTTGCATATTGGACGCCATTTAAGACTACCTTGACACCGTCTATCTCTTTTTCCTCATTAATATCTTCATTCGAAAAAAATAGCACTTTGTCTGCGATATTGTCCGTGACCATTTTATCAGCATAATTCTCCGGAACTATAGTAGATATTTTTGTCGCTACTTCCGAAAATGGCAACTTAAATACTGCTTCTTTTCCTATGAGTTTACTAGTATCGTCGTTTAAAAAAGGTTGAGATATTGTTAATGTCGGCGCCTTTATTCTGTCAAATTGGTCTTTCGTCATCGCGTATGCTTGCATTCCTGTGAATGATTTCCCTTTGGAATATTGTCTGACAACTTCATTTGAGTCATCTTTCATCCATTGTTCACGGTCTACAAAGTGTGCTTTCATAAATAAGTTTTCAGTAGCATCATCCGATAACAGCATTGAACTTGCATTGAAAAAGACATCTTCATTCAGTTGATTATCTAATGTCATTTTATATGTAAGCACATAGCCTTCATCTTGATCTTGAAATTCATATTTTTTTGATTCATTCATATTTGTTACATGTACAATTTGATATCCGTCAATCTGGATTGATACTCCGTCACCAAATATATGTTTCATATCGGGTTTTGTATTTGAAAATACGATTTCAACATCCCCACCAGTAACTTCTGCAATGTATGGATTTAGAATTTCATCTGAACTTACCGTGATGTCATCTATCTCTTCTACTTTCTCTACTTCGGTTTCTTCTACTTTTTCTACTTCTTTCTCTACTTCCTTTTCAATTTCTGTGTTTATCTCTTTTATTTTTTTTTCCCGTTCAGCAGAATCTTCACTTTCAGTATTTCCGCAAGCACTTACTAAAAGTATGGTTGCTAACACACTGGCCGCCATCATTTTTTTCAATATCATTTTCCAGTCTCCTTCATATAACTTAATTCACAAATATTACCAACAGAATTAAGTATACCATCTATATGTATCCAAATTGTTCCTATTTTCAATTAATGAACAAATGAACATTATTAACTATGAACCGACCTAGCAATGTGAGATACAAAAAACACCTTCGATTTGAGTCCTTGTTTCAAGTGCCCATTTTCGAAGGTGTATTTATATTGTTTCACTATTTTAGGTTAGTCATGAATTGTAACAAACATGTCTCCACTTTTATTAATTTCGACTTCAATAGTACCATCAGTTCCCGTCTGCAAGTATGGAATTCGCAACTCTTTTAAACGCTCGACCACCTCTGGATGCGGGTGACCGTAGCGATTCTCAAATCCTGCTGGTATAATCGCTAGACGCGGCTGAACTAATGTTAAAAACAGTTCATTGCTAGACGTTTTACTGCCATGATGACCTACCTTCAATACATCAATTTGCTGTATTCCTTTCGAATAATGCTCCACTAAATCTAACTCTCCTTGTTCCTCTAAGTCTCCAATGAATAATCCATGAAAATTATTATTTCTCATAGATAGTACGAGTGAATCATTGTTCCCTTCATATATTTCTTCCATTGGATATAAGTATTGAAAAAGGAAATAATCCGATAAGATCATATCTCCAGCCTTCTTTTCATAGATTGGGATTCGTTGTTTCTCTATTTCCATCCATAAATCATCCATTACTTCTTTCCCCGCAGATCCAGGTGTAATATGAATCTCCTTCACCTTTACTCCCCTTAAAACCTCTTCTGCCCCTTCCATATGATCAGCATCCGCATGCGTAATAATAAGTGTATCGATCGTGTTAATACCCTTTCCCTTTAAAAAAGGCAAAACAATCTGTCGGCCAATTTCATACGGTTCATTTGTTTGCTTCCACATTTCTTGATCAAATCTTAGTAAACCACCAGTATCAATCATTATCACTTGTTTTCGGTAAGGCATCTCGATCAGTACACAATCACCTTGTCCAACATTTACAAAGGTAATTCTTGTGGAAGAATCCATATAAGGTGCTACCTGAATCACTACTAAAGTAAAGAAGAAAAAAAGACTGTTTAAAAAAACTTTCTTTTTCCTTTCTAACGAAAGAAGCACGACAAGTACGTTAATGTATGCTAACAGTATCATCCAGGGCTGTGGCTTCATCGGATTCCACATTTGAAATGGTAATGTAGCTAAGTTCAAAATGAAAATATCAAGTAAATTTCGACTGGGTTCATATATGATAAATAATATATTAGAGAGGAAAGGTAATAGAAACGTTAACACTAATAACAGCAGATTAAGAGGTAAAATGAGAAATGAAAATAGTGGCACAAATACTAAATTAGCGAGGAATGAAGAAATAGAAATCTCATAAAAATGATAGAGAAGAATAGGGTAAACGATAAGTTGACAAACTGCAGTAATGATAAAAGAATGTATTAAATAAGATTGACTGGATTTCAATAAAATCGAGGAATAAATAAGTGAAAATGCGGCTAAATAGGAGAGTTGAAAACCAATTTGGAATATAATCCAAGGTGTTAAAAAGACAAATCCGATAATACTGAGTGAAAAAGCATCTTCTATTGCAATTTTCCTTTGAAAAAGCATAGAGATTAATACGATTTCTGTGACAGAAACAGATCTCCATACGGAAGGTGCACCTCCAGCAAGCAAAGCATATAGTGGAAGCGCAATTATTAACACCCAGTTTGCGGTTTCTCTCCTAATACCTGAACGAATCATCATTTCATACATTAACCAAACAATTAGTGCGACATGAAGACCAGAGATAGCGAATAAATGCGTTATACCGAGTGTCTGGTAGGCATTTTGCATATCGCTAGGCATTTGCTCCCTACTACCTATTAAAAGCGCCTCAGCCTCAGCCTGAAGAGATAATGGAAAGTGTTCCTGGATATGCTGTTTCATCTTAAAGCGCCGGCTTGCCATAAAAGTTATAAAGTCTTTCTTCTGTCCAATTAGATCATATTGAGAAATCTGAAGTTGTCCGACAGAGCCATTGCTTTGCAAATAATCCTCTATATCAAATGCATATAAATGTGCCTTTGGTCTATTAGAAATTTCTTCCGTAACAACATTCATCGTTAATCCCGCAACCGAATGTTCGATGAATGCTTCCTTGTGCTGCTCACTTTCCAGTTTTAACTGAACGTACCATTTATCCTTGTTCTCCGATAGAGCGAAACCACGTATAGTGCCTCCATTAATGCGGTAAGTGTCCGTCCATGTAATTTGGGTTACATTTTGCTCTTGTGGAGGAACTGGTATTCTCTGTTCCGTATAAAAAAAGCAACCAACCCCTACGCTTAAAGTAAGGGCTATAAATGATATTGGAAACTGTTTATATAAAAGTAGAGATAGAATTACAAACAGGAAGAAAAGGATACGAGTAGAATCGTAAGCAGCTAAAGCACCAATTACAGCTGTTATAGCTATATATATTAAATTTCCATGGAATTTTTTAAACCAAATAGTTCTGTCACCTTCGTTTCATATGGTTCTAATTCTTCACTACTTGCTCCTTTTTCTCTTAACTTTGAAATCAGCTCTGTGTAAAGCGCAACTTTTTCATCACTTAAGAAATCTATCTTTCTTTCATCGAAAGGTACATGAATAACCTCCACTCCAGCCTTATTTAATAATTCAATAGCATAGGCGTTGTTTTTATAATCTTGTGCATAGTACAGACGACTAATACCAGCTTGAATGATGGATTTTGTGCACGGAAGACAAGGAAAATGAGTTACATACAAGTCAGCACCACTCACTGTAATGCCATATTTAGCGCATTGTAAAAGGGCATTCATCTCTGCGTGTACCGTTCTAACACAATGATTATCTACAACATAGCATCCATGATCAATACAATGGTCACCACCTGAAATAGAACCATTATATCCTCCTGCCATAATTCGTCGATCCCGCACAATCGTAGCACCAACAGCAAGACGAGTACATGTACTTCTAAGTGCAAGTAAATGGCTCTGAGCCAAGAAAAATTGATCCCAAGTTATTCTCTCCATATAACTACCCCCATAATAAGCATTTCTTTAAGTGTAGTAGTTTGTCCAACAAACTTCAATAATCCATTTGTTACTTAACTGATATTAGTGGTTCGAGTTTCTCATACGTTTTTTGTCCGATACCCGTTACTTTCATCAAATCCTGCTTTACTTTGAAGGGCCCAGACTGCTCACGATGAGCGATAATAGCCGCCGCTTTAGCTGCTCCAATACCTGGTAAAGTAGACAAAAGTGTGGCGTCTGAATTGTTAATGTTTACTAAAGAAGATTGCGAACTACTAGTAGCTAATAACGCTTCTTCTACTTCTTCGCCCTCTTCCGGAACATAAATAACCATTTCGTCTTTCACACGCTCTGCATGATTGATCTGTTTAGAGTTGCTAGACACCAAATAGCCTCCAGCCATTTCAATCGCATTTAATACGCGGTCTCCTTCGGAAAGTTCATAGACTCCTGGCTTTATAACAGCGCCTTTTACTTCCACGAACACAATAGGGTCCTCTACATATTCAATTGTTTCTTCTTCGGTAAAACTTTCTTTTAATGGGATAGTTTGAATGGAATCGGCTTTGGGGGGTGCCGAATTTAAAAAGGATTGCATACTGATAAACAGTATTATTCCTATAACTACTACTGGGAGTAATAGTTTTTTCTTATATTTCTGGATAAACAGTTGGATCAGATTCATCAGCCTCTTTCATAAGAGGATAATTATATGGAGTTATGAAGACTATACTAAATTTAGCTCTAGTTGAAAAGAGTTATTTTTAAAGAGGCTATGAAATAATGTGAATAACTTCTTAACCCGTGTGATTTAGTTCACTTATTACGAATAAATTCCTTGATATACTTTTAGTATAGTACATCATCCAATACAACGATTAATGAAAGGAAATATAAAGATGACTTTAACTGCAACTAATACAAATAAACGAAAAAGAGAATTAAATAACGGACCAAGAATTCTCAAGGAAAAAGAACCGACACCAAAATATCGTAAAAAAATAAAGATAGTGATGCGTTTTTCTGGTCCGTGGATGTTGGTGTATCATCCAATCTTAGCTATTCAGCATGTTTGGCAGGAAAAAGTAACGCATCGGAATATACAATAACCGAATTTTACTTTGGTAGATATATAAGAAAAACCGGGCAAAAAACCGCCCGGTCCTCTAGGATCTAAACCTGTTTCTACTGTTTTCGAAGGGCTTTGTAATTACCATTTGACTTTTCCTTTTGAGAGGTGGCGCACTTAGCCTTTGTTCTCCACATGTAACGCAAATCAGTAGTATTATGTCTTAAAGTCCTGTAAAAACAATGTTCATGCTGTATTTTATATACTTTCTTTTTAAAAGGACCACACATATTAGATATGTGTGGTCCAATTTTATTCACTTCTTCAACTAAGGAATTCCCTTTTTTAATCGCTATTTATTTTACAGCATGGATAAACCATCTATCCACTTCTTCTGTAGGATTCCCGAAAATATCATCACGGACGTTCACGGTAGAAAAACCTACTTTTTCAAGAAGACTTATAAAAGTTTCTATAGGGTACGAACGTTGGTAGTGGGATTCTTCAAATCGTTCATAATAACCGGATTCATCGCGAACAAAAAAAGTAATATCATGATAGATAGAATGCTCTTCTTCCCCTGACTCTGTATGCCAGAGATAAGCAACCTGATCATCCTCAAAAGTAAAAGGTCCATTTGGGTAAATAACATCCATTTTATAAAGCGAATGGACATCAAAAAACAATTGTCCATTTGGATTTAAAGCGGCAAATAACCGTTGAAACGTCTGCTCTATTTCCTCTAATGTCTCCAGATAATTAAGGGAATCAATAGCTATTACCGCTACATCTACCTCATCTACACCTTCTATTTCAGCCATTGATTGACATATAAAAGTGATATCTGTACCATTTTCAAAGCTTCGATTTTGGGCAACCGTCAGCATAGAATCTGATAAATCTACTCCTATTACCTCATATCCAGCTTTTGCAAACAGAGTACTGAGAACTCCCGTCCCGCAGCCGATATCGACTAATTTTTTGGAAGTTGCTAAAGGAGCGTTCTGTTGTACCCATTCCGCATATTTGTTATACGGAATATCGGACATTAACGAATCATAAATATAAGCAAATTGTTCATACGAAGACATTAAGCATCTTGCCCAACTTCGATCAATGGAGCATCTCCCCAAAGTCTTTCTAAATTATAATAAGCACGTTCATCCTTGTGGAATACATGTGCTACAACGTCACCCATATCAACTAGAATCCATCTAGCTTCATCAAAACCTTCTAATCGTTTTACATTAATACCTGCTTTGAAGGCTTGGTCTTCTAGTTCTTTTGCAATTGCTTGAACCTGGCGATCTGAGTTCGCGTGACAGATTAAAAAGTAGTCAGCAAGTAAAGAAACTCCCTGCATATTTAAAACTACAATATCCTCTGCTCTTTTATCGTCCGCTGCTTTATAAGCGATTTCTATTAATGAATTTGAAGCTGTCATTCTTTCACTTTTCCTCTCTTTGTATCAAATCATTGTAACAATGAAATGATTCCGGAAATACCGGTTGTTTTTTTTCTATTAAAAATGAAATACTATGCCTTATACAATTGGTCATTGCATCTTCTAAATCAACCCTTGCTCTTTCGCGTAAAAATTCGACTCCTGAAAATTTCCGACTAGGCTCAATCATATCCGAGACATATATTATTTTCTCTAATTTGGACATACCAGCTCGACCCGTTGTATGAAACTCGATAGCTTGCAAAATATCCGGGTCCGTAATTAGAAACTCAGTTCTTGCGACAAAACTACCAACAGGTGCATGCCATAGTTCATAATTAAAATCTAATAATAATGGATTCATTTTTTCTGAAATGATGATGGATCTCAACCATTCTTTCTCGGCATACTTCACACTATCATGTAAAATTCCTGCAATCTCTGCCTTATCCACATCTTCTCCATACATTTTGGCCAATTGAATAGCTGTTTCAGCAACACCTTTTGTATGTATAAACCGCTTTTCGGGCATTCGACTTTTCATCTGCTCCAGTAATTGCTCATGTTTCATATAACTTCTCCTTTCGGATGAAATCCCGAACAGCATTATTAATAAGAAACTGAGTAGTTTCACCATTCGCGATTCGATTTCGAACGGTAGTTGAAGACAAATCGATTTGAGGAATATTTAAAGTTACTATAGGATATGCAGTTTCAAGCAAATTATTTGGTCTTGGAACTCCTACTAAATGCACATTTTGGATAAGTTCTTCGATTCGATACCACTTTGGTAAATCTTCTACCTGATCTCCACCGATGATAAAATAAAAATCAGTTTGCGGTTCACGTTTTCTAAGAAGCTCCATCGTATCGTAAGTATAGGAAGTTCCACCGTGATCGATTTCAATCGTTTCTATTTTTAGCATGGGAACCTCTTTGATAGATAATTCCACCATAGTCAGACGTTGCTTAGCTGTGATTTTATTTTGAATTTCTTTATGAGGAGGGGTAGCATTTGGCATTAAACGTACTTCATCTAGTTTCAATGCATCCAGTACTTCATTTGCAATAATCAAATGACCAATATGCGGCGGGTTAAAAGTCCCGCCTAAAATCCCTACTTTTTTTCTCATGCACGACTCGCTTTTGGAAGCTCGATTCGTTTATTATTTTTAGATGGTTTATACAGCACTACCATTAAACCAATCAGTTGTACTAGCTCTGCTCTAGTCCCTTTTGCAAGTGCTACCGCTACTTCATGCTTATCTTCTTCGCAGTTTTGTAAAATACTAATTTTAACTAACTCGCGAACTTCAAGTGCTTCTCCGATTTGTTTAATCATCGCATCGTTCACTCCACCTTTACCGACTTGAAAAATCGGTGCTAGATTGTGTGCTTGACTACGTAAAAATCTTTTTTGTTTACCTGTTAACATAATTTCCTCCTATTTGCTCTACCAATTGTTGGATCATCCCATCAGTATCGGGTTTCATCCCATTCCAATATGAAAAGGCCAGTGCTCCTTGATGTACAAGCATTCCTAGACCATTAATTGTTCGAACATTGTATTTCCTTGCTTCCTCTAAAAAAGGGGTAACTAAAGGATTATATACGATATCCGCAACAATTGCATTCTCTTTTAATCGATTTAGCTGAATTGGTAACGATGCATCGTTACTTTTCATCCCTAATGAGGTAGTTTGAACAACAATATCAAACTCGTTCAATGTATTTTCAGCATCCTTGAGAGTCACTGCCTGTCCTATCTTCAGTTCATCGACTAAAGTAGTTGCTTTTGCTAACGTTCTATTCGCAATTGTAAGCTGTATGAAACCAAGACTTTTGAAAGCATGAGCTATACCGCGCGCAGCTCCTCCAGCTCCAAGCAGCAATATATTATGTTCAGGTAAGATTGTACCAAGGGATTCAATAAAACCTAACCCGTCGGTATTATACCCAACATATTTATTGTCCTTTGTTTTCACTACAGTATTTACTGCACCAATTCCTCTAGCAGAATCATCCACTGCATCCAGAAAAGGAATAATCGCTTCTTTAAAAGGGACGGTTATGTTCCAACCGTTGCATCCTAAAAGCTTTAACGATTCCACAGCTTGCTCTAAATGATCTAATTCCACATGAATGGGAATATAACTTGCATCTAAATTGAGCTGCTTTAACCATGTTTCGTGCATAGTAGGCGATAAGGAATGGGATATAGGATTTCCTATGACAGCAAACCATTTTTTCAAACCTATCCCTCCTATATTAACGATGGACGTAATGATACTTCTACGCCTGCAGGTGCATGCGCCGCTACAATTACTCCACCACGTTGTACAGTAATCCAACCTAAACCTGAAAATACGATATCTGTTTTATCCTCTTTAATCTTAAATTCATGACGAACTAAAGGAGGTAATAGATCAGCAAACTCCTCACTAGGGGGAGATAATAATTTACCTTTATGCTCTTTATATAAATTATCCGCATTCTCTAATTTTGTACGGTGAATGGGAATATCATTTGCTATATGACAAGTAAAAGCTGCACGTTCACCTTTAATAAAGTCAAAACGAGATAAACCACCAAAATAGAGTGTTTGTTCACTATTTAACTGAAATACTTTTGGTTTGATTTCTTTTTTAGGTGTAATAAATTTCAATTCCGATGGATCTAAAAAATGCGCCATTTGATGATGATTAATAATACCAGGAGTATCGAACAAAGATTTTTTATCGTCTAGTGGAATTTCAATCATATCTAATGTAGTTCCAGGGAAATGCGAGGTTGTGATAACGGCATCTTCACCAGTAGCTTGTTTAATAATACGGTTTATAAATGTGGACTTACCAACATTTGTACAACCAACAACATACACATTTTCACCTTTTCGGTAATGTTCGATTGCTTCCATTGCTTCTGTCATACCTGTTCCTTTATGCGCACTCACAAATAATACATCAATCGGAGATAAACCTAGTTTTTTAGCTTCATGTTTCATCCAATTGATGACTTTATTTTTTTTCACTGATTTAGGTAATAAATCTGCCTTATTAGCAATTAACAAAATAGGGTTTTTGCCAACAAAACGATGTAAACCAGGCAACCAACTACCGTTAAAATCAAAGATATCCACTATTTTAACGATTAACCCTTTTTGCATTCCTAAATTATTTAAAATTCGTAGAAAATCATCATCTGTCAAGGAAACTGGTTGTAATTCATTATAATTTTTCAATCGGAAACAGCGCTGACATATTATATCT
Organism: Psychrobacillus antarcticus; assembly: GCF_029533155.1. GTDB lineage: Bacteria > Bacillota > Bacilli > Bacillales_A > Planococcaceae > Psychrobacillus > Psychrobacillus antarcticus. Next base: position 112,690 of record NZ_JAIZDB010000004.1, on the reverse strand, counting down.
TCTTTTTCTAAAGAGGAAACTGGTGCATAACCAGGTTCTCCTAATTTTTCTGTTTGAATTATTGTACCGCAACCGATACATTTTGGTGCTTCTGTCACGCTTCTTCCTCCCATGTAACTTGGCCTTTTTTGTCCAAGTAACTAAAAATTCTTCGTTCTACCATACGATTAAATTTGGTCACAACTCCATCTGATTTTGCAACCGGAATGACTAAAATCGTATGGAGTTTTAATCTATTCCCACCAAATACATCGGTTAATAACTGATCACCAATGACTACTACTTCTTCTCTTTTCACCGACATAATACTTAAAGCTTGGAGAAATGCTTTTCCAAGTGGTTTACGGGCCTTAAATATGAAAGGAATTCCAAGTGGGTCTGCAAAGGATTTAACCCGCAGCTCATTGTTATTCGAAACAATCGTTACTTGAATCCCAGCAGCTTTAATACTTGCGAACCACTCGATTAATTTAGGGGTTGCATCTGGTCGATCCCATTCAACTAATGTGTTATCTAAATCTGTAATGATTGCCTTAATTCCTTTATCTTTTAACAGTTCTGGTGATATGTGAAAGACACTTCTAACAAATTCACTAGGTATAAAATTTGAATACAAAGACGAACACTCCAATTCGAGGCTTTTTCTTATTAATGATTATAGCATATTTGCTACATTCTCACCCATTCGGACAAATTTGCCAGGATGAACAAGACTGGAGAACTCCACACTATCTGCTTCAAACAGCATAACAACAGTCGATCCGAAGGAGAAATACCCAATTTCTTCTCCTTTATTCCATACGGTAGAATTATTCGTAAGCTCAATAGAATTTACAAACATAGCTCCTACTTTTATATGTATACATTTTTTTTCGTTAGGCATTTCTAGTTCCGTTAACATGCGATAGTTCCCACTTATCGTTTGTTTTCCAAATTGAAGTCCCCATTTATTAACTGGGTATGATTTTTTCCCAAGAATATATTGATTTATGACTTTACCATCTACTGGAGCATGTATTCGGTGATATTCGGCTGGACTTAAGTATAAAACAATATATTTTCCTTTTCGAAAGAATGAAGCTATTTCTTCTGAACCTAGCATATCCTGTAACGTGTAGGTTTTTTGCTTTACATAAAAGAGCCCGTCCTCTGTAATATCCCCAAAAGTTTCTATTGTAGCATCAACCGGGCTTATAATGCTAGCCATTTTCTGATCAATCGGACGACTCTCTGCTTTAACCTTACGAATAAAGAAGTCATGTAAAGTGGTGAATTCATTACTTTTTTGTATCGTATCATGGGTTGATATATTGAAATGCCTAATATAGTTGGGAATCAGACGTTTGCTTTTTTTGGATTGTGTAAAGCTTCGGATTAGCGAAGAGGACCATTTCCCATTCGTTAATTCAATCATGGTTTGATATAATCGTTCTCTCATTTTTTAGCTCCCTAGGAAAAATTAAACTTACTATTTTTACTTAATCGAAGTATAATGAACAAATACGTTATTTGTAAAGGAGTGATTTACAATGTTTTTACAAAATGCAATGTATCAAACAGTAAAAAAATTGAAATCACATGCGGCGAATATGGTCACCATTGGCAACCTTGCATTTGGTGGTGCAGCCATCATGGCAACGATGAATGAAAATTACACGTTCAGTGTGTTATTTATATTTATAGCTGGCCTTTTAGATAGATTTGATGGAATTGTAGCAAGAAAACTCCATCTTGAATCCGAATTAGGCAAACAACTAGATTCCATGAGCGATATCATTTCATTCGGGATAGCTCCTGCGTTACTGATATATTCGTTAGTATTGCATGAGTTTAGTGTTACTGGAATGATAATAACCGTCATCTATATAGCATGTGGTGCTTTCAGGCTCGCACGATTTAATATTTCTGAATCGAATGGTTTTTTTACAGGTCTACCAATTACTGTGGCAGGTGTGATTTTAACACTATCTTATTTTGCAATAGAATATGTACCATCCGTGTCGTACATGTTTTTATTCATTATCCTCGCATTATTGATGATCAGTACATTTACATTAAGAAAAGTTTAATAAGAAAAGCGGCTGCGAATTTGCGGTCGCTTTTTTCATATTCTGCCATCTTTCGACATATACTGGTCTAACAACTAGATGGAGGTGAACCTCATGACAGGTCTAATGACTGCCTTTATAAGCATCTTTGTAGAATTCCCTCTCGTTCTTGGTTATTTGAAAGGCCAGGCATTTCATCAACCCTTCACTCCGGAAGAAGAAAAAGTAATGATAGATCGTTTTATAGGCGGCGATTTATCGGCTCGGGACGAACTTATCGAACGGAATATGCGATTGGTTGCCCATGTCGTAAAAAAATTCCACCCAAAACATGAACTACTAGACGATTATATCTCAATTGGTACAATTGGTCTGATGAAGGCTGTCAATAGCTATACACCGACGAAGAAAACAAAATTAGCCACATATGCTGCCAGATGTATCGAAAATGAAATACTAATGTATTTGCGATCATTAAAGAAAGTACAAAAGGATGTTTCGCTTCATGAACCAATTGGAACGGATAAAGATGGTCACTCTTTAGAGATTACAGACCTGCTTCCAGGTATCGATAAAAGCACGGATGAACAGTTGGTAGAGGAAGAAGATACTAAAAATTTATATCGACATTTGTCTCATCTTGAAAACAGGGAACTCGAAATCATCATTCGAAGATATGGTTTACATGGGCATGAACCGATGACTCAAAAAGATATTTCTAAGCAACTAAAAATATCTAGGAGTTACGTCTCTCGGATTGAAAAACGCGCTCTAGTAAAACTATACCAGTCCTATATACATGAAAAAAACTCTTTTGATGTATCAAACACCAAAAGAGCTTAGATAAGTAAAAGTGAAACCTCAATCAATGGGGGGTTCTTTTCCCCATTAATTGTTAGTTTAACCATTCTGGCTTTTACGGGCAGTTTATACCATTTATACTTAGTTAGATAGGTCAAAATTTGGTATAGGAGAGTTACTGCCCATAAATGCGGGATCAATCTTCACTTGTCTCTGCGATCATGATAAATGCTAATACTGCTGTTATGATAATTGATGTTGCCATTAGAAATAACATTTAATCTCCTCCTATTACATTAAAAAGCGCTTGATAACTTTATCATAGCATATAAAGGGAGAATTATTAATATATGCCAAACTACTCAGTATGGCATATTAATGACAAACTTATAATTTTTCGATTACCTGTAAAACTACTTGTGTCGAATGTTTTGCAGCAACTGGTAAAAACTCATCGAAACTTATAGAAGACTCTTTTCCAGCGATATCAGAAAGTGCACGGATGACGACAAAAGGAACTTCAAATTGATAACAAACCTGTGCAACTGCAGCAGCTTCCATTTCACAAGCTTTCATTTGCGGAAAAAGGACACGAACCTGTTCAACTTTTGCAGGATTATGCATAAAGATATCACCAGTCGCTATTAAACCTGTTGCAGCTTGGTGTTCTCCAATTTCATATACTGCTTCCTCTGCCAATTTCATTAAGCGTTCGTCTGCCTTAAATGCAGCTGGAAGCTGGGGTACTTGTCCCATTTCATAGCCAAAAGCGGTTACATCCACATCATGATATCTTACCTCATCCGATATTACGATAGCCCCTACTTCTAAATTCGGATCATAGCCACCTGCAGAACCCGTGTTAATCACATAATCAGGTTTATATTCACTTAATAATATGGAAGTAGTCATGGCCGCATTCACTTTCCCGATTCCACTTTTCAATAAAATGACTTCATGATTATTGTATGTCCCACTTGTAAATTCACTGTTTGCTATAGTCTTTGTTTCAGGATTTTCTATTTTATTTCTCAGAAGTTCTACTTCCTCTTCCATTGCACCAATTACCGCTATTTTCATACTTTATTGCCCCTCTCTAGAATGCACTTCTTTAAAAATAAGGAAAAAAGCTTCTTAAGTCAAGAAGCTTTTCTTTTTGGAACTATTTAGGGCTCTATTCTAATGTTTTCAGTATTTCTTTTTTTGTTGGTTTCCATCCTTCACCATCTACCCATTCGAGGGATATACGATAAATTTCGCTTCCATCTTTAGATGTAACAATTCCTATCGACTTTTGTGGACTACCACCGTTACCGAGACGTTTAACATACATATTAGAGGGATCTAAGTTAGCGGCATAGGCCAATGCATCCACTTTCTCTTCCCAGTCAACAGCTCCTTTCGTATAACTAGAAACATGTTCACCAGTTTGCTTAGTACCTATTGGCTGCCATCCAGAGTCGATTACAACCGAATTTACTTTTGAATCGTCTGATGGCTCTGTAGTAACAGTACCAGCTTCATTCTCTTTTGTATCGGTGCTTGCATTCTCTTGTGTTTCTATCGTTGTATCTTCATTTGAGGAAGTAGGTTTAGTGGATTCTTCGATAATTTCTTTTTCGTCTTCAGATTCCACGTCTTCTTCTTCTTCTGTTACCAATTCATTTTCAGCATTTCCTTCCTCTAATTCAGAGGTTTTGGTAGATGGATCAGCAACTTCTTTTTCATCATCACCTGTAACAATATTTATTGCGACGATGATGATAAGTAAAATTACTACTCCTATTAATATATTTAAAATATTATTCTTTTTTCGCTTGTGATTTCGTTGATCTAAGCGTGAGTCAAATTTCGAGTTCTTTTCTGGCATGCAACTTCCTCCTTCAATATAAGAGAATATACTATACATAGACGATAATGATAGGGTTTTGTTTCAACAAGCTAAAAAATAGCTATATTCTCACAACTACTTACCAAATTATTTAGGTAAAAGATTCTAGTTAGTAAAGTACAAGTATCTGTTTAAGCTCCAAACCAGCGGAAAACAGTCCGCTTGGTTAGGTATACTATTTTATTAGTAAAAGAAAGTGGATTTCCTTTGATCTGAGTCCCTTTCAACCTTACTTGTTTTAAAGTAAAATACGTATATTTAGGTGTTTTTATATCCAATTATATAAAGTGGATATCATTGATTGGAGCGCAGAGCGGCGACTCCAGTGGGAACAGCGCGAACTGAAGACCCTGGACTGAGCGTTAGCGAAAATCTTTTTTGCGACGAGCTTGCGCAGGAGCAAGGGAAGCGGCTGAAGCCGTGCCCACGGAAAGCGTCCGCTCGGAGCGGAAATCAGTAGTCTTATTCAATTTTTTAGCCCATGAACTCCTTATACAGGTTGTATTTCATATATTTTCTTATCAAAAAAGAGGTAAACGGTTTCGTTTACCTCTTTGTTTTATGAAATAGTTTTTATTTCAACGTCCATTTCTCCACCAGGAGTTAGGATTTTCACTCGATCTCCTGTAGACTTGCCAATTAAACCTTTAGCAATTGGAGAATCATTTGAAATTAGACCTTCTATTGGGTCAGCTTCTGCAGAACCTACGATTGTGTAAGTTTCTTCATCACCATCTGGGATTTCCACAAATGTTACTGTTTTACCAAGTGAAACAGTGTCGTTGTTTCCTTCACCTTCGATATTAACTGAATTGCGAATCATTGACTCTAGAGTTGAAATTCTCCCCTCTACAAATGCTTGGTCTTCTTTAGCTGAATCATATTCAGAGTTCTCTGATAGATCGCCAAAACTTCTAGCAATTTTAATACGTTCTACTACCTCTTTACGTTTAACCGTTATTAAATGAGTTAATTCATCTTGTAATTTTTGTTTACCAGCAACGGTCATTGGATACTTTTTCTCTGTTGACACTCCCATACACTCCTTTTAGTACACACTTAAAACTTATTCATGTAGTATTCATATGCATCTTATCACAATGTTATGAATTTCATGAAATTATTGTCAATCACAATCATCATATTATACAATAACATCCGTTTCAAGAATAGTCTTAATTTTTGTTACCATTAAATCGATTGCCACTTCATTGTGACCACCTTCTGGAATAATTATGTCTGCATATCTTTTAGTTGGCTCGATGAATTGATTGTGCATCGGACGAACTACATGAAGGTATTGATCCACTACGGAATCTACTGTACGCCCTCTTTCCTTAATATCACGTAAAATACGACGAATAATCCGTAAATCTGCATCTGTATCGACAAATAATTTGATATTCATCATATTTCGAAGTCGCTCATCTTCCAATACCAGTATACCTTCTAAAATAATTACATCTTTAGGTTCTATTTTAATCGTCTTTGAAGAGCGGGTATGTTTGGCATAATCGTATACTGGCTTTTCAATTGCCTTATTGTCTAACAAATTGTGAATATGTTCAAGTAATAAGTCATTATCAAAAGCTAAAGGATGATCATAATTTGTATTAAGTCTTTCCTCAAACTTTAAATGACTTTGATCTTTATAATAATAATCTTGTTGTATTACTACTACTGAATGGTTCTTAAATACTTCACTTATTGCATTCGTTACGCTTGTTTTACCTGATCCTGATCCACCTGTGATCCCAATGATAAGAGGAGTTTTCTTCGTCATTATTTCATCCCTTTTCTCATCATATTATTTGGATATAATTTTGTCACACATTTAAATTGGACAATTTGCAATGGATGTCTCGCTGCATCCAATACCTGTCCTTTTTCATCTGTAATTTCATTTATATCCAACTCAAAATTTTCTATTTCTGGACCAAAAAACTCTACTTTGTCCCCAGGCTTAAAATAATTTCGTTGTTGCAGTGTCACTATTTGTGTTTCTTCGTTATACTCTAACACAAGTCCCACAAAATCATAGCCTAATTTTTTATCATGTACCCCGTACATTTGTTGTTCAAACCCAGGTTCATCCTCAAAAAATGCTGTGTCTGTTTCCCGATTTGCACATTTTTCTAGTTCTTTTACCCAGCTTTGTTGCATTTCAAAGTTTTCTGGATCTGCACAATAGGCGTCAATTACTTTACGATAAACAGTCACAACTGTAGCTATATAGTGAATAGACTTCATACGACCTTCCACTTTAAGAGAATCGATTCCTAATTCGATTAAACGAGGTATTGACTCCAATAATTTCAAATCTTTTGGACTCATCGCAAATGGAACATCATCCTCTTTGAACAACGGCTGTTCTTGTCCATCGGTCTGTTCATACAAATCATAATCCCACCGGCAAGATTGACAGCATCCGCCTCTATTCGAGTCTCGGGCAGTCATATGATTGGAAAGTGTACATCTACCACTGTAAGCGATACACATTGCCCCGTGTACAAACGTTTCAATTTCAATATCAACTTTCTCTTTCATCAATTGAATTTCGTCTCCACTAGTTTCACGAGCAAGTACTACTCGATTAAGCCCCTCTTCTTTCCAATACTGAACAGCTTTCCAATTGGACAAGGATTGTTGAGTGCTTAAGTGAAGCTCTAGTTTAGGTGCTACGGTTCTACATGTCTCAATTATTAAAGGATCTGCAACAATAATACCAGTGACACCAGCAGATTCTACAGCTTGGAGGTATTCTTCCAGTCCATCCATATTTTCATTATGGGCGAATATATTCGTAGTCACGTACACTTTTGCACCATACTGAGTCGCAAATTCTACCCCTTCTCGCATTTCATCTATTGAAAAATTTCCCGCATTTGATCGAAGTCCAAATTCTCTACCACCTATAAATACTGCATCAGCACCATAATGGACAGCAATTTTCAACTTCTCTAAACTTCCAGCAGGCGCTAATAATTCAGGTTTTTTCGTAATAACACGCTTACCATCAATTAGCTCACTTATTTTATCTATTTTAGTGTTAAGCAAATACAACCTATCCTTCCCTAAATGATTAACACATGCAAACTTTTTTGTTATATGTGTTAATACACCGTCTCTTTAAAGAAAAAGCCAGTATCTAATGGTCTTAATGCTGGTTGAATCTCTTCAATTTTGTTCAATAAATCTTTTTTACATGCTTTGTAAGCCACTTTCGATTCATAATAAGCATCGATAGCTTGACGGTAATAGCCTGTAACTGCAGTTACATAGGAAGGGTCTTGTAGGATCCCATCTATTTTTAAACTATCAATTTCAGCATCTAATAACTCATCTAGTTCATCTATCATACACATATCGTTTGGACTGAAAATATGCGTCCCATTACTATCCTCATAAATCGGATATTTATTGGAACGTTCTTTGTCATGTAAAAACATATGGCTATTTATTGAACGATTTTCTACTTCCATTGCTTTTTCTTGAAATAAGAAATAATTCCCTAATAGTGAACGCTTCGATTGAAAGATACAAGTCATCCCATGAACTTGCACTTCTATTTGAACTTCCGCATTTTCTTTTACTTCTACTACCTCATCAAGACTTAACTCTCTTGCTAGCACGGCCCTAGTGGACCCACGTTTGCCCCAATAATTCGCTGTAAAGTAATTGGTTGCTGTTTGTTCTGTATTCCAGTGTAACGGAATAGTTACTTCAGCTTCACGTCTTGCTATAAGGACAGCTGGATCACCAAAAACAATTCCATCTACGTCGATTTCTTGCAGTTTTTTCATATAAGGTGCTAGCGCTTCTAGTTTATCGTTATGGAAAAGGGCATTTATCGCCACATATAGCTTTTTGTTTTGTTTAGACGTGAGAATTCTTGCTGTTGCAATATCTTCCAATGTAAATTCCCCAGGAAGTCTTAGACCAAAAAATTGTTCGCCAACTAAAAAGGCATCTGCTCCAGCTACTATTAAATCTTCTAAATGATTAATACTTGCAGGTGTTACTAATAATTCCGTTTTTTTCACGTCTTTCACCTCTTAATACTTACTAACATTCCATCTCCAACAGGTAAGAATGCTGTGTCATAATCCGGATGATTCATTAGCCACTCCATAAATTGATGTTGGTTTCGGACCATTGTTCTTTTTCTTCTAGGCACTTCACTCATCGGTAATTCGGACAATCCATTTAACAATAAATTATCACAATAAATAACACCACCATCATTTAAAAATGGGGCATATTTTTCGAAGAATTTTTTGTACTGGCCTTTAGCTGCATCAATAAAAATAGCATCAAATTGTAGATCTCCAAGCTCTTTTGCAGATATTTCTAAAGCATCCCCAACGATTACTTGAATTCGATTTTGTAATTCCGCACGCTCCATATAAGTCTTAGCCAGTGCGGCCTTTGTTTCATCTCTCTCAATGGTCACGATGGATGATTTCTTTAGTTTTGTTGCCATACGCATGGAAGAGTAACCAATTGCAGTCCCGAGTTCTAAAATAGACTTTGGCTTTTGTAAGGAGAGGAGTTGCAATAACGATTCCATACCCATTAGTTGCATAATAGGCACATGGTTATCTTTTGCATATTGTTCCATTTCCAAAAAAATAGCGGATCTAGGTTTAATTAGATCCTTCAAAAAATCATCACTTATATTCATCTAACAAACCCCTTTAGGTCAAGAAAATAGTAATCCCTATTATGTAAAAAAACAACTCTTATAATAACATAGAAGGAGAAGGAATGCGATATCACTCCTTCTCCTGCAGCCAAATTATTTTAAGAATTCGTCAATTTTTTGAAGATGTTCATCATAAGTTACAGAAAAGTGATTGGTGCCATCTTTACCTGCTAAGAAGTAAAAATAATCTGTATCACTCGGATCCAGTGTAGCTTCAATAGACGTTTTACCAGCGTTTGCTATAGGTCCAGGTGGCATACCTATATTTTTATAAGTATTGTAGGGGTTATCAAACTCTAAGTCTTCAAACAACACTCGATCTTTATGCGTTCCTTTTGCATATAGAACAGTTGGATCTGTTTGCAGAGGCATACCTTCTTCAATGCGGTTATAAAATACACTTGCAATGGTTGCTCGATCTGTTTGGGCCGTAGCTTCTTCCTCTAACAAAGATGCAAATGTCAATAGCCAGTGAACTGATTTTTCTTCTGCTTGCAATAGATCGGAATATGAAGTCACAACTTTATCTGTATTTGCAAGCATCGCATCCACGATTGATTCGAGTGAAGGATTTTCCTCAAAAAACGGATAGGTTGCTGGGAAAAGATATCCTTCTAATGCATAGCGAACATTTTCTCCTTTAATTTCTGCTCCTAAAACATTTGGATATTTTATCATCATTCTATCAACAAATTCCTCACTTGTTACAAGCGTAAAGAAATCATCTGCAGAATGATTTGTTTTCTTTTCAACTACTTGTCCAATTTGCTCGAGTGTTAATCCTTCAGGAATAGTCAAGGAGAAAACTGGGTCTCTGTAAACTTTACCTGCTTTTAAGCTTTGAATAATTTCATCTAATGTCATAGCTTTCGTTAAACTATACTCTCCAGCCTGAAATTGAGATTCATTGTTAAACTTTGCATAATACTTGAAGATGTCCGCATTTTTAATAATTCCACTTTCTTCTAACTTGTTGGAGATACTATCTAATCCTGATCCAATTGGAATGTCCAGTGTTATAGTCTCTTCAGAATTAGGATCTAATGGTTGTAAAGCTGATTCCACAAAGTTATAGACTAATAATCCACCTATACCTCCAACTACAATTATTAGAAAGGTAATAATTAAAACAATTTTCCTAACAAGCTTTACTTCTTTTTTCTTATTTTTCATTTTATTAAACATTATATCTTTTTTTGTCTCATTTCCCACGGGTTCTCCCCCTTTATCCCGCCTTAACGGGCAGTAATACCTCAAAGAATATGCGGATAAACTGCCCTAAAGGTCCGATTGGTTCAACTAACATTCAGCGGGGAGAAAAATACCCTCTGAATGAAGTTTCACTTTATCCTATCTCATTATACAAGAAAATATATAAAAAGAAAAAGGTGAACGAGGCTTCCCTCATCCACCTTAAATAGATAATCTTATTCTTCGTCTTCTTCGTCTTCTTCTTCTTCTTCATCTTGCTCATCTAAGAATGTACTTAACATTTCTTCGATCATATCCCATTCAGTATCAGATTCGACTGGAAGTAATTCCCCGTCTTCTCCGTTTTCATTTGGAGTGAAGGATGAAGCATGAATTTCAATTTCTTCATTTTCATCTTCTTCTGCTCCTATTGGATAATAAAGTACATAGGATTTTCCAAATTCATCTGATTCAAATGTGAACAATACTTCACAAAGTTGTTCGTTTCCACTCTCATCTACAATTGTAATATTTTCTTGACCATGGTCCATTTGTAGTCACCTCATCTATTTTTTCTGTCTAGAAAGCCTTGTAAGATCATTACAGCAGCCATCTTGTCAATTACTAGCTTACGCTTCTTACGGCTAACATCCGCATCTATTAACATACGTTCTGCAGCCATCGTTGTCAATCGTTCATCCCATAATGTAACTGGAAAATGATATTTATCGGTTAAGAGCTTGGCATATGATTCTGATGCCTCAGCCCGCGGACCAATAGAATTATTCATATTTTTCGGATATCCAACAACAAACTCGGTTACAGTATGCTCTTTCACGAGTTCATCAATTCGTTCTAGACCAAATTCTAAATTTTCTTCATGTATTTTTATCGTTTCAATACCTTGTGCAGTCCAACCAAATGCATCACTGATTGCTACTCCAACGGTACGTGATCCAACATCTAACCCCATAATTCGCATCATTAAGCCTCATTATTTTTCTTAATATAGAACTTCACTAATTCTTCTAATATTTCATCTCGTTCAAGTTTTCGAATCATATTTCTTGCGTCTTGATGGCGAGGAATATAAGCTGGATCACCTGACAATAAATAGCCTACAATTTGATTGATAGAATTATACCCTTTTTCTTCTAGTGCAGAGTGAACTTGAACCATCACATGTTTTACTTCTTGTTCCATTGATTCTTCAGGGAAATTAAATTTCATCGTTTTATCAAATGAACTCATGATCAGCACCTCGCTTTCTATTTAAGTGAGTAAACAAATGTATCTATTGTAATAGTATACCCTATTTTGGAAAAAGTTTAAACAGATTTAATATATTCCACTACAGAACTTAAGGCAGCATCCAGCTTACTTCCATCTTTAGCCCCTGCCATTGCAAAATCTGGACGACCTCCACCTTTACCTCCACATTGCTCTGCTACTAGTTTGACGATATTTCCAGCATGATAGTTCCCACCAACTATATCTTTTGTTACTCCTGCTGTAATCATTACTTTATCCCCATCAACTGCACCTAAAACAATAACCGCTTTTTCTAGCTTTTGTTTTAAATCGTCCATCATTTGACGTAGTTGGTTATTATCCTTTGCCTCTACTTTTACGGATAATACCGTTATATCATTTACTTTTTGTGCAGATGATAGAACAGATGAAGCTTGGCTATTAGCAATTTTCGCAGAAAGTGACTCATTGTCTTTTTGAACATTTTTTAGTTCTTGTAATGTTTGAGCGACTTTATTCACTAAATCCTTTGGTTGTGCTTTTAGTAAGTTTGCCGCTTCGTTTAACATATGTTCTTCTTCTTTAACTATTTCAAAAGCACCTTTACCGGTTACAGCTTCAATACGTCTTGTACCTGCTCCTATTCCACTTTCCGAAAGGATTTTAAAGATTCCAATTTCCGAAGTGTTTTGAACGTGAATACCACCACATAGCTCTAATGAGAAATCTCCCATTTTTACCACTCGTACAATAGCACCATATTTTTCGCCAAATAATGCCATTGCTCCCATTTGTTTTGCTTCATCAATATTATGGAAGCCAGTTACCACTTGAATATTATCCCACACTTTTTCATTTACTATACGCTCTATTTGTTCAATCTCTTCTTTTGTTACTTGTCCAAAATGAGAAAAGTCAAATCGCAAACGATCTGGGCCTACATAAGAACCGGCTTGGTTTACATGAGTTCCTAATACATCTTTCAAAGCCTGATGTAAAATATGTGTAGCGGAGTGATTTTTAATCGTATGACCACGAAGTGAATTATCGACAGTTGCCACAACTTCAGCATCTGTAATGATTTCACCAGAGACAATCATAACTGTGTGCAAATTTTGTCCGTTAGGAGCTTTCTGGACGTCTTTTACGTATCCTCTAAAAGTATCATTTTCAATTACACCATGATCGGCAATTTGGCCACCACTTTCAGCATAGAAAGGCGTTTTAGTTAATACTACTTTAACTTCTTCGCCTTCATGTGCCGATTTTACTAGTACTTGATCACGAACAATCGAAGTAACTTTAGTAGCAACCGTCATCGTATCATATCCAATAAATTCACTTTCATCATGTAGATTTCCGAATACTTCTGATTGAACCTGCATTGAATCTACATTTTGACGTGCAGCACGCGCGCGAGTTCGCTGCGCTTCCATTTCTGTTTTGAATCCTTCATGGTCTACGGTCATATTTGCCTCTTCTGCATATTCTTCCGTTAATTCAATTGGGAAACCGTACGTATCATATAACGTGAATGTTGTAGTTCCTGGGATATAAGACTCCCCTTTAGCTTGCTGTTCTACGATTACTTTTTCTAAAATAGCTAAACCATCATGGAGTGTTTCATGGAATCTTTCTTCTTCCGTTCTCATAACGCGCATGATGAAATCTTGTTTTTCTGTTACTTCTGGGTAGAAATCTCGCATGATTTCCCCAACAACTGGGACAAGTTCATGTAGGAAAGGTTTTTCAATACCTAATTGTTTTGCAAAACGAACCGCTCTACGAAGTAATCTTCTAAGGACATATCCTCTACCTTCGTTTGATGGTAATGCACCATCTCCAATAGCAAATGCTACTGTCCGAACGTGGTCAGCAATTACTTTAAATGCAGTATCATCCACATCATTTGTACGATATGACTTGCCGGATATCATTTCCGTTTGACGGATAATTGGCATAAATAAATCTGTATCAAAGTTTGTTGGAACATCTTGTACAACACTTGTAATACGCTCTAGTCCCATACCAGTATCAATATTTTGCTTTGGTAAAGGTGTGTACGTATTGTCTGGATTATGATTGAATTCGGAGAATACTAAATTCCAAATTTCTAAATAACGTTCGTTTTCCCCACCCGGATATAGTTCTGGATCGTTTAGATCATTACCATAGCTTTCTCCACGGTCGTAGAAAATCTCCGAGTTGGGACCACTTGGACCTTCCCCAATATCCCAGAAGTTACCTTCTAAACGGATAAGTCTATCTTCTGGAATTCCAATTTCATCCTTCCAAATAGTATATGCCTCTTCGTCCTCTGGATGAATCGTAATAGATAATTTTTCTGGTTCAAAAGCCATCCACTTAGAATCAGTTAAAAATTCCCAAGCATATTGGATTGCTTCTTTTTTGAAGTAGTCGCCAATAGAAAAGTTACCAAGCATTTCAAAGAAAGTATGATGTCTTGCTGTTTTCCCAACGTTTTCAATATCGTTTGTACGAATAGATTTTTGCGCATTCGTAATACGAGGATTTTCAGGAACTACACGACCGTCAAAATATTTTTTTAATGTTGCTACCCCACTATTGATCCAAAGTAAAGATGGGTCGTTTATAGGCACAAGTGGAGCTGATGGTTCCTGTGAATGACCTTTTTCCATAAAAAAGTCTAAATACATTTGTCTAATTTGAGCACCTGTTAATTGTTTCATGTTAAATTCCTCCTAATAATTTGTATTTATTGTTGGTAGACCTTGAAAATTAAATATTCGGATCGGCTTTCTGTAAGTAAAGATTGTTGTGTTAAAGGGAGCCGAGATAAAATTTTCTATACGGATGTGAGCTGCCGCACGCTACGCATGAGCCTCCGCAGGATGAGTCGCTCCTAACGTCGCTCCCACATCCTTTACGGGGTCTCATTCTTCGCGCTCTTGCGGCTGTTAGGCTCACATCCTGAAAATAGCTATTGATAAAATAACACTTACTTAAACTCTCACCTGCTTCATATTGAGTCTTTAAAGAATGCTACCTATTCATCGTGTTTGTAATAAAGGATAAATCTAATAAATGAATAATCACTACTCACTTTATTGATTGTAGTGAAAGGTGGCGACTCCAGCGGGATAAGCGAGAAAGTCGAGACCCAGTAAGGAGGACATTGACCAAACTTTGTTTGGGTAATGTCTTTGCGACGAGTATCCGCAGGAGCATATATTTTCGCAGCGAACGAGGAGGCTCGGCCTCGCACGCGGAAAGCGTTCCACCTGTTTCTGCATCGCTGCACTAGCTTCGAAACATGAAAGTGCGATGTAACGGAAATCAACAGTATTGCTTCACTCAAAACCAAAACAAATAAAAAAAGCCCTCATCCCTAAAAAAGGGACGAAAGCTGTTGTTTCGCGGTACCACCCTAGTTACATAGCAGAATTCCTACTATGTCTCTCAAGAAGCCTTAACGCGGCCGAACGACAGGTTTTAACTGTACTCAGGAGTAGCTTTCCTATATGTTAGGTCCGTGAATTCTTCCAGCCAAGGAATCCATCTCTAGTCAGCTAACATTAGTACTTTCTCCATCAACATTTTACTATATGCAATTGATTATAAAAAACAAATCCGCTTGTGTCAATTGTCTGTATCCATAAATTGATACGGACTGACTCCATTCATCCCAAAAAGAGGGTCAATTATATGATAATTTCCAGCAGATAAGTAGGTAACGTCCGTTTGAGTTCTATCTGATTCTATTTCTTTATGTTCTTGTTGCACCAGTTCTTCTTCATTAGTTAAACGATCTTTTAACGTCGTTAACCGCTGAAGATCATCCGTTCGCTCCACTCCAAACTTAAAAACTTCTGGGTCGCCACATAATATGAGAAAGTTTTTAGCACGCGTAATTCCTGTATATAGTAAATTTCGTCTTAGCATCTTCATATAACTTCTCGTTATCGGCATAATAACCGTTTGAAATTCACTACCCTGTGCTTTATGAACGGAACAACAGTAAGCTAATGTCAGTTGATTCAAATCATTTTTTTCGTAGGTCACTTCATTGCCATCGAAAGAAACAATTAACATTTCTTTTTTCTCGACTGTTTCTGCAGCTCTAAAGATACTAATGACTTCCCCCATATCGCCATTAAACACATGACTCTCTGGTTGATTGACTAGTTGAAGTACTTTATCTCCTATACGATAAATAGTTTCGCCAAAAATCATTTCTTTTCGCTTACCGTCTGTATTCGGGTTGACCATTTCTTGAATCATTTTGTTTAGTGCATCAATTCCCGCAGGACCTCTATACATAGGTGCTAGAACCTGCATATCTCGAATGGAATGCCCTTTGGATAAAGCACTTTTTAATACTTGTTCCACAACTTTAGGGATTTGTTCGGTTGAAGCCTTAATAAAAGAACGATCCATTGTCTTATCTAATAAGGATGCCGGTACCTTCCCTTGCTTCATTTCATGGGCAAGTTCTATAATCGATGATCCCTCTGCTTGACGATAAATATCCTTTAGTTCTACTGTAGGAATTCGTTTGGATGCAAGTAGATCCTTTAGAACCTGTCCAGGTCCTACCGGTGGAAGTTGATCTTCGTCCCCTACAAAGATAACTTGGGCATCTTTTGGGATAGCTTTTAATAATTGATGTCCTAACCAAGTATCTAACATAGATGTTTCATCGATGATAATTAGTTTGCCTTCTATCTCTTTGCCTTCAACATCTGCATCCTCTTTGCCAGTAAAACCTAATAATCGATGAATAGTCATAGCAGGTAATTCCGTCGATTCACTTAGGCGTTTAGCTGCTCTACCAGTTGGAGCGGCTAAAACTACAGGAAATGGTTTCTTGTCCTTTAACCATTCCTTTGGATCCAGTGAAAGTCCATGAAGCTCTGCATAGAGTTCAACGATTCCTCGCACAACGGTTGTTTTCCCAGTACCAGGACCTCCCGTTAATAAGGTCATACTTGCATTTAATGCAGTCTCAATCGCATTAATCTGAGTCGGCGCATACTGCACCCCTAAGCGTTCTTCAATTCCTCCAAGATGCTTTTTCATCTCTGCTAATGGAAATTGATGATGTGAATCATTTTCAGCTAGTAATGTTTCAATTTTAGAGCCAATTCCAACTTCGGAATAATATAAAGAAGGAATATAAAAACGATTCACTTCGCCGACAATCCGACTTTCTTCCGCAAGTTCAATGCAACATTTGGTAATTGCTTCATAAGGAATTTCTTCCCGCTGTGCATTTTCTAATAGCCTTTTAACAGATTCTAATAATTGCTCTGCATATAAGAATACATGGCCTTCTCCTAACGAAGCAGTTTGAAGCAGGTGATAGATTGCTGCTTTAATACGATCGGGGTGGTTCCCTTGAATTCCCAGCTTGTAACCAAGCTCGTCAGCTCGAACGAAACCTACTCCCTCTACTTCTTCAATTAGGCGGAAAGGATTTTTCGTAAGGACGGTGAGCGTTTCTTCTCTATATGCTTGATAGATTTTCATAGCAATTTGCGGGCCAAATCCCCATTCATTTAGTTGAATCATCACTTTTTCCAAGCCTAGATTCTGTTCTAATACTGCACGTAGTGTTTGTTTTTTCTCTTCAGAAAGACGTGGAACTACATCTAACGCTGATGGATCATCCAATATTTTGTTAATGGCATTTGTTCCAAGTTTTTTAACAATTTGTTCTGCCGTTTTGCGACCTATACCAGTGAACATATCACTCGAAAGATAATGAATAATTCCTTGCTCCGTTGCTGGAACTTCCTTTTGGAATGTTTCTACTTGGAATTGTACGCCATATTTCGGATGATTTTTAACATATCCAATGAATTTATATGGTTCTTCTAGTACTAATGGGGGGAAATAACCAGAGACAATTATTTCCTTTTCTATGTATGTAGTATTAGTGGATTTGATTTTCACTTTTATAATAGAGAATAAGTTTTGAGGGTTATGAAAAATCGAAACGATAGGACGACCCGTAATAAATTGTTTTTCATTATCTATTTCAATGGTCATACTACCGCCTCCTAAGTTTCATTAATTGCGTAGGGAAATCATGTCGTACACATAGCGTGCTTGATCATAACTAGGTTGTAAAGTAAAAGCTTCTTTTAAATGGGACAGAGCAGCCTCTGTGTCAGATGTCGAAACTGCATACAATACGCCTAAATTATAGTGAGCATCTGCATTTTTCGCATCTAGCTCTACAATTTCTTTAAATACGGGTTCTGCTTGTTCAAACATCTCTACGCTAGCAAGGGCAATACCGTAGGATAATTTCACTTGAATATCGTCTGTAGCTAGTTCATATGCTCTTTGTAAATATGGCAGTGAAAGCATGGTATGACCTTCTTTTTCCAGACTCTTCCCAAGCATATAATAAGCGTCCGCTCCTTCAATTCCGCCCGCGATCGCTTTTTCATATAACTTCGCAGCTTCCTCAAATCGATCCGCATTATAGTATAAGTTTGCAAGACTGTAAAAGGCAGTTGCTGCACCACCATCTAAAGTAATCGCTTTTTGGAAAAACTTCTCTGCTCTTTCATCTTCATTCATCGAGGATAAAAGATTTCCAAAATTAATATAACCGATTGCCTCTTCCGGATTTTCTTCAATCGCTTTCGTAAAAAGCTCTACCGCTTTTTCATAATCTTCTTCATGTATAGCTTGTATTCCTAATTCATTGTAATTCATGTGTTAGTACCTCCAGTTATCCAACATAATCCAGTTTAAGGCCATCTTTGAATACTTCATCAATTGTAGCTCCACCTAGACATTCATCTCCTTGGTAGAAAACAACGGCTTGTCCTGGTGTAATAGCACGAACTGGTTCATCAAATATAACTCTCACTCGATTATTATCTATCAACTCCACCAGTACACCTATATCCTCTTGGCGATAACGGAACTTCGCTGTTGCTTGGAATGATTGCGGCTTTTCTAATGTCGTTGTAAAAGATAAATCAGTTGCAGTTAAGCTAGTTGAAAAGAGTGCATCATTATTAATGTTTTGCCCAACTAGAAGTACATTTCTGTCCAAATCTTTCCCCATTACGAACCAAGGATCACCTGAACCACCGATTCCTAGACCATGACGTTGACCAATTGTATAGTACATCAACCCATCATGCTGTCCCATTACTTTGCCATCCATTGTTTCCATGGCACCTTGTTGTGCAGGTAGATATTGGCTCAAAAATTCCTTGAAGTTTCTTTCTCCAATGAAACAGATACCTGTGGAATCCTTTTTCGTTGCTGTAGCAAGTCCTTTCTCTAATGCAATTTCACGCACTTTTTTCTTTTCTAAATGGCCAATTGGGAACATTACTTTTTCTAATTGTTCTTGATTTAATTGATTTAAGAAATACGTTTGGTCTTTATTATTGTCTCTTCCACGTAGCATACGAGTTTGTCCTTCATGAACTTCTACTTGTGCATAGTGACCAGTTGCTAAATAATCTGCTCCTAATGCTAATGCATGCTCTAAGAAGGCTTTAAATTTAATTTCTTTATTACACATGACATCTGGATTAGGAGTTCGTCCTGCTTTATATTCTTCTAAAAAGTAAGTGAAAACTTTATCCCAATATTGCTTTTCAAAGTTTACGGCATAATAAGGAATACCTATTTGGTTACAAACTTTTATCACGTCTTCATAATCTTCAGTAGCAGTACACATACCAAATTCATCGGTGTCATCCCAGTTTTTCATGAAGATGCCGATTACATCATAGCCTTGTTCTTTCAGTAGATATGCCGCAACGGAAGAGTCTACTCCTCCGGACATTCCAACAACTACTCTTGTATCTTCTATTTTTTTCATCGTATTCACTCTTTTCGCTAAAATCTTAGCCTTCATTGTAGTATTCAAACTCAAACAAAATGAAGTTAAACCTTTAGTTGAGTTTGAACTATAATACTATGTTGCTTATTTTTTGTGCAGCTTCCATCACTTGTTCTTTTGTATTGTACAGGCCAAAGCTAAAACGAACTGAATTGCGCAGCTCTGGTGTATTTTCACCATACATTGCTACTAGTACATGAGACGGATCAATCGAACCGGCAGTACAAGCAGATCCACTAGATGCGTCAATACCCGCTAAATCTAATTGCACTAGAAAAGTTTCCACATCTGTCTTGGGAATACTAATATTTAACACATGTGGAAGTACGGATTCCTGGGTGCCATTAACTTTAAAAGGAACATGTAGTCGCTCCAATTCGGACAGAAAAACTTGCTTTAATTGACTATAAGTTAGAATGCCCTCTGTAATAGCAATCTGTTTCAGTTGGACTGCCTTTGCAAATGCAACAATAGCCGGCACATTTTCTGTACCTGCTCGTTTTTTTCGCTCTTGCTGTCCTCCGTAAAAAATCGGTTTAAGAAAAACACCTTTTCGTTGATATAAAAAGCCGATCCCTTTAGGTCCATTTATCTTATGACTGGAAACACTTAGTAAGTCGATATGAGCCGTCCGAACATCTATTGATAAACTACCATATGCTTGTACAGCATCTGTATGGAAATAAGCTGGATGATCCTTCAATAACTCTCCAATTTCCTCGATAGGTTGAATAATACCAACCTCATTGTTTGCAAACATAATGGAAACTAAAATAGTATCTTCTCTTAGCGAATTATTCAAGTCATTGATACTGACCAATCCATTTTTGTCTACTGGAAGATAAGTTACGTCAAAACCATCTTTTTCAAGCTGCTCACATGCGTGAAGCACAGCATGATGTTCAATTTGAGTTGTAATTATGTGCTTACCTTCGTTCTTCCTAGCGTAAGCAGTTCCAAAAATAGCGTAATTATCTGCTTCCGTTCCTCCGCTAGTAATTGTAATTTCCGTTTCATGGGCTCCAATACTTTTAGCTAAAATGGTTCTAGCATCATCTACTTTTTTTCTTGCTTTTCTACCCGTTTGATGTATGCTAGATGGATTTCCAAACTCTTCCTTCATTTCAGCTGTATAGACTTGAATTACCTCTTCAGCCATTGGTGTTGTGGCAGCATGATCCAAATATATTCTAGTCATATTAAACTCCTTATATATAAAACATATATCCAGGGTTATCTGGATCTTCTTCAGTATATTTTGCTAAGTCTTCAATCGTAGTTGTGTCTAGTACACTTTTTACGGCGTCTCTTATACGCATCCATAATTCACGCTGTGGGGGAGCTTCCTCTTCAATACCCTCAACGATTTGAATCGGACCCTCTAGAACTCGAATAACATCTCCTGCAGTAATTTCATTAGGTGTTTTTGATAGCATATATCCACCATATGCCCCTCTTACACTCTTCACAAGTCCTGCATTTCTAAGAGGTGATACAATCTGCTCTAAATATGCTTCAGACAAATTATATTCAGCAGCAATTTGTCTTAGTGCAATTGGACCTTCCCCGTATTGCTTCCCCAGAGCTACTATTATCGTTAAACCGTATCTTCCCTTAGTTGAAAATTTCACTATAATTCACCTCATATGATTAAAAAAATTCTTTCACTAGTATAGCATAATTACTCACTATATCGACTTCAAAATGACTTTTTAGACAATCTTCTATATAATAAAAGAACAAACGTACGAAAAAGGAGAGATCATTTTGCAAAATGAACCTTTAGCATATCGGATGAGACCTCAAACGATTGATGAACTCGCTGGACAAGAGCATGTGATCGGAGAAAACACTGCTTTATATAAAATGATAAAAAACGGACATGTACCCTCTATGCTTCTATACGGTGATCCAGGAGTTGGCAAAACATCTCTTGCTTTTGCCATTGCAGGTACGACAAAGCTACCCTTCGTTGCACTGAATGCTACAAAAGCTGGTAAAAAAGATGTGGAAGATGTAGTAGCAGATGCTCGTATTAGTGGAAAAGTTATTTTATTTCTAGACGAAATTCATCGCTTCAACAAGCTACAGCAAGATACACTGCTTCCTCACGTAGAGAATGGATCGATTATTCTAATCGGTGCAACAACAGAAAATCCCTTTCATGATGTAAATCCAGCAATAAGATCACGTTGTGGAGAGATTAAACAACTCAAAAGACTTACAACGGATGATATAGATTTACTTTTAATAAGAGCCTTGGACGATAAAATAAAAGGCCTTGGTCAATTGAACATTCAAATTACGGAACAACAAAGAAAACTAATGGCAGATGCTGCTAATGGGGATGCTAGGAAAGCTTTAACCTTGTTAGAATCTACTATTTTCGCTAGTTTTGAAGAAAACGGAGTAACTGTTGTAGAGGATTCCACCTTAAATAGTTTGGTAGATCGGGTTGGTGTTTTCGGAGATAAAAAAGGCTCTCATTTTTACAACTTACTTTCAGCCCTACAGAAATCTGTTCGTGGAAGCGATACGGATGCTGCTCTCTATTACTTGGCACATCTTTTAGAAAATGGAGATTTAGTAGCTGTATCGAGACGATTACTGGTGATGAGCTATGAAGATATTGGACTTGCTAACCCAGCCGTTGGACCACAAGTGTTAGCCGCTATTCAATCTGCTGAACGTTTAGGATTACCAGAAGCAAGAATCCCCTTAGCCAATGCAGTTGTACTTATGTGTTTGTCGGAGAAGTCCAATTCTGCCTATTCGGCATTAGATGCTGCTATTGGAAGTATTCATCAAGGAAAAACTGGCGATATTCCAAGTCATTTAAAGGATACGCATTATGCAGGAGCTGCCGATTTAGGTCATGTTGGATATATTTATCCACATGACCATAAAATCGGTACTTTCGGAGGTTGGGTCAATCAAACCTACCTACCAGATAATTTAGTAGGTAGTACGTTTTATAAACCGGTTGAAGCTGGAGAAGAAAAAAGATTAGCTGCTATTTATAAACGACTAGAGAATTTTAAAAAAGAAAAATAAAAAGAAACCTATAAAGTCAAAACCTGTTTCTACTGTTTACGATGGGCTTTGGACAGACAGTTTGCTATATGATTACCGAGCAACGTCTAGGGATACTTGGTTGGTCGTGACGTCCATCACAACCAACCAAGTATCCCTTTTTTCCGGTAATTTTATGGCATTTGTCTATCCGTCACCCTCGTAAAACTCTTAGAAACAGTTTAGTGCATTTTTTGTTAACTAGAGAAAAGATACTTCCTTATTCATAGAGGAAGCTCTCGAAGATGCAATTTCGTTCGCTCTTTTGCTTCTTTATTTAGGTAACACTTTCTATTTCCCTTTATTTCCACAAGTGTAAAAGAAAATCTACTTTCTTCATCCTTCATTAGAGAATTGTATTACTAATTTAAAAGGCGATTAATATAACTTTATAACTCTCTAAAATTTGTTCAATCTTATAATCTAAGCGATAGGCTACGCTATATCTTCGAAGGGAGTATTACACATTATATTGATTGGAGTGTAAGGTGACGACTCCTGTGGGAACAGCAAATGTTTTCTGCCCCGATAGCGAAGCGTCAGGTGCACGAGCTGAAAGCCCCGCAGGAGCATATGTTTTCGTAGTGACGAGGAGATTGAAGCCTTGCCACGGAGGCCAACAGGATGTTGGTCACAAAGGCGTTGCCACACGACGTGGCTCTCTTAGCCTTTGTACTCCACTGAAACGGAAATCAGTAGTAATACTCAATCTTTTAAGTCCAATTTTATATACTTTAATCATTAAAAAAATCCAGCCCCCTTAGAAAAGGGACTGGATTATTTATGGATTAAACACCCATCTTGCGTCTTGTGTTACTTACTTTTTTAGTCTGTTGACTTTTCATTTTTTGACTTCCGGCAGTACCATTAAGGGAAGTTTTGCCACCTGCTGCTTGATTCTTTTTATCTTCAAGTTTTTGCTTAACAGCTTCTTGAAGCGTCATTTTCTTTTTAGGTTCTTCTTGATTATTTGTTTCAGTCATCGTATTTCCCTCCTTTATATATAGATTTAGTATAAATCATCAGGAAAAAACTTCAAGCAATTACTTTACCCGTTCAAGCGGAATTTCTCTTGTAATATCATTTATTACCCAACTAGCACATATTAATCCAACTGTAGACGGTACAAATGCATTAGATGAAGGGGGCATTTTTGCTTTTCTAATGGTAGCTTCTGGTTTCCCGACGGTTCCAACTACATCTTCTCTAACTACAATAGGATTCTCATCTGAAAATACAACTGGAATTCCTTTCGTTATACGGTCTTCCTTGCGTAACTTTTTACGTATTACTCTCGCAATCGGATCGGTATGTGTTTTAGAAATATCTACAATTTTAAATCGAGTTGGATCCGTTTTATTTGCAGCACCCATACTAGAAATAATTTTAATATTACGTTTTAAACATTCTTTCATTAAGTGAATTTTATAGATAATTGTATCGGAAGCATCAATGACATAATCTATATTCATCGCAAAAAATTGCTCATAAGTTTCTTCCGTATAAAACATATGCATGTCGATCACTTCACACTCCGGATTAATGTCCGCAATTCGTTCTTTCATCACTTCTGATTTAGATCGGCCAATCGTTGATATGTATGCTACTAATTGACGGTTAATATTAGTAATATCTACATTGTCTTTATCTACTAAAATAATTCGTCCCACACCACTTCGCGCACATGCTTCCGCGGCGAATGAACCTACTCCACCAACACCTAAGATGGCGACTGTCGTATCCTTCAGTAATTCTACACCCTGTTTACCTACTGCAAGTTCATTTCTAGAAAATTGATGTAACATAAAAAACACTCCATTTAAATCAGATTAGTAGGATTAAACCCCAAGAAAAAACCTCCAGCAAATACGCCAGAGGATATGGAACAAATGATACGAATCCCAATCGTGCCGACAAATAGAGCGTATCGTTTTGAACCCGCAAGACGCAGGTGGGTGTCCTCTTTACTAATCCTGGCGTCCCGGTTAAGGGCATGTCATTCATAATAAAAGTTAGACTCCCGACGATATAATTGTTCGGTCAAAACTGATTGGCAAATTGCGAACACATCAGGATTCGTGTTAGTTGTATAATAGCACATGGATTATATAAATTCAATCATTTCGCCATAGACTTAACTAACTATTCTGAATAATAGGTAAATGGAATTATTTGATTTTCGCTTATCTTTCATAATATTTAGCTCCTTAAGTTGTAAGGTTAGTCCATCATGAATATGATGCATCATATAACAAAAATGGAGGACATGAATGAATTCCTTAAGTACATATTTCTTGTTAGGGATATCCTTGGCAGCACCGATTGGCCCTGTAAAAGCGACACTGCTAAACACCGGAATAAAAAATGGTTTTTTCCACGCATGGTTTTTTGGACTAGGGGCAATAGTAACAGATATAATTTATATGCTAATGGTTTACTTTGGAGTAGGTCAATTTATCGATTCTCCATATATGCGAATATTTTTGTGGTGTTTTGGTTTTTTTGTCCTTATGTATACAGGAATTGAAAATTTATTGACGTTAAACAATATTTCTATGGACCCCAAATTCCGAAAAATTGTTCGTTTACGTCACTCTATTTTAGCTGGTTTACTAATGGCTTTTTTAAATCCATTAACCATTCTATTTTGGCTTGGTATTTACGGATCCATTTTAGTGAGTGGTGGCGGTGAAATCTCTGGTATTGAAACCATTATCATCAGCATGGCTATATTACTTGGTATTGGACTGGTAGATTTTATCATGGCCTTTTCATCAAGTAGATCACGAAATTTTCTATCCACCTCAGTATTAAAAGCCATTTCATTTATTTCTTCTTTATGTATGATTGGTTTCGGCATTTATTTTGGCATGCAAGCTTTTCAAGCCTTGTTTTAAAAGTCTCTGTACGTATATTGTAATGCTCGAAGGAAAACATACCTTAAAGATCATTAGTTGAGGTGTGCAAATGATGAAGAATAACAATCAAGCGGACAATGTTAGTATTTGGTGTGTTATAAGCATGGCCTCTATTCCACTCGTCATGACACTTGGTAATTCTATGCTAATTCCTATTTTGCCTATTTTAGAAAAAAAGGTAGGGATCAGTTCATTTCAATCGAGTATGATTATTACTAGTTATTCCATTGCAGCTATTTTCCTTATACCAGTGGCGGGTTACCTTTCCGATCGTTTCGGAAGAAAGATTGTTATTTTACCAAGCCTGATACTTGCGCTACTAGGAGGAATTGTCGCCGGTTTTGCCTCATGGAAGATAGCCGATCCTTTTTTTTGGATAATTATTGGTAGAATCCTTCAAGGTATAGGAGCGGCTGGTGCCATGCCAATAGTATTGCCACTTGTTGGAGATTTATATAAGGATGACGATGAAAAAACCAGTTCCTGTCTCGGTATTATCGAAACCTCCAATACTTTTGGTAAGGTTTTAAGCCCTATTCTTGGATCTATTTTAGCAGCAGTTTTATGGTTTTTACCCTTTTTTTCTATATCAATTTTCAGTTTAATTTCCATCGTAATGATATTTTTCTTTGTAAAAGTACCGAAAGAGAAAGATGAACCCATAAAATTCAAAGACTTTTTGAGTAACACAAAAAAGACAGTTAAAAAAGAAGGGAAATGGCTTTTAACAGTCTTTATAAATGGCGCATTTGTTATGCTTCTATTATTTAGTGTTTTGTTTTTCTTATCCGAAATGCTGGAAAAAACGCATAATATACAAGGAATAAAAAAAGGATTTGTGTTAGCCATTCCACTACTTATGCTTTGTATCGCTTCATTTATAACTGGTCGAAATATTAAAGGAAATGTTTCCACTATGAAAAAAATGACGATGATTTGCCTAATAGTTATGTCTATAAGTGTAGTATTTATAGGATTTACAAAAGAAAAACTAATTCTCTTATTAGTTATCACGAGTGTCATGGGAATAGCTATAGGTGCTTTGCTGCCAGTTTTAGATGCTCTGATTACGGAAAATATAAATAAAGAAGAGCGAGGCACTATCTCTTCTTTTTATAGTTCTGCAAGGTTCATCGGAGTTGCAGCTGGACCGCCAATCATGTCACTAGTCATGAAAAATCACCTTAATATTAGCTATATAGTCGCTGGCATAATCGGCATTGCCCTCTTTTTTCTTGCCATGAAACTTATCAAGGTAGAAGATATTGAGGGACAAAATCATTAAGTATAACCAAAATGGACTGGAAAGCTATATGCTAACCAGTCCATTTTATATGTTCACTTTGATTTTAAACTATAAAGAATGAGTAATATACCCACAAATAAGCAAACCATTCTTGTTAAGGAAATCTTTTCAGAGAGGCCGCTTAAACCTATTCCGGTTGTTACTATTAAAACAACTGGACCTACTAAAGCAAGTAAGGAGTTAATATATAAAGCTTTTTCCAAATCATTAAATTTAATCATAAGCATAGCGGCCGATAATTCAATGCTTCCCGAAAGTAATCTTAGTATGATAATAAATAATAGTGCTTTTTCAATAATCAGTAGCTTCTACCCCTCTTTGATAAAAGAATATGTACTGTTAAAATTATATGTATGGCATAAATTTTATATTTGTCTCAGCGTAAATAAGTTTATAAAAGCATATTAGGTAGTGGAAACTGAAGTTCGTTGATTTCTGCTCCAGGCGGACGCTTTGCGGGCACGGCTTCAATCTCCTCGGGCCAACAGGATGTTGGTCACGAAGGCGTTGCCACATGATGTGGCGCTCTTAGCCTTTGTCCATTTCAAACGTTCCTGCGGGGCTTTCAGCTCGCACTGTTCCCGCTGGAGTCGCCGCTTCCACGCCAATCAACAAAGTCGATTTTCATCAAGATGAATATAAATAATGAAGTCTTGTAAATATTCATGTTTTTAAATGAAAAAAATATATATTATAGGGGATTTCTTTACAAGAAGAGGAACCTTAGAAACACTGTAAATGTTGGCTATGACGGGTGCTCTCATAGGTATAGCTTCAGTTTCCTTTAGTAATAAGGTTGACACCAAACGATTTTAGCTCGATATTATATCTTCATTAACTCTCAATAATTATTTCTTCTTAGCGATATGCTCTGCAAAATCTTATTGTTGGGTACTACTCCCTTTTTGATTGTAGTTTAAGGGGGCGACTCCGGTGGGATGAGTGAGACAGATGAGATATCACAGCGACGCGTAGCGACCGGTGATAGCTCATCGCTCACCCCACGGAACGCGTCCACCTGTAACGGAAATCTACAGTATCATTAGATAGATTTTACTTTGTAAGAGAGTTTAGGGTCAAGAAAATCTTTAATCAAAAAAAGGATTCATCATGACTAATGTCATGACAAATCCTTCGTTATAATTACTTACTTTTCAATTTTAAGCTCAAGCTTAGCTCATCTAATTGAGCCTCTGACACTGGGCTTGGTGCAGAAGTTAACAAATCACTTGCACTTGCTGTTTTCGGGAATGCAATCGTATCACGAAGATTCGTACTACCTGTAAGAAGCATTACTAATCTATCTAGTCCAAATGCAACTCCGCCATGTGGAGGTGTTCCATATTCAAAAGCTTCCATTAGGAAACCAAATTGAGCTTTCGCTTCTTCATCCGAAAATCCAAGGATCTCGAACATTTTTTCTTGCACTTCTCTAGAATAAATACGTAGAGAACCTCCGCCCAATTCATAACCATTTAACACTAAGTCATAAGCTTGCGCGCGTACTTTACTTGGTTCAGTATCCATTAATGCAAGGTCTTCATCAAAAGGTCTTGTAAACGGGTGATGAGCTGCGTAGTAACGACCTTCTTTTTCATCATATTCAAATAATGGCCAGTTAACTACCCATAAGAATTCAAAGCGAGATTCATCAATTAAATCAAGTTCTTTCCCAAGTTTTAAACGTAATGCACCTAATGCATCTGCCACAACAGATGTTTTATCAGCAACAAATAATAATAAATCTCCAGCTGTTGCTTCTAATGTTTGAATAAGGCTTGTAGCTTCTTCTCCCTCGAAGAATTTAGCAATCGGACCTTTCAAGCCTTCCTCTTCCACTTTCAACCAAGCAAGCCCTTTGGCACCATAAACACCTGCAAATTCTCCGAGAGCATCTATATCCTTACGTGAATAATTAGCTGCCGCACCTTTGACATTAATCGCTTTTACTTGCCCACCAGTTTCTATAGCGGAAGTGAAAACTTTAAATGAACTATCTTTCACTAACTCCGAAAGATCAACCAGTTCTAGTCCGAAACGAACATCCGGCTTATCTGATCCAAAGCGATTCATCGCTTCATCATAATTCATACGATTGAAAGGAGTCGTAACGTCTATTCCTTTCACATCCTTCATAATCTTTTTCATCATACGCTCGTTCATTTCCAAAATTTCATCCATCGATAGGAAACTCATTTCCATATCGATTTGAGTGAATTCTGGTTGACGATCTGCACGTAAATCTTCATCGCGGAAGCATCGAGCAATTTGATAGTATTTTTCAAATCCACCGACCATTAGTAGTTGTTTAAACAACTGTGGGGATTGAGGAAGTGCATAAAATTCTCCATCATGGACTCGACTTGGCACTAAATAGTCTCGTGCTCCTTCTGGAGTAGATTTAGTCAAAATAGGCGTTTCCACTTCCAAGAATCCTTCATCATCTAAGAAGCGTCTGACTGTTTTCGTAATATCTGAACGCATTTTAAATGTGTCATACATTACTGGTCTTCTTAAATCTAGATAGCGATATTTTAAACGAATATCTTCCCCAGCATCTGTTTGGTTTTCAATTGCAAAAGGAGGATTTTTAGCTTCGTTAATAATGAGCGCTTCTGTAGCATGTACTTCAATTGCTCCAGAGGAAATATTTTTGTTTACTTGGTTTGCAGCACGTGCAACTACCGTACCTTTTATTTCAACGATGTATTCATTGCGTAGTTTATCTGCAATTTGAATAGCTTGCTCGGAAATTTCAGGATTGAAAACTACTTGCACAAGCCCTGTGCGATCACGTACATCAACAAATATTAATCCACCTAAATCTCTACGCTTTTGTACCCATCCGATTAATTGGACTGATTCACCGATTTGTTGTTCATTTAATTGTCCACTCGTATGTGTTCTACTCATTATTCTTCTGCCCCCAACTGTGTTGAACTAGTCTTAATATGATCTACTAATGAACTAAATGGAACTAAGCTTTGTGCACCTGTGGCTAGATCCTTTACCATAGCACTGTCTTGTTCTAATTCATCATCACCGATCACCAATACATATTTTGCCTGTAAACGATCGGCTGATTTCATTTGCGTTTTCATTTTACGGTCTAAATAATCCATATCTGCAGTAATTTTTTGTTGTCTAAGTTGATACGTAAGTTCAACCGCTTTTTTCTTAGCAGCTTCCCCTAGTCCAATGACATAGACATCTAATGTAGACTTTTCAGTCCATTCATTGTTTTCCGCTTCAATAGCTAACAATAGTCTTTCAATACTCATGGCAAATCCTATTCCAGGAGCATCTGGACCACCAAGCTCTTCTACTAGACCGTTGTATCTTCCCCCACCTGCTAGTGTTGTAATTGCTCCAAAGCCTTCTGCAGCACTCATAATTTCAAATGCAGTGTGGTTATAATAATCTAATCCACGTACCAGATTAGGATCTATTTCGAATGGAATATTTAAAATCGTTAAATATTCTTTTACTTTTTCGAAATAAGCAGCTGACTCTTCATTTAAAAAATCTGCTAAAGATGGTGCCGTTTCCATTAACGGATGATTGTGATCTACTTTACAGTCCAATATACGTAGAGGGTTTTTTTGTAGTCTGTTTTGACAATCCGAGCAAAATTCTTCTATATGCGGCTCAAAGTGATTAACTAAGGCTGTTTTATGAGAAACTCTACTTTCCGTATCCCCAAGTGAATTAATAACAAGCTTCAGCTTTTTCAACCCTGCATTTTGATAGACGGACATTGCTAAAGAAATAACTTCTGCATCAATTGCAGGATCAGCACTACCTATTGCTTCAATACCAAATTGCACAAATTGGCGATACCTGCCTGCCTGTTGACGCTCATAACGAAACATTGGTCCCATATAGTAAAGCTTCACAGGCTGATTTGCGTAACCGAACATTTTATGTTCAACAAATGCTCTTACCGCGGATGCAGTACCTTCTGGTCGTAATGTAAGGGAACGATTCCCTCTATCTTGGAATGTATACATTTCTTTTTGAACAATATCCGTCGTATCTCCAACACTTCTAGTGAACAATTCAGTATGTTCAAAAACAGGAGTTCTAATTTCTTTGTACTGATACATACGACATTGTTCTCTAATTAGTGCTTCTATTGCTTGCCACTTACCAGATTCTGATGGCAAAATATCTTGTGTTCCTCTAGGTACTTTAATATCCATGGCAATTGCCCCTTTCCATTTCCATATAAAAAAGCCCTCATCCCCTGCTATAAATAGCAAGGGACGAGAGCTTATATAAGCTTCCGCGGTTCCACCCTAGTTGGTCAAAAATATTGACCCTCTCAATTCTGGATAACGACCAGTTCCGTTTTTGCCTACTAAAGAAAATCTCTTTCGACAAAAAACCTCTCGAATGTTGTTCACTGAATTCGTATGTAGGAAAGATTTCAGCCACGTCTTTCCTTCTCTTATCATCCGTTTTAGTCAGCTACTTTTTCGGTCATCGGTTTGTTTTAGTTTTTGATTATACTTTATCTTAATGACGTAAGACAAATAAGTCAACCCTTTTGAAGAAAAGGTAGAATTTTTTGGTCAGACTACTTACAATGAGTATAGAGGTGATTCAATGAACGCTAAAATACTACATAAAATGACGATTAGTTTTCTATCTGCTTGCTTACTATTACCTTACTTGCCGGTAAATGCGCAGGAGAATGAAGTGAATGTAACTGTCGGTTCATTAAAAGTACGGTCAGGTCCGGGCCTTACATACGATACGATCGGTGCTGTTACAAAAGATGACAAATTAAACGTCATCGACAAAGAAAACGATTGGCTTCAAGTAAAGTTTGGTGATACTACCGGATGGGTTGCAAGTCAGTACACAACAAAAGAATCGCTTGAGTTGACAAACAAGCAGATCATATCGAAAGTAAATCGTTTGAATGTTCGAACGGAACCTACTACCTCTTCCGCAGTTATAGGTCAATTACAAGAGGGTGATTCTGCAAATGCCTACAAATCACATGAGGATTGGATTGAAATTGATTTTCAAGGTAGAAAAGGATGGATCAATCAATCCTATATAACAGTGGCCGAACAAACCGCAAATAAAAGTACGAGTCCTGCAGAAAAAGTATTTGAAGTATCTGTCGATGCATTAAATGTTCGTTCAAAGGCAGATTTAACTTCCAAACAAATAGGAATAGTTAATAAAGGGGACCAATTTCCAGTTATTGATTCTGATCATAATTGGGTGCAAGTAGAACTAGAAAATGGAGAAAAAGGTTGGCTGTATAGCTTCTATGGCACCTTCACTACCACTTCAATTACTACTACTTCTGAAAGTATGGATGCTGCCACAACAAATGGATCTATCACTATTCTCTATAATGGTACAAACCTTCGCAAAGGTAGTACTACGGGTAGTGAAGTAGTTTCAAGAGCAGATGCTGGTACTTCATATTCAGTATTAGAAAAGATCGATGATTGGTATAAAATTATGTTAGAAGATGAGCAAACAGCTTATGTAGCTAGTTGGTTAGTTTCTTCTTCATCCACTACAGTTAATGTAACGGAGCAATCAGAAGATAAAAGCAAAGTGGAAAAGGAAGATAAAAAGAAAGTCGATCGTAAGAAGGGTACCTTAAAAGGGCTAACTATTGTCATCGATGCAGGCCATGGTGGAAATGACCGTGGGACAACTGGTGCTCTTGGAACAGATGAAAAAGATATTACATTAATTACTTCTGAATTACTGTCATCCAAATTACAAGCTGCAGGAGCCAATGTAATTTTGACAAGAGAATCAGACGAGTTTGTAGACCTTCGTAAACGAGTAACCATTGCACACCAAGTTGATGCTGATGCATTCATCAGCTTGCACTATGATGCAATCGAAAATAGTTCCGTAAAGGGTTTCACGACCTATTATATGCATAGTTATCAAAAGGAATTGGCTCAATATGTCCATAAAGGGCTTGGTAATATGATTTCCTTGAAAGATAGAGGTACTCAGCCAGGGGATTATTTGGTATTACGAGAAAATAAACAGAATGCTATTTTAATAGAGTTAGGTTATTTAAGTAATCCTTCCGAAGAACGAAGTGTAACTACTCAAAACTATCGAGAACAAGCTACACATGGTATATATAATGGAATTATTAATTATTTTGATGATCAATTAGAATAGATTTTTGATACAATATGAATTAATTGGAAAAAAACGCCAACTTCTTTAAATTCAAGACCTGTTACTATTGTTTTTGAAGGGCTTTGGACTGACGTTTTGCTATATTATTACCGATTGAATTTTTAGGGATGTTGGTTAGGTTGTGACGAACGTCACAACCTAACCAGCATCCCTTTTTTCGGTAATCTTATAGCGTTTGTCTATCCTTTCCCCTCCTACAACTATTAGAAACAGGTTAGTGCTTTTTTGGCTAACTAGAGAAAAGATACTTTCCTAATCATAGAGGTTAGATGATGACAGTCTAAGTGCGCGACATCGTGGTGCTCCTGCGCAAAATAAAAAAACATTCGCAACGACTGCCTGACCCGCATCGTGCGGGCCCGATGATGCAATTTCGTTCGCTATTTCGCATCTTTATTGGGTAGATACTTACTATTTTTCCTTATTTCCACTAGTAAAAAAGGAAATCTACTATCTTCATCCTTCCTTACAGAATAATATCCCTAATTTAACATTCGATTTTATCACTAGATTAATTTGATTACTCATATCATCCAAGCGAAAGGCTATGCTAAATCTTATAGTTGCGTACTACTCACTTAATTGATTATAGTGAAACTATTACACAGATCTACCCTTTAAAAAAGGTTGTACAAATCACTCACTAACTGAGTAATTTATACAACCTTTTTGCAGTTAAGCTTCTAACATAATTGTTACTGGACCATCGTTTGTAAATGTGACGTCCATCATAGCACCGAATACGCCAGTTTCTAGTTGTAAGCCTTTTGCTTGTAGTTTCTCATTGAAGAGTTCCCATAAAGGTTTTGCCACGTCTGGTCTAGCCGCATCAGTAAAGCTAGGTCTTCTACCTTTTTTCGTGTCGGCATATAAAGTGAATTGAGAAACCGACAAAATACTTCCCTGCACTTCTTCGATTGAGTGATTCATTTTGCCTTCCGCATCCTCAAATAAGCGTAAACCTACAACTTTCTCCACTAGATAATTTATTTCTTTTTCAGTATCAGTTGTAGTAATTCCAACTAACAATAAATAGCCATTGTCAATCTTTCCTGTGACTTGTCCATCCACGGTCACGCTTGCATTTTTACAACGTTGCAACAATACTTTCATGAAAAGTAAACTCCTTTGTACTAGGCTGCTGAAAATTTAGTACAGCACTTTAATTGATAACTCGTTGAACAGAATATATATCAGGTAATTGCTTTATTCGATCTGCTACTCTATTTAAGTGGGAAGTATTTGAAATGAGAATTGTCAAATGAATGATTGCGATATCATTTTCTGATTTACCGCTTACCGCAGCGATATTGGTTTTAGATTCATTTACCACTTGTAAAACTTCATTCAATAGGCCTGACCGATCAAAAGCAGATACTTCTATGTCAACTTGATACTCTTTTTTCGTTGGAGTGTCAGATTTTACCCACTCTACTTCAATAATCCGGGAATGAGTGTCATCGTTGTGTACATTTGGGCAATCTGCGCGATGGACGGAAACTCCACGTCCTTTTGTGATAAATCCAACTATATCATCACCTGGAACTGGGCTACAACAACGTGATAAGCGGATGAGCATATTTTCAATTCCCTTAACGATTACACCTGATTCTGTCGTTTTGTAAACAGTTGGGGTTTGCATTTCAGTTGTTATTTTCTCTAATGCTTCTTCCTGATCACGAATCTTACGCATTTTTTCTGCTAAGCGATTCACCACTTGTTGCGCAGTAATGCCATTAAAGCCTACAGCTGCATATAAATCCTCTTCACCAGAAAATGCGTATTTATCACACACACGTTTTATATTTTCTGGAGTTAGCACTTCTTTTAGATCAAAGCCTTGCGATTTAATTTCTTTTTCTACTTGTTCTTTTCCTTTGATAACGTTCTCGTCACGTAGCTGTTTCTTAAAGAACTGTTTAATCTTATTTCTAGCTTGAGAAGATTGAGCTATTTTAACCCAGTCTCTACTTGGACCAAATGATTGTTTGGACGTTAGTATTTCAATGATATCGCCTGTTTTTAATTTTGTGTCAAGTGGTACCATTTTGCCGTTCACTTTTGCACCAATTGTTTTATTGCCCACTTCTGAATGCACTCGGTAGGCAAAATCTATTGGAACAGAGCTTGCGGGTAGTTCTACAACGTCTCCTTTTGGTGTAAAAACATAGACCATATCGGAAAAGAAATCGAACTTTAAAGACTCCATAAATTCTTCTGCATTCGAGGATTCATGCTGATATTCTAGTATTTCTCTAAACCAATTCAATTGAGAATCAATCGTTTTTTTATCGGTTTCTACTTTTTTTCCTTCTTTATATGCCCAGTGTGCAGCTACACCATATTCTGCAATATTATGCATTTCTTCCGTGCGGATTTGAACTTCTAAAGGATCCCCATTTGGACCAATTACGGTCGTATGCAGAGATTGATATAAATTTTGTTTAGGCATAGCTATATAATCTTTAAAACGTCCAGGCATTGGTTTCCAAAGCGTATGAATAACTCCTAAAACGGCATAGCAATCTTTAATACTATCTACAATGATTCGCATTGCCAGTAAATCATAAATTTCGTTAAATTGTTTGTTCTGAACGACCATTTTACGATAAATACTATAAATATGCTTTGGACGACCAGAAATATCAGCTTCAACTTCCATTTCAATTAACTGTTTTCGTATATCTTCCATCACATTACTTAAATACGATTCACGTTCTGTACGTTTTTTCTTCATAAAATTAACTATTCGATAATATTGTTGAGGATTTAAGTAGCGTAAAGCAGTATCTTCTAGCTCCCATTTGATCGCAGAAATACCAAGTCGATGCGCAAGTGGTGCAAAAATTTCTAAGGTTTCATTGGATATTCTACGTTGCTTTTCTTCTGGTAGATGTTTTAACGTACGCATATTATGTAAGCGGTCCGCAAGCTTAATAAGGATAATACGTATATCCTGTGCCATTGCTATAAACATTTTGCGATGATTTTCAGCTTGCTGTTCTTCTTTAGACATGTATTTAATCTTACCCAGTTTCGTTACGCCCTCTACTAACAGAGCCACTTCTTCGTTAAATTGCTCTACTATATCTTCACGACTATATTCTGTATCTTCTACGACATCATGTAAAAAGCCCGCAGAAACGGTTTCTGGATCCATTTGAAGATCAGCAAGAATACCAGCTACTTGAATAGGATGTAGAATATAAGGTTCACCCGAATTTCGGAATTGTTCTCTATGTGCATGCTCTGCTAGCTCATAAGCTTTCTTAACAAAGTTCACATGCTCTTCATTCATGTATGTAAAGAGTGTTTCAAACACATCTTCCGCTGTCTTCACTTGATCTTTAGCCATTCCAACTCACCTGATTTCGTTTTATATTTCTAAATTAGTATTTAAACCATATTGTATAAAAAAAAGAGGGACTTGTAAAGTCCACCCTAAATAAGCTTGCTAACTGCAAACATTCAGCCATACAGTGATTAATATTGCATCAATGTACAAATATCATAGTTTTCTAATTTGTTACGGCCTTCTAAATAAGTAAGTTCTATTAAAAAGGCGCAACCAACAACTACTCCACCCAATTCTTCTACTAATCGAATTGTAGCATCTATTGTACCACCTGTCGCTAATAAATCATCCACGATTAACACACGTTGTCCTGGTTTAACTGCATCTTTGTGCATGGTTAAAACATCTTTACCATACTCTAAACCATACTCAGCACGAATAACCTCACGAGGAAGTTTTCCCTCTTTACGAACTGGTGCAAAACCAACACCAAGCGCATAAGCAACTGGACATCCAGTGATAAACCCACGTGCTTCAGGTCCTACAATTATTTCCGCATTCACTTTTTTTGCATACTCTACAATTTGGTCAGTAGCGTATTTATAGGCCGCTCCATTATCCATAATTGATGTAATATCTTTAAAACTAATGCCTGGCTTTGGCCAGTCCTCTACAGTTGTTACATATTGCTTTAAATCCATTGTTGCTCCTCCTCAGGAACGGTTTGTACTGCTATTCGCTCTTCAAACCATTGTTTCAGCTCCACATACGGCGCGTATAATAATTTTTGTTCAAGTTCCATTTGTTTTTCACGATGTTTGTAGGAAGGTGCCTCCGATAAATCCTTTTTATCTGGACTTTCATTGAGTATCAACATCCCATTGTCTATTCTAACAAAACTTAGTTCAAAAAACACCTTCGACATAAAATTAAATGTATTTTGACTCCAACCAGTATGTTTAGATAATTCGTTAATATGCTGGTTCAAGACAAAAGTTTTTCTTTTTGCTAGGAATGAAAAATACCATTTAAATTGATCTCTCGTCGGTATTCCCTCGAAATAGGAAGATTCATTCGTATAGAAGTGTGCATATATCCGTTTCCAAGAATGAGATTGCATTAGATTAATAAGAGTTTGCTCATCTTCTGGTAAATCTAAAAGTACTACATATGGGGTTTGTATAGATTGCTCCAGCAATTCACTCATTAAATAGAGTTTGTTGTCGATGGTAGAACTAAAATGCTTAATGGTATTTTCATTAAAAGCAACATACACTGTATCTTCTAAAGGTATAAGTGGTTTCCAACGATTCACTTGTCGGATTCCTCGAATATCAAAAAGCTGCCATTCATCCGTCTTTACATCCTGGATCATCAGTTGAGGTTTCTTACGTCCATTCCATTCATTGATCTGCAAATCACCGATAAAAGATAATTTGGTCGTTGGAGCTATCTCGTCTGCTAGTTGCCCTTTTCCAAATCCAATTGCATCTAAAAGGACAGCCCCCTGTTTCAATTCCATTTTCAAATGATTTTGTGCAGAGCCAATTTTACGAACAGTTGAAACTTCTACATGTTCAATGCAGTAAACTGGTTTTGCAAAACCCATTCCAAATGGAGCTAATTTTTTTAGCGATTCAATGGATTCCGTAGATATTTCATCCATCTCTAACGGTACATCAATAGATACTATAGGTATTAACTGATCTTCTGTTAAACCTGATTTAGCTTGATCATTTAGTCTTTCTCGAAACTCATCTACATTTTCCAAAGCCATCGTCATACCTGCAGCCATAGGATGTCCACCAAAGTGAGGGACAATATCTTGGTTTTTGGCAATCTCTTTATACATATGGAATCCCTCAATACTACGAGCGGATCCTTTAGCAATATTCTTTTCTTCATCAAATCCTAATACAATGGCAGGTCTATAGTATTTTTCAACCAGTTTGGAAGCAACAATACCTAACACGCCTGGATTCCAGCCGACCTTTCCTACTACAATGACACTTGGTCCAACCTGAGGTGGAAATTGCTCTAGTTGCTCCATTGCTTCATCCGTAATTTGCTTAACTATTGCTTGTCGCTCTTTATTTTTTTCATGGAGCATATTAGCCAGTGCAAGTGCATGGGTAGGATTTTCTGTTAAAAATAAATCTACACCAGGTGCAGCTTCTCCAAGTCGTCCTACCGCATTAATGCGAGGTCCAAACATAAATCCAACCGTTTCTTCGTCGATTGAACGAAGCTCTACCCCACTTACATTTGCTAATGCTTCAATAGCGACAGAATCTGTATGCTGCATTTGCTTTAAGCCTTGCTGGACTAGATAGCGATTTTCTCCGGTCAATGAAACAAGATCTGCTATAGTTCCGATTGCAACTAGATAAAAGAAATCCTTAGGAATTTCCCCAAGTAATGCATGGGCTACTTTAAAAGCTACACCTACCCCTGCTAAATATGGAAACGGATAGGTTGAATTTTCTAAACTCGGATGAATAATAATATCCGCCATTGGTAAACTCTCACCAGGTTCATGATGGTCTGTCACAATGACGTCCATACCTAAACCTTTTGCAAATTCAATCGGTTTTATACCAGAAATTCCATTATCAACGGTAATAATTAGTTTCACGCCTTCGTCATAGGCTTCTTGAAACAATCGCTCACTTGGACCATAGCCATCTATAAATCTATTTGGAATCTTATAGATAACATCAGCACCGAGTGATTCTAGTGTTTTAACCATGATCGTAATGCTTGTAATACCGTCCGCGTCATAATCTCCATAGACCATTATACGTTCTTCAGCTTCAACAGCCTTATTCACACGAGCAACTAACACTTCCATACCTGGAAGTAAAAATGGATTATGTAGTTGGTCAGCACTTGTATGTAAAAATGATTTTGCATCCTCCACTAGTTCAAATCCTCTTGATGCTAATACTTTTGCACAAACCCTCGGAATTGAAAGCTCTTTTTCTAACATTTCTACTACTTGTATATTAGGCCTAGAAACTTGCCATTTTTTTTGAGATTGAATCATTTTATTCACTTCCTTGTAATCTATTATACCTTATATGAAGTAGTAACGTTGTGAAAAAGCAGTATATCAGAGCAATACCACCCTCTTAAGAAAAACCTTGCAAAAAGGCGCATGGTCCTCTAATAACCCAAAATGTAGATAAGCCGTTGATTTCCGCTCCGAGCGGACGCTTTCCGTGGGCATGGCTTCAGCCGCTTCCCTCGCCACGCTCAGTCCAGGGTCTTCAGCTCGTGCTGTTCCCACTGGAGCCTAGCGACGGTGATAGCTCATCGCTCACACCGCGGTGGCCAACAGGATGTGGGTTATGCAATCGTTGCCGCAGGACGCGGCGAACTTAGATTGCCTTCCCTTTGAGAGGTGGCGCTCTTAGCCTTTGTTCCCTCACCTGTAACGGAAATCAGTAGTAATATTCACTTTTTAAAGTTCTGTAAACCATATGTTCACCCTTCATTTTTACCTTATCTTTCTACATATAAAAAACCTTCTGACAGTTGTCAAAAGGTTCACGCGTCAGATTGTTCTATTTTCATCTTTAATTGTCACCGGTTCATCAAAAAACTCTACAGGTTTTTCTTTGTAAGCTACTACCTCATTTTGCAAAACACCAATCGTAGCCTCCTTCTTTTCAAGCTCTTTCTCCAAGTGCTTCACTTTCCTTGATAACATAAAAGAACGATAAATTGCAACAGAGCCACTTAGTAGCGCTCCTAAAAGAGCTGAGCCTAGAATAACGAGGATTAAAGGCCATTGTGATGTACCAAAGACATAGCTGACTGGAACAGGATCAACATTGTAAATTGCAAATAAAGCAATAATAATAGCGAATAACAAACCAAATAATAATGACCATTGAAATTTCATAGTAGCACCTCTTTCTTCTAAATGTACCATAAAAAAATGGAACAGAGTATATGATGTTATACCCTGCTCCATATATTATTTAAACATTAAACGACAGGCTCATCAGAACCCCATTTTTTTTCTTCTTTCTTCACTTCAATACCGCCAGTTTTACGCATTTCTTTCACTTTCAAATCAAACCAAATTTGTGCTGCAATGTAGATAGAAGAATACGTTCCAGCTAACAATCCGATTAATAAAGCGATAGAGAAGTTACGAATTCCTTCTGCACCAAATATTAATAGAGCTACAACTACTAAAATTACAGTTAGAACTGTATTTACAGAACGCCCTAATGTTTGTCTTAGTGATTTATTGACAATTGTTGCCAACTCATCTTCTGATGTAATGGTCTTACTACGATGTAGGTTTTCTCGAATACGGTCAAACGTTACAATCGTATCATTTATAGAATAACCAACAATCGTTAAAACTGCTGCGATAAATGTAATATCCACTTCTAGACGAAGAATACTAAATACTGAAACCATTAAGAATGCATCATGAAGTAGCGAAACGATCGATGCTAGACCCATTCTCCATTCGAAACGGAAAGCAACATATATAACTATTCCAAGAGCTGCAAACATTAATGCATATATTGCATTTTTCACAAGCTCTTTTCCTACAGTATCAGAAACCGTGCTCACACTTGGTTCAACGCCAAATTGTTCAGTCATTTCTGTTTTTAATGTTTTAATTTCATCTTGTGTAAAGTCATCCTTATATCGAACTACTGCACTGTCTCCATTTTCACCGGAGATTACAATATCATCTGAAGGCAGGCCGATACTTTCAATTTTCTCCGTAACAATTGCCTGAGTTAAAGGCTGAGTAGACTCAATTTGAACTCGTGTTCCAGAAGAGAAATCAATTCCTAAATTTAACTTGAACACGCTCAACACAATAATACCTGCTATCGTCAATGTGATCGAAGCAATATAGAAGATTTTACGACTATGAACAAAATCAAAACGATCAAATTTTGTTGTTAAGTCAAGTGTAGCCACTTCTTCTTCTGGAGCGTGCATTCTTTTCTTCGGAATACCAAACCAACCTGGTTTATTATCGAAGTATCCACTATTTACTAGCAATCCTAGTAATACTCGTGAAGCCCATACAGCAGTGATGAAAATAACTAATATACTAATGATTAACAGTGTAGCAAATCCTTTTACAGAACTTGTACCGAAGAAGAATAATACTGCCGCTGCTAATAATGTTGTAATATTGGCATCAAAGATTGCAGTAAATGATTCTTTTGCTCCCGCATCAAATGCTTTTTTCACTGATTTACCAACACGTAATTCTTCTCGCACCCGCTCATAGGTTAAGATATTCGCATCTACTGCCATACCTACCCCAAGCACAATTGCCGCGATTCCTGGTAGTGTTAATACACCATTAATCCAATCAAAAATAACTAAGATTAAGAAAATATATACTACTAATGAAATAACTGCAACAACACCAGGTAAGCGATAATATGCAATCATAAAGATGAAAATTGCTGCAATACCTATAATACTAGCTAAAATTGTATTGTTTAATGCTTCTTCCCCAAATTGTGCCCCTACAGAAGTAGAGTAGATTTCTTCTAATTTAACTGGAAGAGCACCTGCATTTAAAATACCTGATAGATTTTTCGTTTCATCCACAGTAAATGCACCGGAAATTTCTACGCTATCTGAGTTGATACGTTGGGAAACTCGTGGAGCTGAAGTGAATTTTTGTTCTCCTTCAGGCTTCGATGCTTCCACTTTATATGAATCTACACCTTCTTCAAAGTCTAACCAAATAACTAGAACATTGTCTGGTGCTGGCCTTGCAGCAATTTCCGAAGTAATTTCTGCAAACTTATCGGCATCTTTTAATTCTAGCGTAACTATAGGTTGTCCTTGTTGATCAAAAGCTGCCTTAGCTCCACTTTCCTTCAAGTCCATTCCATCTAACATTACAATATCGTCAGAATCTCGGAATGTTAAATTCGCTTGTGTCGAAAGTAAATCTCTAGCGGAGTTCTGATCTTCCACACCTGCAAGTTGTACCCGAATTCGGTTGCCATCTTCAATTTGAATACTAGGCTCACTAACTCCTAGTACGTCAATACGGCTTGAGAGTGCTGAAGCT
Source organism: Psychrobacillus antarcticus (assembly GCF_029533155.1). Taxonomy (GTDB): domain Bacteria; phylum Bacillota; class Bacilli; order Bacillales_A; family Planococcaceae; genus Psychrobacillus; species Psychrobacillus antarcticus. The sequence goes on along the minus strand of NZ_JAIZDB010000004.1, from coordinate 70,080 downwards.
GTATCCGCCACAACATCTTCTGTTATTTTTTGCCCCTCTTTTAACTCTTTGACTTGATAAAGAACTTCAAAACCACCTTGAAGATCTAGACCTAGTTTAATATCTTTTAACACACCTGTAACCGTGGGACTGATTGTGCCTGCAAAAATAACGAGTAACAATAAAAACGCAACTATGCGTCCTCTAGTTTTCATATGTAAGTTTCCTCCTCAAAAAAAAGCAACATGTTTATTATGAAACACGTTGCGCTCACTGTCAAATCACCTTGTCTTACTTTTCTTCTAAACCCGGGTTTAATAACATTCGCAATTCCTCATGATTAATATCCGAAAACCAATTAGATGTTCTTTGATTATCAATTTGTTCAAATGTCATAAATTCTGCGGGAGAGATAGTTAGAATATCATTGATGATTTGATAGAGAGGCAAGGAAGCTACATCTTTTTTTCTCCATTTCTTCGTCACACAATATTTCCAAATATCTTTTTCTGTAACCGTGTCGTATTGATAAACGACAAACTCATTTCTTTTACTTTCTATAGCTGGTAAAACGTGCGCAAAGATATCTTCATAATTATTTTCCATAATATCGCACCCCATTTAAAGAATAATGTACTAAGCATTATGCATATTGTTATTGTATACGAAGTTCCTGTATTTGAGAAGGAAGTGTTTAATTGTCTACATTTTTAAAAGGGTCCATTTTATTAATGATCTCTATTTTTTTGTCTAAGTTTTTAGGATTTATTTATCGTATGCAGTTTGTTCGCTTAACTGGTGAAGAAACAGTGGGCATTTATATGACTGCCTATCCTGCTTTTATTTTTTTCCTTTCTTTAGTACAACTTGGTATTCCAATTGCCATGGCTAAAATTATTGCCGAATTACGAGCAAGAAATGCAAATACAGACTATTTCTCTGTTATGCGGACTTCTGTCATTGTTACCGTTATTTCTATTATAGTTTTCACACCACTATTTATCTTTGTAGCACCTTATATTTCGGGTAATCTATTAAAAAATGATGCCATTACAATGACTTTGTACGTATCTATCGCAATTGTTCCGATAGCTGCGGCAGGAGGAATATTAAAAGGATTTTTCCAAGGAATAGCACGATTAGAAGAAACAGCAGTTGCCCAATTAATGGAGCAAATCGTACGAATTATATTAATCAGTTTTCTACTTCCGTTCTTTTTAACGTCTGCTTCCCCACAAGAAGCCGCTGCTTACGCAATGATCCTTGCTTTGATCGCAGAGCTTATCGCATTGGTCTACTTGAAATGGAAATACGACAAATGGAAATCAAAACAAACATATAAAAAATCATCTAAAACGTATCCATTAACTCCACTTTTCGCTATTGCATTACCATCTTCTGGGAGCCGTCTATTCGGATCTTTTACATGGTTTTTGGAACCAATCATTTTCATCAAGGCATTAGCTATTACTGGAGTTACTGCTGTTGCTGCAACAACCCTTTATGGAGTTATATCAGGTGTTTTAGTTCCTTTGTTATTATTCCCTTCTTTCATCCCATACGCCCTATCTATTGTCCTCATACCGGCAGTTAGTGATGCATTCGCTCGGAAAAATTTCAAACTGTTAAAAGAAAGAATTCACCTTTCGCTAAAATTTTCTACATTGACGGGATGTTACGCAGCTACACTGTTTTATCTGCACGGCGGGGAGCTAGTAGAAGCCCTATTCCATGTTGAAAATGCAACTGTTTATATGAAAATTTTAGCTCCAATTTTTTTCTTTTATTATATTCAAAGTCCTTTATTTTCTATTTTGCAAGCCTTAGATAATTCAAAAGCTGCCTTTCTCAATTCCTTATATGGTGGTGTAGGAAAGCTATTGTTATTATTTTTCCTTGCTTCTCAAGCAACTATTCAAGAAAAAGGTGCGATTGTTGCGATTGGATTTGGAGTATTAATTACTTCTTTTTTACATATCGCTTCTTTAAAAGAAAAAAAAGAAGCACAAATTGGCTTCTCCTTTTTTGTCATGCCGTATGCAGTATTTTTATTAACCATCATTTCAAGACCACTGATTATTTCCATTGGCAGTTTCCCTTTAGTAGTTGATTGTCTATTCACTATGCTCTATTTAACAGTCGCTTTAGTTCTTTTTAGGCAGATTAAACGTAAAGAGGTAAGCGTTATATTTAAGATTGCTAAAACCTCTAAAAACAGATTCTGAGTGATATTGCTAAAAAGAAGTTTTTAGTTGAATGTAAAGAGTTTCATTTTCATAACTACAGTAAAATATTTTTTTATAGCTCATAATTTGTTTTTGCCCTAGCTCTTCTAACAACCATTTTTCATTTTTACCAATATGCTCTAGATGTCTTTGTTGAATTTCACCATCGATGATGAGAGGAAAAACATATTGTTCTTCTCCTTTTTTAAAGACAGATAGGTTCCCTGATGGCTCCAAAAAAGCATAGGAGACAGACTGTATAGAACCAATTTGTTGTTCTCGTAATTGTTGAAGGAGGTCATCTAAATTATAGCGTTGTTTTCTCATCTCTTTTTCAACAATGATTCCATCTCTCATAAGTATCGAAGGTTCCCCTTCCATGACATCACGAAATTTTTTACTCTTTAAGGAAAAATAGGATACACTAACTTGAATCAGAAATAAAATAATCATTGGTACAATGGCATGGAAAAGTTTACTATGAGGATCATCTAGAGAGAATGCAGCAACTTCTGCTATTAACAAAAAGACAACTAAATCAAAAATACTTAGCTCGCCTACTTCTCTTTTCCCCATCAAACGAAGAATAACTAAAATAAACCAGTACAAAAAAAATGTCCGAATAATAATTATGAGTATGTCCTGCACATAATCACCTCATGATTACTTTGTCCAAAGAAAAAGAACTTATTCATAAAAATGAATAAGTTCTTTTTCTTTTGTTTTTAATTAGTTGTCCCACGAATTTATGTAGTTTGATCCAGCGCTTATCCAAGTCTCAGTTGAGTGATTACTTTTCAAAAGCGCTTTCACATTTCTTACTGTCTAGTTCCAGCGCCTAGCCCCTCGGGTCACTTCAGGATTTCAGGGCCGCACGATGCGGTCAGTCAGTCGTTGCGACACGATGTCGCGAACTTAGACTGACTTCCACCTGCAAAGTACGCCTTTACGCGAAATCCTTCCAGTGCCTGTCGGGGCTATCATAGGCGCTTTCACATTTCGATATTACTTAGTTTCTGAAACTATTCTTCCTACTGCTACGCGCTCGAATTGTAAACGAGTTCCGTCTCCAACTATTACGAAGATCGTTTGATCATCTACTGCATCAACTTTCGCGTGTAGACCACCAACCGTGATGATATCGTCTCCACGTTTAAGATTATTTTGCATTTGTGAAGTTGTTTTTTGACGCTTTTGTGCTGGTCGAATGATAAAGAACCACATTACTCCGAACATCGCAATAATTGGTAACAAACCTACTAATGTATCCATGTATTTATTTCCCCCCTTTTTCTCTTTATCTAGTATACAAGAATCAGAAGTTTTTTGCATTTGGTTTGTTATACCCATATTCTTCAAAAAACTCTTCTTTAAAATCTAATAGACGATCTTCCCGTATTGCTTGTCTTACATTCTCCATTAATTTCATTAAGAAATGCAGGTTATGATAAGATGCTAGACGTAAACCAAATGTTTCATCCGCTTTGAATAAATGGCGAATATAAGCACGCGAATAATTTTTACATGTGTAACAATCACATTTTTCATCGATTGGTCCAAAATCACGAGCAAACTTAGCACTTTTAATAACAAGACGACCTTGATGCGTAAAGAACGTACCATTTCGAGCAATACGTGTTGGTAAAACACAGTCAAACATATCAACACCATGCATAGAGCCGGTGATTAAGGAATCAGGAGATCCAACTCCCATTAAATAACGAGGCTTGTTTTCAGGCATCATAGGCGTTGTAAATTCAAGTACACGATTCATCACATCTTTTGGTTCCCCAACAGATAATCCTCCAATTGCATATCCAGGGAAATCAAGCGAAACTAAATCCTTGGCAGACTGACGGCGTAATTCTTCATATTCTCCACCTTGGATGATTCCAAAAAGTCCTTGCTTATCTGTATTCGTGTGCGCAGTTAAACAACGCTCTGCCCAACGTGAAGTACGTTCTACAGATGCTTTCATATATTCAAAAGATGCAGGAAAAGGCGGACATTCATCAAATGCCATCATAATATCTGAGCCTAAATCATTTTGAATTTGCATGGATTTTTCAGGACTTAGGAATAATTTATCCCCATTTAAGTGATTTCGAAAATGAACACCTTCCTCTTCAATTTTACGCATATCACTTAAACTAAATACTTGGAATCCTCCTGAATCAGTAAGAATGGCACGGTCCCAGTTCATAAATTTATGAAGTCCGCCTGCTTCGCGAATAATGTCGTTTCCTGGACGAAGCCATAGATGATAGGTATTGCTAAGAATAATACCTGCACCCATCTCTTTGATCTCTTCTGGAGCCATTGTTTTTACTGTTGCTTGTGTACCTACCGGCATAAATGCAGGTGTTTCAAATGACCCGTGAGGCGTGTGTACAATACCTAATCGAGCGCCTGTTTGTTTGTCTTTTTTGATAAGTTCATACGTAACTGCTGTCATTTAAAAATTCCTTCCTTTTATAAACATTGCATCTCCAAAACTGAAAAATCGATACTTTAAGTCTACCGCTTCTTTATAGGCTTGGAGTATAAAATCCCTTGAAGTAAGTGCACTAACGAGCATTACTAAGGTAGATTTAGGTAAGTGGAAATTCGTAATCATTGCATCTATACATTTAAATTCATAACCTGGATAAATGAAGATCGACGTCCAACCACTATCTGCTTGAAGTTGTCCATCAAATTTAGTTGCCACTGTTTCCAATGTTCTTGTAGAAGTAGTTCCTACTGCAACAATCTTACCTCCCGAGGCTTTCACCTGGTTGATAACAACTGCTGTTTCTTCTGTAATTCGATAAAATTCAGAATGCATTTCATGGTCATCAATAGAATCTACACTAACCGGGCGGAAAGTTCCAAGTCCTACATGTAATGTCACAAACGCTATTTTAACACCTTTTGAGCGAATGTCATCTAATAATGCATCGGTGAAATGTAAGCCGGCTGTTGGAGCTGCTGCTGAACCTTGCTCTTTAGCGTAGACCGTTTGATAGCGATCCTTATTTTCCAACTTTTCATGAATATATGGGGGAAGCGGCATTTCACCTAATTGGTCTAATACTTCAAAAAATACACCCGTATAGTCAAAACGGAAAATCCGTCCTCCATGGTCTTTTATCTCTGTACAGACAGCTTTCAACAATCCTTCACCGAATGTAATTTCTGTACCTATTTTGACCCTTTTTGCAGGTTTCACAAGTGTCTCCCAATGATCCCCTTCTATTTGTGTCAATAAAAGGACTTCTACATTGGCTCCTGTTTCTTCTTTCGTACCCATTAGCCGAGCAGGCATTACCTTCGTGTCGTTCAAGACAAGGCAATCTCCCTCATTTAATTCGCTTAGTATTTCCTTAAAAACCGTATGTGTATACGACTGCTTTTCAAAATCTGCAATTAAAAGCTTGCTACTCGTTCGATCCAATAGGGGTGTTTGGGCAATCAGTTCTTCTGGTAATTCAAAATCAAAATCTTCTACTCTCATATAGGACATCCTTTATTATTCTTTTCTTTCCAATGGCAATGGAATTTCGAAATGTTCGTAAGCAAGTGCTGTAACAATTCTTCCTCTAGGGGAACGTTGGATAAAGCCAATTTGTAGGAGGTATGGTTCATATACATCTTCAATCGTAGTTGACTCTTCTCCAATACTTGCTGCAATAGTATCCAAGCCTACAGGACCACCTCTAAATCGTTCAATCATGGACAGAATTAGTTTATGGTCAATATGATCTAAGCCACGAGGATCTACTTGTAGCAGCTCTAATGCCTCTTGGGCAATAGTAAGCGAGATATAGCCATTTGCCCGAACCTGCGCATAATCTCGTACTCTTTTTAACAAACGGTTAGCAATACGCGGTGTACCTCTGGACCTTCTAGCGATTTCTCCCGCTGATTCGTGGTCAATGGCTGCATTAAATAACTCTGCACTACGAATCACTATGGATGTTAATGCATCTTCATCATAATAATCTAGCCGTAGCAGTACTCCAAAACGATCACGTAAAGGTGCAGATAATGCACCCGCTCTAGTAGTTGCACCTATTAACGTAAATGGAGGCAGGTCAAGTCGCACGCTTCTAGCAGCAGGTCCTTTTCCTACTACGATATCCAAGCAAAAGTCTTCCATTGCAGGATATAGCACTTCCTCAATGGAACGATTCAACCGATGAATTTCATCGATAAATAAAACATCTCCAGGCTCTAGAGAACTAACAATTGCCGCTAAGTCACCAGGACGCTCAATAGCTGGACCACTCGTCATTCGAATTTGCACGCCCATTTCATTTGCAATGACAGCAGCAAGTGTTGTTTTACCAAGTCCAGGAGGTCCGTATAAAAGACAGTGATCCAAGCTTTCACTTCTCATTTTAGCTGCTTCAATAAATATTGCTAAATTATGTTTAATTTTATCTTGCCCAATATATTGCTGAAGAAACTGGGGACGAAGAGATTGTTCAAATGGTTCGTCAAAATTGGAGATTTCGCTTGAAATGACACGTTCATCCATACCTAAAACCTCCTTTTTTGTTTATTTACCTGAAAATAATAACTGTAAAGCTTTTTTCATAAATTGATCGGTTGTTTGAAGACCAGCCTCCGCTTTAAGTAGTGGACGAATTTTAGCTAATTCTCTTTCCGAATATCCTAATGCTGTTAGTGCAAGCATAGCTTCTTCTAGTTCATGATTCGCTTCCCCATTATCGAATAAGTTTGGCCCATCCGCTTCATATTCTAGCTGCTCAAAATCTATTAAATCATTTAACTTTCCTTTTAAATCTAATATCATTTGACGAGCAGTTTTCTTTCCGACACCAGGAAACTTCACTAAAAATATTTCATCTTCCCGTTCAATCGCTTGAATGACGTGGGTCGGCTCTCCACTAGCTAATATAGCCAATGCACCCTTGGGACCAATTCCAGAAACTAATATGAGCTTTCGAAATAACTCCCTTTGGGAAAGCGTTGGAAATCCCATTAGTTGTTGTGCATCCTCGCGGACATGAAAATGTGTATATACTTGAACCATTTCCTCACTTATTCGGAAAGCGAATGGATTTGGCGTAAAAAGTTGATAACCTATTCCCTGCTGCTCTATTACTACATACTCTGGTGTTACACGAGTCACTTGTCCTTTTATGTAATCATACATCCTTTAAATCCCTCACATTTCATACTGTAATTATAGCATAACAGACAAAGAAGGCCGCTCAAAGCTCGAGCGACCAACTCATAAATAGAACGATTATAATTTACTTAAAGTATAGCATAACTGGGGCCATTCTGTTAGTGCTTTATTCGTATAGGGTATTAACTGATCGATAAATTTCTGTTTACGCTGTTTAGGTAAAGAATACGCATACAACCATTCTCGGTATAGCTCGTTTGGATACATCATCGCTTCCTTATTACGCCGAACTACTTTTTCAAGATGTGGGAATTCTTGGATAAGTGAAAGAATATCATAATCTGTTTCCGGAAGTACCCGATGCATCCATAATATATTTTCCATTTCTCTTGGACCTACCACTGCCAAATCAAAATCAATTATTTTGTAATCAGAACTGTCCGATAAAAAATTATGATGAACTACATCCCCGTGGAGTAAGGTTCGCTTTTCCATATTAAACGGTTTCATATTTCGTAATGCAACATCTCCACAAAGCAATAATAATTTTGTCTGTTTACATCCTATATGTGACTCGATGAAAAAGGAAATTTCGTTCATCTTCCATTGCCGATTCTGCCATTTGGAAATTAGATTAAAAGAATAAAATAAATGACTATCTTCCCAGTCTACGATTTTATTTGTCTCATGAATTTGACTTAGAAGAGAATAAACTGCCTTTCTGTCATCTTTAAAACTATAGGAAACCGTATGTGTACCTGTATACCATGGCTGGATAATAAAATCCTCTTGTGACGACTCAATAATTGGAAGTATAAAAGGTTTGTCGATGTATTCTAGCTCTTTATGAATTAAACGAATTTTTTCTGCCTGTTCAATGGTTGGATATTTTTTTACAGAAAATACGCCGTTTTCATTTTTCCATTTCCATACATTTTTCTTAATCTGCCGTATATACGTATTCACGTTTTAATAATGATGATAGGGATAGGGAGGACAAGGATATACAGGTACATAACAAATCTGCATACAAGGACATCCCCCGTGTTCTGCCTGGTGATGCATGTATGGAAAATGTTGAAATGGTGGGCACGGATACATCATCGGGAATGTAGGCGATTCCGGGAATTCAGGTGAAGCCTCTTCTGCCATCGGGCTTGTTAGTTGTGGTGTTGGTTGAATAGGTACTGGTTGGACAGGTGGCGGAGTTGGCGCTTTCTCCACCTCTATATCATAATTTTCTATATGATTATGGATGTGAATAGACGTGGACTCCATTAATCTCCAACCTTGTGGAGACGGAGTCATGTCAATGTCAGGGACAGGCATCATATGAAATGGGAATGTATAGGATACATTCGGTTGCTGCGGTTGTTGAGGCTGTTGTGGTTGTTGTGGTTGCTGTGGCAGTTGTGGTATTTGATATATCGGTGCTACTGGTTGCATCGGCTGGGGCATCGGTACAGGTTGCATCGGCATTGCTTTTGGTGTTGGATGCATTGGCATTGCTTTTGGTACTTGATGCATCGGCATTGCTTTATTAGGTTGATGGATTTTCACTTCCTCCTTTTTCACCATTTCTTTTTTGACTGGTCGATTGTCACTATATGGATGAGTGGTCGATTCCATTTTTTTCGAATTCGGAATAAAAATCTTCATACCAGGCACGATATATTCCGGATTAGCTAAATGCGCATTTACTTTCTTTAATTCCTCAAAAGAAACACCATAATTTCTGGAAATTTTCCACAAAGTGTCCCCTTTTACAACAATATGAGTTTGCACAGTCTTCCTCCTTCCTTCTCCTTTAAATTATGTGTACCACCTTGAAATGGTCACAGATTTTAAACAAACTACCATCCCTTCATGATAAACTTATGAATAGGAACCAAGTCATTATGCAAGTTCGGAGGGATAATCGTGAAAAAGTTAAAAGGTGGAGACCGTAGGAATTGGATTTTCTCCTATTTAAAGGAACAACATGCACCTGTGACTGGCTCAGAGTTAGCAAAGCTCGCTAATGTTAGCAGACAGGTTATTGTGAATGACGTCACATTATTAAAAGCAGCGAATACCCCTATTATGTCTACTAGCCAAGGCTATATTGTACTACCTGATAAAGAAAATACTCCATATGTACAGCGAAAAGTAGCATGTAACCATCAATCCAGTCATACAGAGGATGAGCTTTTAGCATTAGTGGATGCGGGTGTCACTGTAGAAAATGTGACGATTGAACATCCTGTTTATGGAGAAATCACTTCTTCGATCATGGTTTCTAATAGACACGATGTAGAAATGTTTTTAAAGAAAGTGCGTGATACGGACGCACCATTTTTATTGGAGCTTACATCTGGCATTCATTTGCATCTATTGTCCGCATCAACCGAAGAAATTTTAACTAGAGGTATAAGTGCCATTAGAGAAAAGGGTTATCTAATGGAAGAATAACTTTTATGATCAAAACATGTTTCTACTGTTTTCGAAGGGCTTTGGACAGACTTATCGCTATATAATTACCGTTTGATTTTTTAAAGATGCTGGTCGTGACTGACGTCACGACCAGCATCTTTTTTCTCGGTAATCTTATGGCGATTGACTTTCCGTCGCCCTTCTACAACTTTTAGAAACAGGTAAGTACATTTTAGGTTAACTAGAGAAAAGATACTTTCCTAATAATAGAGGAGAGATGATGACAGTCTAAGTACGCGACATCGTGGTGCTCCTGCGCAAAGCTCGTCGCAAAATAAAAAAACATTTCGCAACGACTGCCTGAAGATGCAATTTCGTTTGCTATTCCACTTCTTTATTGCGTAGACACTTATTATTTTTCTTTATTTCCACTATTAAAAAAGGAAATCTGCATTTTCATCTATCATTGGCATTTAGCATTTCTAATACAAAAGCAATTTCAAATTATTGTATCACTATCTAAAATTTAACCAATCTTATCATCTAAGCTATGCTTAAACTTCTTGTTGGGTGTTACACTTTTATATACATAATTACAAAAAAACGAAGCAAATCCATTTATGAACGGATTGCTTCGTTTTTTGTTTCGTATGTATAATACGAGCCTAATGATTTTACGCCACAGCCCAGTGCCTTTAACTCTTCTAGTGCACCGATCATCATTGGCTTGTTCTCGTCTTCAAGAACGTCCATGATAAAGAAATATTGCCCTAAACCTGTTTTTAATGGTCTAGACTCAATTTTACTTAAATTGAGCTGTCTCCATGCAAACACAGAAAGCACCTGATGTAAGGCTCCAGATCGATCGTCTTTTGGTAAGGTAATCATCACCGTTGTTTTCACTTGCTCTGTATGACCATTTCGTTCGATACAATGATTCTTTTTAGAGATAACAAAAAATCGTGTATGATTAAAATGGAAATCATGTATATTTTGCTCTACTATTTTCAACCCATATTCTAATGCAGCTGAAGTATTTCCAATAGCAGCGATACATAAATCTTCATTTTCAGAAACGTATTTTGCTGCTGCAGCAGTTGAGGTTGATTGCTCTAATGGTACTTTTCCAAATCGATAGTACAAATATTTATGGCATTGTGCCAAAGCATGTGGATGGGAGTAAACAGTTATTATTTCTTCCCATCTTTCCACATTTTTTGGATGCACCATTAAATGTTGCTCAATAGGAGATAATAGCTCTGCAATCACAAATAAATCCGCCTCATGAAACAAATAATCGATCGTTAACGGAACTGTGCCCTCTAACGCATTTTCTAGCGGAACAACAGCTATATCCACTTCTCCATTTGCAACAGCTTCAATACATTCAGGTATAGTACGAATTGGCACTAATACCTCTTGATAAAATAATGACTTTGCTGCTAAATGTGTAAAAGAAGCTTCTGGCCCTAGAAAAGCAACTTGTTTTGTTGTCATTAGAAAAACCTCCCTGTCTAGCTTCAGACGCCAACAGCTCGATCGCTTCAGACTTGTAGAAAAGGCAAAGGACGCCTTTTATTTCAAGTCTTCCAGCGCTTTTCGCTGCTGGACGGCGTCTTCCTCTTTTCTATTATAAAGCACCAGAGCTAATTACTTCGGCAGATTCCACAAAATCTAATCGCTTCATTTCATTTATAAATTCTTCTAATTCCCTATTCATCGCTGTTACATCCAGTGACAATGTTACACTAGCTCTTCCTTGAATAGGTATCGTTTGATGGATTGTTAACACATTACATGTGGAATCAGCCACCAATTGCAATAGCCTAGCAAGTGTCCCTTCTCTATCTTCTAATTGGAGAAAGACAGTTAAAATTCTCTCTTGAACGATCGAATGGAATGGAAAAACCGCATCACGATATTTATAAAAAGCACTCCGAGATAAATCTACCTCTTTTACAGCATCCCATATCGAAGATGCCTTCCCAGATTGAAGGAGGTGTTTTGCATCCAAGGTTTTTTGCATTGCCTCTGTCAGCACATCCTCCCGTACTAAAAAAAATCTCTGGTTCGTCACATCTTTCATGCGGCTCCCTACTTTCCTCTATTCGATGAATTCAAATTCAAATTTCAGTAATCGTACTATATCCCCATCTTTAGCTCCACGCTTACGAAGAGCATCATCGATTCCCATTCCCCGTAATTGTCTAGAGAATCTACGGATAGAATCTTCTCTACTGAAGTCAGTCATTTTAAATAATCTTTCTAATGATCCACCAGCTAATACGAAAGCCCCGTCATCATCTCTTGAAATAGTGAAATCGTCTTGTTTCGCTTGATACTTGTACATAACAGACGTTTCTGTTTCTTCTTCCACTAATTCCTCTAATGGGAATTCTGGTGCAACCTCTAACATGTCTGCTACAGCAAATAATAACTCTTGTAAACCTTGACGAGAAATTGCTGAAATTGGGAATACTTTAATATCAGATCCGATTTTTTCTTTAAATATTTTTAAGTTTTCTTCGGAATCTGGCATGTCCATTTTATTGGCTACAATAATTTGTGGTCTTTCCGTTAAACGAAGATTATATTGTTTTAGTTCATCATTAATGGTTAAGTAATCCTCGTAAGGATCGCGGCCTTCCATACCGGACATATCGATAACATGTACGATTACACGCGTACGTTCAATATGACGTAAGAACTGATGACCTAGCCCTACTCCTTCATGTGCACCTTCAATAAGACCTGGTAGATCGGCCATCGCAAAACTACGATGATCTTCTGTTTCCACCATTCCTAAGTTGGGTACAATTGTTGTAAAATGATATGGAGCAATTTTAGGCTTAGCTGCTGAAACAACGGATAATAGCGTAGATTTACCAACACTTGGGAATCCGACTAAACCAACGTCAGCTAATACTTTTAGTTCTAACTCAGCATTTAACTCAAAACCTGGCTCTCCTTTTTCAGAAAGCTCCGGAGCTGGATTTGCAGGTGTTGCGAAACGAGAGTTCCCTCTACCACCGCGGCCACCTCTTACAATAATAGCTTGTTGACCATGCTCAACTAAATCAGCTATTACTTCTCCAGTTTCTTCATTTTTAACTATTGTACCAGGTGGTACTTTAATGATCATATCATCTGCAGCGGCACCATGCATATTCTTACTACCACCATGAACTCCTCTATCCGCTTTAAAAATTCGCTTATAACGGAAATCCATTAACGTACGTAAACCTTCTTCTACTTCGAAGATAACGTTGCCACCATTTCCTCCGTCCCCACCTGCAGGACCTCCTAAAGGAACATACTTCTCACGACGGAAACCTACCATACCATCTCCGCCGTCGCCACCCCTAACATAAACCTTCACGTGATCAACAAACATTTACTTCACTCCAATCTTCCACTTGCAATTAGTTTTGCTTTTATCGAGTTGTTGGTTGCTTCTAATATTTGCAGCTGAAATAACTCTCCAGTTAGTTCATCCGTACAGTTATTATTGGTCCAATCTCCTCGAATATCTATTAGTATTTCCAAAAATTCATCTGAAATGATATGAAGTTTCAGTAACTGCTCTTGATATCCTCTAAAATGCGGGTAAATTGCTTGTACGAGTCTATCGAGATAATCTATTAAGGACTCATCGTACTTATCCGCTTTTCTATTTAGAAGAGATGTTTGAACATCTAAAGTTAATTGATTATATTTAATACTAAATGTTTGTAACCATTCATTTGTTTTATATAAGCCAATATTATTTATATCAAAAAATTGAGTGCATTTTTGGGAATATTTTCTTATTAAAGCCCTAGCTTCCTCAGGTTTACCCATATCTAAGTTCATTTGTAATAAATGCAAGTTATTTAAATAATCATGCATTGTATGACGTAGTATTTCATTTAAAGTAATCTTGTTATGATCCATAAAAGTTACACATCCCAACATTTACTATCTCTTCTAGTATAACAGGAATAGTTCTTTTATGCTTTTAGAGAATAGCTTACTTTAGGTATTTTTTAAAATCAAAAAGGACTGCATAAATGCAGTCCTTTTATTATTCATTAAGCTTCTTGAGCTACAGGATATACACTTACTTTTTTTCTGTCGCGGCCGAAACGCTCAAAGCGCACTACACCGTCAACTTTCGCAAAAAGTGTGTCATCACCACCACGTCCAACGTTTTCACCTGGATGAATTTTAGTACCGCGTTGACGGTATAAAATTGATCCACCTGATACGAATTGTCCGTCAGCACGTTTAGCGCCAAGACGTTTCGATTGAGAGTCACGACCATTACGAGTCGAACCTACTCCCTTTTTGGATGCGAAAAACTGAAGATTTAATTTTAACATATGTTCCACCTCCTACTTTTTGAAGGTTATTTTTATATACTTCGCATAATCTTGCTCGATCGTTTGTAAAGATACAATCATCGCTTCCAAAATCAGCTGTATTTGAGCAGCTTTTTCTAGATTTGATATACTTGGAACCTCGACGTATAAATAGCCTCCGTCCCCTTTTTGCGCAAGTATGGGTGTGATTCCCGTAAGAGCAATAACAGCATTCACTGCACCAAAAGATACAGCAGAAGCTCCTGCACATACTAAATCTTTTCCATGTTCCGCAAAATCAGCATGGCCTTTCATCTCGAAGGAATGAATATGACCAGATTGGTCTTTTGTTATAGTCACTCTAATCATCTTATAAACTAATAGTTTCTATTACTAATTTAGTGTATGGTTGTCTGTGACCTTGTTTTTTGTGATAGTTCTTTTTCGCTTTGTATTTGAAGACTGTAATTTTTTTAGCTTTGCCACTTTTTACAACTTTCGCTGTAACTGTAGCACCTTCCACGAATGGAACGCCAATTTTAACATCTTCTCCACCTACGAATAAAACTTTGTCAAAAGTTACAACTTCATCAGCATTAACATCTAATTTTTCAATGTAGATTTCTTGCCCTTGTTCAACTTTAACTTGTTTACCACCAGTTTCAATAATTGCGTACATACTTGCACCTCCTCTTAGAATAAGACTCGCCTTCCAAAAGGTGATTCAAAAATCGAATACTTATAACCTTTTCAGAGCGGTTGTAGCAACGGGTGCTGCTACAAACAATAACATTAAAATATTATCACATATAATATTCGTAGTCAAGCTCTTTTCGTGATCCAATCAAATGCAAGCTTGTACTTACGAAATCTCCAGTAGGAAAAGTTTTGAAAAACTAGAAATAAAAATAACAGGGTAAAAACCAATCCTTTTGGAAAATAAAAACAACTTATTACAAAAATGATCACACAAATACATCCTGAAAAGCCAAGCAGCTCCTCATACCTTTCTGGGAAGATAGAATGTATGATTCGCCCTCCGTCTAATGGGAAGATTGGCAATAAATTTAAGCATAAAATAAGCAATTGAATCATGATAAATATATTAGCCTGAGGAAAATCTACTAGCATACCAAATAACATCAAAAGGAGCGTACAAAATGGTCCCCCTAAGATGATACACACTTGTGTTATCCTTGACAGCTTAGAGAATTGCTCCATTTTAATTTCGCCCCCATAAGGCAAAATAGTGCACGATTGAATTTTTGCACCCATACATACTGCAACGAGCAGATGACCAAGCTCATGAGCCAATAACGATCCAAACACGAGTACATACATTGCAATTTCACCGGATAAATAAAAGAAAAGAAAAAAGGGAATCATTATAGGGTGGACACGAAATAATTGTTTATTCATCGGTTACGGCAAGCCACTCAATAAGCTCATCAGTTTCCAACATTTCCCCTTCTTTTTCTACTTGAATATAAAGAATTTCATTTTCAATCGAGCCGAAAATGTCTCCCGCGTTCACAGTCGTATATGGCAATTGACGAAACTCATCTACAAAACCATAAGTAGCAGTTTCTCCCGTATCGTATAAAATAGACATTGTTTTACCAGTTTTCTTTCTATAACCTGTATAAATAATTAGCCCATCTTCTGTCGCATACAGGTCTTGGGATTTATCAATAGATAAAATTGCACCTTCTTCTAGAGGCTGAATCGATTTATATTCGATTAAAGGAGGATTGGATATAGGTGCGCTAACGCTGATTAATTCATCCGAACGATCAATCCATGCAACTACTTGTTTATATATTTCTGTTGGTCTTTGTGGTTCTAATAAGAGGCTCGCATAATTGGTGGATAAAGTGCTATTTCCCTCTAACTTTGCTAATAAAATAAAGGTCAATACAAATATAAATGAAAGAACCCATTTTCTTTTTGAAAGCATAACATTCCCCCTAAGAAGAATATATGAAGGACGAGGGTGATTAATGAATTTTATCTTTATTAAAACTGTTACTCTATAAAGGTCAAAACATGTTTCTGTCGTTTTCGAAGGGCTTTGGACAGACTTATTGCTATATAATTACCGCTTGATTTTTTAAAGATGCTGGTCGTGACTGAAGTCACGACCAGCATCTTTTTTTCTCGGTAATCTTATGGCTATTAACTGTCCGTCGCCCTTCTACAACTTCTAAAAACAGGTTAGTTCATTTTTTGGGTAACTAGAGAAAAGATATTATCCTAATAATAGAGGAAGCTCACGAAGATGCTATTTCGTTCGCTATTCCGCTTCTTTATTCAGTTATCACTTACTATTTCTCTTTATTTCCACTAGTATAAAGAAAATCTACTTTTTTCACCGTTCTTTACAGAATAGAATTCCTAATTTAGCAGATTAATTTATCAGGATATTATCACCTTTGATTACTCTTATTATCTAAGTTGTTTATCTTGTAAAAAAACCGACTGCCTCCAATTTCGGCAGTCGGTTTATATTATTTGGTAAAAATAGATTTGATTTTAGAAAAAACACTTATTTTAGGAAGGTCCATGGACATTAATGGGACCGATTCTCCTAAAATGCGGCGAGCGATGTTACGATATCCAAGAGCTGCTCTATTATCGGGATTCATAACGACAGGTTCACCTTTATTAGACGAAGTAATGACACTCTCATCATCCGCAATAATCCCTAATAATTCAATGGATAAGTGTGTAGTAATCTCATTTATATCCAGTGCATCACCTTTATTCATCAAATGTTGACGAATACGATTGATGATTAGCTTAGGTGGATCAATTGTTCCCTCTTGCTCTAGTAACCCAATTATGCGATCCGCATCCCGTACAGCTGAAATTTCAGGTGTAGTGACTACAATTGCTTTATCAGCTCCAGCAATTGCATTTTTATAGCCCTGCTCAATTCCAGCTGGGCAATCAATTAAGACATAATCATATTCGCGTTTTAACTCTAAAACAAGTTCTCTCATTTGTTCTGGATTAACAGCATTTTTATCCACAGTTTGAGCTGCAGGTAGTAGGTATAGTCTATCCTCAAAGCGTTTATCTTTCACTAACGCTTGATGAATTTTACATCTACCTTCTATAACATCAACTAAGTCATAGATAATTCTGTTTTCAAGACCAAGAACTACATCCAAGTTACGTAAACCTATGTCCGTATCCATTAAACAAACTTTTTTTCCTTGCAAAGCCAATGCAGTTCCAAGGTTAGCTGTTGTCGTCGTTTTACCGACGCCACCTTTACCTGAAGTTATAACGATTGCTTCTCCCACATTAGCTTCCTCCTTTAAATGTTGATAAGTTTGGTCTTAACAAACGTAGATCCTGTAATCGATCAATTGCAATTGAACCATTTGTATGTAAATAAGCACATTCCATTTCCGGTTTCTCTGATAGAACCGTCAGCTCATCGGTCATCGTTTCTACGACACTATCAATGATTAAATGCGTTGCCTCCAGCCAAGAAGCTGCAATAACTGCCTCTTTATTTCCAGTTGAACCTGCATGAGCAATTCCCTTAAGTCTACCCAGGACGAAAATATTCCCACCAGCAACGACTCTTCCATTGGGATTCACATCACCGATAACTACCAGATCTCCCAAAGCTGTAATGACTTGTCCTGACCGAACAATTCCCACATAAGTCTCTGACTGGTTTTCTAGTAATCTTCTATTACAATCTTCAACAGTCATAACTTCACTTTGAATTTTACTCACACGTAGATGTTCTGTTTGCTGGACGCACGAAATAATCTCTTTCATCTGTTCATCGTTACAATAACGATATCCTAAATGTAAAAGCACCTCCGCTTGACCTTCAAACCCTTCATCAGAAACCTTTTTTGCCAATTCATCTAAAAGCTCTGCATATGAACACTGATCGTCTAGGCGTAATACAAGGCCCTCTTTCGTTCCTTTGATAAATATTAACTGCTTCTTTGTCAACCAAGTCACCTCAGATCTACTGTTAAATCAACAAGCTATTTTTGGAGCAATAAAGCTTTTTGATTAAACCGATTTAGAAGAATATATTTAAAAGCCCATCCGAACATTAATAAAAAGACGGCATTTGCAATCATTGTAGGAATGAGATTATGTTGATAAAAACTAGTAAATGTCATCGTTTTGATACCGATGAAAGTATAAAATAAGAACAATAATAACTCTACCACTGCCACAAGAAGCAAGGTGAGGATACTAGAAACTAAGAGATGTTGGTGAATGTATTTAACCGTATAACTCGCAACCAAACACATTAGCGGATATATAAAAGAATATAATCCAATAATATCAATGAAAAAGACATCATACAAGAGCCCAAAAAACAAACCATAAACTATCGCACGTTTTCGGTCATAATAAATGGATACAAAAATCAGATATATGATAAGAAAACGTGGGACTAATACATAAAAATCATTATTCAATTCAATCGGCGAAAAAAGACCAAAAATCGGTTCTAAATAGAATAATAGAACCGAAATAGCAATTACTAGAATACGAATCATGAGCCGTCCCCTTCGGCTTCTCTTAGATCAGCCTCCGTATTTTCTCCATCTGAACCATCCACTGGAGTAATCGTACGCTTAGAAATAATCACATGATCTAAAATAGAGAAACTAGCTGCAGGTTTAACATACGCTAATTTAGTTAAGCCATAATCATCGGTTGTGACTTCTGTTACTTCTCCGATGAGAATACCTTTTGGAAATATTCCACCTAGTCCAGAAGTCGTAACTTTTTGACCTACTTTCACTTCATATTCGTTATCGATTCTTTTTAGTATTAATTCTTTACGCTGTTCGTCAAATCCTTCAATAAGTCCAAAAACTTCTTGATCCCCAGCTATTACTGCTGAAACACGATAGTTTGGATTTTGTGTAGATAAAAGTTCCACAGTGGACGTATAGGGCGTGGTTAATATAACTTTCCCAATTAACCCTTGAGCAGTCATTACAGCCATATTTTCCAATACTCCGTGAATTTCACCTTTATCAATAATAATTTTCTCTTCCCATTGGTCGGGATTTCTAGCTATTACAGTCGATTGGATAGGATTATACGCACGTAGATCCTCTTCCTTATCGACAATTTTGCGTAGCTCATCATTTTCAAGACGTTGATCATTTACAGAAGCTTGAAGTGTTACATAATCCTCTAATCTTACTTTTAATCGTTTATTTTCATCATATGTATTTAGTAAAGATTCTACATTATCAAAAACACCCGTTATATACTGAGTCGGTTTGGAAAACATAGATTGTCCAAAACCGACCACATCTTTGATTAGCTGTTCAGGCAAGGATGCATGATTTCGATCTCGCAAAGAAAAGCTGATGAGCGCCACAAGAAAAATCATCCCTACAAGCAGCAATATTAATCGCTTATTCGAAAAAAACTGTGGCATATCACACTTCTCCTTAGTGTTTTGTTTGTTGACGTTTTAATACATTCATATGATCTAACGCTTTCCCAGTACCAATTGCAACACAATCCAGAGGATTTTCTGCAATGAATACAGGTATATTCGTTTGTTCACTGATAACTTTGTCCAGATTTTTCAGTAACGCACCACCGCCAGTTAACATGATGCCTCGCTCCATTACGTCCGCTGATAATTCAGGTGGAGTTTGTTCTAATGTTTTTTTCACGCCATCGATAATGGCAGTAATGGACTCACGTAAAGCATTCGAAATTTCTTTTGAGGTAATTTCAATTGTTTTTGGCAGACCAGTAACTAGATCACGTCCGCGAATATCCATATTTTCTTCTTCATCGGTCACTCTTGCAGAGCCAATTTCAATCTTAATCGCTTCTGACGTGCGTTCACCAATTGTTAAATTATATGTTTTGCGGATATAAGCTGTAATGGCATGGTCCATCGAATCCCCTGCAACACGAACGGATTCACTTGTTACGATACCACCTAATGATATAACCGCAACTTCTGTAGTACCTCCACCTATATCAACGACCATACTACCAGTAGGTTCCCAAACAGGTAAATTTGCACCAATTGCAGCTGCAAAAGGCTCTTCTATTGTTAAAGCATCACGCGCACCAGCTTGTTTAGCAGCATCAATTACTGCACGTTGCTCCACAGAAGTAATACCAAATGGCACACAAATCATGACATTTGGTTTACTCCAAGACATTCCAGATGCTTTCATCGCATTTCTTAAATAATATTCAATCATCGCAGCAGTTGTATCAAAATCTGCGATAACTCCGTCTTTCATCGGACGAATCGCAACTATCGAACCTGGCGTACGACCGATCATATTTTTCGCGTCGTTCCCTACTGCTACGATCGCACCATTTTGTACATTTTTCGCTACAACGGATGGCTCTCTTAGCACAATCCCTTTTCCTTTAATGAAAACTAGCGTATTTGCTGTCCCTAAATCTATACCCAAATCTCTTGATCCAAATCCAAACACTATTATTTACTCCCTTTCTATCTCGAACAAGTTTCACTTCGTTGTTATAAAGTCATAACTCTTATTATAACTGATAGATAGGAAAATGCACAGTGTCACATATACCCTTTTTCTTTTAAGCTAATAAACTGATGATCGCCGATTATCATATGGTCGAGCATTTCTATGCCCATAAGTAAGCCCGCTTCATAAAGTCTCTTCGTTACGTCAATATCTTCTGTGGAAGGTGTTGGATTGCCGGAAGGATGATTATGAGCGCAAATTATCGAGGCAGCGGAACGTTTTACAGCTTCACGGAAAATTTCCCTTGGATGTACGATGGAAGCGTTAAGAGAACCTATAAAAATGGTTTGTTTATGAAGGATTTGGTTCTTGACATTGAGGAAAAGTGTGACAAAATGTTCTTGTTTTAAAGAGGTCATATCTGCCATTAAGTATGTAGCAGCATCTTTGGGGGAGCGAATCGTAAATTTGTCATCTGTCTTTTGTTGGGATAGTCGTTTCCCCAGTTCAACTGCCGCAAGTAATTGGACAGCTTTTGCTTGTCCAATACCTTTAACGGCAGTTAACTCTTCGATAGAAGCATGTTTCAGCTCCTGAATTTGCTCAAAATAATTGAGGACACGATTTGCGAGGTGAAGAACGGATTCTTGCTTGGTACCTGTTCGAAGCAGGATTGCGATCAATTCTTGGTTAGATAAGCTTGAGGCACCTTGTCTAACTAGTCGTTCTCTAGGACGATCCGACACATGAACATCACGAATCATAAGGGATGGCGGCAACTTAGTATTCATGAATTCAGCCCCCGCTCAATTTCTATCAAACGAAGAGACAATAACGCTTTAAATAAGCGACTAATTGGAAGCCCAATGACATTATTATAATCTCCTTGGATACTTTGGACGAATAATCCCCCCATTGTTTGTATTCCATAAGCACCTGCTTTATCCAATGAATCTCCAGTTGCCACATAAGCATCTATTTGTCCTTCAGAAAGCTCAAAAAACTGTACCAAAGTAGTCTCGGCAAAACTTATCGAACAACCCTCCCCATAAATAGCAACACCTGTTGTCACTTGATGCTTATTTCCGGATAGCTTTTGAAGAAAGGCCTTTGCTTCAGCATGATCTTTCGGTTTCATCAAAAATTCGTCCTCAAAGCTAACAATTGTATCCGCAGCTATGACAATTGCAGAAGGATTTTCCTTTAAAATGGCTGTTGTTTTGCTAATAGCGATATTCATGGCCACTTCTTCAACTGTAAGATTCCCTTCTACTATTTCCGCTGCTCCTGAGACTATCACCTCAAAAGGAATACCTAATTTACCAAAAAGTTCTTTTCTTCTAGGTGACTCACTAGCTAAAATAAATCGTTGGTTAGTTGTTAATTTCATTTTTAATTCCTCCTTTTCAATAGCATACAAAACAATTGAAAAAATGGAAATTGTGTATAAAAAGCAACAATTTAATTCTTACCGAGAAAGTGGTATCAGAAATTCAATTTCAAACAATTGTTCGTCGCAACATAATGTGAAAAAATATGAGATCTCATGACAGAGGGAACTTCTGAAAACGCTGATATAGCCTGCACAATTTGCATTAAATCGTCTGGATAGTCTTCTTTTTTAGCTATAGAGTCAAAAAATTTTTTACTTAAATTCTCTTCCTGTATTAATTCCATTACTTTTATGACTTTAGAATCTTCACAGCTGTTCGTCGACACATATAAACTCTTTATAAAAGTAGGCAGTACTTCCACTTCTTGTGTCGGAATAGTTGTAGCGTATAAATCACTCCACACATAAAACTCGTTCCCCACCTGGAAAATACTCGCTTTAGCAAGGGAGGGCTGAGATCCTATGAAGGCAATCGCACTTTCCTTGGAAGTGAACATGCCATATTGTTTTGCTTGAAAAGGGAGAGATTTTTCCTCCACTTTTCCTATTACCTCTAACTTATCTTCCTCATCTGTGGGAGTCGTAATTTCGACTTCTTCACTTTCCACTTTCTTATCATTCGCTAAGTTTAATATTAATCCGAACAATAGAACTCCAACAACCCCAATGATTAATCCTTGTATGCCAGCTAATACTACTTTTTTTCTCGTATTATTCCGTCTTCCAATTGGCATAGAATCACCTCTTTTTTTATAACCTTATCACGAAGAATATAAAAAAAGACGAGACCTATGTCGGCTCGCCAAAAAAAGTTATCGAGTTAAAAAAACAAATTCACATACCAATCGACAAGCATCTCTCCATAAAAATAAGCAATAATAGCAGCTATCGCTATAGATGGTCCAAATGGAATCGGCGTTTTTCTACTTTGTTTTGATCGTCTTAATGAAATAATCCCAATAACCGTGCCAATAATGGAAGCTAAGAATAAAGTCAGTAATGTCGGAGCCCAACCTAGCACTAGACCGATGACGAAGAATAACTTAATATCTCCTCCACCCATGCCTCCCTTAGACACAATCGCAATGAGGAATAAAACACCAAACCCAACAACCGCACCGACAATACTATCCCACCACGGGTCAAGTGGTTCTAAAACTCGTAACACTATTAATGGAATCAAAAAGAATAACAGAATCTTATCAGGAATAAGCATATACGCAATATCCGACACCGTAATAATAACTAAAAGCGAGATAAACAATAGCGCAACAATTAACTCCAATGAAAATCCCAGCTGCAAATAAGCAAACGCGAATAATAATCCTGTCGCAAGCTCCATCACTGGGTACACCCAATTAATCTTTGTTCCACACCCTCGACATTTCCCTTTGAGAAACACATATGAAAACACTGGCACTAAATCTTTAATCGTTAAACGCCGATCGCAAACCGTACAATGAGAAGGAGGTTTAACAATCGATTCTCCTTTTGGAATGCGTAGACCTACTACGTTAAAGAAAGAACCGAAAACTAGGCCGTATGAGAAAAATATAAATAATAGTACAAATTCCATTTTAAACACCTAATTTCTTGCTTTTTGAATTTTCTTTATCGATATACATGTTTAAATCGGCTTGATTAAACAAATCTTCGAAGGTTGTACCTTGTTCAGGAAAGATGCTAATCCCGATACTTGGTTCAATTTTAATCTCAATATCATTATAATAAAAACTACTTTTCTCAAATGTGGAACGTAAATGATAAAGCCACTCAGAAATCTTTTCTCTAGAGTTAAAATCTTGGAGAAATAGCACGAATTCATCCCCACCTAAACGGGCAACTAAGGCATTTTCAGACACCGATTGTTTCAAAATAGATGCAGTATGATGGAGTACTTGATCTCCAATCTGATGACCAAAACTATCATTAATAGATTTAAAGTTATTCAAATCTATTAAGACAAAAACTGATTCACTAATTGGACTTTTCGATATTTCTACTAATTTTTTCCTAAGCTGCGTCACAAAATACGCTCGATTATGCAAATCTGTAAGTACATCATGATAGGCCATATGTAAAATAACCTTTTCTTTTTTTACTTCGCTCGTCACGTCTCTAAGCATCGCATAATAATTTTTCTCTTCACCAGTAATAACCATCTTCGCATCAACGGAAAAATGTAAGGTGCCATCATTAAATATATTTTCTAATGTTATGGGGTAATCTTGAACTATTCCTTCTCTTTGAATATCGTAGATCAATTTATGTAATTGATTTTTATTATGTTTTGTTTGTGCAAACTTCATTAAGTTAAGTTCCGAACTTTTTTGCATTCCTATCAAAATCATTCCTTGATTGTTAATTTCTATAATATCCATATTTTCATTTACAATTATAATAGAGATTGGACTAATATCAAAAAGCGTTTGGTAGTGCTTGGTGATATTTGGTAATAAATCATTATGTAAATAGGAAAAGGATATGAAGACAGAAAAAATAAGCCCTTCGAAAATTATCGGATAAGGAGGAAAGCTTTCACTATAGCTCGGATAACCAAAGCCGATTTTCATTACTAAAGTTGTTATACTATACAGCATTAAAAAACGGAGTAATTTTTTTCGTTTTCTATCAAATACTTTTCTATTGCCAATAACAAGAATGAATAACAAGACTACATTTAACAGAACAGCAATCGTTAAAGTAATGTAATATGTTTCATCAACTACAGGTTTATGCCAAATTCCTTCTAAATTATAGGTAACGGATGAAAAGAAATTTAATCCAAGAAGCTGGATAATTACTAGACATATAAACGGAATATAAAATAAGAAAGGATACACTGTTTTCATCAGCTTATGCAAGTCGGCAACATACATATATAGATGAAACGATACCCCAATTGTTAATACACCTAAACTTCCTAAGATAATCTCCACTAAGGATGTACTATAGTTAATCGGAAGTAAGTGACGGAATAACTCTCCTAAAAATACAATACAATATATAAATAACATAGTAGCAATTAACCTATTTTCCAGTCTTTTAGCATGCTGAGCAATGACAATGCAAGCCAGCCCAAACATATAAAGAGCTGGTAGTATATATACGGCTATATAAATACATATTTGAGAAATAGACAAAGAGTATCTTCCTATCCATTCTTATTTTTCATCATAATAAAATGTCGTTACTTGAATTTCTGCTGCAATCGTTTCATCCGAGTCCATTTCGTAAAACTGTTCCTCCCCAGGCATCGAGAAACTTAATTGGTCTACTCGAACAATACGTTCCAATGCTTCTAGCTCTTCGATAAACAGTTTGAAATGATCATAGTCCTTTGTTAACACAGAAATATTAAAAGTGAGTAACTTTAACTGCGGTGGAAGTACGATCCCTGCTACCGGAGAAACTGGAGTTTCGGTGTCAGTAGGTGCTCCGTTTTCTGTAGTATCTTCTGTTGTTTCAGTCGTTTCTGTTGTTTCCGCGCCATCTTCTGTTTCTGTCGGTGCAAGTGTCGATTCAGCAACAACCCCGTCATAATTATTAAAGTCGATGGACTCAACGATAGATTCAGTCACTAGTTCTACTTCTTCAATCGAGCGTATTAATTCATCTAAGCCTCGAGTAGGCGGAACTTTTTTCGTCAAATCAAATACTTGCTCTTCTGGCTCTTCTCCCACCACTTCAGAAGCAACTAATTGTTGGTCTAGAACCGCAATTTCACTTTGCACGGACAATACAGTAGATTCTTTGGCGTCTTTTACTCCATTTAATGGATATATATATAAATAATAAATCGCCCCAAGGATCAACGCTATGAATGCGGCTATTACTAAAGTAGCCGTCTTCTTATTACTCATCAAATCATTCATGGACGGGCACCTCCTGCACTCAAATAAGCTTGGTCCATAATAAGTGTAAACGTAGCAGAATAGCGAGATTGCACATCAAAATCAGTCTTCGTACTATCCGCAGTGTCTTCTGTGGTAAGAGATGGTTCAAAAGTAGAAATTGATTGCACTTGGACATCTGTGAAATAGGTACTATTTAATAAGTTCTCCACAAATAAGGAAAGATCATTCATCGTTTCGAAATCTACGACTAGATCCACAGCCTTTTCCCCAAACTGATAATCACGTAAGTAGGTGTTCTCAAGTAATAACCTATGTACTTCATCTATTAAAGGGCTTACGGGGTAGGAAATACTCTCCACAAACGTTACAGAACTAGCAAGTGTGCCTTGCTCTTTTTGTGCAGAAGCAGATACTTGAGCAACTAATACATCTCGTTGTCCTACTAACTGTGTTTCTTCCGAACTTAAAACACTAATATCCTTTTTTAACGAAAATAATTGCATACTTAAAAATAGTACAAGGATACCAAATAACACAAAGGCTAAAATAAGGACAACATTACTAGACTGTTTTCGTTCAATCTTAGGTAATAAATTAATTTCTGGAACCATTAATTGACCTCCTTATATACAAGTCCAATAAGTGAAATATGTCTAGATTTCAACTGAGGATTTAGTGATTGAACTTCTTGATCTCCAATATAGGTCATAGGAGTTTCATAGTTTGATCGTATCTCAGATACAATATGATCAATTTCCGGTGAGTCTCCTAAAACGATTAACTCATCTACTGCTTTTTCTCCTTTATAAAGAGAAAAACGATAGAAATTTAGAATTCGGTCAATTTCCGCAATTTGATCGACTAATTGCATACGATATTCTGCTATTTCACCATCATATGAAAATTGCACTTCCCCGTCATCTATTTGTTGACTTTGCCATTTATTCATTATCGTTTCAATCGTTTGGTAACGCAGGAACTCTATCTTTCCGGGCGTGTAAATACAAATCGAAACACCTGCAATCGACCAATCGGTGATCAAGTAACTCTTGTGATCCGCAAAAGCCTTCAGTGTTTCTAAATAGCGAATCGTCGATAACGTACGAATATCGGCGACAGTTGGATTTAAGGACACATCATCTAATAAACCAGCCATTTTATTCACTTCATCGGAAGGAGCAGCAAAAAGTGTCGCTTCCCCGTCATTAGGTTTTTCATCATACACATCAATTAGGGGATGAGCAAAAGGCAAGTGAATCGTACGTCCAAGCTCCATTTCCACATAGGCTTTTAACTTAGCCGATACAACATCAGCAGGATGTTCAAATGACTTCATCATCACCGAGCTATCGGGCACAAAAAAAAGCACATCATGTCGTTTAACACCCCATGCAGCTACAAGCTCTTTCAATTCATCAAACAAAGCCATCTCATCTCGAATCGTATCCCCTTCAATGATTCCAGCTTTTAACGGATGTTCATACACAACAGCTTGTTTTATATCTAGACTGTTCATCACAATTGCTCGGATGACATACTCATTCACTTCCAAAGCAACAAAACGATTCTTTTTACTTTTGAACATAGCCGGCACCCCCCCATGACTTTCTATCTATTTCTATTGTAGTTTCACGTTTCAGGAAACGAATTGTTCGTTTGCTCAAACGTGAAAATAAGAGATACAGCAGGCTAGTGCCTGCTGTATTATTTAATTTCATGCTGTTTAATCTCATTTTAATTTATCAATGCAGAACTAGAACAATAAATGTTAATAATTATACTTATTCGGTTTTACCTTTTCCTATAACAGTTTTAGCGGTATCAGTCGAACCTTTTTGCTCATCTTCAATAATTCCTTTTAAAGTAGCTCCAGTAAAAGTAACAGCTTTCTCACCAGAATATTTGACCGTTGCTTTAGATAATGCAAGTGGCTTAGACTTGGCAATCTCAGCAGTTAAAGGGATTTTCCCTTCAGATTCTAAATATCCAGCCGTTTTCAAACCTTCGACTGTTACTAAAGTTACCGCAGTATTTTCTCCATCTTCAACAAAGTACAGTTGAGCAGCATTCAGTATATTTGTAGCATCAGCTTTTACTGCATTATATCTACTATTATCAATAACCCCACTTATTGATGGCACAGCAATTGCTGCTACAATAGCAAGGATTACGATTACAGCTAGAAGCTCGATAAGTGTTAAACCTTTTTCATTTTTAAATAGTTTTGTGAATTTTTTCATTTTATTATTCCCCCTAGATTTTGTTATAGAAATTTCGTTCGGTGTTTCATTCATCATTGTTTTCATGACTTATCACCTCCTTAAATTGAAAACAATAAATCAATTTAGCCTTGGCGTAATTGCGTCCAGATTTTGAATCGTGCTAGCACGATTCACTCCTTTCAAAATCTGTGACATCCGCCGGAGGCTGTAACTTACTTCAGTATTTACTGAAGTAAGTTACATTTGTTCATACATACTAAACATAGGCACCATAATTGCCATAACAATCGTTCCTACTACTCCCGCTAAAATCACAATCATGAGTGGTTCAATTAGTGACTTTAACGAGTCTACTGTGCGATCTACATCGTCTTCGTAAAACACTGCAATTTTTTCTAACATATAATCAAGTGAGCCAGTTGACTCACCAATTGCGGTCATTTGGGTTACTAAAGGTGGAAAAATCCAACTTTTTTCGAGTGGTGCTGTTAATGTGCTCCCTTGCTCTAAGCTTGTCCGTGATTCACGCACTACTTTTGCTACTACTGGATTGCCAATCACTTTCTCTACTATTGTCAATGCTTGTAAAATGGGCACTGAACTACTGAATAGAGAGGAAAGTGTACGTGTCATTCGAGCGATTGCTGACTTTTGTAGCAATGTACCGAATACAGGTATTCTAAGTAGAATAAGATTTACAGAAAAATTAAATGCTTCATTCTTTTTATAAAAATAGTTGAATACGACAACTACGACAACAACTACCAGAATGATAATATACCAAGAAGTCTGAAGTATTTCACTAAAGCTCATGACTACCTTTGTAATGGTCGGTAGTTCTGCTCCCATTTCATCGAACATCGTCACAAATTGTGGAACAATAGTTAACATGAGAAAACCTGCTACTACTACCGTCATAATGAGTAAAAAAATGGGATATACCATCATTGACTGTACTTTCTTTTTCAAGTTATATTGCTTTTCAAAGGAAAATGCTAATCTTTCTAAAGATTCATCCAAGTTCCCTGTCAATTCTCCTGCGCGAATCATATTAACGAATAGTGGAGGAAACACTTTCGGATACCTGGCTGATGCATCTGAGAATGACAATCCAGATTTTACATCTTCCCCCACTGATTGCAATGCTTTTTTTAAAGGTTTACTAGACGTTTGGTCTGCTAGTATTCTAGTAGATTCTAAGATAGAGACACCAGCTCTTATAAGTGTTGCAAACTGTCTACTATAAACAACGAAATCTTGGTTTTTTACCGTTCCCCCAATGGAAATCTCTTTGTGCAGAAGACTTTTCGATTCTTCTAGTTCCCTTGGGTTAATTCCTTGTGCACGAAGTTTTGTGATGGCAGCTTGTTTATTGATTGCATCTACTGTACCTTTTTTTACTGCTCCCGCCGTAGTACGACCGTTGTATTTAAAAACAACCATCAATACTCACCTACATTCATAAATGGCTTGGCAGATTCCAATGAAACTTTCCCTGTAGTTACCAAGTTTTGTATAGACGATTCGAGCGTATGCATTCCGAGCGCACGGCTTGTTTGCATGACGTTTTGAATTTGATGTACTTTTTCATTGCGAATAAGGTTCGCTACAGATGGTGTTTGTACTAATATTTCCGTCGCGGCAACTCGACCTTTTGCATCGTGTCGAACAAATAATCGTTGGGAAATAATTCCTTGTAGCACATTCGCCAGTTGAATCCGAATTTGTCCTTGCTGATGTGGTGGAAATACATCGATGATTCGGTCAATCGTTGTGGGAGCACTACTTGTATGCAGTGTTGCCATGACTAAATGACCCGTTTCCGCTGCAGTAATCGCAGTGGAAATCGTTTCTAAATCTCGCATTTCCCCAACAAGTATCACATCTGGATCTTGCCTAAGTGCAGCACGTAAACCATTTGAGAAGCTTTGTGTATCTGCTCCTACTTCACGTTGATTGATCACCGATTTCTTATGCGAATGTATATACTCAATTGGATCTTCTAGCGTAATAATATGCTTCGATGACGTTGTGTTAATATAGTCGATCATCGCAGCAAGCGTCGTCGATTTCCCCGAACCAGTTGGACCTGTTACTAAGATGAGTCCTTGGGCTTTATCGGCCAGTGTTTTTAGTACATCCGGCATTCCTAGTGTTTCAATAGCCGGTATTTTAGCATCTATCATACGAGCGGCAATTGCGACATGCGTTTGTTGATGGTAGGCATTTATACGGAAGCGACACAGACCTGGTAATTCGTAACTAAAGTCAAATTCACCTTTTGCTTTGAATTCTTCTATTTTAAGCGCAGGTAGAATTTCTTCTAGCATCGCTCTTGTATCAGCTTCATTTAAATTGACGTCACCAAAATTTTGTAGCACACCGTTTACTCGAAATATAGGAGGAAGTCCAACCGTGATATGCAGATCGGATGCTCGGTCATGAAACGATTTTTGTAATAAGTCGATTATCGAAATTTCCATCCCATCCACCTCAGTCAATTGTTGCAACACGAAGTATTTCTTCCGTTGTTGTTAATCCCTCTTGTACTTTTAATAGGCCATCTTCTAACAAATTATAATAACCACTTTCTTTCATATATTCTCGAAGAGTTGCTGAGCTTTTCCCAGTTAAAATGGCATCTTTGACAAATTCATCCACAGCAAGTATTTCATGAATGGCTAAACGTCCTCTATAACCCGTATGATTACAAACAGGACACCCTTTTCCGCGTCGTACTTCATTTATTTCCATACCGTGTTCCATAAAAATAGCTTTTTCACGTTCATTTGGCATTTGCATTTCACTACAATCACGACAAACTTTTCGAACTAAACGTTGTGATAAAACTCCTACTAATGAAGAGGAAAGTAAGAAAGGTTCTACTCCCATGTCTTTCAAACGTGCAACTGATTCAACGGCACTATTTGTATGCAATGTACTAAGTACGAGATGCCCAGTTAAAGAAGCACGAACAGCAATTTGCGCCGTTTCTAAATCACGTATTTCCCCAACCATCACGATATCTGGATCTTGTCGCAAAATAGAACGTAGACCAGTTGCAAATGTCAATCCTACTTCTTCGCGAACTTGAATTTGGTTAACTCCTGCTAATTGATATTCGACTGGGTCTTCTACAGTAATAATATTGACATCTTCCCCGTTTAGTTCGTTTAGTCCTGCATACAAAGTAGAAGATTTACCCGAACCAGTTGGACCCGTGATTAAGACAATTCCATTCGGTTTTTTTATCATATTACTAAATGTTTTGTAATTTTTTTCATTGAATCCAAGTTTTGCTAGACTATTAAGCGCACTACTCAAGTCTAAAATACGCATAACTACTTTTTCCCCATAAATGGTTGGTAAAGTGGAAAGACGGATATCGATTGGTTTCATATTCACGTTAATTTTAATACGACCATCTTGAGGCAATCTATTTTCCGTTATATTTAAATTACCTAAAATTTTAATACGAGCTATTATAACGTTTTGCATATGTTTAGGTAGCCCACGTTCTGTTCTCAATACACCATCTACGCGGTAGCGTACTCGAAGTTCCGTTTCTTGTGGGTCAAAGTGAACGTCACTTGCTCGTTGCGCGACACCGTTTGCGATAATCTGATTCACGAGTCGAACAATCGGTGAATCTTCATCCGTAATTTGTGTGTCATTTTCTATGTCTACAGGGGTCATATCCATCATTGCTAGATCCATGGACTCTTGCAAATCATAGTATTTCGAAATTGTCCGGAACAGATCATCTTTCGCTGCGATACTTGTTTCGATTTGACAGCCTGTTGCCATCCGAACTTCTTCAATGGCAAAATAGTCCATTGGATCGGCCATAGCAATCATTAGTTTGTTTTTTTCCTTACGTATCGGCATAATATTCGCTCGTTTAGCCAATTCTTTCGGAACTAATTGAATTAGCTCGGGTTCAATCGCATATTGGTTTAAACTAACGTGAGGAATTCCTAATTGAAACTCAAGTACCTCAATTAACTGTTGTTCTGTTAGTAGGTTTTCTCTAATGAGAAAGTCACCAAGTTTTTCGTCTCGACTTTTACTAGATAGTGCATAGTCTAATTGTTCGGTACTTATAACCAATGATTCAACTAATAAGTCTCCTAATCGTTTCCTCGCGTTTGCTTTCATCTACGCTGCCCCCTTTCTTTGTTAATCGTTTGTAATGGAATCGACTATATTTCCACTCTTGTCGTACTCAGTACCAATAGGTAATCCAGTCTCTTTATCTATTTCTGGTTCTGTTGTTTCGTCTTTATTTGCGCCATCGACATTAGCTTTTGAATCCGTTTCTGTTGATGGTTTTGTCACTACATCTGGGAACCCGTCTCCATTAAGATCTATTGCTAAGTCTGGATCTGTTACAGTCGGTGTTTCAGGTACTACAGATGACTTCAAAATAACTTGATTGGTTGGCGGATAATAATCTGAACTTATTAACTCATCTTTTTCAAAAGGCCCATTCTTTTCGGAGATAGTTCGGTAAACAGAAACTCGTAACCCAACCTTTCCTTCTTCTACCAGTTTTTCTTGTCCAACTTTTAATGCTGCAGAATAACGGTATATAGTGCGGGGCTTAATCTCTACTTTATCGGCCACTCGGTAAGTCGCTTCCGTGTCTAATCGAACTGAGTAAATCTCTACTAATAGATCAGTTCCTTTAAGTTGCATCTTCAAGACGATTGGAGCATTGTTTGTATTTATAAACTTTAAATCTTTATTTGTATTTTTACGAATTTTTGCTTCTACACCTGGTTCAAGATAGTTTGGCATGATCCCCTGCGAATGTCGTTCCACTATTTCAACATTCGTTTGAAGTAAAACACTATATAAAACTGAAGCAACAAAATCGACACTTTCTTTATTTGCATCTACATTTATTTCCTTCAAACCGTCTAACAAAGAAAATACTTCTCCACCTTTAATAACTCGTTCATTTAATGCAGATGCAATATTCGTTAACCCATTTGAATTAACCACTATATTTTCTGAACTAAAAGCTATACGTTCAGTTTGAAACATGGATAAATCAAGTGCAACAGTTTCGATTGGTTCCATTGATAGAACGCCAACTTGATTGTTTATATTGACAATGGTTTCTTCTGTATTTAATTGAGCGGTTTCTTCTATTAATGTTATTAGTTCTGGATTCATCGTAAACTGTACAGGAATATGAACAGTTGGAGCAGAATTCCAAAATGCATACCAGGGTGTAGCTACTTGATTTTCATACTGTTCGACAGTTGCTTCGACATTAAAGGTAAACCACTCTGGATCTAGCGAAATATCTGTATTATTACCAGTCAATAGTATCGGATTTTGCTTCCACTCTACAATTTCCGCGTTTAATACAGAAATGATTTCATCCTTTTCAAGCGACTCGACTTCTTGTCCACCAATAGTAGAACCTGAAACTTCCCCTTCTGCTTTCACTTGTTGCTGCAAAGGAGCGAAATTACCGGACCACATATAAAAAAGAAAAGATGTTAAGATAACTAAAACAACTGTTTTCCAAATAATTTTCACTAATTCACTTCCTTTTCAATAACTCTCACTATTATTATAGTATAACTTGCATATATTAATCATTTAATAGGTATTAAGAATCTACTTTTATAAAACCAAGTACTTTAAGACTATCTAATATATATATATTTGAATATATTGAAATTTAAATTGATTCTTTGTACTTATTTATATATGATTAAGAGACCAATTACAAGAGTATAACAGAACAAATTACAAATTTTTTTATAGTTCCCTATATATTTCACAAGTAGATTGTGAGTTTCCTCACTAAAAGTTTGATAAATATGTGTACTTAATAGAAGAAGATGCTAAATGAAGCCAAATTTCGCACGTAAAAAGGAGGATTGCCTAATGTTGCATAATCTTAAAAATAACAGTGGGTTTACATTAATAGAAATACTAGCGTCTGTCGTGTTGCTAACCGTAGTACTCTCCATGTTTCTATCAATCTTCCCACAAATGGCGAATATGAATAATCGTACAGGGGATAATTTGGAAGCGGCGAATGTGGGGAAAGAAGTTTTAGTGAAAATGAAGAGAATTACATATACTGATGCAATATCAGGGACTAACTTACCAATAACTCCTTCTCAAAAAATTAATAATTCAACAAATCCAATTATACTTTCAGGAACGTATACTTCAAATGGAAAATCTACAAAAATAAATATTTCGCTTTGGCCGATAGAAGCCGTAAGTGGAACTGCACAAACCTTACACAAGATGAAAATAGACGTTTTGAATCCTAACGATCTAATACAAGCATCAACATACGGATATCTTAAGAAATGAAGTTTTACTAAGAGGAGTTTTCTAATGGCAACTAAATCTAATGAAAAAGGAATTACTTTAGTAGAATTACTAGCAGCACTCGCATTGTTCGGAGTGATCTCTGTACTTATTTGGAATCTCTTTTTTCAAGCGTTGAATTTTAACGATAGAGCAGTTACACAAAATCAATTGCAACAAGAGGCAAATATTATATTAAACACCATTCAACAAATGCATACGAAATCGACAATTAAAGAAATTAAAGTTACTGACGACGGATTTCTAAATATTAATGATTGTATTCCGTCTGACTCAGCAAAATTCAATAATACAGCTATTAAATATCAAGTTAATAATATCACTCTTCCAAGCAAAGAATTCACACTGGAGTTAACTCTAACTTCTAAATCAAATGAAAAAATCTCTTTTGATGCAAAAACAACATTTAGCAAATTACATGTAAAAGGATGTGTTAATTGATGATGAAAAAATTGCACAATGAAAAAGGTTACACTCTTATACTCACTTTAGTAATCATTACAATAATTGTTATTTTCTTTTCATCATTTACTTTAAGTGCAATGAATCAGCAAAAACAAGTGGAGAAAACGGATGAGACTTATGAAGTTACTGCTATCGCTGAGATGGGGGTGGAGTATTATCAAGCTGCGATAATTAATTTAATTGCAAAATATAGTCAGGATACTATAAATGCGATTACAGCAAATAATGGACTACCACAAAATATTCAAAGATCGTTAGATACAATTAAGCAAGAATATTTAGCAGCATTAAAAACTGAGATATTGAACCTTTCAAATAACACTGCAATAAAAAAAATAACATTAGATGATGAATCTACATATTTCTTATTGGCTGATAGCAATGAATTTAAACCTAAATTTATTTCAAATATTTTACTAGAAATTAATGTAGTTGGAAAGATTAAAAATAAGGAAAAGAGATTAACTGCATATTTTAACTTTCCAACTGATTTGATTACATTTCCGACAGGTAACACAGGAGGAGCAGGAGGAGGAAATACTGGTAATCCTCAAAATTCTTTTGAAATACCGAGACATCTCTTTTTTGAAACAATTCCTACCCAGGTTTGCAAAAATCCTATGAGTTCTAATAATGTACCGTGTAAAACCAATGATTTAAGTACATTTTTAAACTTAAGTAATAATATTGTATACTATCCTGAAAATAGCAGTAAAAGTTTCAACCCTTTAAACTTAACAATAAACAAAAATTTTAATAACTCTTTCATTTTTACTAATGGAACAAATAGTTTCAACGACCTAAAAGGAGCCAAAAATCTTACCATAGAATCTACTGGAAGCACAACTTTCAAATTGCTAGATTCCACCGAAAATATCTCATTGTTTATGAAAGGCAATGGTAATTTCAATAATAATTTAGGTGGCAAAAATTTCACATTATACGGAGCAGGAGATCAAGTCTTTGAATCGACGGTAAACTTCGAATCAGGAAAGTTCTCAGTGATTGGATATACACTATTTAAAAAAAACGCAGACTTTATTAATACTATATTTGAAATCGAAAATAATGTAGATTTCAAAGACGTTTCTAATTTCACTGGATCTAAGATAGATATCTTAGGTAATGCACTGTTTAATTATAATGCAAAGTTTAATACTACATCTGTTAATATTTTTGGTAATGCAACTTTTAATAATCCAGTAGAATTTAATGGCGCAAAGAATAGCAATATTTCTGGAACTTCATTGTTTAAAAATAATTTAAATATTAGTAACTCTACTATAAATTTCGGCAATAATGTGACTGGCCCTAGCATAACAATTGGGAATAAATCCACCGTCTGTTTCAGAAAATTAGCTACACAGAACCCGATTTGGGGCACTTTCTTAAACATTGATTCAACAAGTAATGTTTACATGGATGAATCTTTAAAAGGTACAATTTATTCAACTAATGGTAAGCAACCAAACTTTGTTTCAAAAAACGAATTAGATATTCTTTGTCCTAGTGGGAACCAAGCACCAAAACCAGAACCAGAACCAAAACCCATAATAGAAAATGATTTCATTAATAATGTAATTTATAACTAATAAAATTGTTTTTCGGACTCTATGTTAGCAAACTAAAATAGAATTCTGACAAGTAAATACAATTCTTTTATCGAGTCCAGCAGACATGAACTCATAATAGAAGAATAGAAATGAAGAAGAGCCGAGAATGAGTAACGATAACTCTCTCGGCCCTTTTCTTCTTTTCAAAAAATCTGCCACCTTTTGTAAATACCAAACAAAACCGCGTCCTTTCCTTGCGTCAGACTCAAATGTTCTTTATTTGTGACTGACACTGGGAAAGATTACTAAACCTCGCTAGAAAAACACCTACAGCGCGGAGTTAGTCACAAATGCTCCTTCAATTTGTGGCTAACTCCTCTTGGAGCGATCCTATTTGGCAAAGTTTTTGTGGCGATCGTTTGAGGAGCGCTTTCTTGTGTTAGCCCCCAATAAAAAAAGAAGTTGTCTCACAAATAAATGCGAGTCAACTTCTTTTCACTTCACATACTCCGCAACCCGATTTCTACCCGCCTGCTTCGCTCCAATATACAAGGCACGGTCTGCATTTCGAAGTAGAGACATTCCTTCGTCACTGTCTTCGGGTGCTGTAGAGACACCAATGCTTGCGGTTATGAATATTATTTCTTCTCGTGTTATGTCACCTAAATCGAGTGGTACCATAAATGGCGTTTGTTCGATTTTCCGACGAAGTTGCTCCGCAATATTCATAGCCTGTAATTTCGAATAATTTGGTAAGAGAATTACGAATTCTTCTCCCCCATATCTTCCAACTGTCCCACTTGTCCCAATTTCCTCTTTAATTATTTTGGCGAATTCTTGCAAAATAATATTCCCACTGTGGTGACCATACGTATCATTAACATCTTTAAATTTATCGATATCTATCATGATCAACGAAACAGTATGAAGAGAACCATTTTTCAATCGTAACATATCTAGCTTCAACTGCTTGTCTAAATATCTATAATTATAAATCTTCGTCAATTCGCATATTTCACTTTTCTCCACTGCGTCTTTTACATATCTAGCTTTTTCTAATGACACAGCAAAATAAGAGCATAACAAGTGAACTATTTTTAGTTGATACGATTCAAATGCAAACTTCTCTCTTGCAGCTAAAACTAGAACTCCTTCAATTCTTTGATTTCTATAGATAGGTACACACATTACGCTTTGCATATCATCTGCTAAAAAAGGTGGTTTTATATGTGCCCATTCTGTCTGTTTATTATAAAGTATAGGTTCTCCCTTTTCATATCCTTTGCCAGCTAGGCTAGATTGTATATCATCATGAAGAGATTCCTTTTTTTTATTTTCCCCATCTTCTATGGCACGTAAAACAAAGAATTTATCAATACTATTTATATTATCTACTATATAACCCGCGTCAAATGGGAAAATGTCAGATATTTTTTTCAAGAACATATCCAAAATCTCAGTCGAGGTCATGCGATCGGCAAGCTGATGACCGAACTCACTCGCCTTGTTTAAATCGGCATTTACTTTTTCTGAATCGCTATACATGCGGATTAACAATGAAATAGCTAATAAAGGGAGAGCTAGTAACCAGAGAGCTATTGAACCTACCTTGTTCTCAAAAAGATATAGACTTAAACCGAATGGCAGTGTAATAAACAAACATGCAAATTCCCAATATAAATCTTTAGTGAAAAATAGTGGTTTCCAGTCACATAAATATTCCCTCGTATATAGGAATAGATGGTTTATAGATAAATAGGAGATTGCAAAAATAGAACCATATACAATCACATCCCTGATATTTACATTTCCTATTTCATAGCCTAATGAAAGAACCAAAGTACCACAAAGAACAGAAAGAGAAAAAAACATAAACGAATTAAAGAAATATTTATATAATGTATCTCTTGAAATCTTTAAATGGTAAATTAATGGAATCATACATATTTGCATTGATATAAGTTCGGCTAAAATTCCATATTTTAAAAAGATGGCAATTTGAACCCAGATGACCAAAACAAATGTCGTTCCAGCTATAAAAAACGGAAACACACTTGAAAGTAACGCCAACACCAAAAAGGCTGCGTAACCTTTCCAATCACTAGGCCCAGTAGGAGAATATAAA
Organism: Psychrobacillus antarcticus; assembly: GCF_029533155.1. Lineage (GTDB taxonomy): Bacteria > Bacillota > Bacilli > Bacillales_A > Planococcaceae > Psychrobacillus > Psychrobacillus antarcticus. Next base: position 31,524 of record NZ_JAIZDB010000004.1, on the reverse strand, counting down.
TATACTAAAAGAGTTCCAAGTGGAACAAATAACAACCACAAAGCAAACATAATTCTTTGTGCTTTTTTAGAAAACGTCATCTGACTCTTAATCTCCTTCCAAGTCTAAATAACTACTACTAAATACATAAACCTCACAATCATTATATCATTAAGTTCTCTGAATGTTTCAATTACTAAAATCCTGTTTTTTCTCTGAACTCGGCAATGAAATAAAAGGAACCAGTGACAATTGTAATGCCATTTTTAGATTTTTTTTCCAAATCAATCATTGATGCATCTAAAGTCACGATTTTAGCACTATTCATGCAGTGTTTATACAATATATTAGCATTTAAAGCTCTTTTATTTTGGAAATTAACAAATTCAAAAGTACTAGCTATTTCCTCTAACTTCCTTAATATATAGATATAGTCCTTATCCATTAAAACACCTAAGATTATGTGGATTTTCCTGTTCGGAAACTTTTCTTGAACAGTCTCTACTAAAGCATCGATACTCGCTTGGTTGTGAGCTCCATCCATATAAAAGTGTTCATTAATTTTTTCCATTCTACCAGGTAATCTTGCATTAGTCGCTGCTGTTTGGACGCTAGATTCATCTAGTTCAAAACCACTTTCGATTAATGCTGTTATAGCTAGGGCCATGTTAGATTGTTGGTGCTTCCCGATCATTTGAGGTTTTAAATTAGAAAATGAATATTCTTTATAAGAATACTCATTATTCTTCATATGAAAATCATTATTGTATTCCAGAACAGTCGCTTTTTTATCTTCTACTTCTTTATATACGATAGTTTTTGCAGAAACTGATAGGGACCCTATAACTAATTGGCTATTGTTCTTTAATATCCCTGCTTTATGCCAACTAATTTTTTCAATCGTATCTCCTAAGAAATTTGTATGATCAATAGATATGCTAGGTATAACCGCAACAGAGTGTTTCATGACGTTCGTACTATCTAAACGCCCCCCCATACCTGCTTCAATGAAAACAATATCTAATTCCATCGCTTCAAAGACAACGAAGGCTGTAACAGTTAGTAATTCGAAGTCTGTTAACATACCGCCAATGCCTCTATCATGCATATGCAAAAAGGCTTCATCCATTTGTTTTTCTGTAACATTTACACTATTTATTTGAATTTGATCATGAACATCGACAATACTTGGGCTAGTGAACGAAGCAAAAGACAAGCCGTGTTCCTTTGCTAGGGCTGTTAAAAAGGCAATGGTTGAGCCTTTTCCGTTTGTTCCTGCTACATGAATTACTTTGTGCTTGTCCTGGGGATTATCAAGTTTTTTTAGAGCAGATTGAATGGTTTCTAAACCTGGTTTTATAACTGTTTCACTTTCTATATTCCACTTTATTTTATATTTATTAAAATTTTTTATTTCCACGTAGTTCACCCTATTCCGTCTGATTAAAATTCGTGCTAAACTTCTTGTGTACACATTATATCACGTACTAGTGGAGGTCATTCATTATGCAAACATGTTGGATCGTTTACAACGGTAGTCTTACACATGACAAATTTATCGATCAAGCACTTCTAGTAAAGGAAGCTGCGGACCGACATGATATTCATGCAATTCTAGTGAAAAATTATGAAGTGCTGATGAATGTCCAGCAAAGGTTACATGCCAAACCCGATTTTGTCGTGTTTCTTGATAAAGATATTTTGCTTGCCCAATACCTTAAAAATGAAGGTATACCCGTATTTAATGATCCCGATGTAATTGAAATATGCGATAACAAAGCAAGGCAGTATTTGAAGCTAGCAAATGCTGGAGTGCCAATGCCTGTAACGATTATCGCACCAAAAGTGTATCCTGGATTTTCTATTGAAGAATCAGGTTATTTTGAACAGGTACTTCAAACTATTCCTTTACCAATGATTATTAAAGAAGCACATGGCTCATTTGGTATGAAGGTGTATTTAATAGAAACAAGACAACAATTCTTTGCTAAAGTAGAGGAACTTGCAGGTATTGAGTATGTCTTCCAGCAATTTATCGAAAATAGTAGAGGTAGAGATATCCGTGTAAATGTCGTGGGAGGAAAAGTGATTGCTTGTATGCTTCGTGAATCACAAACGGATTTCCGCGCCAATATTACGAATGGAGGATCTGCTTCCCTTATCATTCTTTCGCAGAGACAAATAGATGTAGCAATTCAAGCTGCGGAAGCTTTAGGTGCAGAGTTCGCAGGAGTAGATTTATTATTTGGGGACAATGACGAGCCGCTGGTTTGTGAAGTAAATGGAGTAGCCCATATCCGCAACATCTATAATGTAACAGGCATTAATGTTGGGGACGCAATGATCGCATATATCCAGTCAAAAGTAGGGGCGGCTGTTGTATGAAAGGATTACTCATATACGAAAAAGCCGAAATAGAACGCAATCGAAGCTTTATTGACCGATTAATAAATGCTGCGGGTAGTTATTCACTTACTTTGACCCTAGTAGATGATCAAGGTCCTATTCCAGAAGCAGATTTTATATTTTTCCGAACAAGAAATTCAGAGTTAGCAAAGGAATTAGAACAACGGAATATACGAATGTTCAATCGCGCAGAAGTGAATGTTATTGCTAATGACAAATTAAAGGCCATACAACTTGTGCAGTTGCTTGGAATTGCAACTGTTCCCACTAGAAAAATAGCAACAGTTTCTGAACTAAACGAGTATCCTGTCGTATTAAAAACAATTGACGGCCATGGCGGAAAACAAGTTGAATTAGTTCACACGGAAAATGAAGCAACTACTTTTCTAAACACATTTTCTGAGAATACGATTATCGCTCAACAATATATCGAAACAAACGCTATGGATGTTCGAGTTTTCATGCTCGGCGAGAAAGTTTTAGGTGCTGTAAAAAGAACTGGACCAACAGATAGCTTTAAGTCCAATTTCACTTTAGGTGGAACAGTTGAAAAATACTCGCTAGACTCACAACAAATTGCTAACGTCGAGAAAATAGCCAAAGCCTTAAAAAGTGATTATATAGGGATCGATTTTCTCCTCTTACCTGACGAGACCTGGATTTTCAACGAAATAGAAGATCCCGTTGGTGCAAGATCTTATTTTGAAACGACTAAGAAAGATATCGCAGAGCCTATTATGGAATACATTCATCAAAAAATCACAAAAAATGAGAGAGACGAGATTTAATCGGTCTCTCTCTTTTGCGTTAAAATGAGGAAACACTGGAATGTTTTAGATAATCGATAGAATAAAAAGTAGAATCACTAGAATTAGTATCCATTTTTCCACACACCAAAAGCGTGCACCCAAATCAACGGGTGCACGCTTTATTTCTTTATAGATTATTCAATTCTTCCATACGCTTCAATACAGATGCGTGTTTTTCTAGGTAGTCAGCTTCTTTTGCACGTTCTTCTGCAACTACAGCGTCCGGCGCTTTGGAAACGAAACGCTCATTGGATAGTTTGCCTTGAACTAACTTCACTTCTTTTGCCCATTTTTCTAGCTCTTTCGTTAAACGAGCTTTCTCCGCGTCTATATCGATTAACCCTTGTAGTGGAAGATATAAAACTGCTCCCGTTACTACAGCAGACATCGATTGACTTGGAGCTTCTAAATCTAATCCAATTACAAGTGGTTCTGGATTACAGAAACGCTCTAAATACTTCGCATTAGCTTCTAATACTTCTAATGTATTTGTGTCCTTCGCTGAAACATATAAAGGAACTTTTTTGCTCATTGGTGTTTGTACTTCTGAACGAATATTACGAACAGAGCGGATAATTTCAGAAAGTAATTTCATATTGTCCGCTTCTTCTTTATTCGAAAGTGCTTCGTTTACAGTTGGCCAAGCAGCTACTGTAATTGACTCGCCTTCATGCGGAAGGTTTTGCCAAATTTCTTCTGTGATGAATGGCATAAATGGGTGTAATAGACGCATAGTATTGTCTAAAACATATGCTAGCACCGAACGTGTCATTTTTTTCGCTTCTTCATCTTCCCCGTTAAGTGGAAGTTTTGCCATTTCGATATACCAGTCACAGAAATCATCCCAGATAAAGTTATACAGCGCACGACCAACTTCACCGAATTCATATCGTTCAGAAAGTCTTGTTACTTGTTCGATCGTTTCATTTAAACGAGTTAGAATCCATGCATCCGCAACCGATTTTTTACCATCTAAATTGATCTCTTCAAATTTCAAGCCATCCATATTCATAAGTGCAAAACGAGATGCATTCCAAATTTTGTTGGCAAAGTTCCATACTGCTTCTACTTTTTCTGTTGAATAACGTAAATCGTGACCAGGTGATGATCCGGTACTTAGGAAATAGCGAAGTGAATCTGCTCCGTATTGTTCAATTACGTCCATTGGATCGATACCGTTACCAAGTGATTTCGACATTTTACTTCCATCTTCAGCACGAACAAGACCGTGAATTAATACATCATCAAATGGACGAGTACCAGTAAATTCAACACCTTGGAAAATCATACGAGAAACCCAGAAGAATATAATATCATAACCGGTTACAAGCGCATTCGTTGGGTAATATTTTTTGAACTCTTCGTTTTCCGTATCTGGCCAGCCTAATGTAGAGAACGGCCATAATGCAGAGGAGAACCAAGTATCTAATACGTCGTTTTCCTGATTCCAGTTTTCCGCATCCGCAGGAGCTTCATGTCCTACATATACTTCACCAGTTTCTTTATGATACCAAGCCGGAATACGATGTCCCCACCATAATTGGCGAGAAATACACCAGTCATGAACATTTTCCATCCAGCGTAGGTAAGTCTTTTCAAAACGGTCCGGAACAAAATTTACTTTTCCTTCTGCTTCTTGAAGTTGAATAGCTTCTTGTGCAAGTGGTTGCATTTTTACGAACCATTGTAAAGATAAATATGGCTCAACTACTGCTCCACTACGCTCCGAATGCCCTACAGAATGCGTATGCTCTTCAATTTTGAATAGGATGCCTGCATCTTGTAAATCTTTTACGATTTGTTTACGGCAGGCAAAGCGGTCCATTCCATTATAAGAAGCAGCGTTTTCATTCATCGTTCCATCTTCATTCATGATTAAAATACGTTGTAGGTTATGACGGTTTCCAATTTCGAAGTCATTTGGGTCATGGGCAGGTGTAATTTTAACTGCTCCACTTCCAAACTCCATATCCACGTAATCATCTCCAACAATCGGTATTTCGCGGCCAATAATCGGAAGTTTTACTGTTTTTCCAATTAAATGCTTGTAACGATCATCTTCTGGATGTACTGCTACTGCGGTATCACCTAGCATTGTTTCTGGTCTTGTTGTCGCAACATCGATTGATCCAGTACCATCTGTAAGTGGGTAATGCATATGATAGAATGCACCCTGTACATCTTTGTGAATAACTTCGATATCTGATAATGCCGTTTTAGTTGCTGGATCCCAGTTGATAATGTATTCGCCACGGTAGATTAATCCTTTGTTATATAGCTTGACGAATACTTCTTTCACTGCATTTGATAATCCTTCATCCAAAGTGAAGCGCTCACGTGAATAATCTAAGCCAAGTCCGAGTTTTGCCCATTGTGCACGGATATGACCAGCATATTCTTCTTTCCATTTCCATGTTTCTTCCACAAACTTTTCACGACCTAAATCGTATCTTGTAATGTTTTCAGAGCGCAGCTTTTCTTCCACTTTTGCTTGTGTTGCAATACCTGCATGGTCCATACCTGGAAGCCATAATGCATCGTATCCTTGCATACGTTTCATGCGAACAATAATATCTTGTAAGGTAGTATCCCATGCATGACCTAAATGTAGTTTCCCCGTAACATTTGGTGGCGGAATTACAATTGTATATGGTTCTTTATCGCTTTCTGGATTAGCTTCGAAGTATTTTCCTTCTAGCCACCATTCATACCGTCCTTTTTCAATCGACTGCGGATCATACTTTGTCGACATCGTTGTTTCGTTTGTCATTGTCTGTTCCTCCTTAAAAAAGAATATCAATTACGCCTCGGAGTAATTGAGTCCAGATTTTGAATCGAGCTTGCTCGATTGACTCCTCTCAAAATCTGTGACATCTGCCGGAGGCTTTATATTCGTTCAGCATTTGAACGAATATAAAAAAACTCCTGTCGTCATTAAAGGACGAAGGAGTTTGTTCGCGGTACCACCTTTATTCGCGAATGCTAAAAAACGCATCACGCTCTCAATTCGATAACGGCTTCAAACCGGCATTTGCTACATTACTTTCACAAATACTGCTCGTGGGCTACCTTCAAATGGTAGTTAACAGAAACATTTCAGCAAATTGTTTCCTTTCTTTTGAGAACCAGATCATTTTACTATTCCCATTCATTGCATCTCTATTCAGTTGTTCTTATTGTAAAGGATATTATTATATGGCGTCAAGTCTAGTATGGTGAAAGGAGAAATTACAATGAGAAAAGGATATAACCCATATTTGCTACCTGATTGGTTACGTAAAACACGTTTCTACTGTAAGCATATTAGTATTCCTATTTGCTGTTTTCAATTAATACGCGTATTAATTGTGCCGACCACATGGGATTTTCTCTTATTAGTACTTTTAATTTCCATTTCCTTTTTGTTTTACAAGAACATTATTTGATGGAAATGATAGCTTCGTGTACCCATCATCTAAATCCAAAATAAATTGGAGTTCAAATTCATCGCCATTAGGATTTTCAACTTCCATTGGCTCGGCTGGATTTGGACTTTCTGCTTCTACAACAGGTTTAACTGGTTCGGGCTCTGGTGCTTCCTCATATTCGCAATGTACTGTCCACCCAATTTCAATAGACATTTTCTCTGTTGGTTTCGAGTGAATATGGTTCACATGAACTGTTGGCTTGGAACCTTCTTTTAATTTGTCTTTACTAATCTCAATACTCATCGGTACTGCATACTCGAAATAGCCGACCTCACCTTGTAAATCTAAGTCCTCAATTTCCGTGAATTCGCTAGTAGCATGATGTTCTTGTTCACCTTCCTCGAACTTAACATGACAGGTAATGTGGTATATTCCAACCACTTGGATAATATCTTCCTTCTCAGCGATTTCGCATTGAGGAGTTACTGCTACATTTTTTATTTCTTTTGGAACCCCAAAGCTTGGTGGAAATCGGAATTGTTCTCTTACATCCCATGTTTTTGTTGTCATAAGTCATCCTCCTTCTATAGGACAACTTATGAATAGAACAAAAGGGATAGAACAAATTTCGCTCTAGAATTGCTTTTTATCGTTGTTTTCTTCGACAATCTGCTTTAATTCCAACCAATTCGTTAGCCTAGGAATAGTTAGATGCTGGTTATACGATTGTGTTTTTACATATACTTGTAATGTATCATCCGTCAATGTATTTAATACATCTGGTTTGTCGTCGAAATAATAATCCAACCGTAAATCACGAATAATATTTACCTTCGCTTGATCCTTCATGCCACAATAAAACCGTTCTTCAGTAACAGGGAAACCTTGTTCAATTAACCACTTCATCGTTCTTTCCCGATGTTCTGCCGGTCTAGCCGTAATATAGTAAACCTCATGCCCTTGTTCTTGTAGATTTACTAATGTTTCTACTGCATCTGGATATGCCGGACAATTAGTGTAATATATTTGCTCTAATGTTTCGTTCCACATTTTAGAACCTGCTTCTTCGGTCATCCCGAATAACTCATGTATTTCTACTTTGTTCAACGCATGAAACTGATCTATTGCCACTTGTTGTCCTAGCTTTTCGTTATAAATATGAAAAGCATGCTCTCTTAAATTGATCAATGTATCATCAATGTCAAATCCAAATTTCATCTTTTATCCCTCATCAATTACATCTTATTTGTATATTGGATAACCAACAAACTTAAAGTCTTTCCCTATTTTTTGAATATCCGTATCAACAAGCTCTACTGCTTCACTCATTAAGTCAATACCATTACCCTCTACAAACGTAGGAGCATTTTTACCACCAATTAACTTTGGAGCGATATAAATAACGGCTTTATCGATTAATTTGTTCTCCAAAAATGCCGCATTAATCGTCCCTCCACCTTCTATTAATAAAGAAGAGATAGATTTGTCGCCTAATAGTTGAACGACTTCTTGTACATTAACATGGGTAGAACCAGTTGTATGGAAAACTTGAATCCCTTGCTCTAAAAGCTTCTCTTTTTTATCGTTATCATAATTCGCACTAGTGAAAATCCATGTATCGGCTAATTGATCCGTCACAAGCTTAGCGTCCAATGGAATTTTCAACGTGGAGTCCAATACTATACGCAGCGGATTACGACCATTTTCAATACGAGTGGTTAGTTCGGGATTATCCTCTATAACTGTATTGACACCAACTAAAATGGCCAAATGCTCATTACGAAGATGATGAACATCCTCCCGTGCATCTGCGGACGTTATCCACTTACTATGAGCAGTATGAGAAGCAATTTTCCCATCTAACGTTATCCCTGATTTTAATGTGACAAATGGCTTGTTTGTTACGATAAACTTATTGAATACTTCATTCATCTTTTGAGAAGCTTCCTCTTGAATACCTGAGATAACGTTAATGCCAGCGTCTTCTAGAATTTTAACTCCTCTTCCAGAAACGAGTGGATTCGGATCGAGCGTTGCGATCACAACGGTTTCTATTCCAGCCTCTACAATTGCTTCTGCACACGGACCTGTTCTTCCATGATGTGAGCATGGTTCCAGCGTGACATAAATCGTAGCACCCTTTGCATGTTCTCCTGCCATTCGAATGGCATGAATTTCTGCATGAGGTTCACCAGGTTTCATATGTGCACCAATTCCAACAATACGATTATCATTGACGACAACTGCTCCTACTAATGGATTCGGATCCGTTTGCCCTTTCATCGCACGAGCATTTTGTAGGGCTAGATCCATATAAAATGCATGACTAGTCATTTCGGAAAGTACCTTCTTCCTCCATATGACCTGAGCGATTTATTTTCGTGTGTAAGTACTTCTCATTGAATTCCGATACGTCCCCCCATAATGGTGTACGTCCCGCTACAGATAAACCGGCGTCTTTTAATGCTTTTACTTTCTTTGGATTATTCGTTATTAGTGTCACTGGTTTTGTGCGTAAAACTTTTAACACTTCGATTGCATCCCCGTAATTTCTAGAATCATCAACAAAGCCAAGTTTTTCATTTGCCTCAACCGTATCTGAACCATTTTCTTGTAAAATATAAGCCATTGCTTTACTAAATAGACCGATTCCTCTACCTTCATGGTTTGCTAGATAGAATAATGCACCTGAGCCATTATTCACAATCATTTGCATCGACTGTTTTAGTTGGAAACCACAGTCACAACGCTTACTACCAAAAATATCTCCTGTATGACAAATGGAGTGCATGCGGATTAGTGAGTCCTCTGTCTCTTCAAAATCGCCATAAACCAACACACTAGACTGTTGATGTTCTGCTAAATTTGTGGAAGATAAATTTTTTATTATTTGATGAATATCTTCTGTGTATTCCTCACTATTTAACCAGCTATACCAATGGAATATCACTGTTTTCTCATTTAAACTTACTGGCAGACGGATTGGCCCAACTAGATAAAGCAAACTTTCTTCCGTTTTAATGACTTGAATTTTATCTTTTAATACATTGACAACATCATTTGAAATTTCATTAACTTTTGGCATTCTATATCCTCATTTCGCTAAAACATATTAGTATCTCTATATTATTCTATCCAGATTACTTTTCGTAAGTAATTATATTTTAGTAATCATTTTATGTCAACGATATTAGACTAAAAGAGCCCTGCAATTAATGCAAGGCTCTACTATTCTTTAGTTGTTAGATAATTGTTCAAAAACTGTATGGAACGCTTGGATTGTCTTTTCTATATGCTCTACAGTATGTGCGCTTGATAGGAATAATCCTTCAAACTGCGAAGGGGGTAAATAAATCCCTTCCTCTGCCATGAGACGGAAATACTTAGCGAATAGTTCTAAATCAGACGTTTTCGCTTTATCGAAGTTAATCACGTCTTCACTAGTTAAAAAGAATCCAATCATTGATCCGGCACGATTCACTGTATGTGGAATATTGTATTTGGTTGCTGCTTCTCGGAAACCTTTTTCAAGTATATCCCCAAGCTCGATAAAATAATCATACGATGTTTCATTTAAACGAGTTAATGTCTCATACCCTGCTGTCATTGCTAAAGGATTACCAGAAAGTGTTCCCGCTTGGTATACTGGTCCCGCTGGTGCAATCATTTCCATGATTTCACGTTTCCCACCAAAAGCACCCACCGGAAGTCCTCCGCCAATTACTTTACCTAAACAAGTTAAATCCGGTGTAATACCATAATATCCTTGTGCGCAATTATAGCCTACTCGAAAGCCAGTCATCACTTCATCAAAGATTAATATTGTTCCGTATTTTTCCGTTAATTCGCGTAATCCTTCTAAGAATCCTTCCACTGGAGGAACAACACCCATATTACCCGCTACAGGCTCTACGATTACTGCTGCTAAATCATCTCCGAAGTTTTCAAATACATGGCGCACGCTTTCAAGATCATTATACGGTACTGCTATAGTGTTTTTTGCAACTGACTCCGGAACACCAGGGCTATCTGGTAATCCAAGTGTAGCAACACCAGATCCAGCTTTAATGAGTAAGCTGTCTCCGTGTCCATGATAGCAACCTTCAAATTTCAAAATTTTGTTGCGTCCTGTATAACCACGAGCTAAACGTAATGCACTCATCGTTGCTTCCGTACCAGAAGAGACCATACGCACCATCTCAATAGATGGTACACGCTCCATCACAAGTTTAGCTAATTTGTTTTCGATTAACGTAGAAGCTCCGAAACTTGTACCTGTTTCAGCAACCTGTTGGATTGCCTTCACAACATTCGGTTCTGTATGTCCTAAGATAAGTGGACCCCATGATAGAACATAGTCAATGTACTCATTGCCATCGATGTCTTTTATAATAGCGCCTTTTCCACTTTCCATGAAAATAGGATCCATATCGACTGACTTAAATGCGCGTACAGGGCTATTTACGCCACCTGGCATTAACTCTTTCGCTTCTGTAAATGCTTGTTTAGACAGCTCATATGATTTTGTCATTTTTTTCCCCCCAACCAACGGGCAACATCTTTCGCATGATATGTTAAGATCATATCTGCTCCTGCTCGTTTCATTCCTGTTAGTGTTTCAAGTACAGTTTCTTTTTCATTGATCCAGCCATTCATCGCCGCTGCTTTTACCATCGCATATTCACCACTTACATTGTATGCAACAATCGGAGTGGCAAATGTGTTTTTGACGTCACGAATTATATCTAAGTAAGCTAATGCAGGTTTTACAATTAAGAAGTCTGCTCCCTCTTGTACATCTGATGAGGCTTCACGGATTGCTTCCATACGATTCGAATAATCCATTTGATATGTTTTGCGGTCACCGAACTTTGGTGCGCCGTCTGCTGCTTCACGGAAAGGTCCGTAGTATGCGGAGGCATATTTTACTGCATAGGACATGATCGGCACATCCTTATACCCTGCTTCATCTAAACCAAGACGAATTGCAGCTACAAAACCGTCCATCATATTAGACGGAGCAATAATGTCTGCACCAGCTTCTGCTTGGCTTATTGCCGTTTTCGCCAATAAATCAAGGGAAGGATCATTTAAAATACGTTCATTTTCATCCACTACACCACAATGACCGTGGTCCGTAAATTCACATAGGCAAGTATCAGCTATTACGACTAATTGCGGATGACGTGCTTTTATTTGGCGAATCGCTTGCTGCACAATTCCGTGATTATGGTAAGCCTGCGTTCCAACTGCATCTTTTTCTGCAGGTAGGCCGAATAAAATAACCGATGGAATGCCTAAATCCACTACTTCATCTACTTCCTCATTTAAACGGTCTAAGGAGAATTGAAAAACGCCTGGCATCGATGATACTTCGTTTTTAATATTCTCGCCTTCCATCACGAAAATAGGATAGATTAAATCTTCCTTATGTAAATAAGTTTCTTTCACCATTGCTCGTATCCCAGCCGATTGTCTTAACCGACGATGACGTTGAAAAAATAATTCGGTCATTGCACTCTTCCTTTCCATTCCGCTAATTTAACAATCACATCTATTAAAGTATAAGTGTCAGGCATAACCTGCACAGAAACCTTCTTCGCTTCTAAAAAACTCTTGGTAATATGTCCAATTGCACAAACTGTGACATGATCATATCCGTGGAAAGCTCCAATACTTCGATGAAATACTTCGGCTGTTGAAGGACTCGTGAAGATAATAGAACAACTTTCTTCGCTCTTTAATAGCTTCTTCACAAATTCCTTGTTTTCCTCTAATTCCACTGTTTCGTATATAGTCCATTCATCTACCTCATTGTTCAGTCCGGCTGTTATTGTATCTTTCGCAAGATTTCCTTTCACAAATAAACAATGATCCGTTAAAGATGCTATTTTTGGAAATTCCTGAACAAATATGTCCGCACTAAATATAGTAGGGTTAAAGTGGACTGATAATCCTAATTTTTCAATGGCATTTGCTGTTTTGCTCCCGACCACTGCAATTTTAGCTGTAAAAAAACTTGCATCGAGCTGATATTTTACCATTTTCGAATGAAAGGCCTTCACACTACTTTGACTAGTAAAAATAAGCCATTCATATAAGTTACAACGCTGTAATTTATCTAAATCATCAGGACTAACTATCTCCTTTGTAGCAATCATCGGAGCAATTACCGCATTTCCACCGAGTCTTTCCACAAGAATGGACGCTTCCGATGACCTTAGAATGCCCGTGAAAATGACATTCTCACCTAACAAAGGAGTTTTATTAAACATTCAAATCTGCCTTCACTCTTTGGATTAAATCGTATGCTCCTTGTTCTGTCACAATACGTGCTAGTTCTTTTCCAAGTGCATCCGCATTTGTACCTGTTAATACTTCTTTGTATACGACAGATGCATCTGGTGCAGCTATTAATCCTGTCATCGTAATTTTATCGCCACTAATTGTTGCATGTCCCGCAATCGGCACCTGACAACCACCGTCCATTGCAGCTAAAAATGAACGCTCTGCTTCTACTGTAACCCATGTATCATGGTCTGAAAGCTTCGCTAGCTCGTTTAGTAATTCCTGATCATCCGCACGACATTCAATTGCAAGAGCCCCTTGTCCAACTGCTGGAACGCAATCCTCTGGAGAAATGTATTCGGTTACGACTTCATCGCTCCAGCCTAAACGTTTTAAACCTGCTGCTGCTAAAATAATCGCATCGTATTCGCCATCTTGTAATTTTTGCAGACGGGTATCTACATTCCCACGAATCCATTTAATCTCAATATCTGAACGTAAGAGCAATAACTGAGCACTTCTTCTCAAGCTGCTTGTTCCGATAATTGCTCCTGTTGGAAGGTCTGCAAATTTCACATGTCCTGTCGATATAAAAGCATCTCGTTCATCCACACGTTTTGGTGTACATCCTAATACTAGCCCTTCTGGTAAAATAGATGGCATATCCTTCATACTATGCACAGCAAAGTCGATCTCTTTGTCGTAAAGGGCCTGTTCAATTTCTTTTACAAAAAGTCCCTTACCGCCAACTTTTGATAGCGTAACATCTAAAATCTGGTCACCCTTTGTGACGATCTCTTTCACTTCAAACTCAAAAGGTGCACCCATACCCTTCATCTGTTGGATAAACCAATTTGTTTGAGTTAATGCTAACTTACTTCGTCTTGAACCTACTATAATTTTACGCATAATATAACCGCTTCCTTCCTTTAATACCAAATATGGAATTGAGATAATTTACTACCTAATAAGAAGTTTATCAAAACTAATAGAAACGCATATATATGGATCCACGCATAATTTGCCCCTACGATTTTTGCAGACTTTCTTATCAATAAAACAAGAATATAGATTACTAATACTATAAAAGAATTGACAATCTTTATATCATATAATGGAAAGGCATCCAAAGATATATATGCCCATTCTAACCCAAGAACTAAACTTACGAACAGTAATGGAATCCCTGTTAGAATGGAAAAACTCATACCATTTTCTGCTTGTTTAAGAGAAGGTAATCGAGTAAATTGTTTCGTCCATTTTTTCTTCTTTAACACTTTATATAAGATTAAATACAATGTTGAAAAAACAAACGATAAAGCAAATGCTGTATAAGCAAGTAACCCAAACATAATATGGATGAATAACAGCTCAGATTTAACGTTTTCTTCTACCAATGATTGCACCATTGGATTGGGTGCAAATGTATGAATTGTCATAAAAATAAATCCGATTAAATTCAAAAAGAAAGCGGGAAGGTCCAATCTAAATACCAGTTGTAAAACAAGGGAAAGCATGATAATCAGCCACGCGTAAAAGTAAATACCCTCAAACAACGAAAGTATTGGAAAACGCTTCATCTCCACCATATACATTATCAAAAAAATCGTTTGTAAAGTACCGACAGCAAAAAGTAACCACACAGCTAGTCGATGTGCTCTCAAATCCTTCTCTAAGTAATCAATAAAATAAAAGACAAGGCTTATAGCTTGAAGAATGACCATAATCTCATGAAGCCTTGTCATCGTCAGATCAGTCATAACATTCTCCTTTTACATAGAAAAAAAGCATCCATTATATCTATTTGTCTCCATACAGATATAATAACGCCTCCTTTACTTAGTTATATAATAAGTTTTCTTTTAAATTCTGTGAATCAATTAATGTTTGCTTTAAATTAATTTTAGCTTTTTCAGCTTGCACTACTACTTCCTTTTGAACATCCTCTTCTATACCAAAGATTTGTTGGAATAATTGAAGCTGAGTCGCAGAGTCTTTAGCTGTAGATAATTCTTTAACTTGCAAAATTGGTTCTTTTAAAAGCTGATTGACAATTGATTTTGTATGCTTACTTAAAATTTTACGCTCTCGATCTGTTAAATTAGGCATTTTGTTTTCAATTGAAGCCATTGTCTCTGATTGTATCGAATTTGCTTTTTGACGAAGCGCTGAAATAATTGGTACAACTCCAAGTGTCGTTACCCAATCATTAAATTGCTCAATCTCTGTTTGAATCATTTGATCAATTTGCTTAGCTGCACGTTCTCTTTCAGCTAAGTTGGCTTCCACAATTCCTTGTAAATCATCAATATCATATAAGAACACATTTGGAAGATCACCAATACGCGGATCTAGATCACGCGGTACAGCTATATCTACCATAAATAACGGTTTGCCCTTACGAAGACGCTCAACAAATTGCATAAGTTCAAAATCAATGACAAATTCAGTTGCACCTGTGGAACTAATGAGGATATCTGCTTCTAAAAGAGCACATTGTAGCTCGTCCATCGGTTTAGCATTGCCGTCAAACTTAGAAGCAAGCTCCATCGCTTTTTCAAAAGTACGGTTGATCACCGTAACCTTTTCTGCTCCACTTCCATGAAGGTTTTGAATGGCAAGTTCACCCATTTTACCAGCACCTAAAATAACTACATGCTTATGCTTTAATGTACCGAATATTTTCTTCCCTAGCTCAACTGCTGCGTAAGAAACGGAAACAGCATTCTCTCCGATCGCAGTCTCTGCATGCGCTCGCTTTGCAAATGTAACTGCTTGTTTGAATAACTGATTGAACACAGTACCAGTTGTACCGTTCTCTTGGCCATTTAGAAAACTTTTCTTCACTTGTCCTAAAATTTGTGTTTCACCAAGTACCATCGAATCAATCCCAGATGTAACACGGAACAAATGATTATTCGCTTGGTCATCTTCGTGAACAAATAAATAGGTAGATAAGTTTTCTAATGGAATATCAAACCAATTCGCTAAAAATTGCTTCACATAGTATTTACCTGTATGTAGTTGATCTACAGTAGCGTAGATCTCCGTACGATTACATGTAGATACGATGACATTTTCTAATATACTTTTTTGGTCTTGTAGTGCTTGCATCGCATTCGGAAGATCTGCTTCTAAAAATGACAGTTTTTCACGAATTTCGACAGGTGCAGTACGGTAATTGACACCAACCACGATTGTATGCATGGAATATGTCTCCCCTTCACGTTCATTTCATAAGTCCCATTATATCATAGCTTCACACTAGTTCCTTCATAATTTGTGAACAACATATGAAATCTTATTTATAATTATTATAAATTAATAATACCAAACAAAATCGACAAATTCAAACAATCTACACCCAATAATAAAAGAAGTATAAATCAAAAAATATCAACGAGTATAATAATTTATTCCCTGGTGTTGTAGTTTTTAATCTTTACTTATGATTCAATTTTATAAAGAACAAATAAGCAGGAAAATCCAAACTAATTTGATTTCCGCTCCAGGCAAACGCTTTCCGTGGGCACGGCTTTGATCTTCATTTCTGGTGGTGGCTTTCCACTTTGTTCATTAAATAAAATGAGTAATGATAAATAATGAATATAAGCAAACGGAATCGCTAATTCACGGAGAATCCTCTTGCAATCTTTTTCAGTTAGCAGGAACAAGTTTGTTTCGAAGAGGCAATTACTATTGCATTGAATTTATCTAATCATATTATTACAGCGATAATCTATGCAAAATCTTATCATTGAGTACTACTGCCTTTATCGATTGGAGTGAAGGTGGCGATTCCAGTGGGATGAGTGAGACAGATGAGATATCACAGCGACGCGTGTGCTGTGGTGATAGCTCATCGCTCACCCCGCGGAGGCCCACAGGAGGTGGGTTATGCAATCGTTGCCGCAGGACGCGGCGAACTTAGATTGCCTTCCTTTTGGAGATGGCGCACTTAGCCTTGGTTGCCCACCTGAAATGCAAATCAGTAGTATTATCTATTCATTCTTTCCCCCTTTCCCCCTTTAAATACAGTGTTCATGCTGTATATTTATATACGCTTATCTATTAAAAAAAGCGGGCTCTTGATCGACTAATCGGTCAAGAACTCACTGGGGAATAATTTATAATTTTTTACTTCTAATCAACTATAAAGAATTAAATAATTTTAGAGATAATACAAAATTCTCCAAATTAATAAGTAGCCTTATCTAATTCTACTTTCAATTTCAGCCCATGCTGCATCGAAGCCTAAACCTGTGTCTGATGAAAAAACGATTAATGGATCACCTTTGTCCATTTGAAGCTCATCTTTTACGATCTTTTTATGTTTATCCCATTTCCCTTTAGGGATTTTGTCTGCTTTGGTAGCAATAACGATACAAGGGATATTATAGTGCTTTAGGAAATCATACATCATACAGTCATCGCCAGTTGGTGGATGTCTTAAATCAACGATTAAAACAACTGCTTTTAAAATGTCGCGAGAGGTAAAATAAGTTTCAATCATTTTACCCCAAGCAGCACGTTCTGTTTTAGATACTTTTGCGTAACCGTAACCAGGTACATCTACAAATATCAATGATTCCTCTAATTTATAAAAATTCAAAGTTTGTGTCTTACCTGGTTTAGAAGAAATCCTTGCCATGCTTTTTCGACCAATCATTTTATTGATAAAGGATGATTTCCCTACATTTGAACGTCCAGCTAAAGCTATTTCAGGTAAATCACCCTCTGGATATTGTGCTGGTCTTACTGCACTTATTAGTAATTCTACATTATGAATTTTCATTGTTATGCCTCCTCTAGAGCCAGTTGAAGAACCTCTTCAGCATCGGAAACAAAATGGAATGTTAATACTTCGCGAACACTTTCTGGTATATCTTCAATATCGCGCTCATTATCTAACGGACAAATAATTGTCGTCAAACCTGCACGATGTGCACTTAGTGTTTTTTCTTTTAAACCACCGATAGGTAATACCCTACCTCTTAATGTAACTTCTCCTGTCATACCAACTTCACGTTTAATAGGACGTTTAGTTAGTGCAGAAACAAGAGCAGTAACAATAGTAACCCCCGCTGAAGGACCATCCTTCGGAACAGCTCCCTCTGGAACGTGAATATGGATATCCTTGTTTTCATAAAACGTAGGATCAATTCCAAAATCCTCTGCTTTTGAACGTACATAGGATAATGCTGTTTGTGCGGATTCCTTCATCACATCACCGAGTTTACCAGTCAATTGGAGCTTGCCAGTTCCAGCACTTAGGGAAACCTCAATTTGTAGAGTATCTCCACCTACTGAAGTATAAGCGAGTCCTGTAGCTACTCCTATTTGATTTTCGGTTTCAGCCTGTCCGTACCTAAATTTTCGTTTACCTATAATATTTTCAAGACTTTTTGTTGTAATCGAAACTCGTTTTTTATCACTTGATACAATTTTAAGCGCGGCTTTACGACATATATTAGCTAGTACACGATCCAAACTACGTACTCCAGCTTCCCTTGTATAATATCGGACGACATCCAGTAAAGCGTCATCTTTAACCTGAAGCTGACTTTTCGTTAAGCCATGCTCTTTCAATTGTTTTGGTAATAAATGATTTTTCGCAATAGAAAGCTTTTCTATTTCTGTGTAGCCAGCAATCGATATAATCTCCATACGGTCACGTAATGGTCCAGGAATAGTACTTAAATCATTTGCTGTAGCTATGAAAAGAACATTGGATAAATCATACGTCTCTTCGATATAATGATCGCTAAATGAATTATTTTGCTCAGGATCTAATACTTCTAGCATTGCAGCAGATGGATCTCCTCTAAAGTCATTCGACATTTTATCGATTTCATCGAGTAAAAATACTGGGTTAACCGTTCCTGCTTTTTTCATCCCTTGAATGATACGTCCAGGCATAGAACCTACATAAGTTCTACGATGTCCTCGAATTTCAGATTCATCCCGGACTCCCCCAAGAGAGATACGCACAAAATTACGTCCTAAAGACTCGGCAATCGACTTAGCCAAGGAAGTTTTACCGACACCTGGAGGTCCTGCTAAACAAAGAATCGGCCCTCTTAAAGATTTCGTTAACTGTCTGACAGCCAAATACTCTAGCACACGCTCTTTAACAGTCTCTAAGCCTTCATGGTCTCTATTCAATATAAGTTCAGAACGTTTTATATCTAACTGGTCTTCTGTCGATTTAGTCCATGGAATCGAGACAATCCATTCGATGTAATTTCGTATTACACCGCTTTCTGGAGCTTGGGTAGGAAGTTTTTCATATCGATCCAATTCCTTTAATACATTTTTTTGGGTATCTTCAGGTAAACCGGCTTCGTTAATACGTTTTTTCAGTTCTGCAACTTCACCTGTTTTACCTTCTTTATCTCCGAGCTCTGTTTGGATTGCTTTCATCTGTTCACGAAGATAGAACTCTTTTTGTGTTCTTTCCATCGCTTGCTTGACCCTATTATTTATTTTCTTTTCTAAGTCCAATATTTCTTGCTCATTGTATAAACGACTGACTAACCATTCCAGACGTTCTTTAACATCCATTATTTCTAGTATTTCTTGTTTACCAGAAATTTTTAATGGCAGGTGTGAAGCAACCATATCTGCCAAACGACCAGGTTCTTCAATATCAACAACCGAATTGTACGTTTCTTCGGAGACACTCTTAGATGATTTTGAATACTTTTCAAAATTATGTACTAGCGTACGCATGAGTGCCACATCTTCTTGATCTGTTTTTTCTGGTTCGATAAATGCAGTCACAGCAACCTCGTCAAATGTATCAAGCTGATTAAAATCATCCCAAATAGCACGTTGTAATCCTTCTACTAAAACCCGCATCGTACCATTTGGCAACTTCACCATCTGTTTTACTTTTGCAATAATCCCTATGTCAAAAAGATCTGACATATCGGGGTTTTCTATAGTCATATCTCTTTGAACAGAAAGAAATAACTTTTCCTCCCGTATCATTGCTTCATTCAGTGCAGCGATAGAACGCTCACGCCCTACATCAATATGTAAAATCATTGTAGGATAAACGAGTAAACCTCTAAGAGGCAGAACTGGATAAAATACTTTTTTTTCTTTAGTCATTTGGATAGTCACCTCCAGCTTATTCTGTCCGAATAATTCATTAATAATGCCTCTTATAATAAAAGTTCTATTAAGTTGAAAAAGCTGACATCCTTGCATGCGCTATGCACGCGCAGATTGGAAGCCAGCTTTGTCAATCGCTAATTAAGCCGATGTTTTTTCATTATCTTTTTCTAATTCAGTGCCATCCTCTAATAATAACTTAGGTTTGGACTTTTCTGTAATAGATTCTTTTGTTATTACACATTCTACAATATCATCTCTAGAAGGTAATTCGAACATTACATCAAGCATGATATTTTCGATAATGGATCGAAGACCACGAGCACCTGTCTTGCGTTCGATCGCTTCTTTAGCTATCGCTTCTAATGCATCGTCTTCAAATGTTAACTTCACATTATCCAACTCAATCATTTTTTGATATTGCTTAGCAAGCGCATTTTTCGGCTCTGTAAGAATTTGAACTAATGCACTTACGTCCAATTGTTCTAAGCTTGCAAGCACTGGTAAACGTCCGATGAATTCTGGTATTAAACCAAATTTCAATAAATCCTCTGGTATTAATTGAGAAAGTACGGAACCTTCTGCAACTTCTACTTTGTTAGGATCTGCTCCGAAACCAATTACTTTATCGCCTAAACGACGTTTAATGATTTGTTCAATACCATCAAAAGCTCCACCTACGATGAATAAAATATTCGTCGTATCGATTTGTAAAAATTCTTGATGAGGATGCTTACGACCACCTTGTGGAGGAACGCTTGCAACAGTACCTTCTAATATTTTTAGAAGTGCTTGTTGTACGCCTTCACCGGAAACATCACGTGTAATAGATGGATTCTCGGATTTACGAGCAACCTTGTCTATTTCATCAATATATATAATTCCTTTTTCAGCACGTTCGATATCATAATCAGCTGATTGAATTAGTTTTAAAAGAATATTCTCTACATCTTCCCCTACATATCCTGCCTCTGTTAACGAAGTCGCATCTGCAATTGCAAACGGTACGTTAAGAATTCTTGCAAGTGTTTGGGCTAATAATGTTTTACCACTACCAGTAGGACCTATTAATACTATATTAGATTTAGCTAATTCCACTTCATCGATTACACTATTTGAATTGATACGTTTGTAATGGTTATAAACAGCAACCGCAAGTGATTTTTTTGCTCGTTCTTGTCCGATTACATATTCATCTAAAGTACCTAAAATTTCTTTTGGTTTTGGGACTTCTTTAAACTCTACTTCCTCTTCAATTCCTAGCTCTTCTTCTACAATCTCAGAACAAAGATCGATACATTCGTCACAAATATATACGCCTGGTCCTGCCACTAATTTACGAACTTGTTCTTGTGGCTTACCACAAAAAGAACATTTTAAGTTCCCTTTTTCATCATTGAATTTGAACAAAATATTCACCCCTATTCAAGCAATTATGTTACAAGATTCTCAGCAAGTAATCAAATAATACGTTCAAGTACGTTTTTTATATATTTATATATGCTATGTATGGCATAGAACAAGGCACAGTAGCTCTGTACCTTGCTCTATTTGTATTAATATCGTATGGAGTTATGATTAAGAAATTTTAGCGTTTTCCACTAAGAATTCAACTGTTTTTGCAAAACGTAGATCGTTTGCAAGAACCTCAGTACTACCAAGGGCACGTTTAATATCTTCCACATTCATATTGAATTGTGCGCTCATTTTTTCTAGCTCTGTAGTAATTTCATCTTCTGAAACTTCAATATTTTCTTGTTTACCAATTGCTTCAAGCGTTAATGAAACTTTTACGCGGTTTTTAGCATCTTCTGTCATTTGAGTACGTAATGCTTCTTCATCTTGACCAGAGAATTGATAATAAAGATCTAAGTTCATACCTTGTTGCTCTAAACGTTGACCAAATTCTTGTAGCATGCGGTCCGTTTCAGATGCGATCATCGCTTCAGGAATATCAATTGTTGCATTTTCAGCAGCAGCTTCCACTAATGTATCTCGAAGTGTTTGAGTAGACAATTGTTTTTTCTCTTCAGTTGATGCTTCTTTCAGTTTAGCACGTAGAGCGTCGATGCCATCCACTTCAGCATCTACTTCTTTAGCAAAGTCATCATTAAGTTCTGGTAATTCTTTCCCTTTAACTTCTTTGATAGTTACTTTAAAAGTAGCAGCTTTTCCAGCTAATTCAGCAGCATGGTATTCTTCTGGGAATGTTACTTCAACATCTTTCGCATCTCCAGTTTTTGAACCGACTAATTGCTCTTCGAAACCAGGGATGAATGAATTAGAACCGATTTCTAATGCATAATCTGTTCCAGATCCACCTTCAAAAGCTTCACCATCAACGAATCCTTCGAAGTCGATTACTGAAGTATCGCCATCAACAATTGCATCTTCTTTTACAACTAATTCAGCTAAACGACTTTGATGGCTTTGAAGTTGCTCATCGATTTCTTCGTCAGTCACAGTTTCCTCTAATTTAGTTACTTCTAGACCTTTATAGTCTCCTAGAGTTACTTCTGGTTTTACAACAACTTTAGCAGTGAAAACTAAAGGTTGACCTTTTTCCATTGTTACAACATCGATTTCTGGTTGATCGACAGGGTCAATTCCAGCGTCTTCAATAGCATGCCCATAAGCATGTGGAAGAATGATATCTAATGCTTCTTGGAATAATGATTCTACACCGTACATTTTTTCGAACATTTGACGTGGCATTTTTCCTTTACGGAAACCTGGTACGTTAATTTGTTTAACTACTTTTTTAAACGCTTGGTCTAATCCTTTTGCTACTTCTTCTGCAGTAACTTCTACAGTTAATAAACCAATATTTCCTTCTTGTTTTTCCCATTTTACAGTCTGATCCATTGACATATATTCTACCTCCAAATAATAATTTACAATAATTTAGCAGCCTGTATCACACATTCATACAGAACAGATTTTCACTAATTATATTGACAACTTGTATATTATAGCATAGTTGAATAGAGTTTCAACACTATTCACCACTCAAAACTTCTAATGATTCTTCCATTACTATAAGCAAGTCAAAGAACTCATCTGACCGCAATACGCTATTGCCAAACAATACATCCACATATTCGATATATTTGTTAGCTACTACTTCATTAGTATATCCTACCCAATCAAAAGGAAACAAGGTATAAGCATGTCGATGAACCATTTCCAAAGTCATCTGAAGCTTACTTGGATCTTTTTCTAGCAAGTTCTCGATACATCTTTTTATGGGCTCTACTCGGTCCACCGCAGTATGCTCTGGTGGTGCTGTCGGAATAATAGTTTCTTTAAATCCGAATTTTTCAACCGTAACTTCATTGTCTACTCCAGCAGCACCCAGCAGTAAAAGAGCAAGTGACTTAATAGTAGGGATTATGTCCGAACCTTCGATAATAGCAATGAGTTCCTCCGTTATTTCAGTAATATCTGTATGAAATGCCTCTTGTATTAAATGTTCTTGTTGCCCATAAGGTAGTTTTATAAAGCTACTTAGCTCAAACTGCTCCTTGTCAAAGTTGGTTTTTGTCTCTTCATCTGCAGAATATGTAGTGTCCGTTAACATCTTGATGCTCAATTCTTTCAGTTGTTTAAAATTTTTCTTTTGTTGAAAAGTATATGTAGAATCTTTCATTAATCCATCTAACACTTCGTTTAATTGTTTGTATTCTTTTAAATCGAGTAAGATCGTCAAATATAATTCAATAACCTGCTCAAAAAAAGGCGATCTTTTTTCGTAAAGAGTTTCACATATTTTCTTCGCATCTAAAGGTCTACCTGCTTCTAGTAATGACAGGATATAAACACTTTGTACCATATCACTTAATTCTTTATATTTGCTAGCCTCATCAAAGCAAGACACTGCTTCTACAAAATTGGTCTCTTCCGCAAATTTCAGCCCATTTTCAACATATTTTTCAATCATTCCTGGGAATAAAATGACGTTTTCATCCTTTATAATTGGATGATTCTTTTTTTTCAACACAACTCGCCACCTTCACTAACTTCTCTATGTACTTTATTATATCATTTTTTCTGTATGCACAGATACAATTTGTTTAAAGTGTTTAAATAGTTTGAATAGTAAAATAGATGTACCTGATTGACAATTGATCAGGTACATCTTAATTATAGCGCAAAAAGTAATTATCATCGCAAGTTACTATCTTCTTTTGTACTAATCGTATCCTCTTAGTAATTTACATCTCCTTGTCTCTTTTTTTCATTTTGTTTAGCCATTTTGTTCTCTCCTCATTTCTAAATTTCATCATTTATGTTAGTCAATATATTCCCTATCTTTAGAGTTATAAACAATCCAATCCCTGTTCTTTGTTTTTTTACATCCAATTAAGAAAAACCGGGCAATAAAACGCCCGGTCCTCTAGGATCTAAACCTGTTTCTACTGTTTTCGAAGGGCTTTGTACAGATTTATTGCTATATAATTACCGTTTGATTTTTTAAAAGATGCTGGTCGTGACTGAAGTCACGACCAGCATCTTTTTTTCTCGGTAATCTTATGGCTATTAACTGTCCGTCGCCCTTCTACAACTTTTAGAAACGGGTTAGTTCATTTTTGGGGTAACTAGAGAAAAGCTAAATTCCTATATAGAGAAGTAGCTCACGAAGATGCAATTTCGTTCGCTATTTCGCTTCTTTATTTAGTGAACACTAACTATTTCTCTTTATTTCCTCTGGTATAAAAGGATATCTACTTTCTACATCCTTCTTTCCAGAATAGTATCCCTAATGCTTCAGACGGTTTTTCACTATATTAAATCTGGCTATTATTATAATCTAAGCGAGAGTCTATGTAATATCCCCTAGTTTAGTACTACTCATTTAATTGATTGGAGTGAAAGTGGCGACTCCTGTGGGAACAGCACGAGCTGAAAGCCCCGCAGGAACGTAGTGACGAGGAGATTGAAGCCGTGCCCACGGAGGCCAACAGGATGTTGGTCACAAAGGCGTTGCCACACGATGTGGCGCTCTTAACCTTTGTACCCCACCTGAAATGCAAATCAGTAGCATCAATCATTCTTAAAAGCCCTGTAAAACTGGTGTTCATGCTGTATTTTTATATACTTTCTTATCTTTTAAAAAAGACAAATCGTATTTCGACGATTTGTCTTTGGTAATCGCTATTTAGTGCTTTCTTTTTTCACCTTATCCTCGTAAAACACACTAAAATTAGGGTCGACTATTCCTATATTTAAGTATCTAGCTTTGTAGTCTCGAAGCAGTTCGAAGAATTTTTTACTTAAGAATAATATAACGATTAAGTTAACAAAAGTGGGGATTGCCGTAGTTATATCTGCAAAATACCAAACTGCTTTTCCAGGCATATCATTCATTACTGCATAGATTACCATTAACGAACCAGGAATTGGATACAGCCATTTGAACAGTGTTAATATTCTATATTTCAATGCAAGCTTCTTTTCATTATTAAATACATGTCTTAACAAGATTTCATAATACGTATACCAACCTGTAGAAGTGGTTAGTCCAAACAAGAAGATGGATATTGTAATAATATATCTACCAAACTCTCCAATTCCAATTTCAAATGCAGACAAGGTTAGTGCTGCACCGTCCAAGCCTGAAGACCATACGCCTGTTATGATAATAGTAAATGCGGTGATAGAACAGACGACCATCGTATCCGCGAAAACCTCCATCGCTCCCCACATTCCTTGCTTCACAGGATGGGCAGTCTTAGCTGTAGAATGTATCATTGGTGAAGTACCCCAACCAGCCTCATTACTGTAAACCGCACGAGCAACCCCCATACGAATTACTTGAGCAATTGCCGCTCCTGTAAACCCACCAACTGCTGCCATTCCAGAAAAAGCACTATCAAATATTAAAGAAAAAACAGGAATGATTTCGGTGTAATTTTTTAAAATAATATAAAGTCCGGCAATCACATAGAACAAGCACATAAACGGAACGAGCAATGAAGCTATCTCTCCAATCCGTTTGATACCACCATAAATAATAATATAAATAATAGTCAAATAAATAAAAGAGGCAGGAATCATTCCAATATTAAACGTCGAGCTAACTGCCTCTGAGATTGTATAATTTTGAAGAGTAATAAAAAATGTTGTGAAAATACCTAAGCCGAATAGTATTGCTGGAACCTTCCAATACTTGAAATTCTTTTCCTCTCCAAGCCCTTTTTCCATATAATAAGTCGGTCCGCCATATGGGTTACCTTTTTCATCCGTATTTCGGTAATACACAGATAAGGTTACTTCCACCGTTTTTGTAATCATTCCCAGGAGAGCAGTAATCCACATCCAAAAAACTGCTCCAGGTCCTCCAATAGCAATTGCAGTAGCAACACCACCGATATTCCCTACCCCAACACTTCCCCCAATAGCTGTAGCCACAGCTTGAAATGGAGTTAATATTCCTTTTGTATCTTCTGTTTTCTCTTTTTTGCCAAAAATTTTTCCAAATGTTTCTTTAAAAATATGCGGTAAATAACTAAACTGAAAAAGTTTACTGCCTATTGTAAAATATAGCCCTACAAATAGAACTGTAAATATTAGTGGTAATCCCCATAACCAGCCAACAATCGTTTCCAGTATTGCATCCAAAAGCATAACCCCTCTCCGATTTCTGATTTTTAAGATCTTATCTTTGGAACCTTATTACTCCTCCAATTACGGTCATTTCCGTTTCGGTCGTAAATAATTCGTCGGGACACTCCATTCGAAAAGGATTTTTAGATAAAACGGTCATATCTCCCAACTTGCCCCGTTCTAATGTTCCTTTTAAATTTTCTTCATTGGTAGCATAGGCACCCCCCACTGTGAATAAATGAATGGCTTCATGCATAGACAATTTTTCTTGTTTATTGTAACCATCATGGCTTTCACTAGCCTTCCTTCTAGTAATAGCTGCATGAATACCTAATAAAGGATTTAAGGGTTCGATTGGAGCATCCGAGCCCCCAGCACTTATTACACCATTATCTAAGAGGCTTTTAAAAGGATACGAAAACCTCGCTCTTTGTTTTCCGAGTCTATCCTCAATCCATGGATAATCACTTGAAACGAATTTAGGCTGTAGATCCACTATTCGATGAGGACTTCTTAATCGCTGTATTAATTGTTCATTCAATAAAGAAACGTGAATGAGCCTATCACGATAGTTGGACGGTTTAAATTGATCTAATATATCAAGGACATCTATAAGTGCCTGATCTCCAATTGTATGTATGGCTACTGGCATATCTTGCAGTCTGATATCACGAATAAGTTGAAATAAGACTTCATTATCGTACATTGCATTTCCAACATTGTGTGGATCATCTAAATAAGGCTCCATTAGATGAGCAGTCCTTCCACCTAATGCACCATCCGCAAATAATTTTATTGCACCTATTTTAACGTTGTCATTTCCATAGCCAGTGCTCATTTCAGAGGTAATCATTTCCTCCAAATACTCATAATCTATTAACAGATTACTACGAGGTCCAATTCCATCTTGATTGATAAGTTCATCAAACAATTTATACGTTTGTCTTGCTCCTCCAAGATAGTTCGGGTCATTCGTGTGAATACTCGTTAAGCCTAAACTAATTGCTTGTTGCAAGCCCGCTTGTAAAGCACTTTTTAACTGCTCATAGCTTTTCTTCGGAATATGTTTGGAGATAAGGCTTGAAGCAGTTTCCAACAATAATCCATTAGGTTTTTTCGTTGCAGGATCAAGTACTATTGTCCCTCCATAAGGAACGTTAATATCTGGGTGGTAGCCACATACTTTCAGAGCAGTACTATTAACCAAAAATGCATGTCCACAAATTCG
Source organism: Psychrobacillus antarcticus (assembly GCF_029533155.1). GTDB lineage: Bacteria > Bacillota > Bacilli > Bacillales_A > Planococcaceae > Psychrobacillus > Psychrobacillus antarcticus. Next base: position 3,682 of record NZ_JAIZDB010000004.1, on the reverse strand, counting down.
CGGTAGAAAAAGTGGCGTATTCGGCGAAACTCTGTCTAATTCTTCAATAGAGGGAATTTTTCTATCCGGAAAAATATTTTCATCCCAGCCTCTACCTAAAATCCACTCGCCAGGTTTCATATTAACTGCCCATTTCCTGATAGATTCCAATAAATCATCTGTAGTTTTCACATTAGTAAGATTCAGTTCTTGCAAATTGATCCCAACACTTGAAATGTGCAGATGACTATCTATCAAGCCAGGCACAACTGCCCTGCCTTCCAAATCGATAATTTTAGTTCCATTTCTTCCCCATTGTAGTAAAATCTCATCATTCGTTCCCATATCCATGATTTTCTCATTTTGAGTAAAGATAGATTGCACAACGGGTTCCTTCGGATTCATCGTGTATATCTGACCATTTATAAATATAGTATTCACTTTCATTCCCTCCTTTTCCATATATTTATTATAAGGTAAGCGCGCAACTAATTAAATAAATATTTAGATGTTTTATAATATTCCGTCTATTTTCAAAAAGTATATGAGGTCAAGTAATGATGTAGAACTATTCTTTTACAAACGCCAAAAAGCTATCCGCGTTATAATTTTATCTCGATAGCTAATCGCTTTATTCAATGTTCATATATTCTGCATAATAGTAACATGGTCTTTTGTTTTGATTTATGAATTGATTAAATAAATAAAAATCTTCCATTAACTCATTTTAGTGATAACATACAAAGGTAAGTGTTTTTGAAAGAACTTAGTACTTGTCTCAGTAGCTCAGCTGGATAGAGCAACGCCCTTCTAAGGCGTCGGTCGGGGGTTCGAATCCCTCCTGGGACATAATCAGAAATGTGTTAAAAACTAGTACAATAAGAATACCTCGTAAACGTTGTTAAATCAGCAATTACGAGGTTTTTTTCAATGCGAAGTTAAAACTCAACTCCTAGTTCAAATGCAAAAAAGAAGTCCAAAACAGGACTTCTTTTTTAAAAGATAAGAAAGTATATAAAAATACAGCATGAACACTGGATTTACAGAACTTTTAAGAATGCATAATACTACTGATTTCCGTTACATGTGGAGAACAAAGGCTAAGGGCGCCACGTCCTGTGGCAACGCCTTTGTGACCAACATCCTGTTGGCCTCCGCGGGCGAGGCCGTGCCTCCTTGTACGCTGCGCTGCCTGCGGGGTCTCGACTTTCTCGCTGTTCCCGCTGGAGTCGCCACATTTCACTACAATCAATTAAATGAGTAGTACTCCACTAGTAGATCTGCATAGCCTATCGCTTTGATGATAAGCGTATTCAAAGTTACTAGAGGGGTAAAACGGATTCTTGAATTAGGGGTAGTATTATATAAAGTGGACCTAGTTGATTGGAGCGCAGAGCGGCGACTCCAGTGGGAACAGCGCGAGCTGAAGACCCTGGACTGAGCGTAAGCGAGGGAAGCGGCTGAAGCCGTGCCCACGGAAAGCGTCCGCTCGTAGCGGAAATCAACGGCATATCTACGTTTTTATTTTTAGAGGACCGGGCGTCTTTTTGCCTGGTTTTTCTTAATGAAATATATTTTTTAGATGCCACTTGAAATACGGTTTATGCTCTTCATGTCTAGCAACCTTCTTTTTTGGATAGATATTATAAATTAAATAATCATCCTCCGGAATGGATGAAGAAATATGTAATCTACCCTGACCATCAAATGCAATATAACCTTTATAATATAAAGCATCATGATTGCGACAAAGAAGTAAACCATTATAGGGATCTACCCTTTCATTATGTGTACTATCTTTCCAAGGTTTAGAATGACTTGCTTGAAGTAAAATCGGTAATTCAATATCGCACAAAGCACATTTATTTTCCCACAATGGCAATAATTCTTTCTTAAATTTTTCTTGGCCTTTACGAATCATTAATTTTGCTTCAGATTCCATTTCAGCTATCAATGGAACAAAAGTATTACGCTCCGAACGGCGTACTGTTCCAATTGCTAATTCAAGCTGCTCCTCGTCTACTTGGTAGATGTTCAAATCACTTATAAGTTCTAATAATTTTATTACTAGTTGTTCATTACAAGGATATAAATAACCTGGGTTGCCATTTCCATCGTGTTGGAATGGCGAATACTTTATTGGAAGCAGAGCTAAAATTTCATGATAGTTTGACAGGATATTTAGAGGCTCTTCTAATTCATGATATTCTAATTCTACTAAATAACCACTATCAGTTAAGTGCTTATGACTTTTCAGATAGGAAGATTTAGTTATTTCCTGACATCCAGTTTTAGCCACGCTAATCGCAACAATATTACCTTTCACATAATGAAAGAAACGATCCCCTTCATTCACTTCCTTCATCCGGAGCCAAGAATGGGGTACTTGTCCTCCACTATCTTGTTGTGGAGACCAAATAATACCTAAATCTCTTTCCGCTTGATATGTTTCTCCTTGCATCACAACAAAGCTCTTCATCTATAAAACACTCCTTAAATTACATTTCACTTCAATTATATTAGGGAATCTAAAGCCTTTTCTTCATAAATATCATTTCCGAAACTAGTTATAAAAATCAATTTGTTCGTCGGGATTACCATCAACACTTTTATTTTTCTCTCGGATTGTTAACCAATTATAACATTTCAGCTATGATTGGGTTACGTTTTGAAAAATTGTAATCATTCGCTCCGTAATTACGATAACATCGTCTCAATAATGTATACATCAGCAGCTCTGTTTTCTCGGTCAATAAAACTATCCTCCATTCAATCGAGTCAGAAGATAGTTTCGTGTCCTACTTTGTGTAAATTGATAGAAATGAAAAAAAGGATTAAGTCTCTTGGACCGAAGTCCTGACTTAATCCCTTTCTAATCACAAACCCTTACTCTCTAAGAATTCATAACCTATTTACTTATATGTCCCAGGAGGGATTCGAACCCCCGACCGACGCCTTAGAAGGGCGTTGCTCTATCCAGCTGAGCTACTGAGACAAGTACTCCCCCACCTAAACGGATAGGAAAGACAAGATTTATTATATAATGACAACAAAGATAAGTCAACACTATTTCTAATAATTTATAAAGTTACTTTTTCTAGCAGTATATGCTCGTCTGAATAAAAGAGAACTGTCCAAGAATCTCCGCTATATTCAGCTACTGCGTAACTTTTTTCTTTACGTCCTCGAGGTTGTTGAAGGCTACCAGGATTGATAAATAATATACCTTCCTGCATTTCGGCTCCTAATAAATGAGAATGACCAAAACAAACAACGGAGGCTTGTACTTCTTGTGCTCGATAAAATAGCGACATTAGAGTCGTTTTTACATTGTATTTATGGCCATGAACTACAAGCACTTTAGCATCCTGGACAGAGAATAACTGCTCTAAAGGAAAACGATCATCGGTATCACAATTTCCACGAACAACATGGATAGGTTTTTCAAAAAAGTAATTTGCATTTAACTCACTATCTCCGCAATGGATAATTGTATCTACAACGTGTTTATGTCGCTCAATTACCTGATCCATTGTATTGGTAGCACTATGTGTATCACTCATAATTAATAACTTCATTTCCCACACCTATCCTTCAGAAAATTAAATCTTCCAAAACCAAAGAAAGTTTTTTAATAGCATTACCTCGATGAGAAATAGCTCCCTTTTGCTCTGCAGTTAGTTCTGCCATCATTTTTAGTTCA
>NZ_JAIZDB010000039.1 GCF_029533155.1 Psychrobacillus antarcticus | reverse complement strand
GCACTATATATCATTACCAAACCAAATAAGCATAAAGCTAAGTAAACAAAAAATAATGGGTAGTCGAAATTTTTTGCGTAACGTTTTAAATATGAAATCATAGATTATACCTCAATTTCTTTGTATAGAAAAAAAACTCAAACAGATAGTTTGTTTGAGTTTTATAGTTACTTTTTTGTGTGAACCTCATGCAAAACGGATAATTCTTTTTCAAGAGAAGCAACAAGTTCTTTTCCTTCACTCTTCTCTATAAGTCCAAGTTTTACCGCAAAATCTATTTCACGTGATAATCCAAACATTTGTGTGTCTAAAACCTCTTCATAAAGTGGGCATTGAGGCATCATTAAGTTATCCATTTGCACTTTAATAAGCTGTGCAATCTTTTCTGCATCTTTTTTCAAAAGCTCTAAAGCCTTTTCTTGATACGAAATTTGTATATTAGTATCCATGAGGACGCCCCCATTTTTATTATTTCTAATTATTCATCTCCCTAAAGTGTATCTTTTGAATAGAAAAATTGCAAGTGTTCTCTTATCTAACTTATAGAAATAATTTAATATTCTTTAGTACTTTTCAATTTAAAGGTATACTTAAAAAGAATTAGTTAGTTTAGAGGAGGCAATTTTGTTGGAACTTATCATACCAGTTAAAGGTACAGTTAAATTTAAAATTACGTTAGACCCTACTGTTTGGATTTTCGATGACCGAAAAATCGATTTGGATGAGTTTTTTTCTGGTAATTATGAATATAAAGATGAGCTAGAAGAGTATACAAAAGTCACTTCGGCTCATTGGTCACGTGAAATTATAGAGGGATCTACAAATCCACCAACTTTACAAACCGAAAAAAAATATGAACGTACAAAAGCACTAACAAGCTCTTTCGGAATTGAGATGAAACCATTTATCCTAAATTCTGAACCTTTGCCAAACGCTACAAAAGTTATGGTAGAAACAACAGAAGGTGAACATATATTTTCTTTAGAAGATTTAGATACGCTATTATTAAAATTTAGTCATAAGGGTAAACCACTTCGTGAGGATGGCCCTGTGCATATATTGAAAAAAGATGGATCAAATATTAATACTCCGATTAAATTTGTTACAGCGTTTCGTGTAGAATAGGAGATGTTTAGATGAAAGTACAATGTGCTATTTGCGATCGAATAGATGAACTCCCAGAGGATCTTCCGCTGGCTAAGAAGCTTAGAAATCGGCCAATTCACACGTATATGTGCCCAGAGTGTCATGATCGTATCGAAGAAAGAACTAACCAACGTCTTGCAACTGGTCAGTTTATCTTCTATAAGAGCTCACCACTGATTGAAAACGAATTTTAAAGATTTAATGTCAAGAAAAAACTGGCAAAGAAAAGCCCGATCCTTGTAGGTCAAAATCTGTTTCTATCTCTTTCGAAGGGCTTTGGACAAGCATTTTGCTATGTTATTACCGTTTGGTTTTTTGAGAGGTTGGTCGTGACTGACCTCTCTTTTTCGATAATCTTATGGCGTTTTCCTGTCCGTCGCCCTTCTACAACTACTAGAAACAAATTAGTACGTTTTTGGATGACTAGAGAAAAACTAATTTCCTATTAATGGAGGTGGGAGAAAGATGACAGTCTTAATTATGCGACATCGTGTCGCAACGACTGCCTGACCCGCATCCTGCAGGCCTGAAGATGAAATTTCGTTCGCTATCTCGCTACTTTATTTAGTTTCTACTTACTATTTCTCTTTAATTCCACAAGTAGATAAGAAAATCTACTTTCTTCAATCTTCCTAAGAGAAGAATATCTAAAATTTGACAGACAGGTTTATACCAATATTTACTTTGACTACTCTTATTATCTAAGCGATAGGCTATGCTCTATCTTAAAGTGGAGTACTGGTATATTGATTGGAGTGGAAGGCGGCGAACTCCGGCGTGATGAGGGAGACAGATGAGATAGCTCATCGATGCGTGAGCGACGGTGATAGCTCATCGCTCCCCCCAGGGAAAGCGCCCGCCTCGAGCGGAAATCAGCAGTTTATCACTGAATTTTTATTAGTGTTATTTCCTTTATCAGTACTTTTCGTATCCTTTAATGTTTTTCTCCAAAAAAAAAGCTCGACTACATTTATGTAGTCGAGCTTTGTCTTTTCTCCAGTCGCATGCGTATTTTATAAATGATTAAGATTAATGCTGCCACGATTAACCCTTCCACAACCGGAAGGAAAAATGCGAGGAACGTCAACATCAAACAACCTAATAATAAGAATACGTAAATGACAATATTCTGCCTAAAACGCAATTTCTTTGCAAATCCAAGCTTGTACACAAGCACAGAAAGCAAGAAGATTAAAAGAAATAGTACATAACCAGCTATATCGTAAGTTGGCATAACCTCATAAATATATCTCGATATACTAGACATTCTACCAAATACGAATTGCTTTTCCTCCAAGGTTATTCACCCTTTCAGTTTCTATTCAGTTTCTGCATTTTTCAATTTCTTCGTTACACGTTCGCGCTCGCTCTTCTCAAGAACTTTTTTACGTAAACGGATAGATTGAGGAGTTACTTCTAAATACTCATCATCACCTAAGAACTCGATTGCTTCTTCAAGCGTTAATATACGAGGTCTTTTGATTACGTTCGTTTGGTCTTTGTTAGCTGAACGAATGTTTGTTTTTTGTTTTGCTTTTGTAATATTTACAGTGATATCAGCATCACGAGTATTTTCTCCAACGATCATACCTTCATAAATATCAGTACCTGGTTCAACGAATAAAGTACCACGGTCTTCAATACCCATCATACCGTAAGTTGTTGATTTACCTGTTTCCATAGAAACAAGCACACCTTGGTGACGTCCGCCAACACGACCTGAAACTACTGGTTGGTAGCTATCGAACGTATGGTTAATAATACCGTAACCTTTAGTTAATGACATGAATTCAGTTGTATAACCGATTAATCCACGAGCAGGGACCATAAAGATTAAACGAACTTGTCCGCTACCATTGTTGACCATATCAATCATTTCGCCTTTACGAGTACCCATAGATTCGATAATTGAACCTACACTATCTTCTGGTACATCAATTTGAACGCGTTCAACTGGTTCACATTTTTTTCCATCAATTTCACGAATAATTACTTGTGGTTTTGATACTTGTAATTCAAAACCTTCGCGACGCATATTTTCGATTAATATCGATAAATGAAGTTCTCCGCGACCTGAAACTGTCCAAGCATCAGGAGAATCAGTATCCTCAACTCGTAAAGAAACGTCTGTTTCTAATTGAGAACGTAGACGCTCTTCAATTTTACTTGAAGTAATCCATTTACCTTCACGACCTACGAAAGGTGAGTTGTTTGTTAAGAAAGTCATTTGTAATGTTGGCTCATCAATGCGTAATGGAACTAACGCTTCTTGATGAGTTGTAGGACAAACTGTTTCCCCTACGTTTATATCTTCCATACCTGAAATAGCGATTAAATCCCCAGCTTTTGCTGTTTGAATTTCTATACGTTTTAAACCGAAGAAACCAAATAATTTGGTTACACGATAATTTTTAGCAGTTCCATCAAGTTTCATCAATGAAACTTGTTGACCAACTTCAATCGTACCGCGGAATACGCGACCAATTCCGATACGACCCACATAGTCATTATAATCAAGTAATGCTACTTGGAATTGTAATGGCTCATCTGAGTTGTCAATTGGTGCTGGAATTGCTGAGACAATCATTTCGAAAAGTGGATTCATGTTTTCTTCTTGTTTAGCAGGATCTTCATCTAAAGAAGAAGTCCCGTTTACACCTGAAGCATAAACAACTGGGAATTCTAGTTGGTCTTCATCTGCACCTAATTCAATAAACAATTCTAAAACTTCATCTACTACTTCTAGTGGACGAGCTGAATCTTTATCTACTTTGTTAACTACTACGATTGGAATTAATCTTTGTTCTAACGCCTTTTTCAATACGAAACGCGTTTGAGGCATACAACCTTCATATGCATCGACAACTAGTACAACACCATCTACCATTTTCAAAATACGCTCTACTTCGCCACCGAAGTCAGCATGTCCAGGTGTATCAAGGATGTTAATACGCGTCCCGTTGTAATCTACTGCAGTGTTTTTCGCTAATATAGTAATACCGCGTTCGCGTTCTATATCACCAGAATCCATTGCTCGTTCGTCTACATGTTCATTTGAACGAAAAGTACCTGATTGTTTCAATAATTGGTCGACTAATGTCGTTTTCCCATGGTCAACGTGCGCTATAATTGCAATGTTTCTTAAATCTTGACGTATATTTGTCATATTTCCACTCCATATTCTTTTTTCGAGTCCATAACTGTGTTATTATATCACAAGTGAAACTAAAGTAATATTATTTTTTTATCATATATTTTGGAGGTAATCATTTTGGATAATATTAAATGGATTTTCGCACTATACTCCCTAGGTGCAATTTTATCAATGGCACTTATTGGGATTGCTGTTGCACTGCGGAATATACCACTTATTTTTATTTTTCTTATTCTATTATTCGTTATTATGGGATTTGGTTTCAAAACAAAGAAAAAAATGCGTGATGCAGGCATGCTTTAAATATCTCATACCATCTGGCAGGACTTATCCTGCTGGATTTTTATTTTATTTTTATATAATCCGTCAGCAATTGTTCATGTAATCCAGGTCTAGAAACGATAAAGCTATCAGCATCTAGTAATTCTAGATGTTCAAATGCTAAATTCGTAACAATTGCCCCTACCTCTTTCGCTATGACCATACCTCCTGCTATATCCCAGGGTGATAATTGCATGGACGTATAAGCATCCAATTTTCCAGTTACTACATAAGATATTTCGATTGCCGCTGATCCAAGTGATCTAGTACCTCTGACGATTTTAAGTAAGTTCACCATCCCTTCATGATGGACATATCTATTTGGTACTACCCATCTGGCGTTTATACCAATCACAGACTCCTCAACCGATGAAGCCTGTAACTTCGGCAAACGCATATCATCCAAATAAGCGCCACCGTTTAAGGCCCCACTAAGCATAGTATCCTCCATCACATTATATATATAACCAAGAATTCCTATACCATCTTTATATATCCCTAATGATATAGCAAAATTTTGTTTTTGATGAATGAAATTTGTTGTACCATCTATAGGATCTAGTAACCATACATAGCCTTTTAAATCTTTTATATCATCCCCAAATCCTTCTTCTCCAAATATACGGTGTCCTGGAAAGTCGGTTTTTATATGCTCAATAAAAAATTGTTCTGTTTCTTTATCTATATTAGTAACAAGGTCATTGGCCTCTGACTTCGATTCAATGATTAGTTCTGAAGACAAGGAAGTTTTAATGTCGAATGCTGCATTCTTTATTAATGACTTTGCGTATGTATCAAGCATGTGTATATCCAATCGTCCCACCCTTTCTCAACACTGATACCCTAAGTATAAAGAAAAAAACACTTGCTGTCTGTTCTTTAGCAGGTGTTTTTTAAGGTACTCCTATAATTGGAACTTTAATCGAGAGCATTGAGTTCCTCCAAAAGCTGGTGGATTTCAGCTAGTCGGGTTTTAGAGGCGCTTATCTCTTTAACATTATTACTCGTCAATGCATCAAATAAAGTTGCTAGCTCATAATCTAACTCCATTTTTAACGTGTGAATTTTTTCTTTTTCCATGTCTTCTTTACGAATAATATGCACTACCTGTCTCATCACAACCACCCCTTCTTATTTTATTACTCAATATCCAGAACATTCTTTATTATAAAATATGCTACCATAAAAATAATGTCTACTGAAAAATACTACTTACAAGATTTTTACCCAAATTTCCTATAAAATAAACATAGAAGTTGAAAGGAGTTTACAAATGAGCAAAACATTTTGGAGTAAAGAAGATTTTGATGTCTTTCAAATAGATGGACTTGAAAACAGAATGGCTGGATTAATCGAGAAAGTTAGACCTAAATTCGAGGAACTAGGCAATCATTATAGTCATTATTTTTCTACATTACTTGGACAAGAATATTATGCCCACGTGGCAAAGCATGCAAGACGGTCAGTTAATCCACCAAAGGATAGTTGGGTTGCCTTTGCACCTTATAAAAGAGGATATAAAGCTCTTCCTCACTTCCAAATAGGATTATGGGGTAGCCATGCTTTTATCATATTGGCAGTTATCTATGAAGCACCCGATAAAGTGGCCATTGCTGAACGGTTATTAAAGAAAAAAGGATTATTTAGCAAATTGCCTGCCGACTTTATCATTTCTGGTGATCATATGAAGCCTGAAGCATCCTTCTTAAAAAAGGAAAAGAAAGAAGGACTTGAGCAACTATTGTTGCGTTTAAAAGACGTAAAAAAAGCAGAATTTTTAGTAGGTCGTCATATCAGTAAGGAACAAGCAGTTCATCTTACCGAGGAAGAGTTTCTAAAACTTGCCGAAGAAACATTTGATTATTTAATGCCAATATATAAAACGATGATTCAAATGAAATAAACGGCCGGCATCCTCCTTTACTCATTAGGGTATAGGAGGTTTTTTCATGCCTTGATGATGGCGTTGTCCGATTGTTCTTTCATCTTTTTTATTATAGGAAAACTGACATAGCCACTTTCTTTTTCAAATTCACGAAAATAAGTTTTCTCTTCTGCAATAGAAGGTACTATTTCTTTAAATCTTCTATATCTTTTCATTAGTTCTTCTCGTTTAACACCATTTTCATATGCTTTTTCTATCGCTTCAAAAAATTGCACAACGTCTACTATTTCTTCTGTAGACCAATCCAATGAAAAAGGGTATGTGTATTCCAACTGTAACTGCCTCCTATTATTTCCACTTATTTCGTATGTCCATTGCTTGCATTTCCATCCGATTGAATAATTCCTGTACGGTAGGTATATCCTCGATTAAACCAACTGACTGGCCTGCCCAACCAAACCCTTTGTGTTCATCACCTTCATAAATAAACTGTTTATTAGCCTCACCGCTAACGTAGTCCTTAAGAGCATCATATGTTGGATTGACTTGTTCAATACTTAAAATTGTATCTGTCCAACTATTTTTAATAGCTCTAGCTGGAGCACCAATAGATTTCTTAATAACTACAGTGTCCATTTCTCCACTATTTATTAATGCATTTTGATAGGCCACGGAAGCATGGACACATTCCTTTGTAGCGATGAACCTTGTCCCCATTTCAATACCTTCTGCTCCAAGTGCGTGCGCAGCCATCCACCCTCGACCATCTGCGATCCCACCAGAAGCAATGACAGGTATAGACACAGCGTCCACTACTTGAGGGATTAATACGATAGACCCGACATCGTCTCTTCCAAGATGTCCTCCCCCTTCATGTCCTACTACCATAACTGCATCAGCACCAAGTTGCTCTGCTTTTTGAGCTTGTCGTTTAGCGGCAACTAACACTAACTTTTTAATCGAGGTATTTGCCAGTTTGTCTAATATTGGAGCAGGGTTCCCTCCAGTCATCGATATTACTGGAACTTCTTCATCAATAGCCACTTGTAGCATATGTTCATAGGGTCTACCCGTTTGCCCAATTGCAAAGTTTACACCAAAAGGTTTGTCTGTGAGCTTTCTTACTTTATGTATTTCCTCTCTTAGCTGCTCTGGTGTTTTTAAGCTCATTGCTGTAACCTGTCCTAAGCCTCCAGCGTTTGAGACTGCTACACATAAATCAGCGTAGGCTAAATAAGCAAGCCCCCCTTGAATAATCGGGAACTTTATACCTAATAATTCTGTAACTCTTGTTTGAAAAGCCATTTCTCATTCCCCCCTTATAAGAATAGTGTAATGAAATTAATATGATGATACAAATTACAATTATTCTTATAGTATTTATGAACATGAGATGCTATAATTTCTTTTGTTTTTAAAAAAATTTAAACTAAAGGTGGTTGGAACGTTGTCACAATTAGAAACTCCTTTATTCGATGCATTACTGAAGCATCGTAATCGTCATCCAATCCAATTTCATATCCCAGGGCATAAAAAAGGAAAAGGGATGGATCCTGCGTTTCGAGAGTTCGTTGGAGATAATATACTTTCTATAGATTTGATCAATATCGCACCTTTAGATGATTTACATTCCCCTAAAGGTGTCATTAAACAAGCACAGCAATTGGCAGCAGAAGCGTTCGGAGCCGATGAAACTTTTTTCTCTGTTCAAGGGACAAGTGGCGCAATTATGACGATGATTCTTACAATTTGCGGACCTGGGGATAAAATTCTCGTTCCACGAAATGTTCATAAATCGATTATGTCTGCTATTGTGTTTGCAGGGGCAATTCCTGTTTTTATACATCCAGAGGTAGATAAAGAATTAGGAATCTCTCATGGTATTTCCGTAGAGTCAGTGGAGAAAGCCTTAGAGGCTCATCCCGATGCAAAAGGCTTATTAGTTATTAATCCTACTTATTTTGGGTTAGCTGCAGATTTGAAAAGAATTGTAGAGCTATCTCACGAAAAAGGAATTCCTGTTGTAGTCGACGAGGCACACGGTGTTCATATTCATTTCCATGATTCACTTCCTGTTTCTGCCATGCAAGCTGGTGCTGATATGGCAGCAACCTCTGTCCACAAATTAGGCGGATCAATGACCCAAAGCTCTATTCTTAATGTAAGAGAAGGTTTAGTATCCAGTAAGCGAGTTCAATCAATTCTGTCCATGTTAACGACAACTTCTACTTCCTATCCATTACTCGCATCATTAGATACGGCGAGACGCCAATTAGCTATTCACGGCGAGGATTTAATCGGAGAGGCCATTCGACTTGCAAAAGATACACGTAAACGTATTAATGCTATTCCACATATCCGCTGTGTAGGTGAAGAAATTTTACAAACATCTGCTACGTATGATTTTGATCCAACGAAGCTATTAATTAGTGTTAAAAATTTAGGAATGACAGGCTATGACGCAGAAATCTGGTTAAGAGAAAAAGCAAATATAGAAGTAGAGCTTTCCGACTTATATAATATTCTTTGTCTGATCACACTTGGGGATACGAAAAAAGAAGTTAATATCCTCGTTAATGCTCTTTCGAGAATGGTAGCTGCTCATGAATCTGATGCAGTTATCGTAGAACCATCTGTTACACTGCCAGATATCCCAGGACTCGCTATGTCCCCTAGAGATGCTTTTTACGCAACGTCAGAATCTGTTCCACTAAAAGAAGCAAGTGGTCGTATTTCAGCAGAGTTCGTAATGGTTTATCCACCTGGAATACCAATTTTTATTCCCGGGGAAATAATTACGCAAGGTAATATCGATTATATTACGATGAATGTCGAAGCAGGGCTACCTGTACAAGGTCCTGAAGACGACACCCTTGAGATGATTCACGTCATTAAAGAACATCAAGCCATATTTTAAAATGATAAAAAGGAACTCCCAAAGGGGTTCCTTTTCCTATTTTGGCATTTAAGTTATTATACACTCTAAAAAGTTAGATTAATAGTGCAAACAATGGGCAAACGAATGAACCAAATATGGCACTTAACGTCATGGATACAGAACCCATTGTCAACGTTTCCTCGCCGTATTCAGCTAGCTTGGAAACTCCAATACCATGGGAAGCACTTCCCACTGATAATCCTCGACTGATCGCTTGATCAATGTGGAAAACCTTAAAGATAACCGGCCCAAAAATAGCTCCTACAAGTCCTGCAAAAATAACGAAAACAGCTGTTAATGTTGGGATACCACCTATTGCTTCACTTATCGGGATAGCAACTGGTGACGTAATCGATTTCGGTAATAGGGATAATAATATATGATCATCAAAAGACAATAATTTAGAGAATATAGTGATACTTATTAAACCCGAAAAAAGAGCAGTCAAAACACTCAAGATAATTGGAGTTTTATATTTGAAGATTTTCTCTCGGTGCATATACAGAGGATAGGCCATACTGACAACGGCTGGTCCTAATAACTCATTTATCCACTTTCCACCAGACATATAAGTATCATAAGGTATTCTACTAAGAACTAAAATAATCACAAGCAATACCGTGGTAGAAAAAATAGGAATTAATAACGGGTATGTAAATCTCTTATATATAAAAGTCATAGCATAAAAGAGCACAATTGTTCCGATTATCATAAATAATGCAATCATTCAATCTGCTCCTTTTCTAATAGTTTTCTTTCGAGATACTGACAAAATTTACCTGTAATTATAATAGTTAAAGTAGTACTAATGATAATAGATAATACCATACCTAAGCCAACCCATGATAGGAACTCTGGATAGTCCATAATTCCAACAGTAGCCGGGATAAAAAACAATGCAAGAAAGGTCAATAAAAATCCAGCCCCATCTTTTATAAGTTGACCAGGTATTATTTTAAAATATAAGCAACCAAACAGTAATAATAACCCAATTATACTTCCCGGAAATTGAAAGGAGAGAATTTGAACGATCCAAGATCCGATCAAAGAGAAAAGATATAAAATAAATACTTGAAGCACAATCCGAATAATTTTAAGCATATTTTCGCTTTATAATACTTTCCATAAAGCTTACACCTCCGAGAAACTCATATATAGGAAATAATTTTACATTTAATAAGAGATACTGTCTATTTTATAAAAAACACTTTTGAGTTATCCAAATATGCCTAGATTATTGAATTCCTTTAATCGTTTTTGGATCAATTAAATCATATCCTTTTGCACGTAGACCCTCTACAATACCTTGTAAACCCTCTGCAGTCCACTCACGATCGTGCATTAATAAATTTGCGCCATCTGTTAAATATTCAGTATTCACCATAATGTCAGTCAAACTTTCAGCATCACGATATTGTTTTTCCCAATCATATCCATATGTCCAATTCATTAATAGCATTCCTTCTTGTTGAACAATAGACTTACTAAAGTCGGTATTAACTCCAAAAGGCGCACGGAAGAAGTGAGGTTTTTCACCAATTACTTGTTCAACAGTTTCATTCACTTTTAAAATTTCTTCCTTTTGCTGTTCTTCAGAAGTTTCTTTTAAATTGACATGCGTTTGAGTGTGATTTCCGATAGAAAATCCCATATCGTATATCGCCTTTAAGTTAGCTTTTTCTTCATCAGTATCTAAAAAATGGCCATTCACGAAAAAGATCGCTGGTGCATTTAACTCTTTCAACGTTTTTGCCATTTCTACTGCATATTTTTCGGGTGCATCATCAATTGTCAGTAATACTGCTTTAGGATTAGCATCTTCTATTGGCAGAAATGTCCAGTTTGCCTCGTTTAATTGGTATAGTGCTTCAGGTTCCATAATAGCAACCTCCTCCTCCACTACCTCATCCACTTCTTCAACTACAGGTACTTGAGATACCGGGGTTGTCTCTTCCTTTTCTTTTTCTACTTCAGGATTTTCATCTACTACGCCACAAGCAGAAAGTGCAAGTAACATTGCTGTTGGTATCATCCAAGTTGTAAATTTCAATCTATTCACCTGTCCCTTCCTCTATATTTTAACAGGTGAAAGAGATTGATAGTAGAGTAGATTCTTACTACTTTTTATAATGGAAAAAATAGCCTATTCCAACTAGATTAGTCATTTTTCCAACTAAACTGACTAAAATTCTAACTAACTCAAATAAACACTCTAATTTCCGTTATTAAACATTCCATTTTCAATTCTTTTGTAGGAAAATTCATATAAAGTGTCTTGCATATCAAAAAAAGACTTGTCGCAGAAGCGAACAAGTCTTTATTAATCCCCAAGAGGAGAAATTATTTAGATAGAATATGAATTGGATGACCCATAACTACTTCTGCAGCTTCCATAGAAATTTCACCTAATGTAGGGTGAGCATGTATAGTCATTGCAATGTCTTCTACAGTCATTCCTGCCTCAATTGCCAATCCAAGTTCAGAGATCATATCTGAAGCTCCTTGACCTACGATTTGAGCTCCAAGCAATAACCCGTCTTCTTTACGTGAAACTAGTTTTACGAAACCATCAGTAGCATTTAAAGCTAGTGCACGACCATTTGCTCCAAACGGGAATTTCCCAGCAGCAACGTCATATCCTTGTTCTTTTGCTTGTGGTTCGTTAAGACCAACTGTAGCCATCTCTGGATCAGTAAAGCAAACAGCAGGAATCGCTAAGTAATCCACAACAGATGTTTGACCAGCAATTGCTTCTGCAGCTACTTTTCCTTCGTAAGATGCTTTATGAGCAAGTTGAGGACCAGCAACAATATCACCAATAGCATAAATATTAGAAATACTTGTACGACACTGTTTGTCTACTTCTAATAATCCACGCTCAGCAAATTTAAGACCGATTTCTTCTAGACCCATTTCATCCGTATTCGGACGACGACCTACTGTAACTAAAACATAATCAGCTTCAACTTTTTTCTCTTCTCCGCCAACTTCATACGTTACTACTACGCCAGTATCTGACTCTTCTACACCTTTAGCAGATGCTTTAACAGCTATTTCAACGCCTTTTTTCTTCAAGCCTTTTTTAACAATTGTTGTCATTTGTTTTTCGAAGCCAGCTAGAATATCATCGCCACCTTCAACAATCGTAACTTTTGAACCTAAGTTAGCAAATGCAGATCCTAGTTCAGTACCAATATATCCTCCACCAATTACAACTAAGTTCTTTGGAATTTCCGGTAAACTTAATGCACTAGTAGAGTTTAAGACACGTTTAGTGTATTTAAAAGTTGGAATTTCTACAGGACGAGATCCTGTTGCAATGATTGCATTTTTAAATGTATATGTTTGCGCAGATTTTTCATCCATTACACGAACAGTATTAGCATCAACGAAATAAGCTTCGCCCATAACGACTTCTACATTGTTTCCTTTTAATAATCCGGAAACACCGCTAGTTAGTTTTTTAACTACACTGTCTTTGAAAGCTTGTGATTTAGAAAAATCAATTGTTACATCTGTAGCCGTAATTCCCATATCATCAGCATGTTTTGCTTGTTCAAAACGGTGACCAACAGAGATTAATGCTTTAGAAGGAATACATCCTACATTTAAGCAAACTCCTCCGATATGTTCTTTTTCCACAACTACGACTTTTTGTCCTGTTTGTGCTGCTCGAATTGCTGCAACATATCCACCAGGGCCTGACCCTATTACAAGTGTATCTGTTTCGATTGGGAAATCTCCTACTACCATTTTTTACGCCTCCATTAATAATAGTTCTGGACTGCTAAGCAAACGTTTCATATGATTCAACGCATGTTGTGCAGTCGCACCATCAATCATTCGATGATCAAAGCTCAATGATAATGCTAACACAGGTGCCGCCACAATTTCACTATTTTTTATTACTGGTTTCTCTGAAATTCGACCAATTCCTAAAATAGCAACCTCAGGGTGATTGATGACTGGAGTGAACCATTGTCCACCCGCCGAGCCAATATTCGTAATAGAACAAGATGCACCTTTCATTTCGGCAGCAGCAAGTTTACCATCACGAGCTTTTCCAGCTAGTGTATTAATTTCATCTGAGATAGCAAAAATAGATTTACGATCAGCATTTTTGATAACAGGTACTAATAATCCTTTTTCCGTATCTGCTGCGATACCTATATTGAAGTAATGTTTTTGGATTACCTCATTTGTATCATCATCATAAGATGTGTTTAGCGCTGGGAATTCTCTTAATGTACTTACTAAAGCCTTCACTACATAAGGTAAATAGGTTAACTTGATATTTTTTTCAGCTGCAATTTCTTTGAACTTTTTACGGTGTGCAACAAGTTCAGTTACATCTACTTCATCCATCAATGTAACATGTGGAGCTGTATGTTTGGAATGTACCATTGCTTTGGCAATTGCTTTACGCATAGGTGAAAGTTTTTCTCTAGTTTCAGGGAATTCTCCTTCCAATGAAACTGGAGCTGATGGTTTAGCAGCTTGCTCAACTTCTACATCAGAAGTTGTTTCAACTTTTTCTTCCACTGCTGAAGGTTGATCTCCAGATAAGAAAGCTTCGATATCTTCTTTTAGAATACGACCATTTTTGCCTGAACCAGTAACTTCTGCAATACTTACTTCATTTTCACGTGCAAACTTGCGGACAGAAGGCATTGCTATTACGCGTGTATCACCTTTTGGTTGTTCTTTAGGTGCAGTGGTAGAGTCTTCTGTAGAATTTACTTTTTTGTCAGGACTCTCTACTTTTTCTTTGGCAACTGCTTGGCCATCTTCTGCAGTTGCTTGAACTTGTGACTCTGTCTTTTCTTCTGCTTTTTCCTCATCATTATGATCGCCTTTAAATTTAAGGTCTTCATAACCAGGTGCATCAAGCTTAATAAGTATATCTCCAACAATGGCTACTGTTCCTTCACTTACAAGAACTTCTGTAACTTTCCCTTTTACAGGGGAAGGTATTTCGACAACTGCTTTATCATTTTGTATTTCACATAAAATATCGTCTTCTTGTACCTCATCGCCTACTTTTACAAACCACTTAACAATTTCACCTTCATGTATACCCTCACCGATATCTGGTAACCGAAATTCAAATGACAATGTATTCACCCTTTCTATAGGAGATTTTATATTAGAATGTTAAAACTTTTTTAGCTGTATTTACTATATCCTTAGAATTTGGTAACCAAACTGTTTCTGCTTGAGAAAACGGGAAAACAGTATCTGGAGCAGTTACACGTAATACAGGAGCTTCTAAACTTAAAATTGCACGCTCAGTAATTTCTGCTACGATGTTCGCTGCGATACCAGCTTGTTTTTGTGCTTCTTGCACAACCATTGCACGATTCGTTTTTTCTACTGAAGCAATAATAGTTTCAATATCTAACGGTTGTACTGTACGTAAATCGATTACTTCTACAGAATGCCCTTCTTTTTCAAGTTCTTCTGCAGCTTTCAAACTTTCATGGACCATCGCGCCATATGCAATAATTGTTAAATCTTTACCTTCACGTTTTACATCCGCTTTACCAAGAGGAATTGTATATTCTTCTTCAGGTACTTCACCACGGAATGAACGATATAATTTCATATGCTCCAGGAAAATTACTGGATCATTATCACGAATCGCTGAGATTAAAAGTCCTTTTGCATCATACGGAGTAGAAGGAATCACCACTTTTATGCCAGGTGTTGAAGTCATAAGAAGCTCTAAACTATCAGCGTGCATTTCTGGTGTATGTACCCCTCCACCGAATGGAGAACGAATAGTTACAGGTGCATTAAATGCCCCACCTGTACGGAAACGCATACGAGCTAGCTGACCAGCTATCGAATCCATTACTTCAAAAACGAATCCAAAGAATTGAATCTCTGGAACTGGACGGAACCCTTGTAGAGAAAGACCTACCGCAAGACCGCCAATACCTGATTCTGCAAGTGGAGTATCAAACACACGATCTTCTCCGAATTCTTTTTGTAATCCTTCTGTTGCACGGAAAACACCGCCGTTAACGCCTACGTCTTCACCGAAAACTAGAACGTTTTCATCATTTTTAAGCTCAGTACGGAGTGCGTCCGTAATTGCTTGAATCATCGTCATTTGTGCCATCGGTTACTTCGACTCCTTCTCTGTATAGTAAGCTAATTGCTCATCTAAGTTATATGGATTTTCTTCATACATTATATTGATCAGATCTGTTACTTTTTGTTTTGGCGCTGCGTCTGCTTTTTTAACTGCTTCTTTTATTTCTTCTTTAGCTTTTTCAATTACTTCTGCTTCTTTTTCTTCATTCCAAATACCTTTTGTTTCTAAGTATTTTCGGAAACGAACTATCGGATCTTTCTTTTCCCATTCAGAATCAGTTTCTGAAGTACGGTAACGAGTCGGGTCATCTCCTGCCATCGTGTGAGGACCGTAACGGTAACATACAGTTTCGATTAAACTTGGACCATCACCTTTAATCGCACGTTCTCTAGCGTCTTTCGTAGCCGCATAAACAGCAAGTGGATCCATGCCATCTACTAGAACACTCGGAATACCAGCTGCAATACCTTTTTGAGCTATTGTTTTCGCAGCCGTTTGTAATTCACGAGGTGTAGAAATTGCAAATTGATTGTTCTGAACGATAAACACTGCAGGTACGCGGAAAGCTCCAGCAAAGTTAATCCCTTCATAGAAGTCCCCTTGAGATGATCCACCGTCACCAGTATAAGAGATTGCAATCGATTTTTTACCACGTTTTTGCATACCAAGAGCTACTCCAGCTGCTTGGATAAATTGGGCACCTATAATAATTTGAGGTGGGAAAACATTTACACCTTCAGGAATTTGGTTCCCCATAAAATGCCCACGTGAGAATAGAAATGCTTGCCATAATGGTAAGCCATGCCAAACAATTTGAGGTACATCACGATAACCAGGTAAGATAAAATCTTCTTTTTCTAATGCAAACTGAGATGCTAATTGAGAAGCTTCTTGACCTGCTGTTGGCGCATAAAAGCCTAAACGTCCTTGTCTGTTTAAAGAAATTGAACGTTGATCTAAAATACGTGTATAAACCATACGACTCATCAACTCTACTAATTCCTCATCTGATAAGTTTGGATTTGCCTGTTCGTTCACAATTTCCCCATCTTCGTTTAAAATCTGAAACATTTCAAATTTTTCTTCAATTTCGTGAAGCGTTTTCATAGGGTCTAACTGCGCTGGATTGTTTGCAGCCATTATTACATCTCTCCTTTTCTTCTGTATTAAATTTTCAATTAAATATAGTAGTACAACAACATTTCCTACTTAGTATACTCAAGAATAAATCCGTGGTCAATCATATGAAATATAAGATTTTAGTTATCTGAACATTAAATTATCCCAAAACTGTATCATTCATAAATTATGTCTGTACTATATCAGATTGCTATAATTATATAAAAAAGCAGCTCTGCGTATAATTCGCATCCGAATTAACAGTAGAAAAAGCAAGAGAAAATGCACAAGTTATTATACCTGGGCATTTTCTCTTGTCCTATCCTTTATTCCGCAAACGCGCCATTTAATGGACTAACGTAACTCGGTTTTTAAACAACATTATTATCACTTTTCAAAAACCTTTATAATAGATATATAAATCCAACCAAAATTAATGTATCCATTCTACAAAACGTGATTTATCAGAGAGTTGGGACACATTTCTAAATCCTTGACCATACATTTAATCTTCTACATTTCTTTCCTGTTCCACCTGAATGTCCGCACTAAAGATTGACCTTGGAGCAACACCAGTAATCCAGCTCTTATCTGTCCTAACTTGAAATTCCCATTGATCATCAAATCTAGGATATGTCAATAATAGGGTTATAGAATCAGCTTGATACCTCTTTTTCAATTCCTGTTCTAGTTGAATTTTTGAATAAGATAATATGCCGAAAAAAATGGCTATTATCAACAGACTACTCAATATGACAATTTTACCCCTTTTGTAAATAAGAGCAATTATCATTGAAATCGGCAGAAGAAAAAAAACAAAATGATTATCAGTAATGAAATAGAAATCAAACTCTGCTTGTGAAAAGGGAAAAAGAAATGCCACCCCATTTCCGATGAAATCAATGTAAATATGACTGAGTACAGAGATTGAGCAGGCTAACCAGAGAATCCATAACGTTACTTTCTTAAAATACAGTCTAGCGATCATGGCAATCAAAATGCCGAAAATGGGTACAGCCCAAAGTGAATGCCCATATAAATCTCCAAAAAACTTCGTTATATCTGGAGCAATAGCAGCAAATCCACCAACACTGAAAGCAAAAATCCGTTTCATCTTGGATACAAAGTCCTTGTTCAAAACAATATAAAATAAGCTGGCACCAAACAAAAAATGTATGACAGTATGAATGACATATCCCATCTCCACCACATCCTATAGACGTTATCCTCATTGTAAAAATCAATTCAGACAAGTGTTATTTGACAATCTGGCCCGATTCTTGCACAACCTCGTTCCGTTAATGCTCACAATTCTTTAAATAACTCGTTCACAAACGTTGGATTTCATTTTGAGTACCGACGCTTAGAAATAATCAAACTAACAACAACCCCTATAAGAGACGCTACTACAACTTTCATAAGAAAATTATTAAAAAGTCCATCAACTAAATATCCTTTCACCTTTTGAAATAAGGTCGCTCCTGGAACCCAATCAATAACTTTTCCAATTCCTAATATGGCAGGTAAACTTATCAATACGTAAGTAAAAACAAAAGTGATCAAAAACGCCTTTAAGTTCATTAACTACCACCCCAAACTCTATATTTATTAGATTTCAGAACAAAAAAGCAATAGACTTTGTTGAACTAAATGGTCCGATTGCGATATAAACGCAATCGCACCCTATTGCTGGGAGTCGTTGTATTATTTCAACCTGACTCATACCCAATTATTTTGGAAGTATTTAATCACTTGTTTTAATTTGATACGAAGAAACTAATACATTATCAACAAAGACTTTACAGTGGATACTAAAAAATCCTCCTAGAGTCACTTTTATGCTCTTTGATTCATTTCCTTTATTCCTAATACTTCCATTTAAAGTCCCTCTAAATGCTAAGCCTAAATTTTCATCTTGCAATTTTCCATCTACATACAACTTCTCGCCTGTAAACCATCTATTCTCAACTTGTATTCGCTGACCGTCATATATAGCTTCAAATACCTTCTTCATTCCGTCACTCCTTTATCAGTCTTTGTCCGTTCATATAAAAATTGCTTATTCTACGATTACATCCAATAACTATATTACTTTGCTTTGTTTACCTTAATTTATATACGGATGAATGCCCTATAGGTTTCATTCAATTAAATGGCCCGATTGTTGAATAAGCCGTCTTCTTATATCTCTATTTTGGCACAAAATAATTTATCCCCTTCAATGTTTTCAGTTATTTCTAAAACTTATTTCAACCTCCAATTACCAAACTTATTAGCAGTGCAATTAGCAGAGGCACATAAATTTATGTGCTGTTGTTAATTAGTTTACCAATTGTATTGTTATTTTCTACTGATAATTGCCTTTAACATTGATGTAACAATAAAAATGGAGATACAATTCAAGTGTGAATTGTATCTCCATTTGCTATACTTTTTAACGTTTTCTCCCCGTGTACCGAACCCGATACTCTGCGTAGAGCCGCTTTTTTTATTTTCCTTCTTTCTGTAATGAAGTTAAAACTTCTTCCTTTACTTCATTTACCCTTGCAGTCGCATCATTAAAACTTTGGACAGATTGTTGAACTAATTCATTATGTACATTTACTTTCTGAACTTGTTCCTGTATTGCAGTAACATCTGCGGATTCATCCACTAACATATTATATAAATCTTGTTGCATGATAGCCAACTCATTATAGTTAATCGTCACATCTTCATACGCTGTAATACGCTCTTCCAAAGCCGATTCCATTTGTTTGAGACTTTCTTTTTCGGACGCTTCTTTTGTTTCTGAAATAACTGCATTAATTTGTTTGATACTATCCGAAGTTGCGCGTAAAGAAGCTGCTTCCTTTTCTACTAACGCTAACCTAGTTTCCAATAGAATTGCAGTATCTTCTACCATTGTAGTTAGTTCTTCATTTTGATCCTTCGTCAATTCCATCATTTGTTGAAAGTTTGCTTGTTCTTGTGATTCTGTTTCGGCTAACTCTTTCTGTACATCTCTATAATCGGCTTCCAGATCATAAATTTCTGTTAAGATGTTTGATAGCTTTACTTCTGTCGTTTCTCCAAAATTACAGCCAGCAAGTACTAAAATACTACTGAAGATGAGTAGGTATTTGCTTATTTTCATCATGTAACCCCCTATACCAATTCAACTATAATTGTATTAACTAATAATTTCAACTGACAAAATGGCTTTTTTTTATTTTGTAAATGGTCAAATTTCGCTATAATAGATATATGAACATTGAAAGGACGATTAAAATGATTTTAATGAATGACATTGTCAGAGATGGCCATCCATCTTTACGAAAAAGAACCGAGGAAATGACCTTCCCATTATCAGAAGAGGATTTAACTTTAGCAAACGATCTACAAGAATATGTTATTAACAGTCAAGAAGATGAACTGATTGAAAAATATAAAATCCGACCAGGAATTGGAATTGCTGCTCCACAGGTAAATGCGAACAAAAGAATGTTCGCACTTCATTTAGAAGATGAAAACAATGAAGAAGTAAGTTTCGTAGCAGTTAATCCAAAAATAATTAGTCACTCTGTGGAAAAAACCTATATCTCCGCTGGAGAGGGTTGTTTATCTGTAGATGAAGTAATAGAAGGATATGTACCAAGACACGCACGTATAACTGCAACAGGCTTTTATCCAGATGGAACTTCTTTCAAAAAACGTTTAAAGGGATTAGCAGCTATTGCTTTCCAACATGAGCTAGATCATCTAAATGGTATCATGTTTTATGATCATATAAATAAAGATAATCCATACGAGCCTATCCCGAATTCGATTGCATATGATCGAGCTTAAGTTTTTACATAAAACGCCAGTCCTACACGATAAGTGTAAGAATGGCGTTTTGTTTTATGATTTGATATGGGATATTGCTATTTGCCACTCTGATCTTGCGATTCGGAGTATCGAACTTGCGATTTGAGCTGGGCATATTGCGATTCCACACTCTGAACTTGCGACTTGGAGTGTCGAACTTGCGATTTGAGGCTCTGAATTTGCGATTCGTGCTAAATTCCTTATTGTTTTAAATCTATTAGTCGTGGCATGGCAGATAACGCGCCTGGCTTAGTTGCGCATATAGCACCTAGTTTATTGCCAAAAGCGATATAACGAGTCCATGCTTCTTTAGACGTTGGTTGACCCTCCAAATAAATTTTAGAAAGAATACCTGCGACAAAAGCATCACCTGCTCCAGTTGTATCAATTGGCGTTACTTTTTCTACAGGAACATGTACCTCCTCCCCATTAATCACTGCATGAGTACCTTCAGCACCGATTGTAATAAGTAATGCCTCGATATTGTACTGCTGTAATTGAGCGATTCCATCTTCTATAGTCGTCTTTTTCGTTAAAAAGAATAACTCTTCCTCGGTAAGCTTCAATATATCGACAAACTCAAAAAAGGAAGAGATCGTTTCTCTGCAAGTTTCTTCACTTTTCCAACGTAACGGTCTGATATTAGCATCAAAGGATATTAGGACATTCGACTTTTTCATATTTTGTACCAATTTTCTAGTAGTAGCAAGAGCAGTAGGATGAAAGAGAGTTCCAGAACAAAAATGAAATACAGAGGTCTGAAGAATAGCATCACTATTAATAGAGGAAAAGTCTACTTGGATGTCTGGTGTCGCATCTACATAACGTTCGAAATGACGTTCATTGTTTGCCAAAAGATGTACATAAACACCGCTCACCTCTTTTTCAGTCATTATTTGTGAAAAGGATAAATTTACTCCTTCGG
This sequence comes from Psychrobacillus antarcticus, assembly GCF_029533155.1. Taxonomy (GTDB): domain Bacteria; phylum Bacillota; class Bacilli; order Bacillales_A; family Planococcaceae; genus Psychrobacillus; species Psychrobacillus antarcticus. The sequence goes on along the minus strand of NZ_JAIZDB010000039.1, from coordinate 26,470 downwards.
CAATTAATTCATTTCTAACAAATTCAGAGGTTTCATTTTCTCCAGTTACAGTTATAAACGAGGATGCCGCTCCTAGACGAGCAACACCAGCAGCTACATTAACGGTAGCCCCACCTAAATATTTTGAAAAACGACTATTGCTCTGATCCTCCGCGATATAATCGACAAATGCATCCCCATAAATAAGGACAAACTTTTTGGACATCTAGTAAACTCCTTTAGATTAAACTTAATTTTTTCATTGCGTTGGTTAATCCGCTTTCTGATACATGATTTGTAACAAAGGTAGCGTGTTCTTTTAACTCTTCGACACAGTTCCCCATAGCGACACTTGTCCCGGCGAATTGAAGCATCTCTATGTCATTTAAACCGTCTCCAAAAGCAATCGCATCTTCGGGTCCTCTTCCAATATGCTTCAGCAATAGATCCATCCCATTAGCTTTTGAAATACCTTTTGGAAGGACATCACAGGAAGCACGATGCCAACGGACGAATTTCAAATTTGGAAAAGCTTGTTCATATTCTTTTTGCTCTTCCAAGCTGCAAAAGATTAGCGCTTGATGAATATCATTCGTTAAAAAGAAATCTTCTGCGAAACGTGGAAATTTTATTTTCAATGTAGAAATGCTATCAAATATATCTTGGTGATCCGGGAAATTAGAAACCATCTCATCACTATCCATATAAACTAATGGTTGCTTTCTTTCATTTGCAAAATTCGTTAAATTTTTCAACTCTTCCTTCGCAAGAATTCCCTTATGCAGTATTTTTCCTTGAAACTGTACAATTTGCCCATTATAGCAAATGAAGGAATCTATTTTTAATCGATCTAATACAGATTGAGCAGTAAAAGGAGAGCGTCCAGTGGAAATGACAATTTCATGTCCGTTATCTCTAGCTTTTTGGAGCGAGTCTTCTACCCCATCTGGAATATTTTTATCGTTATCTAAGATTGTTCCATCAATATCAAAAAATAAAATTTTGTTTTTCATAAAAATTCTCCATTCTACGATATAAATTATTTGACTTTTCTGTCTTAATCCTTTACACATTTCTCTCTATCGTATATAATACTCTATAAGGAGTGAATAGCCATGTTGAAACGCCTGAAAAGGAAATTGTTGAGACGGCTCGGTGGAATGCTTAGAAACAAAACTGTCGCCTGAAATACTTTTGCCCTCTTAAAATGGAGGGCTTTTCTTTATTTTAAATAAGTGTCATGATAATATAAAGAGAATTGATTTATTTTGAACGTGAAAAAGGAGAGTATAAAATGATTTTTAAAGTTTATTACCAGGAGAATGCACTAGAAGTACCAGTTCGCGAAAACACACAAGTTTTATATGTAGAGGCTGAGAATGAGCGCGAAGTTCGAGCGCTTTTAATAGACCGCAAATACAATATCGAATTAATTCAGCTGCTTGAAGGTAATCATTTAGATTATGAACAAGCAAGCGAGAATTATAAAGTAGAGAAGATTTAACAGATGAAATTTGTAAAAAATGACCAAACTGCAGTTTTCGCCCTCGGCGGACTAGGCGAAATCGGCAAAAACACATATGGCGTTCAATTCCAAGATGAAATTATTTTAATTGATGCTGGTATTAAGTTTCCAGAGGATGACTTACTCGGTATAGATTATGTAATTCCGGATTACACTTATTTAGTAAAAAATGTGGACAAGATTAAAGGTTTATTTATCACTCATGGTCATGAAGATCATATCGGTGGTATTCCTTATCTATTAAAACAAATAAATGTACCGGTTTACGGTGGAAAGCTTGCACTTGGTTTATTGCGAAATAAATTAGAAGAGCATGGCTTACTACGTCAAACAAAAATGATCGTTATTCAAGAGGAAGATATTATAAAATTCAGAAAAACTTCTGTAAGTTTCTATCGTACAACTCATAGTATTCCAGATGCTTTTGGAATTGTTGTAAAAACACCACCAGGTAATATTGTACATACAGGCGATTTTAAGTTTGACTTTACCCCTGTGGGTGAACCAGCTAACTTAACGAAGATGGCAGAGATCGGTAAAGATGGAGTTCTCTGCTTATTATCTGATAGTACAAATGCCGAAATTCCTAACTTTACTATGTCTGAGCGTAAGGTTGGAGAAAGCATGGATACTATTTTCCGTAAAGTTGACGGTCGTATTATTTTCGCTACTTTTGCATCTAATATTCATAGACTTCAACAAGTAACCGATGCAGCTGTTCTTCATGGTCGTAAAATTGCTGTATTTGGTCGAAGCATGGATAATGCTATGACAATCGGTCGTGAACTTGGCTATATTACTGCTCCAAAAGAAACGTTTGTGGATACAAGTGCATTGAATCGATTACCAGCAAATGAAGTACTTATCCTTTGTACAGGTAGTCAAGGGGAACCAATGGCAGCATTATCACGAATTGCCAACGGTACACACCGACAAATTCAAATTCAACCTGGAGATACTGTCGTATTTTCTTCTTCTCCTATTCCTGGAAATAGAGCAAGCGTCAATCGTACGATTAACCTTCTATTCCGTGCTGGAGCAGAAGTAATCCACGGTTCATTAAATAATATCCATACTTCTGGTCATGGTTCACAAGAAGAGAATAAACTTATGCTTCGCCTTATGAAGCCAAAATTCTTTATGCCTATTCACGGAGAATACCGTATGTTAAAAATTCATACAGAGTTAGCCGTCGACTGTGATGTAGATCCAAATAATACATTTATTATGGAAAACGGAGAAGTACTTGCGTTAAGTGCCAATGAAGCACATATTGCTGGTCGAATCCCTTCAGGTGATATTTATATTGACGGAAGTGGAATCGGAGATGTCGGTAATATTGTTCTTCGTGATCGCCGTGTGTTGTCAGAAGAAGGTTTAGTTATTGTTGTTGTAAGTGCTGATATGGAGAAGAAAAAAATTGTATCAGGTCCTGATATTATTTCTCGTGGATTCGTCTATATGCGCGAATCAGGAACAATGATTAATGAGGCCCAACAAATGTTGAACAAGCATTTACGGTACACGATTCAAGGTACTGACACAGATTGGTCCGAATTGAAAAATGAGATTACAGATGTTCTAAGTCCATATTTATATGAAAAGACGAAACGACGTCCAATGATACTTCCAATCATTATGGAAGTGTAAATAAATAACCCAAAAATACCCTTCCACTCTCACCTGAGTTGAAGGGTATTTCTTTTTCAAATTAATTCTATTGAACAATATAAAGTAGTTACGATAATACTTTCTTTTCAAAACGAATAATATCCACATCTGCTCCAATTATAATTAGAACATCATTAAATACTAGTTTTTCATCCGCTGGTGGAGAAACAATGATATTATTGCCACGTTTGACTGCTACAATATTGATGCCATATTGTGCTCGGATATCTAAGTCAATAAGCGATTTACTTGCTATCTTCTCATTCACCCTTATTTCCATAATAGAATGTTCATCTGACAGCTCAAGGTAGTCTAATACATTATTGGATAAAATATTGTTAGCGATTCGGATACCCATATCTCGTTCAGGATGTACAACCTGATCTGCTCCGATCTTTCTTAGTACTTTTTCATGGTAGTCATTTTGTGCTTTCACAGTGATTTTTTTAACACCAATCTCTTTTAGCATTAAGGTTGTCAAAATACTCGATTGAATATTATCTCCAATAGCAACAATCACATGTTCAAAATTTCGAATACCTAGTGATTTCAGCACAGCTTCATCTGTTGTATCAGCAACTACTGCTTGCGTTGCGATAGCGGCAAACTCATCCACTCGCTCAGATGATATATCAATTGCCATAACATCCGCACCTTTGTCAATAAGCTCTCTAACAATACTACCGCCGAATCTCCCTAAACCAATTACAACAAATTCCTTGTGCATTTTAATGCCCCCTACATATCTAATAGATTAAGTTTACCACATCCATTCTGTATATAGTCACCAGACCATTTAGATATTATTTGTTTTCATTTATCAGCATAAGTAGTCTTTTTTCAAGCATCATCATTCCTTTTTCTCCCGATTGTATATGACGTAATAATCCCTTTTTATCAAACAAATAAAAAGAAGGAACCACTCGATTTTGAAATTGAGTTGTCACGAATAATTCATGGTCTAAATAAATAGAGTCTTCCATCCTTTCCTTTTGAATTGCATCATGAATAAGCTTCTCATTTATGTCTGCTTTAGATCTTGGCATATGAATGCCTATACGAGAAAAGTTTTTTCCATATTTTTCTTTCCACTGTTTGATGTAATTATATGCTCCTCCACATAATGGACAGCTTACTGACCAAAAGTAAACGAGAACTGGCTTTTCCCCTATTAATTTTTCATTATTTATATGTCCATTTATCCAATTGGAGTCCGTTGGAAATGGTGGTATTTGAGTACGTAACTTCACTACCTATATCCCTTCTTTCTTTCAGCATTCATTAGTATATGCGCTCTACCAAAATTACGTATATTCGACTGTCTAAAAAAATTTTGAATTTTATCAAATAAGTTGTTAAAGTAAACTTTAAGTTGTGTTAAAATAAACTTTGCTTGAAAAATATGCTGTTTTATTTCCAAAGGAGCTACAAAATATGCAAATTGGAAAAAAAATAAAAAGGTTACGCTTAGAAAAAGGTCTTACTCAAGAAGAATTAGGCGAAAGAACAGACTTAAGCAAGGGATTTATCTCTCAATTAGAAAGAGATATAAACTCCCCTTCTATTGAAACACTATTTTCGATTCTCAATGTTCTCGGCTCCAAGCCAAAGGATTTTTTTGATGATGAGCAATCTCGCACGAAAGTTGTTTTCTCTCAAGAAGAACAGAAAGTTTTTATGGATGAAGAAAAAAAGTACAAGCTCCACTGGCTAATTTCAGAATCCAATGAAAATGAAATGGAACCAGTGATCATTTCACTCGATATTGGGGGACAATTTAAACAGTTCGAGCCTTCTCTTTCCGAGACTTTCATATATGTGCTTCAAGGAAAAGTGACCCTCACTTTAGGGAAGCAAACTTATGTTGCAACTGCCGGTGAATCCCTTTATTTTGAAGCTTTTGATCATCATCTTCTACAAAATGCAGCAGCAGAAATTGCAAAGGTCATTTACGTCGTGACTAATTCTTATTTGTAAGCATTAAAATATAACAATGGAGGTATATTATGTCTGATAATATTATTATTCGTTTTGAGAATGTTTCAAAATCTTATGACGCAGAAACGACCGTATTAAATAAAATTAACTTAGAATTAGAGCGAGGGAAGTTTTATACATTACTTGGGCCTTCGGGTTGCGGAAAAACAACTATTTTACGATTAATCGCAGGTTTTATGCAGCCTACAAGTGGCAGCATATATTTTAATGGCAAACTAATCAATAACGTACCTGCCAATGAACGACAAGTAAATACAGTATTTCAGGACTATGCTCTGTTTCCACATTTAAATGTATTTGAAAATGTAGCATTCGGTCTTCGAATTAAAAAGCTTGGCAAAAAAGTAATAGAGCAAAAAGTAATAGAAGCATTGAAATTTGTAAACTTAGTAGGCTACGAAAATAGAGAAATTGCTGAAATGTCAGGTGGACAAAAACAACGTGTAGCAATCGCACGTGCAATTGTAAATGATCCAGAGATTATTCTATTGGATGAGCCTCTATCTGCATTAGATTTAAAGTTACGTTCAGAAATGCAATATGAGCTTCGTGAACTTCAGCAGAGACTAGGCAAAACATTTATTTTTGTAACACATGACCAAGAAGAAGCACTAGCAATGTCTGATGAAATCTTCGTTTTAAATGAGGGTGAAATTGAACAAAGTGGTACACCAATGGATATATACGATGAGCCGATTAATCGCTATGTAGCTGACTTTATCGGAGAGTCAAATATTGTTTCAGGCATAATGGTCGCTGATTTCCGCGTGAAAATTGGCGGAAAAGAGTTTGAATGTGTGGACAAAGGACTTAATCCAAATGAAAAAATAGATATCGTCATTCGTCCTGAGGACTTAGAAATTACAGCTGTAGAAAAAGGGAAAATGAAGGTAAAAGTAGATACGCAATTATTCAGAGGAGTTCATTATGAGCTTTCTACTTACGATGACGAAGGCAATGAGTGGCTTGTACATTCTACGAAAAAAGCAGACGTTGGAGAGTTTATTGGTTTAGATTTTGATCCGGAGGCTATTCACGTTATGCGTTTAAATGAAACAGAAGAAGAATTTGATAAACGTCTCGAATCTTATGGAGAAGACGCATATGCAAACTAAAAACACAAAAACTTTTTACTTAATACCATATTATGTGTGGATTATACTATTTGTTATTGCTCCAATTGGGTTGATTGCCTATTATTCTTTTTTCGATTTAAGCGGGAATTTCACTTTAGACAATTATTTTAACTTTTTTACTTCAGTTTACTTAAAGCTAACACTTAGTTCTTTTTGGTATGCTTTTCTAATAACATTTTTCACATTGGTTATTGCATATCCGACAGCCTATTTGCTTACAAAAACGAGACATAAACAATTATGGCTATTGTTAATCATCATTCCCTCTTGGATCAATTTACTATTAAAAACATATGCATTTATCGGTATTTTCGGTTTATATGGTCCAGTGAATGCATTTTTAAATGTATTTGGTATTGGGGAAACACAAATTTTATTCACAGATTTTAGTTTCGTCTTTGTAGCAGTCTATATATTTATTCCATTCATGATTTTACCTATTTTTAACTCTTTGGATAAATTAAATCCATCTCTAGTAGATGCCAGCCGAGATTTAGGCGCATCAAGCTGGACGACATTTTCAAAGGTTATTTTACCGTTAACTATTAATGGTGTAAAAGCTGGGATTCAAGCTGTATTCATTCCTTCCCTTTCGCTATTTATGATTACACGATTGATCGCTGGGAATAAAGTGATTACTTTAGGTACAGCTATTGAGCAGCAATTCTTGGTTACGCAAAACTGGGGAATGGGATCTACTATCGCCGTTTTCTTAATCATATTTATGGTAATAATTATGATCATTACTGGTCAACGTGATAAGGGGGCTACTTCAATTGGAAAAAACAAGTAAGTCAGCTAAATTATATTTAGCCCTTGTATTTATCGTATTATATACACCCATCCTATATTTGATTTTTTACTCTTTTAATAGTGGTGGAAACATGAGTAATTTTGAATCATTCACTTTGGAGCACTACGCTGCTGTGTTCTCTGACACTCGTTTGATCATGATTCTTTTAAACACAGTAATCGTTGCCTTACTTTCTGCCTTAATAGCAACTATCATTGGTGTGTTCGGTTCGATCGGTATTGTATTTATGCGAAATAAATCACTACGCAGGTCTATCCTTTCCTTAAATAATGTTTTAATCGTAAGTCCAGATGTTGTAATTGGGGCATCTTTCTTAATCCTATTTACAGCTATTGGTGTAAAACTTGGTTTTGCATCCGTACTAATATCACATATTGCATTTAGTATTCCAATTGTCGTATTAATGGTATTACCTAAGCTACAAGATATGAATAGCACTTTGATAGATGCAGCAGCAGACCTTGGAGCAACTAGAAGAGACATTTTGACTCGCGTTATTATCCCTTTTGTTAAACCTGGGATTTTCGCAGGATTTTTTATGGCCTTAACATATTCATTAGACGATTTTGCCGTGACATTTTTTGTAACAGGTAATGGTTTCAGTACACTTTCAGTCGAAATTTACTCGATGGCACGAACTGGTATTACATTAACTATTAATGCATTATCTGGAATCATCTTTATCGTGACACTTCTTCTCGTAGTTGGTTATTATTTTGTTAGCCTACGTGGGAAAAACCCTGTCGGAATGGGGGTTCGAAAATGAAAGATATAACAAGAACAGCTATAGGGATCATTGCCGTATGTATCGTTTTATTTGGTATTAACAAATACTTAAGTCAAAACTCTGGTAATGCGGGTAGTGATACCGTAACTATCTTTAACTGGGGAGAATATATTGACCCAGATTTAATTACTCAATTTGAGGAAGAGTCAGGATATCGTGTCGTATATGAGACATTTGACTCCAATGAGGCAATGATGACGAAGATTGAACAAGGCGGTACTTCTTATGATATTGCGGTACCTTCCGAGTACGCAATCGAAAAAATGAAAGAAAATGATTTATTGCTTGAAATTGATCATTCAAAGATTCCGAACTTAAGTAATATCGATCCATACTTTTTAGATTTAGCATTCGACCCAAAAAATAAATACTCCGTTCCTTATTTCTGGGGAACAGTTGGCGTTGTGTTCAATCCTTCCCTTTTAGACGGACAAACTTTTGAAAGTTGGGAAACACTTTGGGATCCTTCTTTAAAAGGTAAAGTTTTATTAGTAGATGGTGCTCGCGAAATCATTGGTATGGGACTGAATAGTCTTGGATATTCTCTTAATTCTACAGATGAAAAAGAATTACTAGAGGCAACAGCTAAATTGAAAAAACTAACTCCAAATGTAAAAGCAATTATTGGGGATGAAGTAACGCAGCTTATGGTGAACGAAGAAGCTGCAGTAGCCGTGACATTCTCTGGACAAGCAGCAGATATGATGTGGGAAAATGAAAGCTTGGATTATGCAGTTCCACTAGAAGGATCTAATTTATGGTTTGATAATATGGTTATTCCAAAAACAGCAGCAAATGTAGAAGGAGCACATGAATTTATCAACTTTATGTTAGGTGCAGAAGTAGCTGCTCAAAATACAGATTATGTTGGATATTCAATTCCGAATGCCGCAGCAGTAGAATTATTAGATGAGGAAGTTACTTCTGATGAGCGTTTCTATCCTCCAGTTGCAGCGAGGGATCATCTAGAAGTGTACAAAAATTTAGGTCTAGAAATGCTCGGTAAATATAACGAGCTGTTTTTAGAGTTTAAAATGAGTGGAAACTAAATGGGAGAGTCGTCGCTAAGACGGCTCTTTTTATTTCTATTCCCATAAATATATAATTCGACACTCGAAAGTTTTTATTCTTTAAGGAATATGGTAGAATCGATAGACGTGTATAAGTATTTACAGAAAGCAGGAATTTTATGGCGAAGAAAACAAATAGCTCAGCATTATATATATTGATGTTTAATATGTTTATTGCTATGTCTGGTATAGGATTAGTTATTCCGGTCATGCCTCAATATTTAGAAACTTTCGGTGTGGCAGGTCAAGCATTAGGATTTATCATTGCTTCCTTTGCATTAGGTCAATTTTTATTTTCTCCTCTTGCAGGTGACCTTTCCGATACATTAGGACGTAAAAAACTAATTATCGTAGGATTGGTTATTTTTTCGGCCTCTCAACTATGGTTTGGGTTAGCAACAGATGAATGGATGCTGTATGCTGCACGATTCATAAGTGGTATCGGTGGAGCCTTTTTAATACCTGCTACAATGGCATTTGTTGCGGATATTACTACATTAGAAGAACGTGGAAAAGGTATGGGATTCTTAGGAGCCTCTATGTCTTTAGGCTTTATGATAGGGCCAGCATTGGGAGGGTTTTTAGCAAGCGTAAGCTTATCATTCCCATTTTTCATGGCATCTTTGGCAGCTTTAATTTCTTCAATAATTTCATTAATCATTTTGCCAGATATTAAAAATGCTGTTTCCGAGATACCACCGGAACCAAAAAAACGCGAAAACATACTCACACAAATGAAAAATTCAGTGAAGACACCTTACTTTATGATGTTAATCATTATATTTGTTTTCACTTTTGGTATTGCAAATTTCCAAACGACATTTTCATTGTATGTAGATCATAAGTATAATTACACTCCTCAAGATATTGCTGTTGTTTTAACAGTCGGCGGATTTATAGGGGTTATTGTTCAAACTTTAGTAGTGGAGAAACTATTTAAACGTTTTGGGGAATTGAATGTTATCTTAGTCAATTTAGTTGTTGCTGCTATTGCATTTTTACTGTTCTTCATTGTAGATGGTTTCGCATTAGTATTACTAGTTGCATCAATATTCTCTACTGCTACTACGCTCATTCGTCCAGCAGTTAATACGGTTATTTCTAAATTAGCTGGTAATGAGCAAGGTTTTGCTGCAGGTATGAATAATGCTTATATGAGTTTGGGTAGTATGATTGGACCAGCACTTGCAGGAATGCTTTTTGATATTGATATTAATTATCCATTTATTGTAGGGTCTATCATTTTACTAGCTTCCTGGGCTATCACACTTATTTGGATTAAAAGAAAAAATCCTGTTATTTAATTAAGAATTTATATTTCTATAGCATTCTTTAAGGGCAAAACCTGTTTCTATCGTTTTCGAAGGGCTTTGGACAGACAGGTCGCCACATTATTACCGAGTGTATTTTTAGAAGAGGCTGGTCGTGACAGATGTCACGACCAGCCTCTTCTTTTATCGGTAATATTATGGCGGTTGTCTATCCGTCGCCCTCCTACAACTCTTAGAAACAGGTAAGTACGTTTTTTGATAACTAGAGAAAAGAATCTTTCCTATTCCTAGAGGTGATGACAGTCTAAGTGCGCGACATCGTGGTGCTCCTGCGCAAAATAAAAAACATTTCGCAACGACTAGGATGAGTGAGACAGATGAAACATCACAAACGACGCGTAGCGACGGTGATGGTTCATCTCTCACCCCGCGGAGGCCAACAGGACGTTGGTCACGAAGGCGTTGCCACACGAGGTGGCGCTTTTAGCCTTTGTTCAAAGATAAGAAAGTATATAAAAATACAGCATGAACACCAGTTTTACAGGGCTATTAAGAATGATTGATACTACTGATTTGCGTTTCAGTGGACGCTTTCCGTGGGCACGGCTTCAATCTCCTCGTCACTACGAAAACATATGCCCCTGCGGTTACTCGTCGCAAAGACGTTGGTCAAATAAAGTTTGACCAACGTCTTTCCTGCGGGACTTTCAGCTCGTGCACCTGTCGCTTCGCTATCGGTGCAGAAAACATTTGCTGTTCCCACAGGAGTCGCCACTTTCACTCCAATCAATTAAATGAGTAGTACTAAACTAGGGGATATTGCATAGACTCTCGCTTAGATAAGAAGAGTAGTAGGAGTTAATGTAGGGATAAAACCGTCTGTTGAATGTAGGAATGAAATTGTGTAAGGAAGGATGAAGATAGTTTTTTACTAGTGGAAATAAGGAAAAATAGGAAGTATCTACCCAACAAAGAAGAGAAATAGCGAACGAAATTGCATCTTCTGGCCCGCATGATGCGGGTCAGGCAGTCGTTGCGAAATGTTTTTTTATTTTGCGACGAGCTTTGCGCAGGAGCACCAAGATGTCGAGTACTTAGACTGTCATCATCTATCCTCCATTATTAGGATAGTATCTTTTCTCTAGTTACCCCAAAAATGAACTAACCCGTTTCTAAAAGTTGTAGAAGGGCGACGGACAGTTAATAGCCATAAGATTACCGAGAAAAAAAGATGCTGGTCGTGACTTCAGTCACGACCAGCATCTTTAAAAAATCAAACGGTAATTATATAGCAATAAGTCTGTCCAAAGCCCTTCGAAAACAGTAGAAACAGGTTTAGATCCTAAAGTACCGGGCGTTTTTTGTCCGGTTTTTCTTACACCGCCTGAAACGGAAATCAACGGTATCGTTTAATTCTAACGGTTATTTTTATACAGTTATCGTTTTTTCTTTTCTCTAACTAATTTCCCTACATTCGTAGTAGTTGTCGTATTAACTGACTCCATTTTTTTAGTTGTTCTTTTAAAAGGAGAAAGCAATAGATTGATACCAAATCTTCTTATTGTGATATCAATAAAGAACAATAAGATTGCTACCAACAGAAGAAATTGTTGGATAGATTGTTTCTCTAAGCTAGAAAGCTCCATTTCCCGGAAAGCTTCCGAAGCATCAGTAAGGATTTTCCCATCTGTTCTACTAGTAATCATCTCGAGAATAGCTGTATTCGGTCTTTGTATTTTGTATTCCTCGCTATAGGGAATGGAAATACCTGCTTGATACACAGCATCCTGTTCATTTGAAATACGGAAGAACACAAGTCCTGGTTCACTGTCTACCGTTACTCTTGCTTTACCCGGCGCAAGTGCTTCAGATGTCAGGGAAAGTTCTTCCCCTTTTTCATTGACTACAGCTACTTCCAGAAATGACGACTTACCAGTTGGATCCGTAACGGTAAATGATTCATCCGATGACTTTTGGATAGAAAAAGGGACTTCACTATAAGCAGGTAATAGCCTCGATACTGCCGTGTTCCAAAAGTCTCCCCAATTACCCCATCTTGCAAAATCTCCGCTCCATTCACCCGTTGAATCCGATGTAAATGCAATCGTGCGACCGAGTCCGTACATCCATTCGGCTAATACAGGATCCTCTTTTTCACTTTCTACAATAACGGAAGCTGTTTGTTTCGGTGTGGTTGCAATATAAGCATTCATTTGCGGTACACCTTCTGCAAATAAGCTTGTCCATGCTGCATCTCCATAAATAGTTGGATAGAATGGATTGTCTTCGATATACGTTCTCGAAATCATTGCTGTCTCTGTGGACATGATAGCAGGAATGGTAGATTCATCTTGGACGTCGTAAAACGTGCCCCCTCCCATTTCTGCTAAGCTTTCTAATAATGCTCTATCCGCATCTTGACCAACTGCAACGGTGGAAACGGTTATTAAATCATTCTTGCCCTCCTCTAACAGTGTTTGATAGTCATTGCTCGCTGCTGACTGACCATCTGTCAATAAAATAATATGTTTTCTCTGTAGTTTGAGAGGTGATAACTTTTCGTATGCTAACGCTAAGCTCGAATAAATTTCCGTTCCTCCGCCTGCCCCAACAGATAGTATACTTTCAGCTGCGGTTTCTGGATCATTTAATGGAGCCGCCTCAATAATTTCCCAAGGTTTATCATCAAATGCAATAAATCCAAGCGTGTCTCCTTCACGAAGCATTTCCACAGAACGTGCCGCAGCTTCCTTCGCATACTCTAATTTTGTTCCACTCATACTACCGGATCGATCCATTACGATGATTAACCCTAAAGAAGGCAATTGCTGCTTTCCTTTTATTTCCATCTCTACTGGTAATAACCGCTCAATTGGACTCTTAAAATAGCCTCCTAAACCAAAGCTACTTTTCCCTCCAACCATCATAAAGCCGACACCGAAGTTTTTCACGGCCTGTTCAATGACCGTCATCTTTTGTTCACCGACGACGTGACCCGGTACATTATCAAAAATAATAGCATCGTATGCTAAATAATTCGATAAATCGAAAGGCAGGACATTCGCATCAATGACATCTGTTTCAATCGCTTGTTGATCAATTACAGCCGCAATATTAGAAGGATTCCCATCATGAGTAACGATTAAAAGTTGTGGCGAGCTTTCCACATTTGTGACACTTGTCAGCTTGTTATTCTCAATCAGCCCATCTTCTGCTAGAACTACTTGTACCTCATATTTAAGTAATCCTTCACCCTTAGATGCATTTCGGAATGTATACGTATTAGTGCCTGGTTCTACATTTATTTGTTCTCGCGTGATTAGCTCATCATTTTGATATAGTAGTAACTCTGCCACTGCATTACTGGTCGCCTCTAGTGTGACATTTAGTTGTTGCTGCTCACCCTCAAAGGCGACAGGTGGTGTCTCAAAGGAAGTTATCGCAACATCTTCTGAGGATAATCTAGCCAATTGAACAACATCAATCGTGACATTTCCTCCAGCAATTTTAACAATTTCATCACTGACAGATCCAGTCGTTTCTAATCCGTCCGTAAAAAGGACAATTCGTGTTGCCTTGTTAGGCTCTACTATGCCTGTTGATAGCTGTAAGGCTTTTGCTAAATCAGTATTTCCCGGTTCTGACATAGGACTAAAAACAGGTAAATTCACTTCACCATCAGTTAAGCTAACTTCCGTTTGAAAGTCCTCTGCAAAAGTATAAACTCCAACCAAATGAGATGCTTTTTTCGATTGTAAGCTTTTGTCTATCCACTCCGTTATTTGCTGATCAGTCCCTTGGAGGGAAGCAGAACGGTCTACCAGAAATAACACTTGTTCTTCCTTAATAGGTAATAATAGATATGGATTTGTAATACCTAAGATTAAACATAGAATAGCTATAATTCGTATACTAAATACTACTTTTCCTTCTCTTTTTAAGAACTTCTTATCTTTTTGCCAAGTCCAAATAAAATAAATACCAATAGGAATTAATAGCAATAGCCAAAGCGGTTGGTCAACTCGTAAATCCACGTCGTCTTTGCACCTCCCACTCTATAACAAATAGCAATATTAGGAAGATTAATATATATGGAACAAAGGAATGGGCTTGGTGGTCATCCACTGCATTTATCTGCTGTCCAGTCACTTTATACGAAGTTCCTTTATTAATCACTTTTTCTTCTTGTGGCAATATAACAGAAAGATTCTTCTCTACACTGTTCGAACGTAGAACATATAAACCTGGTTCTCTTGGTGCAAGGAATTTCCCGCCATTTTCAATAGCGTATTCATATTCATCATCCATCGTATAAATTTCCCACTCTTCCGCCGCTCCAAGGGATAGTGGCTTTCGCTCGTTAGGAGTAAATGTTCCTATATAATCACTACCTACTGAAAGATGCTCCTTCACACTCCACATAAATAGTGGGAATGTCGGACTCAAGGGCCAATCAGTCATCTGAATGTCTGCCAGAATTATTATATTCCCGCTTGGAGAAGTTTGGATGAAAGGATCATCTCCAACCCTAGCAATAGTACTATAGCCGTCTATAGGGGGATATAGCGAGCTTACATATATATCCGATAAATCAGCAAAAGCAAATAATGGAGAATCAGTTGCCTGCACTACCCCATTTACTTCCTTCGGTGAGGTATCGTTCCTGCCTATATATAAAGTTGGTTTGTCATTTTCAGTCTCTATTCCAAATTGATTGGTGACAATTATACCCTCTTCCTTTAACAACCCTAATTGTTCTGAAGGGACACTACTCACATTAATATCTAAAGATTGAAAGGCAGTTCGAACAAGCGAATGAATGGAGCTATCAATGAAAACATTAGACAATTGATCCTGCATGAATACAATATTCTCATTATCTAAAAGGTAAGAATCTTGGATATCTATATTTGCTTTCAAATAACTCGATTTCACTAGTTCATCAAAAGATAACGTAACCGTTTCTTTTGGTGGCAATTGAACTACTTCATTTACCAACCGCTTCTCTTCATTGAATATCGTCAACTCGGTAACGAGCTCTTTATCTGACTGGTTTTCGAGTTGAATTAGCGTAGAGATTCCATTTGCAGTTTCTGTTGCACCAAAACGTTTAATAGATGCATTCGTAATATCGGAAGTTAACGCTTCTACATTCCAGCTTACATTTTCATGTTGCAAAGGAAGGGATTTCCTATCTAATTCATCGGTAAAAATATACACAGTGGTCGCTTTGTTTTGGAAAAAAGATTGGGCAAAATCCAATGATTTTGACATATTTTCTGCTTCATAGCTTATCTCAAGTTTCTTAATTTCCTTTATCATTTGCTCTGTATTCGTTTCTTGTCGTAAAAGGACAGCTGGTTCGTTTCCAGTTGTGATTAAAGTAAGTGGCTTGCCTGCTAACTGCCCCACTAGCTCAAGCATTTTCGCCCTATGCTGTTCAAAAAGTGTAGTAGTATTATTCTTATTTACTTTCATCGTTGCAGAAGTATCAACAATCAATACAATCTGTTCCCCAGCAATTGCTTTCGTTTTCCAATATGGTTGTAGCAATGCTAAAACAAGCAAAAGCATGGCAAGCATTTGTAAATAAAACAAAGCATTCCGCTGCAAATGCTGCAAATAAGGAGAAGCTTTCGTTTCCTTCATCGCCTCCTGCCAAAACAAAGTAGAAGAAACAGATTGTTTTACATATTTTTTCCGAAAAAAATAATACATAAGCACAGCGATTGGGAAAATGGCTGTCCAAGCATATATTAACTGATTAATACCCAAAGTTTTTCACCTCACTGCACCCAATTTGCTCGTAGTAATTGATGAAACATTGTATGCGAAATACCTTCATCTGCATTTACTTGAAGTATTTTAACACCAAACTTATGACAAAGTAGTTCTAATCGTTGTTGATGCTCTTTTCTTTCCTGGTGATAGGCTTCTAGTACTCTAGCGGATATGGATACATTTACTTGATCGGATGTTTCAATATCCTCTAACTGTACATCTCCACCGTATGACGGAGCTAGCTCCTCGCCAGTAACTACTTGTAAAATTCTAATATCACCAGCGAATTTCGGTAGTTTTTGTAAGAATCTTTCCCATGATTCAATACTTTCTAAGCAATCCGTTATAACAAACAAAACAGTACTATCTTTCGGTAAAAAAGGTAGTGCATTATCTGAAAAGGAGGAACCCATTGTTGGTTCATCTATGTCAGAAATAGTTTGAATGAAGGCTTTGCGGTAAGTAGCTCCCTTTCTTCTAAAAGGAGGCTTATTCCCTTCACTAACCGCCGAAAAGGATAATCGATCATCTCTTTGTAATACAAGAATTCCTAAAGAAGCTGCTAATTGCTTAGCAAAGGTCCATTTAAGAGGATCTCCCATAGACTTAGTCGTATCAAGTAAAATATGTACCCGCATTTCTTGTTCATCTAAAAACCGTTTGATAAAATACTTATCGGTACGTGCGTAAACATTCCAATCTATTTGCCGAACATCGTCCCCTGGTGAGTACTCCCGAAAGTCTGAAAAATCTAGTGAAGCACCAAAACGCTGAGAGCGATGGGACCCTTTATGCTGACCCCTTAGTTTCGATTTAGTTGTTATGGATAATCTACTAAGCTTCCCCGCCCAATCCTTTGGAACTAATTGTTCGATACTCATATAACTTGACCTTGCTTAACTGTTTGTAAGATAAGATCGATTAGCTCATCTGCCGTTTTCCCTTCTGCTTCTCCTTCATAATTTAGTAATAAACGATGTCTGAGTACTGGTTTAGCAACTGTTTTAATATCAGCAATCGATACATGATAACGTCCAGCAACTAACGCTCTCGCTTTGGCAAGCTTGATAAGACTTTGTAATCCACGAGGACCACTTCCGTATTGAACATACTGAGCAATTTCAGGAATGCTTGCATCTTCAGGATGTGTCGCTGCAATGATATCTACTGCGTATTCCAGCATATCATCTGCGATAAGCACTTCCTTTACCATCTGCTGTGCATGAACTATTTCTTCTGCATGCATTATTTTATTCAAAGGAATTATTTGTCCGCCAGTCGTACGTTTAGTAATTTCCATTAACTCTGCTTTGGAAGGATAGGAAACTAGTATTTTGCATAGGAAACGGTCCATTTGTGCTTCTGGTAATGGATAGGTCCCTTCCATTTCAATTGGGTTTTGCGTAGCAAGCACAAAGAATGGTCGATCCATTTGTTTGGTATCCCCTAGCACGGTAACGGTTTTCTCCCCCATAGCTTCTAGAAGTGCACTTTGTGTTTTCGGTGTTGCTCGATTTATCTCATCCGCTAGCACCATCTGACTAAAAATTGGTCCCTTTTGAAAGGTAAATTGTTGTTTTCCACTTTCTAATCGTTCAATCATGCTCGTACCTGTAATATCTGATGGCATTAAATCTGGAGTGAATTGAATACGTGAAAAGGATAAATCTAACACTTCCGAAACTGTTCGGATAAGCATAGTTTTACCTAATCCAGGTAGTCCTTCTAAAAGAGCATGCCCATCTGCCAACACACAATAGATCGAAAATTCAACTGCCTCTTTCTGTCCAACGATAAATTTCCCTATTTCTGTCCGAACATCATCCAAACGCTTACTCATATTGATGTAATCTTCTGTTGTAAAAGTCATATTTCCCTCCGTTATTCGCTATTTTCAACTGACGAAAAGTAATCTTGAACAATTCTCTGTAAATCGGATGGTAACTGCATACGCTCGGAGCTTTTTATATAGGACTCGGAATATTCATTGACCACCTCTTCATATGGCCTTGCCGAACCACGAGTTATCGGGGTATCTGCCGATTGCTCACTTGCGGACTCTCCGTCTCCAAGTTCACCTGAATCGACCGAAGTTTCACCTGTTCCTCCAATTCTTGCTGGAATAGAAAGTAAGTCCCTACCTCCTGAACCTAAACCTGCACCAGATCCTGTTCCTTGACCTTGACCTTGACCTTGACCTTGTCCTTGTCCTTGCCCTTGTCCTTGCCCTTGTCCTTGCCCTTGTCCTTGTCCTTGCCCTTGTCCTTGCCCTTGTCCTTGTCCTTGCCCTTGTCCTTGCCCTTGTCCTTGCCCTTGTCCTTGCCCTTGTCCTTGCCCTTGTCCTTGCCCTTGTCCTTGCCCTTGTTGATTCGGTTGAGTTTTTCCTGGTTTACCTTTAGTGTTACTAGAATTTTGTGCGTTATTATTTCCCTGGGCTATTGCACTTGAACCGAATGGTAGTGATTTCCCCATCTTACTTAGTCTAGTTTGAGATTTGGATGCATTTTTTGCTAGTGAATTATTAACATCCTCTAAAGAAGCTAGCTCTTTTTGCTCCATGGCCGTTAAGGAAGATTCCGAAGTACCTTTCTGCTCGGCTACCTCTTTCTTTTGTGCAAGCTTCTGTTCTTTGAGTGCTAACTCTTTTTGCTTTTTCACTACTTCACGTAAAGCTTCTTCTGCAGTATCTAATTCCTTTAATTTTTCTTTAAGATCCTCCAATTCTTTCTTAACTGGCTTTGATAATTCCTTTTTCTCAAGCTTACTAACTTCTTTCTTTAGTTCCTTTACAATTTCCTTCTCTTGTTCTAAATCCTTAGCCTCTAATTGTGTAGCGGCTGGGAATACATACAAACTGAGAACCGCTGCAAGTGCCAAAACAAATCCCAAAATCCACTTCGGCTGAAAATACTTTTTTTCGCGCTTCTTGAATAGTTGGAAAGCAATTTCACTGTTTTTCTCCGCTTTGTCTATTAAACCGATAGCGAGAAATGATTTATCTCCGAGAAAAGCTAAAGCACTTACTAATAAATTATCCAAATAGAAGGAATCCAACTTTTGTACTACTTCGTTCTTAGAAGGCCTTTTCCAAAAAGCATACAAAAACGTACCTATAAAAACAGAACCTCCAACAAGGATGGAAGTTCTTAAATAATATGGAAAGACAAACAAACGAGATACTAAAAGAAAAATCGCGGTGGCACTAAAACCATAAAATAAGGCAGCTTGGAGCATTCTAATATAATGCTCCACTGCAAGTCTATTTTTAGCTCTCTGAACATAACGGATTAACTTCTTTGGACTATTCATCTATTGTCCTCCTCATTTTGCCCGCTTCATATTTACCCGCAATTTTTTAACTGATATAAAAATAGCAAATGCCGTAATACAAATATAAAAGATTGCATAGCCTGCCCAAATTGGGAAATCTACCTTCGTTGAATCTGATATAAAAGTATCTGACCCTGGTGATACAAGCGTTAGTACTAAAACGACTGGGTTAATACTTGCAAAGAAATGACCAACCGGTGAAGATGATATAGAACCCGCTACCATGGTATTCATTCCTGTAATAACTAAGTAAATAAAACCAGTTACTGCACTTAAAAAGATCATCGTTCCATAGGTTGCTATCATAGAAACAATTGTTTTACGAATAATCGTCGAGTACATAATTCCAATACTTCCGATAGCAAGCATTGTTATAAAGAAAAACAAGAAAATAATCCCTAATTGACCTGGTGATACCCCACCGAATAAGAAAACCATGCTATAAATCGGCAATCCAGCTATTAATAACAATAGTAAAAAGGCAACAGATGATGTTAATTTGCCAAAAATAATTTGAAATGAAGACTGAGCTGTCGTTAATAAAATATTCAATGTTTGTTTTTCTCTCTCTGAGCTAATAGCACCTGCTGTTAAACCTGGAGTGATGAAAAGTATTAACCCCAATTGAATATAGGTAAGCATTGTAAACATAAAAAAGCTTTCCTCTGGACGGAAATAACCGGTTCCCGAAAATTGAGTCGTTAGTAAAATAAATCCAAAGACAAAAATACACATAGCTATTAAATAAAATAAGATTCCTATAAAACTTTTTGGGGAACGAAAGCGCAACTTTATTTCTTTTACCAATACTGGATTAGAAAACATCTGCTTCATATTATTTCGCTCCTTTCGTAATTTCCATAAAGACATCCTCTAAATCCGTTTCTGTTTCGGAGAAGGAAATAATTCTAATCGGATGATCCAACGCTTTTTTAAGTAAATTGATTTGATCGTCCTCGGTCCCTCGATAATTGAAGGTAACTGAATTTTTCTCTGCGTACAACTCTACTGAGGATACAAAAGGATCCTCCTCAAAAAAAGTTGCTACATTTTCTAATAATCCCTTCACCTTCACCGTAATATGTCTTTCCCCTGCAAGCTGTGCCTGAATGTCTGCTACAGAGCCGTGTGCGATAAGTCTTCCCCCATCAATCACACCTATTTCATCACACATTTCAGCTAACTCTGGTAATATATGCGAGGAAATGAGGATGGTTTTGCCCATCCCTTTTAGCTGTTTTAGAATATCTCTCATCTCTACACGCGCCCGTGGATCAAGTCCGGAAGCGGGTTCATCTAATATTAGAACCTGTGGATCATGTATTAATGAACGAGCCAAACATAAGCGTTGTTTCATCCCTCGTGAAAGTAAATCGACATATTCATACCGTTTATTGGTCAAGTTGACTAACTCAAGCAACTGCGGAATTAATATCTTTCTCTCTGCTTCTGAAATTCCATAGCTTGCACCGTAAAAATCTAAATACTCATTCGCTTTTAATTGATCGTATACCCCAAAAAAGTCAGGCATATAACCAATCAGTTTGCGCACTTCACTTGCATCTGTCCTTACGCTTTTGCCATTTACAAAGGCATCTCCAGAGGTCGGTTGGAGCAATGTAGCCAGTATAGAAAAGGTTGTCGACTTACCTGCTCCATTGGCTCCAACAAAACCAAACACGGTGCCAGCTTGTAGGGTTAAATTTATGTCATTTAAAGCATAAAATGAGCCATACTTTTTAGTTAATCCTTTAATTTCTATCATTACTTCACTTCCCCCTTCATACGCACTTCTGGAAGTCGTGTATATGGATCACCTTGTGCTGATTTTTTGATTAATTTGTATTGGATTACTCCTGCTTCATCGATATAAGTATCTATATTTTCAGTTAAAGTAAATCGGCTTTCTGTTATTTCTTCGAATGATTCTGTTTTTAAATTCCAAATTTCAATCGTATGGGAATTGCGATCTGTATTCGCTATTTGTAACTGTGTCCAATTAACCTTATCTAAAGGAAGGGTTTCTGGTATTTTCCAGTACACATTATATTCACCATCATCTAAATACCACTCGAGGCTATTACCTTGAACCGGCTCCATATACTTCCCAAATTGTTCGGTATTCACCACGACTGAAAATGTATTAGCTGGAAGGGTAAATTCTCCAGAGAAAATAGTAGTAGCTGTGAAAGGTTGAATAACTAAATGCAATGCAGAAAGCTCAACTTTTTTGTCCTTCATTTCTATTGGAAGAATATTGTCCTCTGCAAAGCCAGTTATAACTGGAGTCGTGTTAGTATTATTAAATATAATACTGGATGAATATAGAGCTTGTTTTCGTTGGGTCATTAAATCGATTTGGTTGTTTGCAATTGGACCGTAATTTGTACTAGCATATGGGTTGGAAATTGGCATAAGCATAACAGTACCTAATTCTTTTTCAACTTCTAGCTTTTCTCCAGCAGCTAAATCACCCAATTTATGCAGTTTACTACCTGACCAAATAGCGACATCCTTTAAGCCAAAGGGAAAATTATTTTGAACAGTCCCGAGAATCTTACTAGAATCGACTCTTAAATCAACGTCGAAATTACCTACATCCTGAATTTGTGTCTCTCCAAACAACGAAGATACCGACCAATAACCAACATCTCTGAATGTTAGTTCACTATTCGTTGCATGTTTTTCCATTATTGCATGCTCATGTACATTAGCTGTTTGACCCGTAAACGAGTTTGTACCTCTCTTAGCAACCATCGTAGTAGTAATAGGTGCTTCAACAGAGAAGTCTCCTCCTTTATTACTTAAAATCGATTCCGCATAATGTCCGCTGAGACTACTATCTTCATTTACTTGAAGGAACGAGGATTGCTGTACTTGAGGTCTTGCTAATCGATCCTTTGCACCGTAGCCAAAAATTGCCAGAGATGCGATGATCGCAGTAAGCGGAATAATTCCCCAGGCATACTCTCGTTTATCTTTTCTTTTCAAAATTATATAAAGCAATGGAACGATAATGATCATATAAAAAACTACAATTCCAATCATTAGCGGTGTAGATACTTTAAAGGAACTAAATAACGAATTCGTTTCCCCTAAATTATAAACAAGCTCGTCTTTCATATTATTACCGTTCATACTTTGTGTATTATTCACTTGAACTGCCTGCAATATAGTGGACATCAAATCACTATAAACAGGATCCGCTGCCAAAGGGGCATCCCCTAGTGAAAAAGTAGTTTGAATAATCGTTCCGCTACCGACTTGTTTCTTACCGGCAAGTAATGTCCCATCTAGTTGTATTAATGGTGAAGACTCACTAGATAAAGTTGCATCATGTATCTTTAAGTCATTGGACAATAAGTTTTTTGCTGTTAAGGCACTTACTTGTTGAGGTGTTAAATTTTGAGATGTTGTATGTAAATTTAGTGGTAAATAACTACTAAGATTTCCAAGCTCTGCCGTTACATTATCGGAAGCACCAACTACAATTATTCCACCAGAAGAGACATAATTGATAAGTGCCTGCTGTTGTTTTTCTGTTAAATCAGCAATCACAAACTCGTCAATAATAATGTAATCCGCCATTTGCCATGCAACTGCTTCGTCTGGTAAAACAAAGTTACTTTGTTGTGCTACATGAATAATTTCATCATTCACTTGATTTGGTTGCTTCAGTTGATTGAGAACCTTTAAGCGATCCGCACTTTCCGTTAACGTTAAATAGTAGATAGTTGCAGGATCTTGAAAACTAGTTCTGAACGTTTTATTTCCTTTGAAAGCGATGGATTTACCTTTTTCCCAACCTCCTTCAAAAAAGTGAATCATTTGAACATTATTACCTTGATACATATAATCCTCTGCTAATCCACTTGCTGCAATTTGAATGGTCTTTGTTTCACCTGCGCCAATTTCAAAGGGAATTGACTGGGCATTCCCTAAATTATAGGATTCTGCTATATCTAGGACGATGTCGCCTGAAAATGCATCTCCTTTATTTTCCACTGTTAGTGAAATAGGCAACCCCTCGCCATATTTAGCTTTCCCATTAAATCCAGTTGTTACCTTTACATTTAGTTCAGGTGCTGCTAATGCTTCTATGGATGGCGAAAAAATAAAATAAATCATAAGTGCTGAAATAACCATCATTAACTTTTTAATATGCATCTTTTTCCCCCCTTGTCCGTATATGTATTAGTACGATAATGGAATAGTTAGGTTCCTTCATTTAAAATTATTCGCATGTTTTTTTACAATTTCGACAAATGCATTAACCTGAGGCAAATTAAAAGCTGCATCATATCCAATGAGCCATGTATCCCTAGTCAATTCAAATTGCTCTTCATTGTTTGTTAAAGGAATTTTATTCACTTCCTCATGTCCAGTTAACGTGATAGACGGTAGTATTGCATATCCAATCCCATTTAAAGCCATTTGTTTGCAAGTTTCAATTTGATCGACGATAATTTGTCTTTTAGGATTAATGGCAAAATGCTTTTGCCACCATTGTTGAATTTCTTGATAGTAGTTAGAATCACTTTTAAATTGGATAAAAGGCTTTTCCGTCGTCAACACTTCATCGATGGACGTCATCTCCTTGTCCACCAAATATAAAGTATCTCTAAATAGATGAATTTTATTTCCCTTCCAATCAGATTGGCCACGCACTATCCCAATTTGTGCCTCTCCATCGTAAATAGATTTAACAATTTCCGAGCTCCAACCTGTCAACAGGGAAATTTTTGCTTCCGGGTAAGTTTGTACAAAGTCCTTTAATACTTTTGGTAACCAGTTTTGACCAACAATCGAAGCACAGGCAATTTTCAAGGTCCCATGTACTTTTGACGATAATGACTGAATCGCTTCAAATACTTCTTCTCTTTGCTGAAGTATTTGGTTGGCAAACTCAATGACTAGTTCTCCTTCCGGCGTAGCAGTTAAACCTTTTTGAGATCTCAAAAAAAGCTTTGCATTCCATTCTTTTTCAATTGTTTGTAGTCTTAGCGATAAAGCTGGCTGAGATAGAAACAACCTTTCCGCCGCTTTTCGCATATTTTGTTCCTCAGCTAATGTTTTAATAATTAGAAAATCTGTTACCATGAACTCTTCCTCTTTTCAAATGAGATTGTGGAATCATTATACTACTTATCTTTATAAGATTTTTATAGGCTAATTGCACAATCAAGTTAGCCACCTAAATTCAAACAAAAAAATGGCCATTATAAAATTTCGTGTATCATTGAAGTTACGAGACTAACAATGAGAGGAAGTTTTATAATGGCACAAACCGAGAATACCATACAAAACCGTAAGACCAAACACTTACCCCCTTTCCCCTTGCTGCGATAGATAGGGGCTTGCGTTCCGTTGATTGTACAACGAACTTATCATCACTGAAACCAAAAGACATTGCATCCTTGATAATGAATGTTAATGACAATGCAACCAATACTTTCATTCAACAAATTCGTAGAAATTTGTCCATCTTAGAAAGACCCTAAACCACTGCACGGGGTGATGGAAAAAGTTACATCTATTCCAATTTCAATCCCAAATATGCTCACATTGCTATCACCATCCTTAGAACCTATTACAATTTTTGTTTCCCTTTTAAATCGAACGGAACAATGGATACACCTGTCCAACCATTAGGAATTGCGGATAAAAAATTCGACATTAAAGATATCATTTATCTAAGGTAGTTTGCTTTGTATTAAGCGAACTTATTTCTTGGTGGAAATCAGGAAATTTATGTTAAAAAAATTTATATTTGGGAGTGGAATAGATGAATGATTTTAATTCGAAGTCCAATTAATATATCACTATCAAGAAAACTTTTATATTCGAGTTTAATATTTATCTTAGGGGTTATTTTAGGCTTATTTTCCAAGATGCTTGAAACACCCCAAAGTATTTCATTACCCTATTTTCTTGAAATATTTGATTTAAGGAACTTCTTTTCTCGTATGGGAGTTTGGATTTTTCTTGCGGTAGTTATATCTATGTATAGTAAATCACCTATAAGGTCTGCTTTAAATGTTTTTTTGTTTTTTGCAGGTATGGTTGGTAGCTATTTTCTATACACAGTTCTGGTAGCAGGATTTTTCCCTAAATCTTATATGATGATTTGGATTGTAATGACTGTTATTTCGCCATTTTTGGCTTTTGTTTGTTGGTATGCAAAAGGAAAAGGTATCATTGCAATTTCTATCTCAACTATAATATTTATGTTTATTTCAAGACAGACTTTTGCATTTGGGTTTTGGTATTTTGATATTATGAATATATTGGAATTTTTACTTTGGATAGCAACAATTTTTGTTTTATATCAGTCTCCAAAACAAATAATCAAAGTTCTTTCAATAGGATTACTTCTTTTCTTCCTAACTGCTCAAACCAATTTATTTTGGGGAATGTTGTAGGCTTACAGCATTCTTTTTATAAATTGAGGATTGCGAAAAGTCGTATTTGCATCTAAACCCTTCTGTGGCGACCTTGTTGAATAAAAGGCAAATTAGATTAATTAATTATTTTGTCAAAAAATGCTCAGACCTATCTGAGCGTTTTTACTTTCCATTTATATAACCAATTTGCTGTCAAAACATATGCTAATTAGCTTGTTTTTTACATTGTTATTAGTGTTTTTCGCCCCATCAACCGAAGCCGTAAAAAAAACGCCCGGTCCTTTAGGATCTAAACCTGCTTCTACTGTTCTCGAATGGCTTTGTACAGACTTATTGCTATATAAATTACCGTTTGATTTTTTAAAGATGCTGGTCGTGACTGAAGTCACGACCAGCATCTCTTTTTCTCGGTAATCTTATGGCTATTAACTGTCCGTCTCCCTTCTACAACTTTTAGAAACAGGTAAGTACATTTTTGGATAACTAGAGAAAAGATACTTTCCTATTCATAGCGGTGGATGAAAGATGACAGTCTAAGTACGCGACATCGTGGTGCTCCTGCGCAAAGCTCGTCGCAAAATAAAAAAACATTTCGCAACGGCTGCCTGACCCGCATCGTGCGGGCAAACGTTGCCGCAGGACGCGGCGAACTTAGATTGCCTTCCCTTTGAGAGGTGGCGCTCTTAGCCTTTGTACTCCACCTG
>NZ_JAIZDB010000038.1 GCF_029533155.1 Psychrobacillus antarcticus | reverse complement strand
CCTCCAGTAATGTGTAACCAGCTTGTTCACGGATTTTCATTTTAAGATTGGCACACATTTACGCTGCTCCTCTCGCATCCCTTCATAGTCTATACAAATACTTGCGTCACTAATTTCATATGAATACATAACCCCATCAACTTGGATAACTCCAATTGGAATATTTTCTACGGTATACATCTTTGCAATTTCATACATGGCTAAAGATGAATGATAATCTCTTTTCTTATCTTCTAGTTGAACAATCATGCTATTTAAAAACGGTAATATGGTCGTCGCAATTATAAAAGTAATACTTAGTGATAAAATGGTTTCTGGCCAAGAGAAACCATGACTATTTTTCATAATTTATCACACCTCGACCTATATAAACGGTTAATCGTTTCTCCCCTCTCTCCGATTCAAACAATAAGTTTCCAAAATTGGTTACATTCCCATTTGGATGAAATGCTACTCTCTTTAATGTACTATTATTGGACAAAAGCATATCCTTGGGCAAATCCTTTGCGAACAAAACTTGATCTTCTGATTTTGCTTCGTATCTAGTCCGAAAATCTGGAAACTCTAAATAAGTATATTTGAATTCTCCAATAGAATATGCTTGAAGTCTTTGGATATCCAACTGTAATTGACGATAGAATCTTTCCTCCTCCATCTCCTTTATCCTTGTAGAACTGATAAACAGAACCGAAGACGATACAACCATGACAATCGACAATACAAGTAACATCTCAATCATTGTAAATCCTTTTTCGTTCCACTTAAATTTAGGCATCACAAACTTATCCACTTTTCACTTCACCTGTAACAGCGTCAATCGTAACGGTAGCTCCATTAGGACATGTCGTGTCTTTTTCAGGCAAATATCCTTCATCCTCAAGTTCTACCAATGTAGGAATTTTTTTGTTTTCAATTTTATAAGCAGCAACTTGGCCTTCCACCATTTTCATAAATGCTTTACAGCTTTTTTCGTCTATACTTGCAGAATGCTTTGTCACGTTTGGAATAGAGATAAGAA
The DNA here is from genome assembly GCF_029533155.1 of Psychrobacillus antarcticus. GTDB lineage: Bacteria > Bacillota > Bacilli > Bacillales_A > Planococcaceae > Psychrobacillus > Psychrobacillus antarcticus. Next base: position 64,265 of record NZ_JAIZDB010000038.1, on the reverse strand, counting down.
TTAGCACAGATATAATAAGCAATACAATCATCATTTCTACTAAAGTGAAACCTCTGTTATTTTTCAGTAATTTTTTCATAATATCTCCTTTACACAATATTGATCATGTTATAAATAGGCATTAATATTGCCAAATAAGCACCAATGATAAAGACAGCTAAAATTAAAAATAAAGTTGGTTGAACTATACTTATATATCGAGAAAGTTTCCTTTCAATTTCTTGACTGAGAAACTCACTATAAAGAGAAAGCTCTCTCCCTAAATAACCGCTATTCTCGCCATGCACAACAAAATGAAATAATTCTGTTGTAAAAGAATCTAACAGGAACACAGCCTGAGAGAAAGATTCACCGTGAACTACCTTCTCCTTCATCTCTTTCCCAATAAACTGGAGCACCTCCTGTTCCTGTTGAGAAATTAATGCCTCGAATGATTGTTGTAATGACATACCACTCTCCATGAGTCCACCTATCTCTCTTGCAAATACTCTCGTCAAAAGTAAGCGATACCAAGTTCTCACTATAGGTAATTTCAAATAAATGAAGAGTTGCCTCTCAATTGGAAGTTTCTTCAATAATATATACGACATAATAACAACAATCGAACAAATGACCGTAGTTACAATAAATATATTGGGCATTTGCAAAAGATAGCCTGTCCAAGTTAAAGAATTATCCGATGACTCATTTCCTCTAGAACCAATTAAAGACTCCATATTTGGCAAAAAATAAATTCGGAACATCGTAAATAACAAAAAAAGGATTGAAAATAAAAATAATGGATATAACAATAAGTTATTTAATCGTTTTTTGGCATTTTCAAAAAATGCTGTATTGACACTTAATACGGCAATTGTTTGTTGTAATTGCCCATGAACTGAAGCCAGATTTAACGGCAACAATAAACGACTTGGAAAGCCTAATAATTTAAATACATCCACTATGTTTAATCCATCACGTTGTACATCAATGATTCTTTTACTAACAGTCTCTGAATCTTTTACATGGAAAGGTAATAACATAGTGACCGATTCATGAAATGTATAACCTTCCATTAAAAGATCGCTTAGTCTACTCAAAAAAGACGACTGCATATTTGGAGGAATTGTTTGATGTTTCTTACGCAAATAACCTTTAACCTTTTTCAATAACACCTTCTCTTACCCCTTTCTCAATTTGATATGATAAAGAAAGTGGATACGGAATGTGGAAGGTTTTTCCGCAGAGCATAGAGTGAAATGCCTCCTCTAATAATTCATCTGACAAAATCTCAAACACTGCAGATAATTCTGATTCTAGGCCCATTGAAGCGACGACTAGTCTTTGTGTAACGATGCCGGTAATGGTTTGCTTCAACTCTTCTACGGAAACACCAAGATCCATTAAGCGATAAAGAGACCCTACACCATCCTTTGAGTGAATGGTGGAGACAACAAGATGACCAGTGAGCGCTGCTTGTATAGCGGCTTTAGCAGTTGCCTCATCTCTAATTTCTCCAATCATAATTACGTCTGGTGAATGGCGCAGTATAGCCTTTAGACCTGTCGAATAGGTTACTCCTGAACGTTCATTTACTTGTATTTGAAGTAAATGAGACTGACTATTTTCGACTGGGTCCTCTAACGATATAACATGTCGGTTTAAATTTTCTGAACAATACTTGGTGAGCGAGTACATGGTGGTGGACTTTCCAGAGCCAGTAGGGCCGACGAATAAGATCAATCCTTGACGATTATTCGCTAGTTCTACAATTTTTTCTGTTGTTTCTCTAAACAGAGAGAGGGAATGAATAATTTTGGCGTTGTCATGCTGTTGGAGGCGAATTACCATACTTTCCTTGCCGAAAATGGAGGGAAGAGTAGAAACACGAAATGAGAATTTATGAGAGTTGAAAACTTGTTGAAAGGAACCGCTTTGTGGCTTTCTTTTTTCGCTGATATCAAGAGAGGATAAAAACTTGAAGAATGAAATGATCCGTTCTCCTAAATTCAAAGGGAGCTTGCCCGCTTCAAACATCTGAGAATTCTTTTTAAAATAATAAACATAGTCTTCTTCGTTCGGAATCAAGTGTAAATCAGATGCACCAAATTTATGGGCTTTTCTCAGAATTCGAAAACATTTTTGTTCAATAAGATTTTCTACTTGTTGCATAAGTTTCCTTTCCCCAGATACAAGTTGCGACCGCAAGCAGCTTGTACTAATATTATACTTGCTTGAATGTAAAAAAGAAAGCAATTATTTAAATTTTCTGTTTTTTGTAAAATATTTTATTATTCTTTCATATTTGATTATAATAAGGACTAATTAGAAAGAAGGTAATTTCATGCCAAATACTTTAAAGCTCACAAATACTTTAGCAGATGAGACTAGGTATTCCATTTATTTATATATCGTTAAACAACCACAACCAGTAAGCGTTCAAGAAATTGCAGATCAATTCGGTATCCATCCAAACGTAGCGAGACTTCATCTTAGTAAACTAAATGATTCTGAGTTGATTTCGTCAGAGTTGCTCAAGAATAAAAGAGGCGGTCGCCCTGCACGTATGTATAGACTGGCAGACCAACCAATTCACTTGAGTTTTCCTAAGCAAGAAAATCAATTGCTACTAGAGTGGTTATTAGAATTAGTAGATACTATGGGTGGAGAAGTTCTTGAGAAAGCCCAAAAAATTAGTTATACTTCCGGATATAACTCAACACAACAGTCATTAATAACAGAAAAAAACTTTGATCAAAAAATAGAGCAATTATCTGCTGCAGCGCTTGCTGTAGGTTATATTCCTAATATCGAAAATAGAGAAGAAAAACAAATTATTACATTCTCTATCTTTAATTGTCCTTATAAAGAACAACTGTCCAAACATCCACATACTACTTGCAGTATTCATGAATCTTTTCTAAAAGGACAGTTTGATGCTTTGTTCCCGAATAATGAATTTGTTCAACTAGAAAGCAAACTAAATCATTGTAGCAATTGCGTATATCGAATAGAAGTTCTATAATGAAGTCATAGATAATACATATTTGTGACAATGTAGAGTAAAATGTGTAAAGAAAACTAATAATCGTTTACATGTACGAACACTTTCACTTATAATGAATATGAGAATTATTTGTATATAGTTGTAAAAGGAGGGACTACAAATGGGGAATATGTATAAAGTAATGGCTTTTTGGACAGGGATTTTCGCAGTTATGTTTTATTTAGGTGATATGCCAGAAGCTTCTTTACTATTTTTAGCAAATACGGGATTATTCCTTCTTCTAGGGTTTTTAAACCTTTCAGAACGTATGTATATGTACATCTTCGGAGCTTACTTAATGTTCTTCTTCGCAGGTTTTACATATTACACAACATTCATACACGTACCAGGTGCGGGACATTAATAATTCATCTCAAAAAAGCAGCTCAATTGGGCTGCTTTTTTGTGTTTTTATAACATTTACATAATTACTATCTAAAGGTACAAGCTATTCTTAAAACCCATTTAAGAATGGATTTGACTCCATTTCTGCTTCTATTGTTGTGGAAGATCCATGACCTGGGTAAACAAGAGTTGTTTCTGGCAACGTTAAAAGTTTTGTATGAATGGCTTTCATGAGTTCATTTTGGTTCCCCCCCGGGAGATCGGTCCGTCCGATACTTTTTTGAAAAAGTGTATCTCCTACAATTGCAAAGTCTTCTTGTTTAAAATAATACGTAATACTACCAGGCGAATGTCCTGGTGTATGTAAAAGTACCATATGAAATTCACCAATCTTTAGCTCTTGTTCATTATTCAGTAAAACATCTGCTTCCTTGCAAATAACAGATGGGATTTCTGCATACTTGGATGATCCATTTTTAACTGGGTCTACTAACCATTTTTTCTCTGCTGTATGGATATAGACTGGAATATCAAAACTCTCTCTTAATTGTTCTACAGCTCCAATATGGTCAAAATGTGCATGAGTCAATAATATAGCTAATGGTTTCATCTTTAAACGATGAAGCTCGCTAATTATTTTCTCCCCTTCTCCTCCTGGATCAAAGATTAAGCATTGCTTTGTTGTATTTGAAACAATATAACAATTTGTTTGAATATACCCTAACGTATAAGTCCTAACGTTCAACATAATAATCACCTCTTTCTAATCTTATACGATAATCGATCACTTTTCTACTCGACAAAACTAATATTTAGAATTACAATAGAAGAGGAATATGCAAATGCGACATTCATTTTCTGATGTCAAAAGGAGTGTCTTTTCATGAACTTATTAATGGTTATCTTTGGACTAGTTACACTTTTAGCTGTAATTGGAACTTATCAAGCTTTTAAAGAAAAGAATTTATTAGGGATAGTGTTTAACTTTGGTACGTTCGCTGTTTTTGGCTTCTTTACAGTCATGACAATTGTGAACCAAGGCTTCCCGCCAAGTTTACACTAAAAAGTAACGAAAAAGCTGGTATACATTACTTAATGTATACCAGCTTTTTTTATTCATTCAAATAAATCCATTTTTCCTCTTTCAACGGAATAGTTTGAATCCAATTTTCCTCTGCATATCCACCCAAGCAAGTTTCCGCATTAGGAGAGCATGAAATAGGTTGTTCTTCTATTTCCCCTAAAATTTGTTGGCCACCTATAGAAATCTTGGACAGAATACTCTTTTGGCTAACATCATCTTGATTTCTAGATTCTTTCGCATGAAGCAACATAAATTCCGTTGGGGAAACAATAGACATGGATGGGGTGACCCATTCGGAATAATTGGAAACTGCAGGTGTAACCCACTCCAATTGTTTGGAGCCATTAAATGCTTCTAAACGATACTCAAATTGTTTCTTCTCTTCGTTTATTTGAATATAGAGCATAGCTTCTCCAATATTGGTCACATTTAATATCTTTTCTTTTCCAGTAGGCTTTAATGTTCTATCCAAAATGGAGTAAAGCAAAAGTTCACTTCCATCTAGGCCAGACTCAGACCATCTAAAAACCATTAAATTTTCTTCATCGAACCATTTCACAAACGGATTTTCTATTTCTATAGATTTTAGCTCTTGAGAAGAGCCATCATATACAAATGTACTATATGTCCAATCCTCATAAAATGTTGAGAAAACAACTAAGTTTGGGTTTGTTGGATGCCAATCCATGTAAATTTCTGCGGATTCGAACGATAGACTTTGAAGAACTACTCCATTTTTATGTACAAATTGAATTTCTGCGGATGTAGAGTCTTTGGAAGTATGTAATAAGAACATTTCTTTAGAAGGATGAATAGTTCCTTGAATAATAGGTGTAGTCGTAGTATAAATGGTTCGCCAAGTGCTTGTTGGAACAGTATAGGATTTAACCGACCAAAGTCCATTTTCTGTAAAAATAAAGATAATTTCCTCATTAGACAACCACCCTACTACACTATGAAAGGCATTGTTATCTAAGAAAATTGATGGTATCGCTTGATCATTTTTTTCAACTACTTCAGTATCGGATGGTATACTAACTTCGTTTTCCTTCTCAACTTCAGGAATGCTTATTTCCGTTTCAATGCATCCTTGAAGACAGATAATACAAAATAATAATAAAACAATTTTCCCCAACATACTCCCCCCTTCTTACCTAGTTAGACGAATGTAAATACATTTTGTTTCATATAAAAAGCACAGACAATTAAATGTCCGTGCTTTTCCTTATTCTTCTAATTCTTTTAATGACTCATCCAAAATCAAGTTCCCAGTCTTCAAATCATAAAAACGTAATAAATCTCCGTTAATAATTTGATCAGAATAACCAAGCTCCTGCGTGGCTCTTTCTATATAAGGCTGACAGCTTTCCATCTCAATTTTTAAACCTGTTGCATTATCATAACAGGCATTACCTGCATAAACAAATTTGTCGGTAACAAATCCACCATCACGGAATACGACAAATTCTTCATGTTCTTCTGAAAACATATCTGCTCCAAGTTGCATATCTTTTGAAGTGTCCACACCAAGTGCATGTAAAATAGTTGGACGCAAATCAATTTGGCCAGATGTTTCTTCAACTACTTTACCCTTACCACTATTTGGAATATGAACGAATAGTGGAACACGTTGAAGTTTTGTTGTTTCATATGGAGTTATTTCTTTTTCTAAATATTGTTCCATTGCATTGTTATGATTTTCTGAAATACCATAGTGATCTCCGTACATAACGATGATCGAGTTATCATATAATCCTTGTTCTTTTAGGTCCTCAAAGAATAGCTTTAACGCTTCGTCCATATATCGAACAGATTGGAAATATTTATTAAGTGTATTTGAGTTAGAATTATATTCAGGAATTAGCTTATCTTCTTCATCCAAAGTGAAAGGATGGTGATTTGTTAACGTTATTAAACGGGAATAAAATGGCTGAGGCATATCTGCCATCAAATCAACTGATTGCTCCATGAAAGGAATATCCTTCATACCCCAGTTAACAGCATCCTCTTCATTCACTACAAAGCTTTGCTCATCATAATACTTTTCAATATCTAATGCTCGATACATAATATCTCGATTCCAGAAACTTTTGTTATTAGGATGTAATACGTTTGTAAAATATCCTTCATTACCTAAGCTTTCTGCCATCGAATGGAATGTGTTTCCACTATGTGTAAAGAATACTGCTCCTCCACCTAATGGATATAGAGAGTTTTCTAGTAAAAATTCAGAGTCAGACGTTTTCCCTAATCCTGTTTGATGATAAAAATTTGAGAAATAGAACGTGTCTTTATCTTGCGTTAATGAATTTAAAAACGGAGTAACTACATTACCATTCATATCATTATTAATAACAAAAGATTGTAAGGATTCCATCGAAACTACGATTAAATTACGACCCTCAGCAACTCCAAACATTTCTTCATTCGCATCTACTTGGTTTGATCGGACATAGTTATTTACTTCTACTAACTCACTTCCATCAGCAAGTGCTCTTTGCGCATGTGATTTAGATTGGACATACATATCATACAAATGATAATTATATGGACCAATATTCTTTACAAGCACTTCACGATCAAAGCTTCGTGTTAATAGTTGTGGTCGTTCAATTTCAGATAAGCCTAAGTTTAAAAATAGAATTGCCGCGGACATGACAAAGTAAACTCTTCTTACTGCAGGCTTTACAACTGTAACTTTGTCTCCCATTTTGAACCATTTCAATGCTATGATGATAATCGCAACATCTGTAAAATAGAAAATATCAGTTAAAAAGATACTTTCTGCAGCAGATGAACCTAAATCACCAAAATTACTTGTTTGAAATAGTACCGGTATTGTGATGAAATCTGTGAAAAAACGGTAAAATACAGCATTTGCATATACAACACCCGAAAGAATTATACTAGTAATTACAATATATCTATTTCTACCTTTGGGACTCTTAAAGAACAAGGAAAGTCCGTAGATAAATAGTAAAAAACTAAGTGGATTTATAAAAAGTATCAGTTGTTGCATCATATTTTCAATATCCATATCAAAGCTGGTGTGGTAAGTAACATATGTTTTTATCCATGTTGCCACAATAGCTAGAATTAGAATAGAATGTGTTGGCCAATTTTTCTTCATCAAGCCTACACCCCCTCTTATTATTCTGTAATATTATTAATTTCATTTAAAGCAGCAGAATTAATCTTAATCCTTTCTTAACAATAAATCAATATATAAGAAGAAGGATTTTGTTACAATTATACAAGTCTTTCATACCATACCCTATATAAGACGGATTCAACCAAGAAAAGTTTCACTTATCTTGTAAAAACATAACACGTCAGAGCAAAATAACTCTGACGTGTTCTACATATTACTATTCCTTTGTTCTCTTCTTAATAATAAAATAGCTATCTGATAGTCATTTGACTCAATCATCTGCATTTTGTATAGCTCTTTAATTTCATCTTCCATTATTTCTAAATCTGCTAGGCGATCTTTTGTGTATACATATATTCCAAATCGTTTTAATAGTTGCATAACGTCATATACTGAATTCATCCTACTCATCCTTCTCACGAATCTGTTTGCATAGAAAAACAGTGTTCGGCGTTATAATTTTATCTACAGGTAGATCAAATACATCGCATTCAACATACTTTACCACTTGGATATCAAATGCCAACGACAATGTATCTCCCTTATAATTCACTAGGAAACGGTCATAATAGCCTCCTCCATATCCTATACGGTATCCTTTTTCACTATATACAATCCCAGGAACCACTAGCATATCAATCTCCTGCGGAGTGACTGCTCTAGACAAATGTGGATTTGGTTCTCGTAAATGCATATACACCTGTTCTAATTGGTCAAAACTTTCTATTTGATAGAATACCATAGATCTATCCAATGGTGAACACTTAGGTACGACGACGTTTTTCCCTAAACTCCATAATTTTTTTATAATGCTCCATGTATCGACTTCTGGGAAGTTAGAAATCGTTATTCCAATAGTAGAAACATTTGAATTTGCTACATATTGAAAAAACTGATCTTCAATTTGCTTAGAATAATTAGTATATGCCACTTCATCTAAAAAGATTAACTTCTCTTTCATATCGTTTCTCATAAGTTTCTTTGTCATTGTCATTCCTCCACACAATAGAAAAAAACCAAAACCATACTAGGTTTTGGTTTAGGTTATTATTTAGTTTCTCTATGAGTAGTCATTTTTTTATCACGAGAGCAATATTTTTTAAGTTCAAGACGTTCTGGATTGTTACGCTTGTTTTTCTTAGAAATATAGTTGCGCTCTCCGCAATCTGTACAAGCTAGTGTAATATTAACGCGCATGGTTGTCCCTCCCACTCTTTGTCAGGATTAAATATAAAACTTGAGCATGATTTATACGACTAACCAATTATAGCATATATCCAAATAAAATCTACTATTAATACAAGAATTTATTCTAATTTTTTTCGAATATGTTAGTATGAGTGTAGGAATATAACAATATGAGGTGAATATTATGGACGTTTCCATCATTATTATGGTTGTAGGTATTGTATTAATTGCAGTTTCTTTTTTCATCAAGGATTCCTCCAAAAAATTAGAATCAGAATTAGAGGAACTATCGTTCACAGTTTATCAAGAAACGAGCAATATTAAGCGCAGACTTAAAGTAATAGAGGAAGAATTACTCATTGAATCTACAAAGGTTTCTACACCACCAAAAAAACAAACTAAGCCCACTATCCATGATATTATAAAAAACCAAGTCTTGGAGTTACACAAACAAGGCTTCTCGTTACATGAGATAAGTGCACGTTCTTCTTTATCCATTGATGAAGTAAAATATGTTATTGGTGGTGGAAAGTGATGAACAAAACCATTCGGAATATAGGAATTGGATTATTTCTTGCTGGTGCTGTCTTTCAAATAGAGGAAACTGTCGATAAAGAGAATATTACTTCTACTAGTGCAATTACTGAGGATGCTTATAATCAGTCTCAACAGGAACTTACTGAAGTAAAAAAACAACTTGCTGAGCTACAACTAGATTTAAGTACTGCACAACAAGTTCAAACGAGCGCACCAATAGAAATTGTTGAGACCGAAACACCGATTGAAGATAGTCCATCTGATGGGTCATTCACTCTTTCCATTCAATTAGGGATGACATCTTCCGAGATTAGTGCAATATTAGAAGATGCCGGTATTATTCTAAATAAGGTGGATATGGATAATTACTTAACGGATCAAGATCTCTCAGGACGCATTCAAGTTGGTAACTACGAGCTGAACTCTTCCATGTCCTTGAAACAAATTGCTGAATCCATTACTCGCTAAAAAACAGACAATAGACGCAAGGTATAGTGTAAGTTTAAAACCTATTTCTATTGTTTTCGAAGGGCTTTGGACAGACTTATCGCTATATAATTGCCGTTTGATTTTTTTAGATGCTGGTCGTGACTGAAGTCACGACCAGCATCTTTTTTTTGATTGTAGTGCAAGTCGACGACTCCGGCGGGAATAGCGTTTGGTGAAGACCCCGCAGCGCATTGAGGAGGTTGAGGCAATGCCCGCGGAAAGCGTCCGACTGGAACGAAAATTAGTAGCATTAATCTATCTTTAAAGTTCTGTAAGCTCAGTGTTCATTCTGTATTTTTATATGCTTTCTTTGAACAAAGGCTAAGAGCGACACCTTGTGTGGCAACGCCTTCGTGACCAACTTTCTATTGGCCTGAGGAGGCTCTGCCCGTCCGCGGAAGTGTCCACCCGAAACGGCAATCAGTAGTATTCTTCAGTCTTGAAGTCCCAAGAATTCAGTGTTCACAGGACTTATTTAAAACATAAAATGGTAGGTATCTATGTTAGATACCTACCGTTATATACAATCACGAATTAATTATTTAATTCGTAATGCTTTCCTTTTAGTAAATATAAAAGGCGTTCTGCAATATTTGTGGCGTGGTCTGCAGATCTCTCTAAATAACGACACACAAAAGATAATTGTGTGACCTGACTTAGCAGGGCAGGATTATTAATCCCCGCAGTCAGAAGTGTACGAATAATATGCCCGTACATTTCATCTACTTCATCATCTAATTTTGCTATATTTTTAGCCTCTTCAATATTCTGAGTTGTAAATGCATCGAGAACCTGTCTTAGCATTATAATCGTTTTGTTGCGCATTTCATCTAGTAATACAATCGGTTCAATATGCTCGTCTTTTCCAATACGGATTGTTTCCTTAGCAATATTACATGCATAGTCACCTATTCGTTCCATATCCGCAGCAATTTTGACAAGCACCATTAATCGTCGCAAATCAGTTGCAACTGGTTGTTGTTTTGCTATTAACAAGATAACTCGATCATTTACTTCTTCTTCCATACGATTAATTTGTTCATCCGAATCAAGTATAGACAATGCACCTTCAATATCTTTCTCAAAAAGATAGTTCATTGAATTATCTAACGTATCAATTGCTGTATTACTTAAATCCAGTAACAAAGACTGAACTAAGTTCAAATCTGCATCAAATTTCTCTCTTCCTACCATTTTAAATAACCCCTTTCATCATCCAAAACGACCTGATATATAATCCTCTGTTCGCTTATCCTCAGGTGTTGAAAAAATAACATCAGTCTTATCGAATTCTACTACTTCTCCATTTAAGAAAAATGCTGTTTTATCTGATATACGTGCTGCTTGTTGCATATTATGTGTCACAATAATAATGGAATAATCTACTTTCAATTCTTGTATTAATTCCTCTACTTTAAGAGTGGAAATTGGATCTAGTGCCGATGTCGGTTCATCCATTAAAATAACATCTGGTTCAATCGCAAGACATCTAGCGATACAAATACGCTGCTGTTGACCACCAGATAAACTATATGCATTCGTCGTTAAACGATCCTTCACTTCATCCCATATAGCAGCTCCACGTAAACTTTTCTCCACGATTTCGTCTAAAATCTTTTTGTTCTTGATACCGTGGATTCTTGGACCATAAGCAATATTGTCATAAATAGACTTTGGAAATGGATTAGGTTTTTGGAAAACCATCCCTACTTTCGTACGTAGTTCCTCTACTCCGTAATTTGCATCAAAGATATTACGTTCACGATATAGGATTTCTCCGGACGTTTTAACTGTTGGAACTAATTCTACCATACGATTTAAAGTTTTAATATATGTTGACTTACCACAGCCAGATGGCCCAATTATAGCAGTAACTTCATTTTCTTTTATTTGTAAATCAATATTTTTTAGTGCATGATGATTACCATACCATAAGTTCAACTTTTGTGTATCATAAACAATACTAGATGTTTCTATTTGTCTTACTGACCCTTTTTCTAACGATTGTACCATTTTATTTCCTCCTAATTTTCATCGCGTTTAATATCGTTTTGAGAATTTATTTCGGATAAAGATAGCAATTGAGTTCATGATAAGTAAGAACCCCATGAGCACAAGAATACCCGCGGATGCAACGTATTGGAAAGCCTCTTGAGGTCTTTTCGCCCAATCATAGATTTGCATAGGTAATGCTGTAAATTGGCTAAGTAAATTATCCGGAAGAAAGTGTACAATTACTGGAATACCAATTACTACTAAAGGTGCTGTCTCTCCAACTGCACGAGAAAGTGCTAATATTGCTCCAGTTAAAATGCCTGGAATAGCTGATGGCAATACAATGTTAATAATGGTTTGCCATTTTGTCGCCCCCATACCATACGAAGCTTCACGTACATCTTGCGGAACAGCTCTTATAGCCTCTTGCGCCCCGACAATGATCACTGGTAATATCAACAAACTCATAGTAAAACCAGCAGCTAATATACTATTTCCTAGAGCTAAAGCACGAACAAAAATCGTTAATCCTAATAAACCAAAAACTACAGATGGAACACCAGCAAGGTTAGATATATTCATTCGAATAAAATCATTTAATTTATTTTTTGTAGCATATTCTTCAAGATAAATAGCTGTACCAACACCTAGAATTATAGATACTGGTGCAACTACGCACATCAACCAGATCGAACCAATTAATGCTGCTTTAATACCTGCTTTTTCAGGCACACGTGATCCAAAATTTTGGAAGAATTCAGGAGTTAAATAACTTACTCCCTGAGAAATAATACGGTAGAAAAGCACCCCTAAAACTAATAAGGCAAACAAAGTTGCAGCAAAGAATATAGTTTTGAAAATACCGTTCACCATTAATCGTTTGTTCATTTTCTTTACAACTGCTTCATGATTTACATATCTCATATTAATACTCCTCCCGATACTTTTTGGAAATAACGTGAGCAAGATAATTCATTAACAGCGTAAAGAGGAATAACGTAAATCCAACTGCATAAATCGAGTAATAAATAGTTGTTCCATAACCTGCATCACCTGAAGAAACTTGAACGATATATGCTGTCATTGTTTGAATTGACTCCGTAACATCCAGATCGAATTTTGGCGTGGATCCACCAGCTAGGGAAACAATCATCGTTTCACCAATTGCACGTGAAACTGCTAACACTACCGAAGCCATAATTCCAGAGAGTGCTGCTGGTAATACTACCCTCAATGCTACCTCTAACTTAGTAGAACCCATAGCTAATGCACCTTCGCGTATCGAATTAGGAACAGAGGACATCGCGTCTTCCGATAACGATGCAATCATAGGTAAAATCATTACTCCCACCACAATCCCAGGACTTAGTGCATTAAAAATCTTTAATCCCGGAATAAATTGTTGGAGTAAGGGTGTAACAAATGTTAGAGCAAAGAAGCCATACACAATAGTAGGAACTCCTGCTAACACTTCTAAAATAGGCTTAATAATTCTTCTTGTTTTGTCAGTTGCATACTCACTTAAGAATATTGCTGATGCAATACCAAATGGCACAGCAACAACAACAGCAATACCAGTAACCTTCAATGTCCCAGCTACTAATGGTAGTATTCCAAATAATTGTTCTGTATTTCCAAAAGGATACCATTCAGTACCAAATAAAAAGTCTGTAATTTTCACATCATTAAAAAATATGACCGTTTCAACTATCAGTGTTCCAACAATTCCAAATGTCGTTAGAACAGAAACAGAGGCTATCAATAAAAGGATAATCGGAATCATTTTTTCTATTAATTTCTTCTGCTTTTTGCCACTCGATTTCTGGATAAGCTCTTGTACCGAAAGCTTTTCAGCCTTTTGACCCACGGTGAATCCCCCTTTACCAAACGCAAGAAATGAGTAGCATGAGCTACCCATTCCTCACCTTTTCGTTTACCTATTTACCCCGGTTTAACAGACTGTAATACGTCTCGTCAACTTTTGAAAGATAACGATAAACAGTCTGTAAAACCCCGATTGGTTTAACTAACATCAGTGAGGGATGAAGAAAATCCATACTGATGGAAGTTTCACTTTATTGCAAATTATTTTAAACCTTCTAGTGTAGATAAACCACTTACATAATCAGCATCTTCAAGACGAACATATCCAACTGCTTCAGCCATATCTCCAGCATTTTCAAGAGAGTATTGCATGAAGTTATAAAGTGCAGGATTTTCTTTAAGTGCTGCGTTACTTACGTAAGTGAATAGTGGACGTGAAAGTGGAGAATATTCACCAGATTCAATAGTTCCATTATTAGGCTCAACCCCACCAATTTTAACAGCTTTGAGCGTATCTTGGTTTGCTAAGTAGTAAGCGTAACCGAAGAACCCAATTGCATTTTTATCCGCTTGTACACCTTGTACTAGAACGTTATCATCTTCTGAAAGTGTCGCTGCTTTTACAAGATCAGCTTCATCCAAAATTACTTCATCAAAGTAGTCATATGTTCCTGAATCTGTTCCAGGGGAGTAGAAGATAATTTCTTCATCAGGCCATTCAGCATTAATATCCGACCATTTTTTTGTTGTTCCATCTTCAATCCACATTTTTTTTAAATCTTCCACTGTTACATCTTCAACCCAATCATTATCTTTACTTACAACAACTGTTAAACCGTCGTTTGCAAGTTTAAATTCTGTATAATCAATTCCTGCTGCTTCTAATTCTGCTTTCTCTTCATCTTTAATCGGACGAGATGCATTAGAGAAATCTGTTGTGCCAGCGATGAATTTTTCAAATCCTCCACCAGTTCCCGAAACACCCACAGTTACTTTAACTTTTTCTTGTACAGCTGCGTATTCTTCAACAAGTGCTTCCATTATTGGTGCTACTGTACTTGAACCATCACCAGAAACTTGTCCTTCTAGAACTGCTTCTTCTTGAGTATCACCTGTTGCAGCCTCTTCTGAATCAGCTTCTTTTACTTCTTCTGTAGTTGAATCATCGCCACATGCTCCTAGTGCAAGTGCCGAACCAACCATTGTTGTTAACATAAAATATTTCCAGCTTTTCATCAGGTAAATCCCCCTATATGTTTTGTTTTCTTTTTTTCTTACAAGCTTTACTTTAAAGGGTTTATGTTTAGTCGGTATGAATGGAGTGTAAAGCTTTTGTAAATAGAATTATGCGGAGAGTTCTAAAATTGTGTGGAGTTTTTGGAGTAAAGAACATTATATAGAAGAAGGTACAGATGTTTTTATAGAAGGTCCTTTAAAAATAGACAAAGTAAAAGGGAAGTGATTCACTCACTTCCCTTTTACTCCCCGGTTGTCGAGAAATTATTCAATTTCTTCTTCATCAATTTTAGCATTTGTAAATGCTGGTTTTATAAGAGATGTTGAAGTTGAATCATTGACTAATGTTGCATTATTTTTTTGTTTAATCTCAAAATATTTGTCTACAAGTCTTCTTGCTATCAGTGTAGAAAAATTGGTTTTATAATTAGTTTCCAAAGAAGCATTGGGGATTACAAGTGCATATGCTATTTCTGGATTGTCATATGGTGCAAAACCGACATGAGTTAAGTTTACAGTGTAAAATTTTTTCCATAATTTGGTGTCAAAATAACTAGCCTGAGCAGTTCCTGTTTTTCCTCCACCAGTGAATGGTGCGTTTCCAAAGGCTTTATTCGCTGTTCCTCTATCACCAAAATACACAAGTCTCATGCCTTGGCGAACACGTTCGATTTCCTCCCGTGTGTTGTCTACTGTGTTTAATATAGTAGGAGTAATTTCTTTAACCATATTACCTAGTTGGATGCCATCTTCAGAAGGCTCTCTAATTTCTTTGACGACATGCGGTTGAATTCTACTACCACCATTAGCAAGTGTAGAAACAAATTGAGCTAGTTGCAATGTAGTGTACGTATCGAACTGTCCAATGCTAAGATCTAGTAGCTTACCATCTTCAAATCCACCAGTGGTTCCGTTTACCTCTCCAGGCAAATCAATACCAGTTAATGCTCCAAGTCCTAATTGAGCATACCCACTTCTCATTTTAAGGAAAGCTTCAGTTCCGAAGTTAATAGACTGGTTCGGTCTATAAGTACTTCCGGCAACTCCAAAAGCTGTCTTAAACATATACACATTGGAAGAACGTTCTAGCGCTTGTAAATCATTCATTCGTACACTTCCGGATCGGTTAAATACGGAACTTTTTGGTTCCGAACCCTTTATACGGATAGGTTCATCCACTAAGGAGCCTCCAATTGGATATACTCCTTCGCGGTAACCTGTAAGTATAGTGCCTGGCTTCACAGTGGAACCAACTTCATATGCATTTGTAAATGCACCAAATGCATAGTCACTAATTTCTTTTGCACCTGTTTCTTCATTTTTTTTAATTCGTTTACCTACTAGCGAAAGGACTTCCCCCGTGAAGGGATCCAACATGATAAAATAAGCATTTTCTAAATATTGAGCACCACTATTTTTACTATATTTAAGTAGCTCTTCTGCTAGAATTTCTTCATGCGCTAATTGAATTTCACTATCCAATGTTAACACTAAATCTTTCCCAGGTTCTCCTTCAAAAACTGTCTGAATATCAATAACTCTTCCTTTTCCATCCGTTATATTTTTGACAATACTTTTTTGACCTTGCAGTACTTCCTCATACTGTTGTTCTATATAACTTGTGCCTACACGATCATTTCGTGAATAGTCACGGGCTAGAAAATAATCTAATCGATCTTTTGGTATACCTACTTTTGGTAAGGTAGTTAAACCTAATATAGCTAATGAAGAAGTTTTTACTCTTCTCCAATCTGTTGTCGTATTTACTCCCTCTAATTCACCTAGTCTTTCAGAGACACGTGCAAATTCTTCGACTGTGACTTCTTCTTTTACGTCATCCCCTTTAATAATCTGAGGAGACAATGCATATCCTGAGGCCATTTCACGATAAATAGCAATAACTTCTAATTCTTCTGGAGTAAAAGAATTCAACTGTTCATCCTTTATTCTATTTCTAGTCAAACGGTCGATTGCTCTATTTTTCTCTGTCTTCTCCAATTTTTCATCCGCTTCTATTTCTTTACGTTCCTCTTCTGTCACCAACTCAAGTGCTTCTTTAGGATATTTTTTTAACCAGAAGTCCTGTAAATCACTCTGCGTAGTATTATTTGGTTTCTTCTCTATTAAATTACTCAATTTTTCTGCAATTATATACATATCTTTTGACTTCGTAGTTTGCATTTTTGTATAGGTTATAGCTCGTTGCGGAAGATTATCAACCATTATTCTTCCTTCACTATCGAAAATTCGACCACGGGGTACGCTAGTATTTACCGGGACTTCTTCCGTACGGGCTAATTTACTTGTATACTCTTCTCCTTTTACAATCTGCAAATAGCCTAATCGTAGTATTAGCATGGTAAAAAGTACAAATATGGAGAAAAACAGTATGTTCATACGAAAAGTAATGGTAGCTCGTTGTTTAGCCTTCATACTTTGTGCGCGCTTATTTGGAATTTTTCGCATGAGATCACCTTCTTTATTTAATAGTTTACTTATGTACAGTGTAACATAAAAAGCACACACTTTTAGACGAAAAAGTGTGTGCAAAGTTTCAATTATTATGGATGTTACCTTACTAAAGCAAAATTATTATTTTGCAGCAGCGAAACGTGTTGATACTTCATCCCAGTTTACTACATTCCAGAAAGAACCGATGTAGTCTGGACGACGGTTTTGATAGTTTAAGTAGTATGCATGCTCCCATACGTCTAAACCTACTAATGGAGTTTTACCTTCCATGATTGGTGAATCTTGGTTTGCTGTAGAAGAAACTTCTAATTCTCCGTTAGCTACTGATAACCAAGCCCAGCCTGAACCAAAGCGAGTTGTAGCTGCTTTAGCGAACTCTTCTTTGAATGCATCAAAGCTACCGAATTTAGCATCAATTGCAGCTGCTAATTCACCAGTTGGGTTCCCACCACCGTTTGGTGATAAGATTTGCCAGAATAGTGAGTGGTTAGCATGTCCGCCACCATTGTTGCGCACTGCTGTACGGATTGCTTCAGGAACAGCATCTAAATTAGCGATTAACTCTTCCACTGATTTGCCTTGAAGATCAGCTTGATCTGCAAGTGCATTGTTTACGTTTGTCACGTAAGTATTGTGGTGTTTAGTGTGATGAATATTCATCGTTTCTTTGTCGATATGTGGTTCTAGTGCATCATATGCGTAAGGTAATTCTGGTAATTCATAAGCCATTATTGTTTCCTCCTAAAGAATGTTTTAGAAAATTCTTTCCATGTATTAGCGTAACAAACTATGAACAATCGTTCAATTAAAATCGACTAAAAAAATGATAATCATACTTTTGACTGAACTTATCCCACATTAACGGGCAGTAATGACTTACACTTCATCAATTTGAGAATTTATGGATATAGTTAAGATCAATTGCCCGTAAACGCCCGCCGTAGAACATAGACGAAAAGCGCCACGTCGTGTGGCTTCGTCTATGTGACTCGCTTCCTACGAGCCTCTGGCCAACAGGATGTTGGACACTCAGGCATTGCCGCACGATGCGGCAATGCCTGAGTTCAGTTTTTCAATCAGTGTGGATGAAGATACTCCCCACTGATTGAAGTTTCACTTTACACGAAGAAAACAAACACAATGAGCATAATGACTAAAACAATAATTTTGACTACAGATGAAGTTAAGAATCCAATTAAAGATCCTACACCCGATTTAATTGCTTGTTTTATC
Organism: Psychrobacillus antarcticus; assembly: GCF_029533155.1. Lineage (GTDB taxonomy): Bacteria > Bacillota > Bacilli > Bacillales_A > Planococcaceae > Psychrobacillus > Psychrobacillus antarcticus. The sequence continues at coordinate 45,686 of NZ_JAIZDB010000038.1, read as the reverse complement.
CCAAGGCGTGTAACGATTAATTCTGCAATAACTGCACCTATAAAGGGCCCTATTAAAATACCTGCTACCGGAATTACGAATGGACCAAAAAGAAGACCAATAGTACTTCCCCACACTCCCGCTTTCGTGCCGCCGAACTTTTTCACTCCAAAAGCATTTGCTGCCATATCTGCACCAAACAATAAAACAACAAACAAAATTTGAATTACCCAAAAAAGCCAAGTTAGCTCAGTAAAGGAGAAAAATAGCCCGTAAACTATATATCCCAAAAGCATAAACACTACAGATGGGATTATAGGATAGAACGTTCCAACAAAGGCAACAACGAAACATAAAACGACTAGGATCCATCCGATAATTTCGATCATATTCTTTTACCTAATACGGCTTCTGCAATATTCGAAGCGTGATCACCAATACGCTCTAAGTTGCTTAAAATATCAACAAACACGATTCCAGCCTGGCCAGAGCAACTACCTTCATTCACACGAATTATATGATTCTTTCTAAATGTACGTTCCATTTTATCTATTGATTTCTCCTGTTCCAACACAATTTGCGCCATTTTAACATCGCTCGTGTCTAATGCTTCCAATGCTTTCGATACAGTTGTTATGGTAAGATCAAACATTTCAGAAACATCTTTTAAAGCATCTTCTGTAAGGATTAAACGATTCACTTCTTTATAATCTATTAATTCAATGATATTTTCAAAATGGTCCCCAATTCTTTCGACATCTCGTACAGTATTCATTAAGATATTATGTCTTGCAGAATCTTGTGCCGATAATGATTCTGAAGTGATTTTCACCAAATAATCTGTAATTTTTTGATCTAAATTATTTAATGCATCTTCTATTTGATAACCTAATTCTGCTTCTTTTTTGAGATTCGTTTTTAAATAAGAATAGGTCGTTTCTAGTCCTTGAATACTTAATGCACCCATACGTAATATTTCCTCTTTCGCTTGTCCAATCGCAATTGATGGGGATTGTTCTATAAAGCGAATATCTAAGTGTTTTGGTTTATATATAATTGAAGCATCTTCCCCTGGGATAAGTTTAGTAACTAAGTAAGCCCAAGCTCCGATAAGCGGGAATTGAATAATTGTATTTGCCACATTAAATGATCCATGTGCAAATGCAATTTGCATTTTATTTTCCAAATTAAGTACTCCCGATATCCACTCGATATAGATTGTGAAAGGTGCCAACAGCATTAAAAATACGATACTACCGACCACGTTAAAAAGTACATGCGTTGCTGCTGCACGTCTAGCTACAACTGAAGCTCCTAAAGATGCGAGTACTGCTGTAATAGTCGTACCAATATTATCTCCGAATAGAACCGGGAGAGAGCCAGATAATGAAAGTAGGTTTTCCGCATAAAGTCCTTGTAGGATTGCAACAGTTGCACTTGAACTCTGAACAATTAGAGTGAAAATGGTTCCTGCAATTAATCCAAGAATAGGGCTATCACTCATACTAAGCGTAAAATCTGTAAAAGCAGTTATTTCTCTAAGCGGCTTCATTCCTCCACTCATTAACTCGAGTCCTAGGAATAATCCTCCAAAACCAAAAATTACTTCTCCTAAACTCTGAACTTTGTTTTTCTTAAAGAAGAACAAAAGAAATGCTCCAACTGCCATGATTGGCAGTGCATATGCTCCAACATCAAAACCGATGATAAAAGCGGTAATAGTTGTTCCGATATTGGCACCCATGATTACACCAATAGCCTGTCTAAGCGTCATAAATCCAGCACTTACTAAACCAACTGTAATAACAGTTGTCCCCGAACTAGACTGAATTAGAACTGTTACGATAATACCAACTAAAACACCCATAAAAGGGTTGGTCGTATATTTATCTAAAATGTCACGAAGTTTATCCCCCGCGGCTTTTTGAAGTCCATCTCCCATAAATTTAATGGCGAATAAGAAAATACCCAGACCACCAAAAAATTGAAAGAGCATTTCCTGCCAATTTAATTCCACTCGATACTCAACTCCAGTTTACGACAATTTTCACATACTAACCTATTATTATGAATTATGAAGTCATTGTAAAGAGATTAAAACATTATTTACAATTACTTAACAAAGCGACATCTACTTTTTGTCACCGCTTATTCTTTGATGCTAGAATAGAGATGAAAGGGTGACATCATTTGAGTTTATTTCAACTATTTAAATCTAGCTTAACTAGTCCTAAAAAAATGGCTGCATTTCGGCTTATTCCTATTGGAAAGGTGATGCAATATATATTTATTTATATATGTATAATGTCTATTATCTCCTTTGTTTATTTTATCCAAGGAATTTCTGACCAACAAGAATCTATGGAAGGTTTACTTGAGTATTTTTCTCAAATTCAATGGTTATTATATCCATTCTCCTTTTTGTTCTTATTCGTATTGAATACATTATTTATTTTTGTTCGTATTAGTATTTTTGCATACATAGGGAGCATTATCCTGCTTATTAGAAAGAAAAAAGGAGAGTTCCGTCATATTTGGCGAACAGCTCTATTTGCAAGTACGATTCCCATGTTACTATCCATCATTTTTTCCATACTGGATGTTTCAAATAACTATATTCAACTCGTAAACTATATTGTGAGTTTAGCAATTCTCGTTTTAGCAACTAAATACTATCCGTTGAAAAGATAATACATAGTATCCCCTTATTCTGCATAAAGTAGGTTAAGGGGGTTTTCATATGAAAATATTCGTAGCAACTATTCTATTACTAATTTCTTTTTATATCATAAAAGTAGATTTAATCGAAGGAACGATCCCACTTGCCTACTCTTCCCAACCAGTTGAATGTGAAAAAAATTTAGACTATATAACAGTAGAGGTTATGGCTGGAGATACTCTACAATCCTTGTTCTCCTTATACCCTACAGATAAAGTTATTACTTATACAGAGAGATTAACTGATTTTTATAATCTCAATCCTCATTTTATCAATCAGACCTTTAAAGTAGGGGAAAAGGTTTTTTTACCTACCTATTCAGCATCAATTGAATGTAAATAATGTAAAGAAGAGCGTTCTTTCTTGTCATTTCATTCAAAAGACTGATAAAATGATGAATAGTGATGGCATATGCCTCAAGAAGGAGAGAATTTCATGACTGGAGTAATTCATCGTTCCAAAACTCGTCCAGTACGGGTTGGAAACTTAACAATAGGTGGTAGTAATGAACTTTTTATACAAAGTATGACAACAACAAAGACACATGATGTAGAAGCTACGGTTGCCGAGATCCTACGACTAGAGGAAGCCGGCTGCCAAATCGTACGTGTCGCATGCCCAGATGAGCGCGCAGCTTATTCTATTGGAGCAATAAAAGAACGGATTAATATCCCTTTAGTAGTGGATATACACTTTGACTATAAGTTAGCACTTATTGCAATAGAGCAAGGTGCTGATAAAATACGGATTAACCCAGGTAATATTGGTCGTAAAGAAAAAGTAGAAGCTGTTGTAAATGCCGCTAAAGCAAAAGGAATTCCAATTCGAATAGGGGTTAACGCTGGTTCTCTAGAAAGAAAAATTGTAGAAAAATATGGTTTTCCAACTGCAGATGGAATGGTAGAAAGTGCGTTACATCATATTAAAATTCTAGAAGATTTAGACTTTCATGACATTATCGTCTCTATGAAGGCATCGGATGTAACACTAGCTGTTGAAGCTTACCGTAAAGCCTCAGAGGCATTTGACTACCCTCTTCACTTAGGAATTACTGAGTCTGGTACCCTTTTCTCAGGTTCCATTAAAAGTGCGGCTGGATTAGGAACATTGTTAAGCATGGGAATAGGAAATACAATGCGTGTATCTTTAAGTGCAGACCCAGTAGAAGAGATCAAGGTAGCCCGCGAACTTTTAAAAGTTTTCGGATTATCTTCTAACTCCGCTACACTAATTTCATGTCCTACTTGTGGACGTATTGAAATTGACTTGATAAAAATTGCAAATGAAGTAGAAGAATATATTTCTCATATTAAAGCACCTCTAAAAGTAGCAGTACTTGGCTGCGCAGTGAATGGTCCTGGTGAAGCTCGTGAAGCTGATATAGGAATCGCAGGTGCTCGTGGTGAAGGTCTGTTATTCATGAAAGGCAAAACAGTTCGTAAAGTACCAGAGGAAACAATGGTAGAGGAACTAAAAGTGGAAATAGACAAACTTGCTGCAGAGTATTTTGCAAAAAAAGAACTAGAAGAACAAGAAAAACAACAAGCTTAAGGAATGGTGCAATTGACGAATATACGATTTGGTATCGATATAGACGGGACAGTAACATCCCCTACTTCTTTGCTTCCTCATATTAACGAAGCATTTAAATGTAATTTACAGTTAGAAGATATTAAAGAATATGATTTAACTAAGGCATTTCCAGTAAGTGAAAAAGATTTTTACGAGTGGTTTAAGAAAGCAGAACCTACTATTTATGCTACATCTCCTATTCAACCTGATGCACACGCTGTATTATCAGCTTGGAAAGAAAAATACGAGTTATATTTCATTTCTGCACGTGGAGACAACGTGATGGATATTACGTTAGACTGGTTCAAACAACAAGAATTGCTATATGATCATATTGAACTGATAGGTACACATAACAAAATTGAGACAGCTCGTAAACACGGTGTTCATGCATTTTTTGAGGACAAACATGACAACGCGGTAGAAATTAGTGAGGAACTTGATATTCCGGTAATATTATTTAATACACCTTATAATCAGATGCCAGCTCCAAATCGTGTGATCCGAGTGAATAATTGGATTGAAGCAAATAATTGGATTGAAAAGGAATTTTCGATGTCGATTAAATAAAATAAATAATCGAGTATAAAATCGCTGAGGTTTTATACTCGATTTTTTTTTTTTAGATTAGACTATTTTCTTTATTAACACATATCTCAAAAATTTATGAATTACTAAAAAGGAGATTGAAGGATGAATATTATAGTATTTGGGGCAAGTGGTGGCGTCGGAAAGCATTTTACTAAACTAGCTTTAGATAAATGTCATCAAGTTACGGCTTTTGTGCGATCCCCTGCTAAATTAGGATTAGAACATGAACAACTGACTATTATCCAAGGAGATGCCTTAGATAAAGATATGGTGAAATCAGCTATTACTGGTAAGGATGCTGTCGTTTCGTGTTTAGGCTCTTCATCTGGTATGAAAAAATCTACACAGCTAGCAGATATGACAAAGATTGTGGTGGACGAAATGGTTGCAAATAATGTCCAACGAATTATCTATATTGCTTCCGCAGGAATAGAAAATGAAATACCTGGGATGATGGGTAAAATAATAATGAAAATGCTTGGAAATGTATTATCCGATCATGCAAACGCAGTCAATTATATAAAGAAAAATAGCTTAACTTATACGATAGCAAGACCAATGAGCTTGAAAGACAAGGCATTTACGGGTATTTATAAAGAGGCCATGATGGGGGTACCTAGTACAGGGAAATCTATTTCTAGAGCTGATGTAGCCGATTTTATGTATAAAGCTCTCATGAATAGTGAATATGAGAATACTTCAGTTGGATTAAGCGATTGAAATAAATAGACAATCATATTAATTAAGTAACAATACAAAAAGTAGCGCAGACAATTGGTCTACGCTACTTTTATTAATGGCAAGATGGGCAATTGCCGTATATTTCAAATTTATGGTTTTCTATCTCGTAACCAGGAATTGCATGGTGAAGAGATTCCATTGGACAAAATGGGATTTCTTTTATATTGCCACAGGACATGCAGATGAAATGGTGATGATGATGATCAGCTTCACACTGCATTCTAAAATGCTTCTCCCCTGTCAGTTCCGTTTCTTCCAATATTCCAAGACCCACAAATGTGCTTAAATTTCTGTAGATTGTATCATAGCTCATCCCAGGATGTTCTTTTTTCATTACATTTAATATATCTTTTGCCGTAATAAATTTTTCCGTTTCTGATAAAATAGTGAGTATTTGCTCACGCTTATCTGTTTTTTTGAAACCTTCATTTTTTAGGATATCCCATGCTTTATCAATATTCACCCTGAAACAACTCCCTTGCTCTCTAGCTTTTTCGATAAAATAGTTAGAAGTAAAATAATAATCGATGTGACAACAATTGTTCCACCTGGAGCTAAATTTAAATAGAATGCACTTATTAAACCGATAATGACCGCCAACTCACCGAATAATACTGAAAGGAAAATTGACTGCTTAAAGCTTTTGGAAATACGCATCGCAGCAGCTACCGGCAACGTCATCAGGGACGACACTAGTAAGATACCAACAATCCGCATCGACCCCGCTATAACTAATGCAGTTACAATCATAAATAATACATGAATCCATTTAGCTGGAAGACCAGATGCTTTCGCATATTCCTCATCGAAAGAAAGGACAAATAATTCTTTAAAAAATAAACTTAAAAATACGATCACAATCACCGCAATACCTATAACAATCCATAAATCCTGACGACTTACAGCAGATACAGAACCAAATAAATAACCGAATAAGTCAGAACTAAATCCTTCTGCTAATGAGATGAAGATTGCACCAAAACCAAGACCTGCAGACATGATGATTGGTATCGCAAGTTCCTCATAGTGTTTATATAATCTTCTTAATCTTTCAATAAACAATGAGCCAGTTACCGATGCTACAATCCCTAAATACAGTGGGTTTAGTGAAGCTAGTGCCCCTACAGATTGACTTAAATACAAACTTCCTGCAATACCAGCAAGTGTCACATGGCTCAGTGCATCAGCTATTAACGAGAGCCTACGCACAACGATAAAAACACCTAATAATGGAGCAATAAAACCAATGATTAAGCCCGAGGAAAAGGCATTTTGTAAAAACTCATACTGGAAAATGGACTCAATCATGATTTTACCTCACTTTGATGATCGACTTTACGAACTGCGTGACCATACCAAGCCTCTAATTGTTCATCACTCATCTGATCCATCTCGTTTTTAAAGCCATGAAAATGAATTCTTTTATTTAAACAGGCTACATGACTAATACTTTTTGAAACGGCATCGACATCATGTGTAACCAAAACAATCGTAATATTATGTTCCCGATTTAAGTGACTTAACATATGATAAAACGATTTTACATTTTTGCTGTCTACCCCTACTGTTGGCTCGTCTAGTATTAATACATTTGGATTGCTGATCAACGCCCTTGCGATAAAGACACGCTGTTGTTGCCCTCCAGAAAGTTCACCTATATTTTTCATAGCGAATTCGTCCATACCTACTGATTTTAGTGCTGTCTTCACTTCTTTATTAACGTTAGCTGGATATCGATGAAATAATCCTATTTTCTTTACTAAACCGCTTCTTACTACCTCTGTTACAGTAGCTGGAAAACCTGTATTAAAGGAATTTGATTTTTGAGATACGTACCCAATGCGTTCTTTCTCTTTAAACTGAGGTACTGGCTTTCCAAAAAGAAGTACTTCTCCTTTTGTCGGCTTTAATAACCCTAGGATTATTTTCAATAATGTAGATTTCCCTGAGCCATTAGGTCCGATAATTGCTAGGAAGTCACCTTCTTCAATCTTTAAATTAATATCGATTAACGCTTTAGTTTGTTCGTATTGATACGAAATATTATGTAAGTTGATCAACGGGGTTGCCATTATAATTCCTCGATTCTAATTAAGAATGATTACGATTTACAAAGTATTAGTATAGTGTATAATTTCCCATGTGTAAATAAAAATTGCTTGAAAGGATGTTTTTTACGGATATCCAGAAATTTATTCAACAGCTACAAACATGTACTTTAAAAGAGTTTAAAACAATTGTAAAAGGGTTTGATATACAATTGTCCGACAAAGAATTGAAAAGTGTTCATCCACTTTTAAAAGAAATCTCACTTTCCTGGCTTGTTTTCGGGGTTCCACTCGCAATTCAACAAAAGTTAATAATAATACTTGGAGAACAGCGTGCAATGGACCTTTATAAAGAAATAAAAGAAAAAGCACCATCTTCTTTTGGATGAAAGAAGATAATGCCTTTGAATTTCTTCGGTATAATTGCAATGCAATAATACTACTGATTTCCGTTACAGGTAAAGGGACAAAGGCTAAGAGCGCCACATCGTGTGGCGACGCCTTCGTGCACTCCAATCAATATATTGAGTAGTACTAAACAATTAGATTAAGCATAACTTATCGATTAGATGATAATAGTAGACTAATTAAATATTGTAATAAAACCTACTGCCTAGTTAGGGGTAATTTTCTGTAATGAATGATCAAACAAGTAGATTTCCTTTTTACTAGTGTAAATAAAGAAAAATAGTAAGTTTTCACTAAATAAAGAAGCGAAATAGCAAATGAAATTGTATCTTCAGGCCCGCACGATGCGTGTCAGGCAGTCGTTGCGAAATATTTTTATATTTTGGGCCGAGCTTTGCGAAGAAGCACCACGATGTCGCGTACTTAAACTGTCATCATCTCTCTTCTCGATATCGGAAATTAGCTTTTCTCTAGTTAACCAAAAATGTACTAACCTATTTCTAAAAGTTGTAGAAGGGCTCTGGACAGTTAATAGCCATAAGATTACCGAGAAAAAAAGATGCTGGTCGTGACTTCAGTCACGACCAGCATCTTTAAAAATCAAACGGTAATTATATAGCAATAAGTCTGTCCAGAGCCCTTCGAAAACGATCGAAACAGGTCTTGAACTAATAGGACTGAGCATGGGCTCGGTTTTTCTTAACGTAATGCATCAATAGCTTCTGGGTTAAACTGTTTAGTACGAAGCATTTCAATCTCATATTTGTATGGTGTTTCCTTCGATTTAGCATCTACACCAACAAATGGTGTTTCCAAAATTTTCGGTAGCTCTATCAATTGTGGATGATGCACAATATATTGCAATGCCTCGAATCCAATTTCCCCAAAACCGATATTTTCATGTCGGTCTTTTGCTGCTCCACGAACATTTTTACTATCATTGATGTGAAGTACTTTTAATCGATCAATACCAATTATCTTATCGAACTCATTTAGGACACCATCAAAATCATCGACGATATCATAACCAGCATCATGAATATGGCAAGTATCCATACAAATGGATAATCGATGATTATTTACAACACCATCAATAATTTGTGCAAGTTCATCAAAAGTACGACCACATTCTGACCCTTTTCCAGCCATTGTCTCCAAAGCTATTTGAACGGGAAAATCAGTTGCTAACACTTCATTTAAACCTTCAATAATTCTTGCTATACCAGCATCGGCTCCAGCTCCAACATGGGCTCCTGGATGCAATACAATTTGAGCTGCGCCTATATGCGCAGTTCTTTCAATTTCTTTTTGTAAAAACTCAACCCCAAGAGCAAAAGTCTCCGGTTTTGTCGTATTCCCTAAATTGATAATATAAGGAGCATGTACAATGATATTGGACATCCCATTTTCTTTCATATGAGCGATACCAGCTTCAATATTCAATTCTTCAATTGGTTTTCTTCTAGTATTTTGTGGTGCTCCTGTATAAATCATAAAAGTATTTCCACCATATGATGCAGCTTCTTTACTCGAACCCAGCAGCATTTCTTTTCCACTCATTGAAACATGTGAACCTAATAACACAATAGCAACTCCTTATCTCTTGCGGTTTTTAATACGTCTCTCTCTTTTCTTCACTATATCCATTTCCCATTGCATATTACGCTTGTAGTTTGGTTTTACTTTTTTAGGCTTACGTACTTTGGATTTAGCAATTGCATCTATATCATTTTCATTTTTCGTACGGTTTTTTCGTGCGTGACGCTCTTTAAGTTCTGACCATTCTCCGTCGATCACATCTTTATGTTCAAGGGGGATACCCATTTTTTCAAGACGAACTAAAGCATCCTCATCCGATGGTTCATATAATGAGATAGCAATACCTGTCAATCCAGCACGAGCTGTTCTTCCTACACGGTGAACAAAAAACTCTAAATCATCTGGAAGTTCATAGTTGATAATATGGCTGACTCCAGGAATATCAATACCGCGTGCAGCTAGATCCGTTGCTACAATATATTGAAATTCTAGTTCATGGATTTGTTTCATTACACGTTTACGATCACGAGGTGATATATCCCCATGGACTACGCCAACTTTAACTCCGTTACCTTCTAAATACTTTGCTACTTCATCAGCATGTGATTTTGTATTTGCAAAAATAATAGCTAGGTATGGATTAATACCTGCCATAACATCCAGCAAACGTTTCTTTCTAGATTTGCTTCGAACAGGAGTTACAATAAATTCAATACCCTCTGCTACTCGACGTTTCTCGCCTATTTTTATATGAACTGGTGAGTCCATATATTTTTTTAAGAAAGGTTGTAAACTTTCTGGAATTGTAGCAGAAAATACAAACATTTCTAATTTCTCTGGCATGCGAGATGCAAATTGATCGATTTCATTAATAAAACCAAGATCAAAAGCTAAGTCAGCTTCATCTACTACTAAAATATTTGCAGTATGAACAAGTAATGCTTGCTCAACTGTAAGATCACGAAGTCTACCTGGTGTTCCCACAACAATATGTGGTTGCGTTTTTAATTTTTCGATTGAACGGGCTTTATCCGTCCCCCCGATAAATAATTTCGTCTGAATTTCTGTGCCTTCTACTAACTTGTTCAACTCTTTATAAATTTGTGTTGCAAGCTCTCTTGTTGGTGATGTAATAACTGCTTGTACTTCTTTTTTACTAGCATCTATTTTTTCAACAATTGGGATCAAAAAACTATGTGTTTTTCCTGTTCCGGTATGAGCTTGACCAATCGCACTCTTCCCCTTCAAAATAAGCGGAATAATTTCTTTTTGAATTGGCGTTGGTTCCTGGAAGCCTAATTTTTCTATTGCATCTTGTAGAAAAGGCTGAAAACTATAATCTGTATATTTTGACATCTACGTCACTCCCTCACATTTCTTTATTGTACCACGATTGTACATAAAACGTATAATTTGCATAGAATATAATAGTCTTTGTTGTTCGAAAGGAGATGAAAAAATGCGCTACCAATCTTTTTATCCATTCGCCCAAAATCGGGGAAATGATTTTTTTGGCACGTCTAATCCTAGCCCTCAAAATGCCCCAACCAATTCGTTCGATTTTTGGGGAGGGAATCAAGGGGCTCCACAACCACCACCTGCAGCTGCCCCTTCCCCTGCAGGACCAGCAACTAATTTTTTTAGTCAGTTTCAGTCAGCTCCCACGGGAGGCTTCCAACAGGGTCAACCAGCGTCCAAAACAATGGGTTACTTACAAACAGCCGACAAATTTTTAAATACAGCTCAGCAACTTACACCTATGGTCCGACAATTCGCCCCTATGATACAAAATGTACCAGCTCTGTTGAAATTATACCGTGGTTTTCAATCTGTACCAGCTGCTACGACTGCTGTTGCCGGTGCTTCCGCTGCATCCACAGCCGCCAGATCAGCTAGCACCGTAGCATCTGTCACAAATGGAGCATCCTTGCCTCGCATCTTTCAGCCTCCAATTTAATTTTTTGTAATCATCATCGTGCTCCGTTATAATATGAGTATGCTCGTATTGAAGGGAGTTACGTAAAATGTTAGTACAAAAAATTTCGCCTAGAGGATACTGTTACGGTGTAGTGGATGCAATGATCATTGCTCGTAATGCTGCATTAGACAAATCTCTTCCAAGGCCTATATATATTTTGGGAATGATCGTCCATAACAAACATGTAACAGATGCATTTGAGATGGATGGAATAATTACTTTAGACGGAGAAAATCGCTTAGATATATTATCTAAAGTAGAGACAGGTACGGTTATTTTTACCGCGCACGGTGTTTCTCCAGAAGTAAAAGAATTAGCGCGTAAAAAGGGTCTTGTTTCAATAGATGCTACTTGTCCAGATGTTACAGTTACCCATGACCTTATTGAAGAAAAAACGGCTGAAGGCTATGACATTATTTATATCGGTAAAAAAGGACACCCAGAGCCAGAGGGTGCCATTGGAGTAGCACCTGACAAAGTTCATCTAGTTCAGACATTAGAGGACGTTGAGAATTTAACTATCACGACAGATAAATTACTCGTTACAAATCAAACTACAATGTCTCAGTGGGATGTTGTTGATCTAATGAAAAAATTAGAAGAGAAATTCCCACATATAGAAGTTCATAAAGAAATCTGTCTAGCCACTCAAGTTCGTCAAGAAGCGGTCGCTGAGCAAGCTGGAGAAGCCGAACTTCTAATAGTAGTTGGCGATCCAATGAGTAATAACTCTAATAGACTGACACAAGTTTCAGAGGAAATCGCCGGAACTCCTTCTTACCGCATTGGCGACATTTCTGAACTGAAATTAGAATGGTTGGACAACATTGCTCATGTAGCTGTCACAGCAGGTGCTTCCACACCTACTCCTATTGTAAAAGAAGTTATTCATTTTCTAGAGAAGTATGACCCAAAAGATCCTACAACTCATGATATAACGAAAAAAACACTGCCTGAAAAGATTCTACCTAAAATTAAAATACCAAAACCGGTAGATCGTATCGAACCCTATACAGTTAAATGACAAAAGCTGCTCAATAGTGAGCAGCTTTTTTATATGAAGTATATTAAAATGTGCCATGTAAGCTGAGTTCATGGGACTTGAAAGAAAGAAAGAATAATACTACTGATTTCCGTTTCAGTCGGACGCTTTCCGCGGGCTTGGCTTCAGCCTCCTCGTCGCAAGCTCCTGCGGGGTCTTCAGCTCAAGCTAATCCCGCTGGAGTCGCCGACCTTCACTACAATCAATTATGTGAGTAGTACTCTATTATAAGATATAGCATAGCTTTTCGCTTAGATGATAAGAGTAGTCCAAGTAAATATAGGGATAAAATCGTCTGTTGAATTAGAGACACTATACTGTAATGAAGATGAAATTGTAGATTTTCTTTTACACAAGTGGAAATAATGAGAAATAGTAAGTATTTACTAAATAAAGAAGCGAAATAGCGAACGAAATTGCATCTTCAGGCCCGCACGATGCGGGTCAGGCAGTCGTTGCGACACGATGTCGCGTACTTAGACTGTCATCTTTCTCCCACTTCTCTATATAGGAATTTAGCATTTCTTTAGTTAACAAAAAATGAACTAACTTGTTTCTAGAAGTTGTAGAAGGGCGACGGACAGTCAATAGCCATAAGATTACCGAGAAAAAAAGATGCTGGTCGTGACTTCAGTCACGACCAGCATCTTTAAAAAATCAAACGGTAATTATATAGCAATAAGTCTGTCCAAAGCCCTTCAAAAAAAGTAGAAACAGGTTTAGATCCTAAATTACCGGGCGTTTTTTGCCAGGTTTTTCTTATTTTCCCCTGATTAAATTAGTTGAAAAGGCTCCGTTGAAATGTTTGATGGGATGAATTCAACGGAGAGTTTGTTCTGATTGCAAACCTTTGTCATATACTCCGCGACTCCATTTTTCATGATTTGTTCTACATGATGTCCAGGATCGATAACAGCTAATCCAATAGCTTCTGCATCTTGGGCTACATGGAAATATAAATCGCCAGTTATAAATACATCTGCTCCTGCTCGTTTAGCTGTCTGGATATACTTGTTGCCATCTCCACCAAGTACCGCTACTTTCTGAACTTCCTTTGTTAAATCGCCTACAACTCTAACAAAAGGCGCATTTAGCTGCTGTTTTACTACTTGCGCATATTCAGCCAATGTCCGTTTTTCAGGCAGCATACCAATTCTTCCTAGACCTAGTTGATTTACTTCTGATTCCAACAATATTAAATCATATGCAGGCTCTTCATATGGATGATTGGCCAGTAAAGCTTTTAAAACCTTATTTTTCATCGAAGTAGGAAAAATTACTTCTATTTTGTCTTCTTCCACTAATGACAATTCATTCGCTTGACCAATGTAAGGGTTTGCTGCGTCTGAAGGTTTAAACCTACCTTCTCCTGAAGATGTAAAGCTACAAGACTGATAATCCCCAATTTCGCCTGCTCCAGCAACACTTAATGCAGTTCTTACTTCCTCTGTAGACTCTTTAGGCGTAAATACTGCTAACTTCATCAGTTGTTCGGAGGTAGTTTGCTCTAGGATATCTATATTTTCTAACTCCAAAGCAGTAGCAAGTAAATCGTTTACTCCACCTGTAGCAATATCTAAATTCGTATGTGCAGCATATACCGCAATATCATGCTTGATCAGTTTCTCGATTAATAATCCCTGAGGTAAATCTGTTCGCATATTTTTCAATCCTCGAAAAATAGGAGGATGATGAGCAATCATAAGCTCACAGCCATTTTGAATGGCTTCTTCTACTGTATCCAGATTCACGTCTAAAGTAACCAACACTTTTGTGATTGATTTATTTAGCGTACCAATTTGTAAACCTACTGGATCCCCATCGACTGCCAAAGATTTTGGTGCCCATTGTTCAAAAAGGGAAATAATATGTTGCCCATTTGTTTCTTTCATCGTTATAAAGTCTCCTTCACTAACGCAATTTTATATTCGAGCTCAGCTTTCTTTTGTTGAACTTCTGCTCCTTCTATTTTATTTAGCTCATTTACTATTCTTTGCCACTCATTTAGCTCATTGTTCCATTTCTTTTGATAGACAGGAGATTTTTCTTTACTTAGAATTGGACCAACTAATAGCTCCTTTTCTGATAACAGCATACTGCCTTTTTTTAATACTAGAATCTCATAAATTTTATCGTGATCTTCTAGAATTACTTCCTGCTCAATCTTCCATTTTTCTTGAATCGCCCATTCTCGTATAGCTTTGGCATGTATATTTGGCTGTAAAATTAATGTATCTACTTTGGAAAGTTTGTCTTTTCCAGACTCTAATATAGAAGCGATAAGTGGACCACCCATTCCAGCTATAGTAACTGTTTGGACATTGTCCCCATCGGAGATTACCTCTAAACCGTTACCAAAACGAACATCTATATTATTTTGTAGCCCTTCACTCATCACTTGTTTTTGAGCAGATTGAAATGGACCTTTTACTACCTCTCCAGCAATAGCTTTTGATATGACACCCTCATGTACTAAAAAACATGGTAAATAAGCATGATCACTGCCAATATCCGCTAAAATAGTATTTTCTTCTACAAAGGAAGCAACTGTTCTCAGTCTATCTGATAAATTTTTTGCATTCATTATGTCAACACCTCTTCAATAACTATTATACCAAAAAAGAAAAAAGACCTCGATTCTTATACAGAATCGATGGCCTTTTATTTAGATACTATTCTAAAGATTTTACCCATGCCGCCATAGCGTCAATGTTTTCAGCAGGTACTAACCCAGCTGGCATAGCGCCTTTACCATTTGCTAAAATGTCTTTAATTTCGTCTTCAGACAATGCAGTTCCAACTAATGAAGGGCCTACACTACCTTCATAACTGTTCCCGTGACAACCGATACATGATTGTTGAGCTTTAGCTTCTGGATCAAACCCTCCAGCTACTTCTTCTCCACCTTCAGTTCCTTCTGCGTGCTCTTCAGTTGCAGCGATTTCTTCTTTGTTCCCTACGCCATCCATAGACAAGAAGAAAATTAAACCAATACCAAAAGCCATAATTAAGATAAATGGAATTATTGGATTTTTTTGCATAGTTAACCCTCCCTTTTAATACAATCTTTTCTAATTTATAATTAGTCAACACTAATATTGTACTGCATTCTAGGGAAAACTAAAAGTCTTTGAACTGAAGTTTCTTAGATTGTGACATTTTGGACATAATTTTAGCGTTTTTTCTACTTTTAACAACCAATATGACGAGCTATTACCATTCTTTGAACTTCAGAAGTTCCTTCACCAATCTCCAGTAATTTTGCATCACGCATATAGCGTTCTACTTCGTATTCTTTCATATAGCCATACCCACCATGTATTTGAATAGCTTGATCTGCTACTTCCATTGCAATTTCGGATGCATATAGTTTACACATGGAAGCTTCCTTACCAAATGCACGCCCTTGATCTTTCAACCATGCAGCTTTGTGTACCATTGTGCGGGCAAGTTCAATTTTCATTGCCATATCTGCCAATTTAAATTGGGTTATTTGGAACTCCGAAAGTGTTTTTCCAAATTGCTTGCGCTCTTTAGAATAACGGAGTGCTCTGTCAAACGCAGCTTGTGCAATTCCTACTGCCATTGCACCAATACCAATCCGACCACCGTCAAGCGTTACTAGGAATTGTTTAAATCCGTTCCCTTTCTCTCCTAACAAGTTTTCCTGTGGCACTCGTACATTTTCTAACACTAGCTCCGTTGTATTAGATGCATTCAGCCCCATTTTCTCATAGTTGTCAATGACCGTAAATCCTTCAGTATCCGTTGGTACAATAATTGCTGAAATTTCTTTTTTTCCATCTTTAACATCTGTAATAGCTGTTAAAGCTAAGTGTTTCGCATAGCTAGCATTCGTTATAAAGGCTTTGTTTCCGTTAATAACAAAATCATCACCGTCAAGTTTCGCAGTTGTCTGTGTACCACCAGCATCTGATCCTGCATTAGGCTCAGTTAAACCAAAAGCTCCGAATGATTCACCTGTACAAACTGGAACTAGATATTTTTGTTTTTGCTCTTCTGTACCAAATAGATTAAGTGGAGCACCACCAAGCGATATATGCGCAGAATAAGTAATACCTGTAGAAGCACATGCTCTACTCAACTCTTCCGTAACAATTGCAAAACTAACTGTATCTGCTCCTGCTCCGCCATACTCTTCTGAAAACGGTAAGCCCATCATCCCCATGTCGGCTAACTGTTTAAAGATTTCTCTTGGAAATGCTTTCGTTTTATCGCGCTCAATTGCTCCTGGCGCTACAACCTCATCCGAAAACTCACGAATTGTTTTGCGTATCATTTTATGTTCCTGTGTTAAATCAAAATTCATTTATTTCATCCCCTTTGTAAATAAAAACGCTTACATTCCTATTATACTGAAAATATTAGAAATTCAAAGATTTATTACAATAAACTTATAATAAGTCTACCTTATATTAAAAAAATACCATCAATCAGTCACATATGTGAATAATTGATGGCATTTGATGAACTTTGTCTATATATATATATTTGGAGTAATACTTGGATAAATTAATTGATCATAAAATAGCCAATAATTAATAAAAGTCCTAAAATCCCGGAAATACTAAAATACACTAACTTCATCAGTAACCCAGAAAATAGCCATAACAAGCAGTTCCCAAAGATTAAACCGATTAATAATAAGGGATGATCTACAAAGTATACATCCCAGACCTTAAAGGATAATCCTAATAACAATAGTGCTGAAAATACAAAAAGAAGTGGTGCCATTATAGATTTATTTTTTACTAGTTTAATAGCTATGTATAAAAAAGAAAGAATAGCAATTGCTACAAGAATAATAGGTATAAAAATTGCTGTTGTTACAACAAACAGAGATGCTAATAATAAGGCGGTTAATAAACCGACTATTGTATATAATAATAATTTATTTTTTTGTGTTTTTGCTAATACTGCTTTAGAGGCATTCTCCGCTAGTTCGTTCCCCTGATTTTCTCCTTGGGCGTATAAAGCTAGAAGGAAATCACAATAATGCTCTGGTAGCAGCTTATTTTTTTTCCAAAACGCAATTTCATTCATTATAATTTGCTTACGCTGCAGCGACATATCTAGTCCTCTTTTCATCTGGTCCAACCAGTATAGTAAGAATCATAGAATATAGAAAAAGACACCCGTAGCGGATGTCTTACATTCTATTCTAAAAAGTCTTTCAGACGTTTACTTCTAGAAGGGTGACGCAGTTTGCGTAATGCTTTTGCCTCAATTTGACGAATACGCTCACGAGTAACTCCAAATACTTTCCCAACCTCTTCAAGGGTCCTCGTACGCCCATCATCCAAACCGAAACGTAAACGTAATACGTTTTCTTCTCTATCCGTCAGTGTATCCAAGACATCTTCCAATTGCTCTTTAAGAAGTTCATAAGCAGCATGATCCGAAGGTGATTGTGCATCTGCATCTTCTATGAAATCTCCTAAATGAGAATCATCCTCTTCTCCAATAGGAGTTTCCAAAGAAACAGGTTCCTGAGCAATTTTCAAAATTTCACGTACTTTTTCTGGCAGCAAGTCCATTTCTTCTCCAATTTCTTCAGGAGATGGTTCACGACCTAAATCTTGCAATAATTGACGTTGAACACGAATTAATTTGTTAATTGTTTCGACCATATGAACAGGAATACGGATCGTTCTAGCTTGGTCTGCGATTGCACGTGTGATTGCTTGACGAATCCACCATGTTGCATACGTACTAAATTTGAATCCTTTACGATGGTCAAATTTTTCTACTGCCTTAATAAGACCCATGTTACCCTCTTGGATAAGGTCAAGGAATAGCATTCCACGCCCAACATATCGTTTTGCAATACTTACAACTAAGCGAAGATTTGCTTCAGCTAGACGTTTTCGTGCTTCTTCATCGCCTTGCTCAATACGCTCAGCTAGCGCAACCTCTTCAGAAGCTTTTAGTAAGTCTACTCTTCCAATTTCCTTCAAGTACATTCGAACAGGGTCATTAATCTTAACTCCAGGTGGTACACTTAAATCATTTAAATCGAAGGTCTCTTCCTTCCCTTTCATTAAACGATCCAAATCTTCTTCATCACCATCTTTACGGCTAAGTTCAATATTTCTACCTTCAAGATTCTCGATAAACTCCTCGATTTGATCAGATTCAAGTTCGAAATGAGCTAATTTATCTGCAATATCATGGTAAGTTAGTTCACCATTTTTTTTACCTAAATCGATTAATTGTTTTTTTGCCTCTTCTAATGATAATTCAATATCTGTTTCTTTTGTACGTTCGGACTTGTCCGCCATAAGAAATTCCTCCTTTTGCTACCGGATAGTTACTCTAAAGTTCTCAAAGACTTTTTCAACTGTATCGCTTCTTGAGCCAGTTCCAAAGCCTTGGAAATATCACTCATTTTTTCTGCTTCTTTTGCTTCATGTAACTTACGTGTAATACGTAGTTCAATCCGGTATTTTCGTATATGGCGCAAACAGTCCATGACTTCCTCTGTTTCATGCTCTGGATCACGTTCTGAGAGCGCTGCTTCCATTACTATTTTCCTTAATTCTGCATCATTTAAAACTTCTAAAAAACGTTGGAAATCACCATCAGGATACTCTTCATAAAATCCAGTTAATCGAACAAATACAACTTCATAAGTATCTCTGATAAAACATTGATCTTCTAAATTTCTTCTTGCAATATCGATTACACCAGGATTATGAAGCATATGGGACAGTAATATTCGCTCTGCTCTTTCATCTGCGGATATTGCTTTCTTTATCTTCGTCATTTCCGGTTTTATTGCGAGAGGAATAGAAGTTTCCTGTTTAGATTGTTTTGCTTTTTTCCCTTGAATTTTACGTAAATGCTGATAAATTGCTTCTTCTGACACATTAGTTTCTTGTGAAAGCTGACGAATATACAAATCACGTTCAACGGAAGAACTTCTATCACTCAGTATTTCCAATATCTCTTGGATATACTGTAAAGTATCATTTTCATTATTAAAATTCTTGTCTCTCTTAGAAACAATCATCATAAATGATAAATATGAATGTGGCTTTTCGATAATCTTTGTTCGAAATGCCTCTTCTCCATAATTTTTAATGTAATCATCCGGATCCATTGCATCCGGTATAATTGCAATCTCCGTCTGTATTTTATTGGCCTGCAGAGCAGTAGAAGCTTTTTTAGCTGCTTCCATACCGGCACGGTCACCATCAAAACAAAGCGTGACATGAGAAGTGAGCCTGTTTAGTTTGGTTATATGTGAAGACGTCAACGCTGTACCCATAGTTGCAATTCCATTCTCAATACCTGCCTTAGATGCCGCAATTACATCAAGAAAACCTTCAAAAACGATCACATTACGTTGTTTTCGAATATCTAATCTTGCTTTATCTAAATTGTAAAGTACCTGGCTTTTTTGAAATATGGGAGATTCTGGACTATTTAGGTACTTGGCTTCATTTTCATTCTTTTCGAGTATTCTACCGGAAAAGGCAATGACAGAGCCAGTTTCATCAAAAACTGGAAACATAATTCGCCCACGAAATCGATCAAAATACTTTAATTCATTTTCTTTTCGGATAATGAGACCAGTTTTCTCAATTTCTTGTAAATCCATACCTTTACGTTCAAGTAACGTAGTTAATGCATCCCATGTTGGTAGGGACCATCCTATTTTATACTTTTCGACAACCTCTTTAGAAAACCCTCTTTCCTCCAGGTAATGTAACGCATTTTCTCCTTCTTCTGTATAAAGCAGAAGATGATGAAAATAATCACACGCAAACTCATGCGCTTTTTTCATCAGGGAGACCTCTTTAGAAACAGGTACTTTCGACTCTGTATCGCTAGAAGAACTTTCCTCAATAGTCAATCCAATTCGACTACCAAGTTTACTTACAGCATCTTGAAAGGAAAGATTTTCAATATCCATTAAAAATGTAATTACATTTCCACCAGCTCCACATCCAAAGCAATGAAAAATTTGCTTTTCATGTGTTACTGAAAAAGATGGTGTCTGTTCACCATGAAAAGGACATAAACCAAAGTAGTTTCGACCTCTTTTTGTTAGTTGAACATATTCGCTAATGATGTCGACAATATCATTGTTATTTCTAACTTGTTCGATTATCTCTTCTTCTATACGACTCGACAATTTCTCACCATCTTTACTTGCTACTTTAATAATTCGAGAAATGAAAGAAAAATCCTGCAAGAATCGACAAAAAAATCATATAAAAAATTTCATAATAGTTATTTTTCCACAAACTACTATTATAAAACATTTTAAGCTATTAATATATACTTTATTTATTCGATAGACAATAGAAAAAACCTTTTCACTAACGTGAATCGGTTTAAAAAATCCTGAATTATTTTTGTTGGATATGATTAATAACTACATTAGCAGTCTCTTCTACAGCTCTGTTCGTTACATCAATTACAATACAACCGATTTTTTTAGCGATTTTCTCAAAGTGGATAATTTCCTCATTGATTCTTTCTATTTTAGCATAACTTGCATCATCATTTAAACCAATTGCTTTCAATCTTTCTTTTCTAATAGAATTTAGTTTTTCTGGGGTGATGACTAATCCCACACATTTAGCTGGATCTACTTGGAAGAGTTGCTCCGGTGGTTCAACTTCTGGAACAAGTGGAACGTTTGCAACTTTGTATCTTTTATTCGCCAAATACTGTGACAATGGCGTTTTCGATGTTCTAGATACCCCTATTAGAACTATATCCGCTTGGAGCAGGCCTCTAGGATCTCTTCCATCATCATATTTTACAGCAAATTCAATTGCCTCAATTTTTTTAAAGTAATCTTCATCTAACTTTCTAACTAAGCCAGGTTCCTCAAAAGGCTTTTCACCTAATTCTTTTTCAAATAGATTAATAACCGGGCCTATTAAATCGACAGATTCTAAATTATATAACTGACAATACTCTATTAATGCTTGACGCATTTTAGTTTGAACAAGTGTATACAAAATTATTGCCCCTTGCTCTTTAGCAAGTTCAGTAATTTCTTTAATATGGTCTAAAGAGTCAATATGAGTAAATCGCTTGAATTTAGTAAGCTGTAGACCAGGTCTAAATTGACTTACTGCAGCTTTTGCTACTAATTCGCCCGTTTCTCCTATGGAATCCGAGACTATAAACAGGTTTAGCATTTTCATCGTTTCACTCCTTATAGATCATGGTCATCGGCTAATGATAAAAACGCACGAGTAATATTAGTCTTTGTAATTCTACCAAGCACTTCTAACCCATCTTTTCCTTCTTTTACAACTGGTAATGAATCGATTTGCCGACTCATTAATTTTTTGGCCACTTCAAAAAGTGTATCCTCTTTCAAACAATATGTGATGTTAGGCATTCTTGTCATAATCATATGTACTGGAATTTTGTTCAAATCTTGGTTACCAATACTTGTTCGTAAAAAGTCTTTCCTTGAAAGAACTCCCGTAAGCAAAGAATTTTTGTCTAACACAAATAATGACCCTACATCCTCTAAAAACATATGGCAAATAGCGTCATACACAGTCATACTTTCATCAACCACGACTGGTATCGATTGAAAATCCTTTACCATCATTTGTGCAATATTGTCTGAAATTGCTTGGCTTGTCTTTTTGCCAGAATAAAAGTACCCTACACGTGGACGAGCATCTAGAAAGCCTGCCATTGTTAATATTGCTAGATCCGGTCGTAAAGTAGATCTTGTTAAACCGAGTCGCTCCGCAATTTGTTCGCCAGTGATAGGTCCATTTCCTTTTACTATGTCCAAAATTTCGTTTTGCCGTTTGTTGAGTTCGATTGGACTCACCGCCTCAAAGTGTTATACTTAATACTAGATTATTATATACTATTTGCTAGGTGATTGCGAAGTAAAGTGGCTCGTGATACAATAGCAACAAATAATAAAGCGTTGAAGAGCATTATAATTACTACACCTGAAGCGAGTGGGGACAGTGAAAGCCCACAATGTAGGAAACGGCAGCTCGGAGCTTTGCTTTTAAAGAGGATTGTTTTTTAACAATCAATCGGGGTGGAACCGCGGGTTTATAACTCGTCCCCGGGCACTTATTGCCCGGAGACGAGTTTTTTTGTTTTCCGGGAAAAATGCAGATATATATTAAATGGAGGGTTTCAAATGACAATTACAATGGAAAACGTAGTTAGTTTAGCAAAACAAAGAGGGTTTGTATTTCCTGGATCTGAAATTTATGGTGGTCTAGCTAATACATGGGATTACGGTCCCCTTGGTGTAGAACTTAAAAATAACATCAAAAAAGCATGGTGGAAAAAATTTGTTCAAGAATCGCCTTATAATGTGGGATTAGACGCAGCAATCTTGATGAATCCAAAAACTTGGGTAGCATCTGGTCACATTGGTAACTTTAATGATCCAATGATTGACTGTAAAAAGTGTAAATCACGTCATCGCGTGGATAAAATTATTGAAGATGCACTAGATAAAAAAGGCATTGAGATGATAATTGACGGTCTTTCATTCGAGAAAATGGAAGAAATTATGAAAGAACATAATGTTGTTTGTCCGTCATGTGGTGCATTCGATTACACTGATATCCGCCAATTCAACTTAATGTTCAAAACGTTCCAAGGTGTAACAGAAGCTTCTACAAATGAAATCTTCTTACGTCCTGAAACTGCGCAAGGTATTTTTGTCAATTATAAAAATGTTCAGCGTTCTATGCGCAAAAAAATGCCATTCGGTATTGCACAAGTAGGTAAAAGCTTCCGTAACGAAATTACACCAGGTAACTTCACGTTCCGTACGAGAGAATTCGAACAAATGGAACTTGAATTCTTCTGTAAGCCTGGTGAGGATATGGAATGGTTTGAATTCTGGCGTACTTATTGTAAAGAATGGTTGTTAAACTTAGGTGTAGCTGAGGATTCTATTCGCTTACGTGACCATTCAGAAGACGAACTTTCTCATTACTCAAACGCAACAACAGATATCGAATATAAATTCCCGTTCGGTTGGGGTGAGTTATGGGGTATTGCGGATAGAACGGACTTTGATTTAAAACAACATATGGAGCATTCTGGGGAAGATTTCAATTATATTGACCCAATTACAAACGAACGTTATGTACCTTATTGTATCGAACCATCTTTAGGAGCTGACCGTGTAACTCTAGCATTCCTTTGTGAAGCATATGACGAGGAAGAATTAGAAGGCGGAGATATTCGTACAGTATTACGCTTCCACCCTGCATTAGCACCAGTTAAAGCAGCTATTTTACCACTTTCTAAAAAATTGTCCGAGGGTGCAACGGCTTTATTCACAGATTTAAGTAAGCACTTTATGGTAGATTTCGATGAATCTCAATCTATCGGTAAACGTTACCGTCGACAAGACGAAATCGGTACTCCTTTCTGTATCACATATGACTTCGATTCAGAAACAGATGGTCAAGTAACTGTACGTCACCGTGATTCCATGGAACAAACAAGAATGCCTATTGCTGATGTAAAAGCATATATCGAAGAGCATTTACAGTTTTAACTAAATAATATTGTATAAATAACGCCAGAATTTCGTTCAGCCCGCTGAACAACATTCTGGCGTTTTTGTACCCAATAAAAAAGAGAGATGGATCCATGAGATACTCTCTACACGGTTGAACGCTTGCGCTCCTACATCCCTTATGAAAAACATTATTAGCTTTCATGTAAATGAAATGTCGGGCATAAATGGACAAATCCCGTTCCCCGAGTAAGTCGGCCATATGCGCAAGTAACCACCGATCCAAGGCGAGTGTTATGTCAAACTAATCTTTTTGGTTGGAATTAACAGAGAAAAATATAGCTCCAATCTTGTAAACGTCTTGACTGACTATGAAGTCTTCTAGCTTATTGAATGGCTTCAGTCAATCTTCCTTCTTTTTCTAGTTTCATAGCGCAAACAATTGTCAACGAGTGATAATTTCGACTTCACAACTTCCTTCCTTTAGCTACGTCTTCAGAATTCAAATAACCTCTTTTATCGAAATTAAAGCTTTTGAAGCGGAACTTGCAATACAAGATAACGAGCTGCTCCTGCAACACAAAAATCATCGTATAGAATACAGCAAAGCATAAAACTGTTATGACATTCTCTTCGATATCGGCTAAGTTGAAAGTTCTCACGGCAAATTGAATGATAAACAAAAGAGCAGTACTTCCAATAATGACGGTTGGAATATACGTTTTCGTTTCGAATTTCGCTCGAAGTCCATCTCGTGTCGAACCCTTGCGATACTTCCCTTTCTCCAATAAAATAGAAAATCGGATGACAGTAGCAATAAAGCAAGACTCCAAGTGACAATGTCACCATTGTAAATGTCTGTAGTGACTTTTCTGAGATTTCCTGGTTCTTCCCTAGTAAAAATAACCCGCTGATGTATAAGAATACTGCAGCAATATTTTGTGACACTAAAATAGATACTAGATATTGTGTTTTTTGACTTCTTATATAAATAAACGGAATTGCATAAATTACGGAGAGGATTACTAACACTAATGTAACCCAGAAATGAACGGTAAGTATCTGTTCTTTATACGGGAAGTTCGTCACTCTTCCCAGTACTGTATATTCCAGATAGTAAACCAGGATTTGCATGAAGACCCCCCAAAAAATTGCTCCGCCGAGTGCTTTGGGGCTCTGCCTGCCTGATACCAATGGTTCACGTAGTACAGCTACATCTTCGATTGTTAACTTTTTCAACAAAGCGGGGTCTTTCGTTACAATAAGATATATTGGCGTTTTCTCGCGTTATATGATCGGTCTCCCCACACAAGAGGAATGCATCGGAAACTCATTCCTCTTGACGCACTTGAATCGAATGCTTAGTTAAATATTCCCTTTTAAAACCAGGATAGTAAGAGATCCAAATGTTATGTACAAAATACAAAAATGGCAGCGCGGCTACTGGCATTAGAAATAAAAGGAACCAATATGGACTCTCCTTAATGCCTAATATAGCACCGCCTATGATACCAAACAGAATATAAAGCATGGAAATAAAACAAAGACTTGCATAGACAAGAAAAAAACCGGTATTCATATAAACTAATACATACATTTTCATCTTTTTACTTTTTCCTTGTACGAGTTGACCAACCTTCCAATTCGCCTTTATTTCCGTAGCAGATTGTTTCAATACTTCCCATACGTTCCTCATAATTTTCTTCACGTTTTCTAGACCTCTATAATTTCCCTAAACATAAAAGTACTACAACTTTTATGTTTCGAATTCGAATTTATCGTTTTCAATTTTCTTTGTTTTGTTTTCTTCATTCATCAATTGAAACAGTTATTTACCCTCTAGTGTAACTGGAACGGTAAACGTAATCGTATGCTTATTTTATGGCTACTTTTTTGGGTTTATTTCGGGTAACTATATGATTCTTTTGGCTTTCAATTGAATCCACGTTTTTTTAATCATTGGATCATAATTCAACTGGAACATTTTATCAGGATCTTCATTTATCCATAGAGTAATAGACTTTTATGCTCCAAATTTACAACTTTTCAACAACTAGCTTAAAGAAAAAAGTATTGAAGTAGGAACACTAAATATAAATAATGAAACTGGACTTGGTGGATTCGGATTTAAGGATCCAGATGGAAACTCATTAAGTTCATGCAACACTTTTCACTCAGTCCAATATTAATCTTTTCACACCAATAATCCTGTTGTACTAATAAAAAAATCCAAGTCCAAAGAAGTTACTCTTCTTCAGGACTTGGATCTACTTGTTTAGGTGGAAAAAACTCTGGCGTTTTCTCCATTTGGTCTAAAAAATGTTGTGACTTTAATCTTATACCGACTTGTTCACTATAAATCGTGCGAACAATCTTTTTGATAAAGCTCTTTGTTTCTTTTTTTAGAGTTAACTTACCTACTTGATCAATAGGAACTGTATAGAAAGTTCGAATAAGCTTCACTTGGGATGGAGAAAGTCTAATAATATACGGGTCAATTGAGAAACATCGATGACAAAGAAATCCGATTTGAGAAAAGGAAAAAGCAAATTCTCCATCTATCGCACCGCAATTGGTGCATTGGTGAAGGGTTGGGTAAATACCTGCAGTAGGCAGAAGCTTCCACTCCACAAACAAACTTATCGCCTCTGGATCATATTCTTCTGAAATTGCATGCAATGCCTGTTGCAAGATTTCAAATAAATGAGGCTTTGGCGCTTCATCATCGATTAATTTATCAACCAATTCCATAATAAAACTTGCATACGCAGTAGTAAAAATATCTTCCCGGATAGATCTCATCGAGTCAATAATTTCACCTTGCTGCAAAGTCCCCATTCCTCTACCTTGCTGAATCAAAAAATAGCCGTAAGTAAAAGGCTGTGTAATAGAAGCTAAACGGCTCGTTGGTTTTTTAGCCCCTCGAGCCATAGCAGCTCGCTTTCCTAATTCACGCGAAAAAATGGTCACGATTTTATTGGATTCGCCATAAGAAGAAGCCCGTAAGACAATACCCTCTACTTTTTGTAGCAATTGCCTTCCCTTCTTTCTTAGTACTCGTCGTCTCTAAAACCATAATCTTTCAAGTGAGCTGATTTATTACGCCAATCTTTTTGTACTTTAACCCAAAGCTCTAAGTAAACATTTGTTCCTAAAAGCATTTCGATATCCTTACGCGCTCTGATTCCCACTTCTTTCAGTAAAGCACCTTTTTTACCGATGACAATTCCTTTTTGGGAATCTCTTTCGACAATAATTGTAGCAGAAACACGGATCATATCTTTTTCCGTATCTTCTTCTTTTTTAATGTTATCTATTACAACAGCAATCGAATGTGGAATTTCTTCTCTCGTTAAATGCAAAACTTTTTCACGAATTAGCTCTGAAATGATAAAACGTTCCGGGTGATCCGTTACTTGGTCTGCAGGATAATATTGAGGCCCTTGTGGTAAATACGATTGAATTGTTTCCAGTAGTTTATCCACATTATTCCCTTGTAGAGCAGAGATTGGAAGAACTTCCGCGAAGTCATATTTTTTAGTGTAGGATTCAATGATACCCACTAATTTTTCAGGATGCACTTGGTCAATTTTATTGATTACAAGAAATACTGGTGTTTCATTGTTTTCTAGCATTTCCATTATATAATCATCAATTTTACCTCGTGGTTCTACTGCGTTTACCATAAATATAATGACATCTACTTCGCGAAGGGTATTTTTTGCAACCTTCAGCATGAAATCACCAAGTTTATGTTTTGGAATATGAATTCCAGGTGTATCGATGAAAATCATTTGACTGTTTTCTAACGTTAGAACACCTTGAACTTTGTTTCGAGTTGTTTGAGGCTTATCACTCATAATGGCAATTTTTTGGCCGATTACGCGATTTAGAAATGTAGATTTCCCTACATTTGGTCTTCCTATTATTGATATAAACCCTGATTTATAGTTCTCATTGTTTTGCAGCATAATCCAAATCCTCCGTTGTAAAGGCTCCAGGTAATAATTCTGCAACCGTTGTTTCTAATACATTTCCTTTTAAATTTGTTAAATAAACAGGCATGTCTTTATCACAAAATTCTGCTAGAACTTGTCTGCATGCCCCACATGGTGAGATAGGTCCCTCGGTATCGCCTGATATGGCAATAGCAACGAACTCTTTTTTTCCTTCTGACACTGCTTTAAAGATTGCAGTGCGTTCTGCACAGTTTGTTAACCCAAATGATGCATTTTCAATATTGCAGCCGAGAAATACTTCTCCATCTTTTGTTAAAAGTGCCGCTCCTACTGGAAATTTAGAATATGGGACATACGCTTTTTCTCTTGCTGATTTTGATGCTTCTAATAACATTTCTTTGTTCAAATAATTCACCTCTATAATAGTATACCCGACCATTTCGGGATAAATATGATTAAACCAACAATTACAGTACAAATTGCATATACTAAACATGCTCCTGCGGCTAAATCTTTTGCTTGTTTAGCTAGCGGGTGTAATTCCGGAGTTACCAAATCGACGACACGTTCTATCGACGCATTTATTAATTCTATCATGAACATACCAAAAACGGATATAACAATGATTATCCATTCTATTTGAGATAAACCAGTTAGCCATGCGGCGATTGTAACAATTAGTGCAGCCAGCAGGTGAAAACGAAAGTTTTGTTCACTTTTTACTACATGATAAATTCCGTTTGCGGCGTATTTAAACGAACGAAAAAATTTAATAAAGTTCATGGCCTTCTCGTTTTAACCCAAAAGCTTGAAGAATAGATTCTTGTAAACCAAACATCTCTTTTTCTTGCTCTTCCGTCTCATGATCATACCCTAATAAATGCAAAAACCCATGGATTGCAAGGAAGCATAACTCTCGGTCAAATGTATGGTTGTATGACGCTGCTTGTTCCGTTGCACGTTCTACAGATATGATAATATCTCCTAACAACGTCGGAATATCTGCATTCATAATTTCTACTTCTCCCTCTCCCATTTCTTCCATAGCAAAGGAGATTACATCGGTTGCCACATCTTTGTTGCGATAGGTTTTGTTCATTTCTTGAATAGTATCATTCGATACAAATGTTACACTAACCTCACTGCCTTCTTTAACTGAAAGCTGTTCCCCAGCTGACTGTAATACCTTCCTTACGAGAGTAATGGTCTCCTCGGCTATGGAATTTGTTTCATCCATTAAATCTAGTTCAATCATATTAAAAGCTCCTCACATCATTATTTGGGATATTCAATCCTCGAGTGAAATGTTCCATTCATCGCTGTACAAAAACTTTCTTCCATTTTCTTTATTTCCTTTAATGATAAATCACATTCATCGAATTGCCCATCTAATAATTTATCTTTAATAATAGACTGTATCAATTCTTGAATTTTATCAGCATTCGGCTCTTTCATCGAGCGAACAGCCGCTTCTACACTATCCGCTACAGAAATAATCGCTATTTCTTTTGTTTGTGGTTTTGGACCTGGATAACGGTAATCTTCTTCTTTCACATTACTATTCGTGTCTTTTTCTTTAAAATAAAAGAATTTCAATAAACTAGTACCATGGTGTTGCACCGCTATATCTACGAGTTCTTTCGGTAATTTATGTTTCCGCAAAATCTTTGCACCATCCACTGCATGTGCAATAATAATATCTCTACTTGCTTCTGGTGACAAATTATCATGTGGATTATATCCATTTTGATTTTCGATGAAAAACCCTGGTCGATTTGTTTTCCCGATATCATGATAGTAGCAACCAACCCGCGCTAATAATCCATTAGCACCAACTACTTCGCAGGCAGCTTCGGCTAAATTGGCAACCATTAAACTGTGGTGATAGGTGCCAGGTGTCTCGGTTAATATTTTCTTCAACAAAGGGTGGTTAGGATTCGATAATTCTATCAGTCTCATTGTAGATAGAATTCCGAAGAAAGATTCAAAGAAAGGCAGAACACCAATAGTCATAGCCCCGGATAGTACGCCTGACAGCAAAGCTGCTCCAACATAAAATAATATATCTGTAAATTCATAAGAAGCCTTAGTCATTAATAAAAAAAAGATGATAAACACAATATTAATAGATGAAACGATTAGACTGGAGCGTAATATTTGAGAATTTGTATGCATCCGTTGCATAGCAAAAATACCTGCAATCCCGCCAAATAATATATATAACGAAGCTTCCATTTGAAATACATTTGTATATCCTTCTTGAAAGATTAAACCTGCATAAGCAGCGGACACAAAATTAGAAATATAAGCTGCACGTTCGTTTACCAATAAATATACAAGCATCGCAACCATCGCTGTAGGAAATAAAAACGCTATGATTACATCAAAATTATAGGAAACAGACTGAATCACCTTCATCATTAATACGGATAAAATCACACTAAAAGCAACAACTATTAAATTTTTGGAGTTATTAAATGTTTTTTCTTTTTTAAGGATTGTTTGTCCAAATAATAACCACATCGTAAGTGCAATAAATACGATTACTCCAAGATATGGCTTATAGGACGCCTTATTCGTCAGCATCCCTAGCAACTCAAGCTGCCGATAGACCTCTCTATCGATAATTTCGCCCTTCTGAACGAGTATTTGTCCCTGTAGTATTCGTGTCGGTTCAACGCTTGCTTTGGCCTGTTCAATACGTTCTTCTGTTAAACTTTCATTAACTACTTCTGTTGGGACTATGGAGGTTTTTGCAATACTTACGAGTACATCTTTATAATTCTGCGAATAGATAAAAACATCATTTACTTGCTGAGCAATTTTATCTCTCGAAATAGATATATTTTCTAGTCTAATGGATTCATTTAAACTGGTCTCCACAAGTTCGGATAACTTTATCTTTGAATCTTCTAAGATGATGTTATTTTGCTTTATTAATTGGCCTAACATATCATCATTGAGGGGTACATAACTTGCGTTCTCTGCCAACTCTTGCATATCTATTTTCAGTTTGTCAACTAAAGTAGCCGTGGTATCTTCTTCTTGATTTGCATTATCTTTTACGTGTAATACACTATCAAAAATAGATTTTACTATAGAAGCTTGATTAGCAGCGGTTTCGTCTTGAAATTGATAAACAGATGGAACTTCTTGCTCCGATTTATTACGTTCTTGTTCCGTTTTCTCGGCATCTTCCATTGTTTTAACTGCTCTGATCGTATCAGGTGAAAGCTGGAACAATTCAAAATCATATTTACTTTCCTTCACATTTCCGATGAGTAAAAAGAACAAGCATATAGCTGTAATAAAAGTAACGATGAAAGGGAGATACTTACTATTTTTCCATTCTCTCCACTTTATAAGGATTGTTTTCATTTATTCTCATCCCCCCACCAACTAGTTATTCCATTATACCTTATTCTTTTCACAATTCACTAATGTTTCCCAAATACAAAGAAGCAATAGTCTAAACGTAGACCATTGCTTCTTTTTGAGTTGGTTATTTTTCCTCTTCATAGGCTTGTATAATTTTAGCAACTAGTGGATGACGCACTACATCTCCTTGCTCTAAATACTGAAAATGAATTCCCGCAACATTTCTTAATATTTTTTCTGTTACGATTAACCCTGATTCCGCCCCTTTTGGTAAATCTATTTGGGTTTTATCCCCTGTGATTACCATTTTAGAACCGAATCCAAGTCGTGTTAAAAACATTTTCATTTGGGCTTTTGTCGTATTTTGAGCTTCATCTAAAATAACAAAAGCATCGTCTAATGTTCGACCTCGCATATAGGCTAAGGGTGCAATTTCAATCGTACCTCGTTCCATTAGTCGATCTGTCTGTTCTGTCCCCAACACATCATGCAACGCATCATATAACGGCCTTAAATAAGGATCTACCTTCTCTTTTAAGTCTCCGGGCAGGAATCCTAGACTTTCCCCTGCCTCCACTGCTGGACGTGTTAAAATGATTTTTTTCACATGCGCATTTTTTAGTGCCTGTGTTGCCATTACTACTGCTAAATACGTCTTTCCAGTACCCGCAGGACCAATACCAAAAGTAAGGTCAGTATGTCTTATTCCTTGAATATACTCTCTTTGCCCTATCGTTTTCGCTCGTATAGCCTTACCTTTTATATTTCGTGCAATTTCTTCATCGTATAAACTAGAAAAATATTCGATTGTACCATTTAAACTCATCTCAACTGCAGAAGTTACATCACGCAAATTAATATTGATCCCTTTTCGAATGACTGCCAATAATTGAATCATTAACTGTCTAGCGTCTTCTGCATTTTTTTCTTCACCAATAATTTGAATTTGTTCACCTCTTGTAATAAGTTTAACTTTTAACTCTGCTTCGATAAGTTTTACATTTTTATCCGAGATGCCGAGAAGCATTACAGCTTCGGCTGGATCTTGCAATTTAATATCAAGTTGTTTATGTTCGCTCATGCTTCGTCTCCTTGGGGTATAACATGGGGTATTGCAATATTTTCATTTATCAGTAAAAGGATCTTCCCTACTACTTTATCACCTTGTATTGATACCTGTAAAACTTTATCTTCTAATAATTGTGTTCCAGGAGGTAATTCTTTGATGATTTTTTGAAATAGTAGCGGTCGTATGAGATGTTCTATGGATTCGTCTGTCAGCGAATAGCTTACTTGATGATTCTTTTGTACATAACCAGCTTGAACATACTTTTGAATGAATGTTGGTAACTGTATTTCTTTCCAAAACACCTGTTTGTCATCTACTTTTCTTTGAATGATCAATTCCTTTGAGTTCGGATTAATAACTGCAACTTGCGTTGGAAGTTCAAATGATAGCTCTAGCCAATAACTGGCGTATACCTTACCTTCTGCACTCGTAATTATCATTTTGTTTCCTTGGGTTACAAAACCATGTACTAATACATCGCCTTTTTTAACGGATATATTCTTTCCAACTGCTCTCACACCTTTAGTTAGAGAAAAATCTGTTATTACTCCACTTCTTTTTGCCACCAGACTTACAGCTGGTTCATTCTCTAGTTCTCTTTCTGTTTGTGGAGGTGCGAGCATTGGAGACACAGTAAAGGTAGAGCCTGATTTAGAAAAGTGTACCCAAGAAAACTCTTTATGTTTCAACAATATAGTTTGACGTATATCTTGTTCCTCTGGCAGTTTAGATGCAATCATTCGCTCTTTAATATCCATTTCTTTTAATAGTTCTGTTAGCATAATATTACTTTCAGGTGAATCTGATTCAACTTGTATGTTCCAGATGAATTGCGAAAATAATACTGGAATTAAAACAAAAAAGAATACTCCTATTATGGAAACCGAATACATGGGAATAGTACTCTCTTTTAGTTCATCTTCTAATTTAATCGACAATTTCATTTTTTTCCTTACTTTACGAAAAGCTTTCAAATCCTTTGCTTGAATTGAAAAATTTATATGGTGCTCATTTGTATGAAGCTGGTACACTTCGATATTTTGTTGCTTTAAATTTTGATATAGAGTAAATTGATCGGTAGAAATGGGTGCTTGTATTTTGACCAGACGCCTCATACCGTTTTTTCCTTCCTAGTTAGATTAAACAACTGAAGATTTTGCACATGAAGATGTAGTCTATCGCTAGACATAGATTTTATATGCAATTTTTCGGCTTGAATTTCTAAAAGAAAATGGTCATATGTACAAACTATACTATTTTCTTTCAAGCGAACTAGTGAAAATTCATTATCCAATATAATGTCATCAAAGCTATCTACCATAATACTCGCATGGAGTGGAAATAATTGCTTCACGAAAAAACACCCCTTTACATGAATTTATGCATGTAAAGGGGTGTTCATGAGTTATCTTTTAGATTTTGGTGGAGCAAGTACTTCAGAAAAAATAATAGCTCTGATTAATTCGTCCTCATTACTTGGTAGTATAGAGCTCACTACCGGTGTAGACTTTGGACGTAGCGGTGTATTTCCCTGATGTGTGCTCAACCTGCCAGAAGTTCTTGCAACTCCTTGATCGCGTTTATGCTCTCGCTCCATTTTCGCAACAACGGGCTCTTCTTTCACAACAGGAGGCTTTGTTTTCCTCTCTTGCTGTCGTTCACTCGTAAACTGTTTAGCAAAATCACCTAATTCTTTAAAAGGATTTTCTGAAACAGTTTTACGCACTGGAGCGCTATTTACAGGTTTTTCAATCGTTTTTTTGTTTGGTTCTTTCTTGTTTTTAAATAAAAAACTAAGAAGTGCAACAATGATTATAGGAATTAGACCTTCCAAGGAGATTGCCTCCTTTCTGTCATTATTTTAGCTCGTCAGTAGAAGGTTTATCTCCGCCGACTTTACTAATAGAATCTCTCATACCAGTATCAGCCTTGATGTTATTATAATTCATGTAATCCATCACGCCAATATTACCTTCACGTAATGCTTCAGCCAGTGCTAATGGAACAGCAGCTTCGGCTTCTACTACTTTCGCTTTCATCTCTACAACTTTCGCTTTCATCTCTTGTTCAGATGCTACAGCCATTGCACGACGTTCTTCTGCTTTTGCTTGAGCAATTTTCTTATCTGCTTCGGCTTGCTCTGTTTGTAATTCTGCACCAATGTTTTTACCTATATCAACATCCGCAATATCAATCGATAGAATTTCAAAAGCAGTTCCAGAATCTAATCCTTTTGCTAAAACTGTTTGAGAGATTAAATCTGGATTTTCTAGTACTCGTTCATGACTTACGCTAGAACCGATTGTAGAAATGATCCCTTCACCAACACGGGCTACGATTGTTTCTTCACCCGCACCACCGACTAAACGGTCAATATTCGCACGAACAGTAATACGTGCTTTTGCTTTCACTTCAATACCGTTCATCGCAACACCTGCGATAAATGGAGTTTCGATAACTTTTGGATTTACGGACATTTGAACCGCTTCTAAAACGTCACGCCCAGCAAGATCGATTGCTGCTGCTCTTTCAAATGTTAGTTCAATATTAGCTCGATGCGCTGCAATTAAAGCATTAACTACACGGTCTACATTACCTCCAGCTAAGTAATGACTTTCCAATTGATTGATAGAAACGTCAAGACCTGCTTTATGTGCTTTGATCAATGGATTTACGATACGTGAAGGTATAACTCGACGTAATCTCATCCCTACTAATGTGAAAATACTAATTTTAACCCCTGCCGCTAATGCAGAAATCCATAGCGTAATTGGGAAAAATGTGAAAAATACCGATAATACTATAAATGCTAATACGATAACGACGATTAAAGTAATTGTTGAACTTGTAATCATTCTGTTGCCTCCCCTTCTACTGCTTCTCGTACAACTATACGAGAGCCTTCCACTTTAATAACTTTAACATGTTTGTCTTTCCCAATAAAACTTCCATCTGAAACTGCATCTATTCTTTCATTATCGATACGAATAGTTCCAGAAGGTCTAAGTGGTGTCATTGTTATAGCAGACTTCCCTACTAGTTCCACTCTATTTTTATTGGAAACATATCCTTTTTCAGTTGTTGTCGCATCGGACAAGATCACTTTATTGAACACTTTTAGCCCCTTACCAAAAAACTTCATAATAATCACCATTCCCACTATAGCTACTGTTAATGCAATTATAACGGCGATAATCATTTGCTCAATATCACCACCAGCTAATACTATACTAAAAATAATAGCTGCTGCCCCTAATATACCACTAATTCCTCCGGGCAGGAAGAACTCCCCAATA
This sequence comes from Psychrobacillus antarcticus, assembly GCF_029533155.1. GTDB lineage: Bacteria > Bacillota > Bacilli > Bacillales_A > Planococcaceae > Psychrobacillus > Psychrobacillus antarcticus. The sequence continues at coordinate 9,858 of NZ_JAIZDB010000038.1, read as the reverse complement.
ATAAGTATTACACCAATCACAAAAATAATGATAGTTTCATAACCAGCTAAGCCTGCAACTAAATGTCCAAAAAAGAACAGAACTAAAGAAATGAGACCCATTGTACCAGCTACACCAAAACCAGGTGAATACAGTTCAATGATTAAACCTAAACTCGCTATCGACAATAGAATTGGCACGATGATTGGATTTGTTATAAAGCGTGCAAGCGATTCCATAAATGTCTCTTCTGTTTCAACTACTTTTGCGCCAGCAAGGCCAGTTGCTTGAAGTAATTCATCAAATGAACTAACTGTTCCTTTTGAATAACCTACCTTCAGAGCTTCGGCTGAAGAGAGGCGTCAATAGTTTGCCTACAGGTGCTCTGTATTCAGGTAAGTCAACGGAATCATCTGCCATTGCTTGAGCAAATTTCGGATCTTTTTCGGTTAGCTGTGCTGCATTTATCATTTTCGCTTTCCAGGCACTATTCGCTTTTTCACCTGCGGTATTTCCACTACCTTCAATTACTGCAGCTGCACCGATTGTTCCACTTGGGGACATATAAATTACATCCGTATGAAGTGCCAAATAGGCACCCGCTGATAATGCTTCTGAGTTAATATAAGCAATTTTACGAATCGATGTTGAATCCATTAAATTAGCAATATCTTCTGCAGAATCTACATAGCCTCCAGGTGTATTAATCTCGAAAATAATCGCCTTTGCCCCAGCCTCTTCTGCTTCATGGATAGAGCGTTTCAGAAAAGCATACAACCCTTTTTCTACTTCCTCGCTTATAGGTATTTTATAAACTTCTGTAGTCTGCGCTGTAATACTAGGGATCATCATTCCAAATGATACAATTAATAAACAAAGAGAGACGACATAACGAGTCAATTTCACCACTTAACCTCCTTTCTTCTATATGTATACTCCTATTTACGTAGCAACTACCTATAAAGTTTCAAAAATAAAAATAAACCGAGAAAATAAATTTTCTCGGTTTACATAATTGTAAATGTTAATCATAAAGTACGTGTTTTGAACGTAGGGATAGTTGGGATAAAATACCACTTACGCTAACTTGCAGCTTCTGATTTCTTTTTACGTTTCCGCTCAGGTTTTAGAAACCATAGCTTCGAAGCTTCATAAATTAAAGTAAATTAGAATTTACGTTTACGGGCAGCTTCAGATTTCTTTTTACGCTTTACGCTTGGTTTTTCATAAAACTCGCGCTTTCTTACCTCTTGAATTGTACCACTTTTAGATACAGTACGTTTGAAGCGGCGAAGAGCATCTTCAAGCGATTCGTTTTTACGAACGACAGTTTTTGACATCTCTTTTTCCCTCCCTCCGAACACACGTCAAGCACATAACCTAGTGCTATGTACTAAAAAATTATACCGTATTGTAAAGACTTGGTCAATACTTTAGTATAAATTAATAATCAGATTTACTTTCTAGCCCTTTAACAATTTCTATTCCAGAACTTGCACCAATTCTTGTTGCTCCGACTGCAACCATTGCTTCAACATCCGCTAGACTTCTAACCCCACCAGAAGCTTTCACTCCTAAATTCGGACCTACTGTTTCGCGCATTAGTTTTACTGCTTCAATTGTTGCTCCTCCAGTAGAAAAACCGGTAGATGTTTTAACAAAATCTGCACCTGCAGCTTTAGACAACTCACTTGCTTTAATTATTTCTTCGTTTGTTAATAAACAAGTTTCTAAAATAACTTTCACAATTGCTTTATCTTTTGCAGCAGTTACTACTGCTTCGATATCTTTTTGTACTAAATTATAATCTTGGTCTTTTAGTGCACCAACATTTATGACCATATCAATTTCATCTGCACCATTTTCAATCGCATTAGAAGTTTCAAATGCTTTAACAGCTGAAGTACTTGCACCTAAAGGGAATCCAATAACAGTACAAACCTTCACTGGACTTTCTTTAAGTAGTGATGCGCTCAATTTTACCCATGTAGGATTGACACATACGGATGCAAAGGTATACGTTTTTGCTTCCTCACATAGTTTTTCAATTTGGTTTTTAGTTGCGTCTTGTTTTAATAATGTATGATCTATTAATGCTGCAATATTTTCAGTCATTTGTTATTCTCCTTTCAAGATGTACGTACCTCTTAATAATACGCCTAGTTAGTTCGAAAGTGCAAGTGCAGTGGTTATTTTGCTTTTCCTATGGATATGGAACTTTCTAATTTTGTGCGTAATCAAGTAAATAATATTCAGGATACAATGTTTATTCTCTACACAGATTTGCGCTGCCGCACGCTACGCATGAGCCTTCTTGCGGCTTGGAAGGCGCGCATCCTGGTTAACACTGATGAACTAGAAATTAATTTCTAAAGTTATTAATCATTTCTTCTTTTATTAACTTTCCCCAATCATTGTTTTATTAATATTAAATCGAGTCAACTTTAACATTATTACCTACTCATTTATTGATTGAAGTGCAGCGCGGCAAGGCCAGCAGGATGTTGGTCACGAAGGCGGTGCCACTCGATGAGGCGCCCTTAGCATTCGTTCCTTTGTAAACACTCTGTTGTGTCTTGACATTCACACTTTTCAGGAGGGTCGGCCTCGCCCGCGGAAGGTATCCGCGTGAAACGGAAATCGTAGTATTACTTCTTTACTAAAATGTTTATACAAAAAAACCAGTGAAATGTGATCACCGGTTTTTATTCTTATACTAATTCTGCTATTTCATCTAGAACCCGAACAAATTGTCCTTCATTGTATGGATATCCAGCTTTCGTAATTTTCACACGAACTAATTTCCCAATTAAATCATCATATCCAGGAATGGCCACCTTTAAGTAATTATCGGTATAGCCTTCCACCATATTAGATGATGAATCTAGTTTATAAGCTTCCTCTGGGATAATTTCTAGTACTTCGCCCTCAAATCGGGATGCATACTCTACAGCCAATTGATCATTTAAAGTGATTAATCGATGTACTCGTTCGTTTTTAATATCTTCATCTACCTGGTTATCCATTCTAGCAGCAGGTGTCCCTGTACGTTTGGAATATGGGAAAACATGGAGCTCTGAGAATTTTTGGTCACGAATAAAGTTAAACGTCTCTCTAAATTCTTCCTCTGTTTCACCTGGGAAGCCAACAATAACATCCGAAGTAATAGCAAGATCAGGCAACGCTTCTCTTAGGCGATCCAATCGATTCGCAAAAAATTCCATTGTATATTTTCTACGCATTCTTTTCAAGACGGTATCTGAACCAGATTGAATTGGAATATGTAAATGTCTCACTACAACTTTAGAATCTCTTAATACATCTATTACTTCATCCGATAATTGGCTCGCCTCAATAGAGCTAATTCGAAGACGTTTTAAACCTTTAACGTTGCTTTCAATATCTCTTAATAGTTGAGCTAGATTATAATCCTTTAAATCTTCTCCATATCCACCTGTATGGATACCAGTAAGGACTATTTCTAAATAACCAGCATCTACTAATTGCTTAGCCTGTCTAACAACTTCTTCTGGGTCTCTAGAACGCATTAGACCACGAGCCCAAGGAATAATACAAAAAGTACAGAAGTTATTACAGCCTTCTTGAATTTTTAAGGATGCACGTGTTCTATCTGCGAAAGAAGGTACGTCTAATTCTTCATACACTCGGTTTTTCATAATATTTCCTACCGCATTAATCGGTTTTCGTTCTATTTTATACGTTTCAATATAATCCAACATTTTGGTGCGTTCCTGTGTACCTACTACAATATCTACACCTGGAATTGCCATAATTTCTGCAGGAGAAGTTTGTGCATAACAACCAGTTACACAAATAACAGCGTCTGGGTTTTGACGAATAGCGCGACGAATAACTTGACGGCTTTTTTTGTCCCCAGTATTTGTTACAGTACAAGTATTGATCACATATACATCTGACTGTTTTTCAAACTCTGTACGGTTATACCCATTTTCTTTAAATAATTGCCATATAGCTTCTGTTTCATAGTGATTTACTTTACAACCTAACGTATGGAATGCAACGGATGACAAATTATCACACCTCTTTCATTCAAATTCATAAGAAATTGCTGACAGCGCATATAACGGTGCAGTTTCAGTTCGAAGAATCCTAGGTCCTAGCGCAATTGACTGGAAATCATTTTCTAATAATAGCTTTATCTCTGCACGATCTAGTCCACCTTCTGGACCAAATACGATGAGTATTGATTGTTTATCATAATTTTTTTTTAATTGTTCAGCAAACTTTTGACGTACCTCAATTTTTGCGTCTTCTTCATCTGCCACATACAAAACATCGTATGTCTTAGATATTTCTACCAACTCTTTTAAAGAGATTGTATTATGTATTTGTGGGATAGTAGAACGATGAGATTGCTCAGCTGCTTCTTTAGCAATTTTTTGTAATCTCGCTACCTTCTTCTCGTTTTTGGAGTTATCCCATTTGACGATAGATCTTTTTGCTTCAAACGGAAATAATTCAAACATTCCCAGTTCAGTTGCCTTTTGAGTAATCCATTCCAGCTTATCTCCTTTTGGAAGACCGCAAACAAGAGATACTTTCTTCGGCATTTCATTGGTAATGGCAAGAACTTCTTTTACGACTAAATGCACAGCTTTAGAAGTACCATCTATGATTTCCATTGTATATGTTTGGTTATTTGCCACAACAAAAACTTGATCACCTGGTGACATACGCATCACTTGAATCATATGATGCGCATCATCTCCGGTAATTGTCACTGTATTATTCTCACTTATAGGTTCATTTGTAAAATAACGTTGCATGACAATCTCCTTTATTTAACAGGTTTTCTAGAAATGATCGTAACCCAATCTTCCATCATCATAACTTCCTCGATTTCAAATCCCGCTTGTAGCAAAGATTCTTTTACATCTTCTTTTTTCGTTGCAATGATTCCAGAAGTGATGAATAATCCGCCATCTTTAACAATCTTGAAGGCATCTTCTGTGAAAGTCATGATGATTTCAGCTAATATATTCGCTACGACAATATCTGCTTGCTCATCCACATTATCTAAAAGATTGCCATGTGTTACTTGAACAACTTCGCCTACTTTGTTTAAAGTGATATTTTCTATGGCCGATCTAACAGCTACTTCATCCAAATCTAATGCATGAACTTTAGATGCTCCTAGCTTTGCAGCACCAATAGAAAGCACACCAGAACCAGTTCCTACATCGATAACGGAAGAAGCAGGTTGGACCGTTTTCTCTAAAGCTTGGAGACACATTACTGTTGTTGGATGCGTACCTGTTCCAAATGCCATACCAGGATCAAGCTCGATAATTAATTCGTCTGTATTTACTCGTTCATAGTCTTCCCAAGTTGGCACAATCGTGAAACGATTAGAGATTTTCACAGGATGGTAATACTTTTTCCATGCCGTAGCCCAATCCTCTTCGTCGACTTCTTGAACTGTTATAACGTTATGTCCTAAGTCTATATCGAAATTTGTTAAATTGTTGATGGCAAGTTTGATCTCTTCCACAGTTTCTAATAAAAAACTGGTTTCAGCTAAATAAGCTTTTACACGTACGCCATCTACCGGAAAATCATCAGGATTTAAGCTATAAATTTCACCAAATAAATCCTCTCGTTCTCTTCCTAATTCATCTGAGTCTTCGATAACTACACCACTTGCACCAGCTTCATGCAAAATATTACTTACCGCTTCAACCGCTTCATTTGTAGTATGGATGGATAGTTCAGACCATTTCACTTGCGCCAACTCCTTTATTCGCCTTTTAATGTCTTTTTAATCTTATCAAATAATGAACTGCCTTGCTCTTCTGGAATGTCTCCACTGATTTCTGCAAATTCGCGTAATAATTGTTTTTGTTTTTCTGTTAACTTTTTCGGAGTAATTACTTTTACAATGACATGTTGATCTCCAACACCGTAGCCATGTACATTTTTTATACCTTTACCTTTTAAGCGGAAATTAGCTTGTGATTGAGTTCCAGCCGGAATCTTGAGTTTTACTTTTCCTTGCACTGTAGGAACTTCAATTTCGTCGCCAAGTGCTGCTTGAGCATACGTTAAAGGTAACTCGTAATAAACATCGTCGCCATCGCGTTCAAAACGTGGATCTGCTTTTACACGGAAAACGATATATAAATCGCCTGCTGGTCCCCCGTTTACTCCAGGTTCACCTTGGCCACTTACACGTAGCTGTTGCCCATCATCTACACCAGCTGGAATAGTAACTTTAATTTTTTTGCGTTTGTGAACCGTTCCTTTACCATGACAAGTTGCACATTTATCTTTAATCAGTTTACCTGTACCTTGACAGTGATTACATGCACGTTTTGTTTGTACACGGCCGAATGGAGTATCTTGCGTTACATTTACTTGACCATGTCCATTACAATGCGAACATTTTTCTGGTTGTGTACCAGGTTTTGCACCTGAACCAGCACATGTTTCACAATTTTCTTCTTTAGATACTTCTATCTCTTTTTCTTTACCAAATACAGCTTCTCCAAACTCAATTGTCATGGAATATTGAAGATCATTTCCCTTTCTAGGTGCATTTGGATCACGTCTTCTTGAACCGCCGCCACCACCAAAGAATGAACTAAAGATATCTTCAAACCCAAATCCATCTGCACTACCGCCACCGAATCCTTGGTTTGGACCTGCGTGGCCAAATTGGTCGTAAGCTGAACGTTTTTGTTCATCACTCAATATTTCATATGCTTCGGATAATTCTTTAAATTTCTCTTCTGCTCCAGCTTCTTTGTTAATATCTGGGTGAAATTGTTTCGAAAGCTTTCGATATGCTTTTTTTATCTCGTCTTGTGTTGCGCTCTTAGAAACACCAAGAACCTCATAATAATCACGTTTATTCATCTTTCACTCTCCTGCTCTGTTAACTTGCACATAGGAATAATTGTATCATGTACAAAATCCTAATAGCAAAACTTTAAAAATTTAATCATCCGAATCACTTTCATCATTCGGCTTTATTGCCAACAGTAAGAAAAGCCAAAGCCGGAACCGGTCTTTGACTTTTTGCTTACCGACACTTAAACAATCTTACTTGTCTTTATCGTCTTTTACTTCTTCAAATTCTGCATCTACAACACCGTCATCAGTTGGACCAGCTTGTTCTCCATTAGCTGCAGCATCCGCTTGGGCTTGTTCATACATTTTCATTGTAAGCTGTTGTACAATTTCATTTAATTTATCTTTTTTCGTTTTGATATCTTCTAAGTTTCCAGCCTCTAAAGCAGCTTTTAACTCTTCTTTTGCATCTTCAGCAGATTTTTTCTCTTCTTCGGATACTTTATCTTCTAGATCTTTTAATGTTTTTTCTGTCATAAATACTAATTGATCCGCTTCGTTTTTCACTTCAGCTTCTTCTTTACGCACTTTATCTACTTCTGCGTTAGCTTCTGCTTCTTGAACCATGCGTTCGATTTCTTCGTCTGTTAGAGAAGAACCTGATTGAATAGTAATATTTTGTTCTTTCCCAGTACCAACATCTTTCGCTTTAACATTTACAATACCATTTTTATCAATGTCAAACGTTACTTCGATTTGTGGGACTCCACGTTGAGCTGGTGGAATATCTGAAAGTTGGAAACGGCCAAGTGTTTTATTGTCCGCTGACATTGGACGCTCACCTTGTAATACATGAATATCTACTGCTGGTTGGTTATCTGCAGCCGTTGAGAATGTTTGTGATTTTGAAGTTGGGATTGTCGTATTACGTTCGATTAGTTTTGTAAATACTCCACCCATCGTTTCGATACCTAGAGAAAGTGGTGTAACGTCTAAAAGAACGATGTCTTTCACATCTCCTGTTAAAACTCCACCTTGCACTGCAGCACCCATTGCTACTACTTCATCAGGATTTACACCTTTATGTGGCTCTTTGCCAGTTTCTTTTTTAATAGCTTCTTGTACAGCAGGTATACGAGTAGATCCACCAACAAGAATTACTTTGTCGATTTGAGCAGATGATAACCCTGCATCTTTCAATGCTTGGCGAGTAGGTACCATTGTACGTTCAACCAATGCAGCAGTTAAATCGTCAAATTTCGCACGAGTCAACGTTACTTCCAAATGAAGAGGACCAGCTTCTCCAGCTGTGATGAAAGGAAGTGAGATTTGAGTTGATGTTACACCAGACAAATCTTTTTTCGCTTTTTCAGCCGCATCTTTTAGACGTTGAACAGCCATTTTATCTTTTGATAAATCAATACCGTTATCTTTTTTGAATTCTGATACTAGGTAATCAATTAATATTTGGTCAAAGTCATCCCCACCAAGACGGTTATCTCCAGCAGTTGCTAATACTTCAAATACGCCATCACCAAGTTCTAGGATAGACACATCAAATGTACCGCCACCTAAATCATAAACAAGAATTTTTTCATCTTGATCTGTTTTATCTAAACCATAAGCAAGTGCCGCAGCAGTTGGTTCGTTAATAATACGTTCCACTTCAAGACCAGCAATACGACCAGCATCTTTAGTAGCTTGACGTTCTGCATCATTAAAGTATGCAGGAACTGTGATAACTGCTCTCGTTACTTTTTCACCTAAGTATTCTTCTGCAAAACCTTTTAAGTATTGAAGAATCATTGCCGAAACTTCTTGTGGTGTATACTCTTTGCCTTCAGCTGAAACTTTTTCATTTGTACCCATTAAACGTTTAACAGATGCAATTGTGTGAGGATTTGTAATAGATTGACGTTTTGCAACTTCCCCAACTTGTCTTTCACCATTTTTAAACGCTACAACTGATGGAGTTGTACGGTTACCTTCTGGATTTGGAATTACTTTTGGTTCTCCACCTTCTAAAACAGATACACATGAGTTTGTTGTTCCTAAGTCAATACCAATAATTTTAGACATTTACATTTCCTCCTAATATATAACTAGCTATTTTATTTTATTTTTTATTCATTTACTTTGACCATGGAAGGTCTTAAAACACGATCTTTTAACTTGTACCCTTTTTGGAGTTCTTGAAGCACAATTCCAGATTCTTGTGAATCGTCTTGCTCTTGCATTACTGCTTGATGGAAGTTTGGATCAAATGCAACACCTTGTGCATCTATCTGTTCCAGTCCTTCTTTTTTAACAGCTTCTAGTAGGGTGCGGTAAACCATATCCACTCCCTTAACTAAAGAAGCTGCTTCCTCAGAAGTTGTTTCTACCGCTAGTGCTCGTTCAATATTATCAAGCACAGGTAGTATATCCGTCAAAACCGACTGGGCACGGTATTTAAAATCCGATGCTTTATCTAATTGTACCCGACGCTTATAATTCTCAAAGTCCGCTCTTAGGCGAATAAGCTTATCTTGTTCTTCTTCTATTTGTTGTTTAGCAAGTGTCAGTTCATCTACTTCTTCCACTATTTCTTCCAACTGTTCAGGTTCTTCATGTGCATTCTCTGTTACTACTTGCTCTTCTAAGTTCTCATCTTTAATCTCTGCCATTTGTTGCAACTCTCCTTATCCATGATGTCCATGTAATATTCTCGATAATTCTCTAGACAGATCACTACTCATAACATCTAGTAATGACACTACTTTCCTATAGTCCATTCTTGTTGGACCAATAATAGCAATCGAACCCATCTGTTCTTCACCAATTCCATATGATGCAGTAATAACACTACATCCCTCCATGGCAAGATCATTATTTTCTGAGCCGATTCGGATTTGGATGCCTTTTTATCCAAATGGAAAATACCTGGAATTTGATTTACATGATCCATCCAATTCATAATACTTCGTGCTTTCTCTACATCGTTAAATTCTGGTTGGTTTAAAATTTGCAGCTTCCCGCCATAATACACTTTTTCTTCATGCTCAATAG
>NZ_JAIZDB010000037.1 GCF_029533155.1 Psychrobacillus antarcticus | reverse complement strand
ACGCAAGTAAGTAAGATCCCTCAAAGACGATGAGGTAGATAGGTTCGGGGTGGAAGCGTGGCGACACGTGCAGCTGACGAATACTAATCGATCGAGGACTTAACCAAATTTGTTTAACGTAACAATGTCGTTTATCCAGTTTTGAAAGTACAAAAAAATTATAAAAAAGGCTTGTATTAATACATAGTTTTGGTATAATAAATATTGTCTTTCAAATTAATAATGTCTAGTGACGATAGCGAAGAGGTCACACCCGTTCCCATACCGAACACGGAAGTTAAGCTCTTCAGCGCCGATGGTAGTTGGGGGTTTCCCCCTGTGAGAGTAGGACGTCGCTAGGCGGTATTATTCCGAAGTAGCTCAGTGGTAGAGCAATCGACTGTTAATCGATTGGTCGTAGGTTCGAGTCCTACCTTCGGAGCCATTTTAGGAGAGCTGTCCGAGTGGCCGAAGGAGCACGATTGGAAATCGTGTAGGCGGGTTAAACTGTCTCAAGGGTTCAAATCCCTTGCTCTCCGCCAGATTAGTTTTCTAAAAAAGTATGGCCCCTTGGTCAAGCGGTTAAGACACCGCCCTTTCACGGCGGTAACACGGGTTCGAATCCCGTAGGGGTCACCATTTCATTTCAATAAAGTTGACGCAGAGATGCGAAGATTATCGTAAATTTACCCAGGAGGATTAGCTCAGCTGGGAGAGCATCTGCCTTACAAGCAGAGGGTCGGCGGTTCGAGCCCGTCATCCTCCACCATTTCTTTTAGAAACATCAGTAGATATAGTATTGTCGCGGGTGGAGCAAATCGTCAAACGAAGATGACGATTAACACCGATGCAGGCGCAGCTGAAGCAGGTGTCCTACATATTACGAGCGTAGTATTATAAAGTTTGTAAGTATTTTATTGTCGCGGGGTGGAGCAGTGGTAGCTCGTCGGGCTCATAACCCGAAGGTCGCAGGTTCAAATCCTGTCCCCGCAACCAAATGGTCCCGTGGTGTAGCGGTTAACATGCCTGCCTGTCACGCAGGAGATCGCCGGTTCGATCCCGGTCGGGACCGCCATTTATTTTTTTGAGATTTGAGATAAGCAAGAAGCTGACAAAGAGATTCACAGCTTAGCACAAATCGATTAAAAGTTTGGAATAAGCAAGCAGGTCAAGGAAACGAGTGAGTGAAAGAAGGAGCGTACTAAAGTACGTAACTGATTGAACGAGTGAAGTTGACGAAGAGATGCGCCGCTTAGTGCAAACTGAAATGGCTCAGTAGCTCAGTCGGTAGAGCAAAGGACTGAAAATCCTTGTGTCGGCGGTTCGATTCCGTCCTGAGCCACCATATTTATATGCCGGAATAGCTCAACTGGTAGAGCAACTGACTTGTAATCAGTAGGTTGAGGGTTCAAGTCCTTTTTCCGGCACCACTTTAGTGGTGGGGTAGCGAAGTGGCTAAACGCGGCGGACTGTAAATCCGCTCCTTCGGGTTCGGCGGTTCGAATCCGCCCCCCACCACCAGTTTTTATTTAGGGGCATAGTTTAACGGTAGAATACAGGTCTCCAACACCTTTGATGTGGGTTCGATTCCTACTGCCCCTGCCAATTTATAATTTAACTTTTAATAGTGGCGGTTGTGGCGAAGTGGTTAACGCACCGGATTGTGATTCCGGCACTCGGGGGTTCAATTCCCCTCAGTCGCCCCATATCCCTTAATAGTTAGCTCTTTTTTTATTTGTGGCGGTTGTGGCGAAGTGGTTAACGCACCGGATTGTGATTCCGGCATTCGGGGGTTCAATTCCCCTCAGTCGCCCCATTGGGGTATAGCCAAGCGGTAAGGCAATGGATTTTGATTCCATCATGCCCTGGTTCGAATCCAGGTACCCCAGTTTTCTGCGGAAGTAGTTCAGTGGTAGAACACCACCTTGCCAAGGTGGGGGTCGCGAGTTCGAACCTCGTCTTCCGCTCCAGTACTCTTTTTCGGCGGCATAGCCAAGTGGTAAGGCACAGGTCTGCAACACCTCTACCACCGGTTCAAATCCGGTTGCCGCCTCCAATTTTTAAATAACTGCCTAGTATTATTTTGCCGGTGTGGCGGAATTGGCAGACGCGCGGGACTCAAAATCCCGTATCCTCTGGATGTGCCGGTTCGACCCCGGCCACCGGTATTATTAGAATAAACACGTTACAAAAAACACTCGCAAAGTTGTTTAGTCAACATTGGTGAGTGTTTTTTTGTATTTCATTTTTTATTAGAACATGCCATTCTGATTAGGAGAATCCTTTGGAATTGGTTGACCTACATCCCACATTTCTACGATTTGGTCATCTTTGAAACGAAAGATATGTACTACAGCTGATCCAAGATCTTCTGGGTTCTGCTTTATGTGTGAGTATACCGTAACCATGTCATTTTCTTGAATCGCAAGTTTTATTTCAAGACTTTTATGAGAGTTTTCGGTGGCGTTTTCTTCCATCGCTAGCATTAAGGATTTGGAATCGCCCGGGAAAAATGGGTTATGGTGAAGAAAGTCAGGACTTATGTATTTCTGGTTTGCTTCTCGAATATTGCCAGATGCTACTTTCTGAAGAAAAGATATAGATTTTTCTTTTAGTGAGAGGGAATTCGACTGTTGCTGATTACTCAACGTACTCATCCTTTCATGATTAGAGTTTTACTTTTTAGAGAAGTTTAAGTTATAGAAAAGTTCATGTCAATCTTCGTATTGAATGTGAGAATAGGTGATACTTTTAAATAATCTTAATCGAGTAAAGTCTATATGCCAATATGATATACTTTAGAAAACAATTTGGGGGCTAACTTTTTGAGCATTAATTTTGAAGTGAAAAGAACTACCCAAGTATCTAAGCAACAAGTATATCATGGTTTACTTGATCTTGAAGTGGCGAATCACTGGATGCAAGGACTTGTAGGAATCGAACGATTGGATGATGGACCAATGCAAGTGGGAAGTCAGTGGAAGGAATCTAGAAAGATGTATTGACAAGTGGCTACTGAACACTTTGAAGTTGCTGAACTGAATGAGTCAGATAAAATCGTTCTACGCTGTGATGGAACGAAAGGAACAACTGGTAAAGGAGAATATATTTTTACTTATCTAGTTACATCATCTAATAACCTAACAGAGATTACGTTGACCGGAGAAATAAAAGGACTCACTGGCATAACTAAATTTTTCGGTAAAATGATGGTTGGTATCTTTAAGAAAGCGTCTGCAAAGGATTTGGATGCATTGATAGCTTACTTAGAGAAATGATTCAAATATAATTCTGTTACCAGTCAGAGGATATTCCCTAGTATAAATTGATTTAATTTTCAATCTTTATTACACTATTAAAGAAGGTGTACCTGTTTTTAATAATAGGAGGGGAATTATGGGAAGATTAGTTCATTTTGAAATTCATGTGGATGATATGGAACGTGCTAAGCAGTTTTATGGAGAGATATTTGGGTGGAAATTTGAAGACTGGTCTGAGTATGCTGGAATGCCTTACTTTGGGGCTATTACTGGTGATGCAAGTCAACCTGGTATTGATGGAGCTTTAATAAAACGTCGAACGCCTCCTCCAGAACAAAACCAGCCTATGAATGGTTTCTCTTGTACATTGGGTGTAGAAGATTACGATTCAACGGAAGCTAAAATTCTTGAACATGGTGGAAAATTAGCTTTGCCAAAGTATGCACTACCTGGAATGGCTTGGCAGGGGTATTATGTTGATACTGAAGGAAATATTTTTGGTGTTCATCAGCCAGATAAGAATGCAAAGTAGAATCTATTACTAATGACGTTTGAGGTTATTATAATCTCGAGCGTCTTTTTTATCGGCTAAAAGAAAGGTCACTTAGCAGTTATTATATATAATGCGCTAAAATAGTAAGGACTAGAAAAGGAGATAAACTATGGAAAACAACACAAGGACAATTTCAGAAGTTGATAAGTTTATTGAAGGTTTACCTGATGATATTCAAAGCATTACTGAGAAGTTAAGAAAAATAATTCTAGACGCATCTCCCGCTCTTGTAGAAGAATTTAAATGGTCGATGCCTAACTATTCATATAAAGGATTAGTATGTTATTTACAAACAGCGAAAAAACATGTGAATTTAGGTTTTCAAAAAGGAAATGAACTGGTAGAAATAGATATAAACAATTTATTGCAGGGTTCGGGGAAAACAATGAGACATATTAGAATTACAAAAATGGATGATATCCAATCAGATGCTTTTATCTCTCTTATTCAAGAAGGTATTGCTTTAAATGAAGGATAATACTAAGGAGGAGAATAAAGTGGCTAACCAAAGTGAAATTTCAACTGTAAATGTAGGAATGCTTATTAGAAAGCCAATAGAAGAAGTGTTTGAAGCTTGTATTGATCCAGCTATTACGACAAAATTTTGGTTTACTAAGAGCAATGGAAGATTAGAAAAGGGAAAACATATTCGTTGGGATTGGGAGATGTATGGAGTTTCGGCAGAGCTCGAAGTGAAGGAAATAGAACAAAACAAGCGAATTCTCATCCAATTTGATGATGATACAACTGTTGAATGGCTTTTTACATCAAGGGAAACAGAAGGAACATTTATTGAGATTAAAAATTATGGCTTTAAGGGTAATTCAGCTGAAATAGTAAATCAAGTAATAGACTCAACAGGAGGATATACGATTGTTCTTTGCGGTTTGAAGGCATTACTTGAGCATAATATTGTGTTAAATCTTGTTGCAGATAAGTTTCCTGATGCTAATGTATAAAACGAACAAATAAAAAAGCGGGTTCAACTAAATATGTACCTGCTTCATGTATCATTAATTTATCTATGTTGATCTAATAAAATCTGATTGCCATCTGGATCTTCGAGTATAATACTTGCGGGTCCTTCTGTCGTTTCATCAGTTTCGGTCAGCAGTTTTATTCCTTTTTGTTTCAGCTGTTTTTGAAGTTCACGAACATCAGTGAATGACTCTAGATTTTCGGCATTGCCACTCCATCCAGGATTAAAAGTTAGAATATTCTTCTCAAACATTCCTTGGAACAAACCAATTATGGTATCTTCATTTTTCATGATTAACCAATTTTGAGTAATGTCACCTCCAAAATTTTGAAATCCAAGGCTTTCATAAAATGCTTTGGAAGCATTAATATCTTTAACATTTAAACTTACAGAAAATGCGCCTAGTTTCATGGTTCTCCACCTTTCATATTTAATAGCTATGATAATAAATAAAGACTAAATCATTTATAAGTATAAGTTAGTTTAACAATATTTTCTACTTATTGTGAATCTCAGTGGAATATCAAAAAAGTCGACAGGCTAGCTTAGTTAGCTCTCCTGTGGACTAATTCTTTGTAAGTATAATGTAAAGCCTCCATCTATCCAACAAACTGCTTTACAAGCTCGTTAAACTTTTCTCGTTCATCATAGAAAAGACCATGCCCACTGTAGTGAAATGGAACAAGCTGCGAATTTTTTATCGCTTTGTTAAGTATTTGAGCTTGTTCATATGGGATAACCTTATCATGTACCCCATGGACGATTAATGTAGGTACCGTAATTTTAGGGAAGTCCTTATCAAGCTTTTCATCTCTCAGCGTGTTGATGATGGCTGCGGTGGACCATCCTGCTGCCTTTAGCCCTAACCCTGTAAACCATTTGGAGAATGGTATTGAAATATATTGAAAGAAAAAAGTATCCGTTACACCTTGCATCATTTTGGGGCGGTCATTTAGTGTTTCTGTTAGTAGTTTGTTCGCAGCTTCCTGTGTAAATCCAATGGGAGCCGCAGCATCTATTAGGATTAGCTTGGATACACCGTATGCTTTATGACGAGCAGTATAGCGTATTGCAATTGCTCCACCAGTAGAATGGCCGGCTAGTGTGAAATTATTTAGTTGGAGTGCTTTAACTACTGAAAGAATGTCATCCGCTAGTCTGTCGAAATTATAGCCACTCATAGGTTTATCTGACTTTCCAAATCCTCTCCAGTCAATACCAATACAGCGGTATCCCATTGATGGTAGGACATTAAACTGATATTCAAATTGTTCATGACTTAATGGCCAACCATGTAAAAATACAATTGTCTTGGTAGCATTTGGATTTATATCCTCTACATATAAATTTACACCTTGTTCTACGTTTACAAAGTATCCCAAACTGATTCCTCCATAAAAAAAGTATTTCAAGTATAAGATACTCAATAGTAACCATATGGGTGAATGGCAAAATACGATCCACAACTTCCAAATAGCTTTGCTCCACTATTATATAAAATAGAAAATTATAGGCATGCCTTAATCCACATTGTATTAAAGTAGGTTATTTGGTATATTATTAGTAATACATTCTGCGAAGTGACCAAGTAGATAAGAATTGTGAAACAGAAAGTAAAGCGTCCGCTGAGAGCTATACCACCACTTCTTATTGAAACCTATCACGGAGATGTTATGCAAACATAACCGATTCGTTTTCGTTACCAAACGTTTAGAGGGCTTAAAATTATTTTAAGCTAAACTAAGGTGGTACCACGTCTATTCAGCACAAAGACGTCCTTTTAACGAGGATGGCTTTGTGCTTTTTTAATTCAATTCAATAGGAGGAATTTAAATGACAAATCAACAGAAAAACGATTTTACTAAATGGTATATCGACACAATTCAGAAGGCAGATTTAATGGATTACACGCCTGTTCGTGGGTGTATTGCTTTTAAACCAGATGGCTATGAAATTTGGGAACATATTCAAGATGAAATGAATAGACGTTTTAAAGAAACAGGACATCGTAATGCTTATTTCCCGATGCTAATTCCTGAATCTTTCTTCCAAAAAGAGAAGGATCATATCGAAGGATTTGCTCCGGAGCTTCCTTGGGTAACAGAGGCAGCTGGTGAAAAATTAGAAGAACGTTTAGCATTACGTCCAACATCAGAAACGATGATTGGTCATTTGTATTCGGATTGGATTAAGAGTTATCGTGATCTGCCAGTTCTTATTAACCAATGGGCAAACGTGTTCCGCTGGGAGAAGAAAACTCTTCCATTTATCCGTACTTCTGAATTTTTATGGCAGGAAGGGCATACAGCTCACGTAGATGAAGAAGAGGCACGTCAAGAAACAATGCAGATGCTTAACATCTATAAAGAGGTTGTAGAGGAGCTATTAGCTATTCCTGTATACGATGGTCAAAAAACGCCTTCCGAACGCTTTGCAGGAGCTGTAGATACGTATTCAATCGAAGCTATGATGAAAGATGGGAAAGCGGTTCAAGCTGGAACATCTCATTACCTTGGAACAAAATTTGCAGAAGCATTTGATATTAAATATTTGAATAAAGAAAACAAACATCAGCATGTGCATACAACATCTTGGGGAACGTCAACTCGCTTAATCGGTTCGGTTATTATGGTCCATGGTGATGAGCAAGGGCTTGTATTGCCACCACGTGTTGCTCCAACTCAAGTAGTGCTAATACCAGTCGGTCCTTGGAAGAAGAACCCAGCAATAATGGAAAAATTAGAGGAGCTTTATGCTGCATTAAAATCAAAAGGTATTCGTGTTCGTCTGGATGATTCAGATCAATCACCAGGTTATAAATTCAACGAGTGGGAGCTTAAAGGTGTTCCAGTTCGTATTGAATTAGGACCTCGTGACTTAGAAAACAATCAAGCACTGATCAAAGTACGTGACCTGTCCGAAAAAGAGTCAGTAGAAATTGCTGTTTTAGTAGAACGTATTGAGGAAGAATTAACTACAATGCAAACACGCTTACTTGAAAAAGCTCGTGCTTTCCGTGATGAGAACTCCCATACAAATGTGGATACTCTAGAGCAGTTAAAGCAACATCTTGCGGATTCAACAGAAAATGGAGAAATTCCAGGATGGATTCTTGCAGGATGGTGTGGAGATGACGCTTGTGAAGAGAATGTGAAAAATGAAACTAAATTTACGACACGTAATATTCCATTCAACCCACCAGCAGAAAAAACTACATGTATCAACTGTGGGAAAGATTCGAAACATACAGTATGGTTCGGTCGTTCGTACTAATTAAATAGTAGATATAACAAAAAAATCAACCATTGCATATTAGATGGTTGATTTTTTCCTGTGTATTCTAATAAAGCAATCGGTTGTTGAAAAATGAAAACTCGTTAGAATTATTCATTAAACCTTCCCATTATTACGATATAAATGAGGTTTATCACTGTCGGTGGTGAATAAGTACAAAAGTCTTGTAAGGAGAACCCTGATTCTTTTTCCTATATGTTCAAATAAAAGTAAAATAAAGTACGGTTCTCGACTTAAAACACGAGAACTTTTCCCTGTTCGTCAACATAGCTTATCATTTTATGGTCTTAATACAATTTTCCCCGTGCTTTTTCGACTTTCTAGAAAATGATGCGCTTTGCGGCCATCTCGTAGTGCAAATACCGTTGGCTCAGATACCGTTACTTTCCCATCTTCTATCCAACGGAACAACTCGGCTGAACGGGCTTCTCGTTCCTCACGGGAAGTAAGAACATTCCAAAGGTCCCCACCAGTCAAAGTCTTTGACGTATCCATCAACATTCTTGGGTCAACCGGAGTTGGGTTTCCTCCTGCCATTCCAAAAAATACAACCGTTCCCCCAATGCGAGTTGCTGCAAAACTGTCTTCGAGCGTGGAGCCTACTGAGTCATAGACTACATCTACACCTTTTCCGTTTGTTTCCTCTAAAACTTTTCCCTTCCAATCATCCGAGTACAAGAAAACCTGATTCACTCCAGCTTTCTTAGCTGCGGATGCCTTCTCCATAGAAGAGGTTAAACCAATGACCCTTCCACCAAGGAGCTTTGCAATTTGGACGAGTAGCTGTCCAACGCCCCCTGCTGCCGCATGAACCAGAATTATATCATTCTCCTTAACGGCATAACTATCTTTTGTTAAATAGTGGGCGGTCAAGCCTTGTAGCAAAACGGAAGCTGCCTCTTCAAATGAAATGGTCTCTGGAAGAGGAATTGCCATTTCCCACGGAACTGCCACTTGTTCCGCGTTAGCATATGGGACATCGGCAAATGCAACAGGGTCGCCAATGCTGATTCCTTGGACATTAGATCCCGTCTTTTCAACGACTCCTGCCCCTTCATAACCTAAAATAAACGGGGAATTACCAGCAAGATGATAGTTTCCTTTTCTTCTATAAATATCTGCAAAATTCAAACCAATTGCTTTCATCCTTACTAATATTTCATCAGGCCCGATAACGGGGTCCGCAATTTCAAGATATTCTAGTACTTCCGGTCCTCCGAATGTATTCAACACAAGAGCTTTCAAATGAATGACCTCCTCTTATATATTTTTCCAATCGAAATTAAATTAAATTACGATTGGAAATGCAAATCAGTTTCTCTCCTTTTGGAAGGAGAAAAACCTCATTTACTTATGATATGGTTCACAGTGATTAATATTTAACTGATTATAATATCAGTACAATCCATTCTTCAATAATATGGTCCAATTGTTGCACAGCTCTTAAACAACATACTTCAACTAACCTGGTGATTTATTGTTCATCTGTTCTTCAAATCTGTTTTTTTAGTTTAACGTGTAACATTTCACACTAAATCGCCGAAATTCGCCTTCGTGGCCAACGTCAGGTTGGCGAGGAGATTGAAGCCGTACCCATGGAAAGCGTCCGCCTGCTTCTGCGTCGCTGCGCTAGCTTCGAAACAAGAAAGTACGTTGGAGCGGAAATCAATGTAAATTAGCTAACTTAAACTAAAACAGTAAAATCTTCCGACGACAAGATTACGGCCTGCTCTATATGAGTTGCTTTCAGCCCAAACTTAGGATACAGAGCTTCCAATTTTTCACCTAGTAATAACTTTATTGCATAATAGGGGAAATTAATATCAGCAAGACAGCTTATATGTAATCCACCACTCATGCGGGGGTTAATCTCTAATAGCTTGGGGATGCCGTCTTTATATATTACTTGGATATTAAACACATAGGGTATTTTATATTGTGCAGCCATTTTATTAGCCATTTCGATTAATTCTATATTGTATTCAATTTCCCTAATACGTCCATTTCCTTTTTTTCGCGGTATTGCCGTAAGTAAATTTCCAGCTGCATCGGCTAAACAATCAATGCTATATTCATAGCCGTCAAGATATTCTAAAACCATTAAGTCCGGAAAATGTTCCTGCGTTTGTAAAATCTTAAAAGCTGTTTCATAGGAAATCTTTTGGGAAGAAGCTGTCCTGAATATAAAAGGAATAGTATCTGCCTCATTATCTATAATACGGAATCCACTTGCTCCTTCTCCAATTACAGGTTTAATACATAGTTTTGTATTATTTGTACTTAATTCTTCATAGGCCTCTTGGAAGTCTTGCGCGTTGTTAACAACTCGGTAGGAAGGAATAGTCACGATAAAATTGCCGTCATTTTCTTGGTTCTGTAAAGATTGATACATCGCTGCTTTGTCATCTACCATGGCCATTAAATCACCATCCGGACAAACCAACACTTTCACACCGATTTCTTCAAATCTGCCTAAGTGTTGGGAAATGAGTACATTTTCTTTTCGTGGAATAAATATATGAATTTGATTTTGAATGCAGTAGTCTAAACAAAACTGGATATATTCTTCCCCTTCAATATCTGGCTCTGTACCAGACACATCACAATAATTAAAATACACAGTATCCGGATTAGGATGGGTGCCGTAAATAACAAATTCCTGTTGATCGGGGTTATGTCGGATCAACTCCATATAATGTGACAACGTGGAAAACCATCTATTAAACCAAATATTAAGCACCATTATTATTCTCCTTTAATTTATAAGTAACTAACCAATAATAGTTATATCAAAATCTCCACCATGGATTTGCGTGAACATTGTCCCCATGGAAGTAACCAATTGCTCACCATCCTCTTTACTGATCGAAGGACGTAGAAATACAACCTGGAGAGCGGTAGTTGTATTTTCAGATACAGCGGTCCGAACAGAGTCTACAAATGGACTCCCGAATGGTCCTATGTCATCTTGCAGAGTAAGAATATTGTGTAATTTATTTTCTCTGCCATTTAACCCATTATATTTTGTATCTTCATTGCCAATTATTAGCGTTATGTCACCTTGAATCTTAGCGACATCATAGATTCCCATTGGGATTTCATATTGCATAGAGAAGAAGTTGTTTAAATCTACAGCGGAATGCATAGGTGTGATATAATTTTGTTTTGCAATCCTTCTGTACATAGCTTCCATAGAAGGGCGATAACGATTTGGATCTGCTCCGAACTTTTTCCAAAGAGCTCTCCATTCTTTGATCCCGTCGAAATCTGTTACGACTTTGTCATCCATCTCAAAGAAAAGTTGTTCTTGAAATAATTGAAGACGTCCTTTAAGCATTTGAGGCGAAGAAGTAACAACAATTTTGGTATAATGAATAATGCCTATTTTAAATGTAGGCTCTATTTTAACAATTGAATCATCCAATTTTACTGACATATCAACCATCCTCACACTTATTTTCTATAGTGTAGCATAAGAAAGGAGAACATTTGTGAATATCAATCAGTTTCAACAAGACCTCATAGATTACGCAGCATCCATTGGAATTGATAAAATTGGATTTACTTCTGTTTCTCCATTTCATGAATTAAAAAATAGATTAATCAGGCAGCAGGAGTTAGGTTACGCTTCCGGATTCGAAGAGTCTGATATAGAGAAAAGAGTACATCCTAAAAATCTTTCTGAAGAAGCTAACAGTATTATATCTATTGCAATTGCGTACCCTTCCAAAATGAAGAATGCTCCACAAAGTTTGAAAGGTGCAAGACGAGGAATCTTTGCACGGGCATCTTGGGGTATAGATTATCATACAGTTTTACGTGAAAAGTTAGCACTATTGGAATTATATATATTATCCCATATACCTGATGCTAAACTTCGTTCTATGGTAGATACAGGAGAACTTTCTGACCGAGCAGTAGCCGAGCGAGCTGGTATTGGATGGAGTGCGAAAAACTGTGCGATAATTACCCCAGAATTTGGTTCCTATGTTTATCTCGGTGAAATGATTACGTCAGTTCCTTTTTCCCCTAGTGAGCAGATGGAAGACCAATGTGGAGATTGTCGGTTATGCTTAGATGTTTGTCCAACAGGAGCATTAATACAAGGTGGTCAACTCAATGCACAGCGCTGTATTGCTTTTATTACGCAAACGAAGAAAATGGTTCCAGATGAATTTCGAGCGAAAATAGGCAATCGAATTTATGGCTGTGATACATGCCAAACAGTTTGTCCAAAAAACAAAGGGAAAGCTAATCTTCACCATGATGCCTTTAAGCCTGATCCCGAGTTAGTGAAACCTTTGCTCCTACCACTTTTGAAAATGACAAATCGCACGTTCAAAGAAACGTATGGCCATATGTCCGGTGCTTGGAGAGGGAAGAATCCAATTCAACGAAATGCGATAATTGCGCTGGCCCATTTTAAAGAGAAAGAAGCTATTCCAACACTTATAGATTTAATGCAGAATGATGCTAGGCCAGTAATCAGAGGCACAGCAGCATGGGCTATAGGTAAAATAAATACAGAAGAAGGCTTACTTGCACTTAAAGAGGCTGAACAAAATGAACAAATAGAAGAGGTCCTAGAAGAAATTCGAAAAGGGCTATCATACTATACAATTGAGAACTAGGAAGTGGAATAATTGAGTATTAATGTTGTTTTATATCAACCAGAAATACCTGCTAATACAGGCAATATAGCTAGAACATGTGCGGGAACAGGAGTTAAATTACATTTAATCCGCCCTTTAGGTTTTTCGACAGACGATAAGATGTTAAAGCGAGCTGGACTAGATTATTGGGAGCATGTTGATATTACCTATTATGATGGGCTAGATGAATTTTTTGCAGCACATCCAAAAGAAGAATACTATTTAATCACAAAGTTTGGTGCTAAGCCGCATACTACATTTGATTTTAGTGATTCAGAAAAAAATCATTTCTTTATTTTTGGGCGGGAGACAAAAGGATTGCCACGCGAGTTTATCGACGCACATCCTGATCGTGCTTTACGAATTCCGATGAATGATAATATTCGTTCGCTAAATTTATCAAACACAGCAGCAATACTAATCTATGAAGCATTACGTCAGCAAAACTATCCTAATTTACACTAAAAAAAGCGCAAGAGCCTTTATCCGCCATTCTGAAACGACACAAGGGGCTAGGCGCTGAAGCTAGATAGATAAAAAAACGGACGATGTCATAAATGACTCGTCCGTTTTAATACTAAATTACTTTTCAGATGCACCTGGTTTGTCATCGTATCCTGCTGTGAACATTGCAACAAGGAATGAAACAGAAACACCTATAATAAGAATTAAGCTCATATGGAGTGCCTCCTCTATAGTATTATGCACTTAGTATACCCTAATTTGTTTGAAAAAGAAATAATGCGAAAATGAAGTTTGACGAAAATCGTTCATTTGAATGTTGCAACCTTTCAAATATTCTACTAACATAAAGAAAAGGAGTGATTTTTGATATGAATGAATTCAAAAATGGTCCAGAGAACGGTTCAATGGCAACAAATATGGAAGAAGTAAAACAACTAGGAAAACAGATGGATAGAATGCGGGACAATAAAGAGCTAGAAGAGGATAATCGTGTATCTGATCCGGCTCAATCCGAAGATACTTCTTCCATGAAGAAAAGAGAAAACGACTGATTTATCAGTCGTTTTTCCTCATATGAAAGGATGAAAAACATGACTCTAAATATACATTCAACGAAACAATTAGCTAATGGAATAGAGATGCCAAGACTGGGGTTAGGCGTATATAAGTTAACCGAATCAGATATTGCTATCCAAGCAATTACAAGTGCATTGGATTATGGCTATCGTCATATTGATACAGCAAGTTTGTATGCCAATGAAAAAGAAGTAGGAGAGGCTGTTCGATCATCTAGTGTTCCACGAAAAGACATATTCATAACAACAAAAGTGTGGAATACAGATCAAGGCTACGATCAAACACTGAGGGCCTTTGAAAACTCTTTGGAATTATTGGGAATGGATTATGTAGATTTATATTTAACGCATTGGCCAATTAAAGAAACTTTTGTAGATACATATCGCGCGATAGAACGTCTATATGATGAAAAGTTAATTCGTGCAACTGGAGTAGCGAATCATCATGAACACCATTTGGAGGCAATTGCTGTTAAAGCGAACATTCAACCAATGGTCAACCAAATTGAATGTCATCCGCGACTCACTCAATTTGATCTACGTGAGTATTGTGCAGAGCAAGGAATCGCCATTACATCGTGGTCACCACTGGCGAGGGGGCGGATATTAGAAGAGCCAACACTTCAACGTATTAGTGCCAAGTATGGCAAATCGACTGCGCAAACAATTCTAAGATGGCATCTGCAACATGATTTAATCGTTATTCCTAAGTCAGAAAATCCATCTAGAATCGCTGAGAATATGGATGTGTATGATTTTGAGTTATCATTCGAGGATATGAAAAATATTGATGCACTTAATTTAAACGAACGTACTGGTAAAGATCCGGATAATTTTAGTTTTGAATAACCGGTCCTAAAATAAAATCGAACTACACGATAGTATATCTTCTGCTCAAGAAGGATAACTATCGTGTTTTTGTATGGAATGGAAAATATTACTCAAAATTGAAACCTATTACATATTTTGGCGTATTAATAATATAGATTAATAACATTTTAGATGGGGTCAATAATATGAGTATATTTTTTGAGAAGACGAACAAGAAGAAAAGTGGCGCACCATTCGTAACACTAAAGCTATTATTAATAGTGTTGATGATTGCAATGCTAGTAATGGCCATTTTAAACGATATCGATATTTTCTATGTAAAATTAGTTTTTGTATTGGTAGGTATTAACTCAATTGTTGAAGCACTCAAAAGCTATCTTCAAAAAGAAAGTAAGAAGACTACAGGAAAAGAAATAGGATTGGCGATTTTATTTTTCTTAATTGCGATTTTTCTTCAGTAATTAAGATACATTTTTAGGAGGAATATAGATGGAAAATTTAATGGGAACCGGAAATTGGTTAGGAATCTTTTCTACCGCATTTATAATATTATGTTTTTACTTTACACTTTCTTTTTTCCAACACTTAAAACAAGGTGATGCTCGCTTAACTAGACAATCGAAACTAGGAGCAGTAATTTGCCTTGCGATCAGCTTGCTTATCCCTGCAATGTACAATCTTTATATGTTTAATGAGATGATGAAATAACATTAAGAAATTGATAAAAATAAAGGGGTGAGTATTATTTCTAGTGCAGATTACTTGATAATGTTTGTAATTTTACTTTTATGTTATTTATTAAGTTTTATTTTATCAAAAGTATACAAAAATAAGGGAAAAGTAGATAGGGGTTTAGTGTTTGTTTATCATAAGCTAACTTATAGAAGAAAATGGATACGGACACTTTGGTCAGTTCCTTTTGCAATAATTAGTCTCATTGTGATAAGAAAATTTGGAGAATGGCCAACTTATATATTTATCATTTTCTCGAGCTTTTGTTTTGTGATGCTTCTTTGGCAATTTTTCTACAACTTTATTAAGTGGAATAAAACCGAACGCTATTCATTATCGGAATAATTGTTTTTTAAAATAGGCTCTGTTAAAGGAAAAGGTTGAATTACCATTAATGTATATGAAATGGGTTCCCATGGTCATCGGATATTTAAGTAAAAAAGATTTATAGAGATTGTGAAACTTTGCACTTAAACTAACGGGGCAGTATAGCTTAAATGGGATTTTATGTAAAGTGGAGAAAAAGATTAATAGGGGGGGAAGAATGTGGAAAAAACTTTAGTTAAAACCGCTATATATTCTTTTATTATTTCTTTTTCAGCATTGTTGGTATTGGTTAATAGAACGGGAACATCAAAGGATATTAATGGAATGTATTCGGGTTGGAAAATTCCTTATCCAGAATATCTCTCTAAGATTTTGGAATACTCTATAACGATTACATTTATTATGGTCATAATTGTTTCTTTGATAAAATGGTTCAAAAAAACATAAAGTATATTGAAGTACCGGTGCGTTAGTCAAATAGAGCAACGTCATTATGTCGTTGCTCCTTTATATTTAAAAGTATTTCTGATAATACTCTTTCCTTAGCCTTCCACTTAATTGAGCGTAGATCCTAGTTGTCTCACTTTTCTCATGCCCCATAAGACTTTGTATGACTTCAATAGGAGCTCCATTATTCATCAAATGAGTTGCGTAACTGTGTCTAAGTTGGTGTGGATGAATTTCTTTATTAATTTCCGCACGATTGGAGATCCGCTTGATGATGTATCGCATTTGGGCGACGCTCATTTTATGTGGCTGTCTGGCTGTTACAAAAATTTAGCACTCGTCTGCTTATACATAGAAAGAATAGATTGGTTTAGTTGGAACGCCGTATGCGGTGAAAGTCGCACGTACGGTGTGAACAGGGGGAAAAGCTGGCGATAACATCAAAAGCTTACCTATCTGTATCAATAAGAAAAAAAGGAGATTTGAAGGAAAAAAATACATAAATGGAGAAAGTATCTGTTAAAGATATTGGAAGGAGTCGATAGAATGAGCGAAAAGTTGCTAAGGGTAGGAACTACTTATATTCCAGTAACTAATGTAGAAAATTCTTATGAATGGTATGTAAACAAATTGGGGGCAGAGTTAAGCTATAAAGACGAAGGTAAAGCGATTCTTAATTTTGCAGACCAAAGTATTTTTCTTGTTAAATCTAAAGAAAATCAAAGTTCTAACTTCTATGATTGTTATGGTGTAGAACGTTTTTCTATAACATTTGAAGTTAATGGGCTAAATGCATTAGAGGCAATACATAGAGATTTTACCGATAAAGAAATAAGAGTTGGTGAAATTGAAAACAGAGGACACTCTGGAAGGAACTTTATTTTCTTTGATTTAGATGGTAATAAATTTGATGTGTGGAGTGAATTAAGTCTAACTTTCAAAGAAAAATATCCTATCAAGCTATAGAAAGAACTATTTTCTTGTTGAACTAACGGGTGCTTTACTTCAATTAGGGGTCAAGTACCCTTTTCTTATTCAACTATAGGGGCAGTTTAGTGTAATTGATTTGTAATGAACCGAGTACCTATTTTAATAATTGGAAAGGGTGAAAAAATGAAGTCAAAATTAATCATTATAGTTATTTCATTTAGTTTTTTACTTATAGGGTGTACTGAAAGTAATCAAAATTTAGTTAATAATCCAGAAGATGCTTTAAAGACGATAGAGGTTGGAAACGATGAAAGAGAAATAAATGTGTATGGTTCTCATAAAGTGAATGAAGAGTTAGTTTTAATTGTTTTTAGAGGTGCAATGAATGATAAGGATATTTGGGTAGCTGAGGTTCGTAAAGAAGATGGTCAATGGGTAGCTAAAGAAATAGTTCAAATGAATGGACCATTTGAGGATAGTGAAGACATTCAAACCGTAATTATCAGTGACGAATTTGGATATGAAGTGGGTTATATTAAAAGCGAGGTTCCAGTTGCTGGTGATTTAAACATTTTTGAAGTTGAAGGGATTTCTGATTGGAAAATTTGGATTAAACAATCTAAATGAAATTGAAAACAAAAGTTAGTGAATTAGTGAACTTAAAATAACGGGTTGCTTTAGTGAAAGATCGTAGAGCTGCTTAGGTGGCTCTTTTTTCTTATTAAACTAACGAAGCAATTTTGTTTAATAATGATGTTAAACTTGTGTTTAACAATCAAGCCATTTTCTGAAATAACACTCTATAAGTAAATTTTAAGTTATAGCAATACGAATTTAAAAAACCACTCATATCCATGATGGAAAGGTTGTTTCGCTCACGGTTCTAAATCAAGAGAAGAGGAAAATGAAGGCCTCCACTATAATTAAAATGGCTTTGAGCAGTAAGAAGAGGTTGGAGGTATATATCAAATACAATGGTTAAATGTCCGGGATAATAAACTTGTTTAATTAACAATAAAGTCGTTTAAAAATAGTATTCTTATTTAAAAATCCCCCATTCGCTAAATTGCTACTTTAGCGAATGGAGGAATAGAATTGACAGAATGGTGGGGAATTTCTGTACATACTGCATCTCACGAATGACCAACGTAATCCTCAGTTTGGGTGGATCGCGCTGGACTGTATGGTAAACGTTCTGACAATGTTATTGAAGGTAGACAGCCAGTCATTAGTAATAATGCTCCCAATGTAACCATCTGGTCGGATTAACACTAATGTATCACCTGTAATGCCATAAATACTGCTCAGTTTGCCTGTTATATCGTCGAGGCGGTTGTTGTCAACTCCGATTCCGTTCCCTACGATGTAGTGATGTAATTCGGCACCACCAATCGGCCAATTCAACTCAGAGAGTGCTTTTACCGCATTGGTTCCGAAGGCTAGCAAGGTGAAGTGTGGACCCCGATAGACATCAAATAATCGGGTTAGACCCTCTGCCCCTACACAAGTTGCGTCCGGCGCTCTGTCGCCAACACGTAGAGTTTTAGTAGCAGAGCTTTTAGCAGGTGCTAGTGGTCCACCGTAGTATGAAATTCCGAGTTGTCGTTCCTCATCCCCACGTTTAAGTCCTGAGAGATGTTTATTGTCGATTTTAGAGTAAAGCTCACTAGATTTTCTAAGAACGTGTGCGGCAATTGGCTGCCGTTCTGCTTCGTAACTCTCTAGGAGGTTCTCAGATGCACCTTTTATGACCTGTTGGAGCTTCCAACCGAGGTTATAAGCGTCCTGTATTCCGGTGTTTAGACCCTGGGCGCCAGCTGGTGTATGGACGTGAGCAGCGTCTCCAGCAAGAAAGACCCTGCCAGAACAGTAATGCTCTGCAAGTCGGACATTTGGTCTGAACACTGAGGTCCAAGTAATGTCTTTAAGCTGAAAACCTGTGAGTGTTTGGAACTTGATGGCTAACGCAGTCTCGTCAAATTCTACTGATTCGTCTGGTGTTAGTCGAATCATTATCTGGAACTGATCGGAGTGTGGTAGAGGACATGCTGCAACCCGTTTCCCGTGTGTACGTGGCCAAATATGCCATCTGTTGCGTGATAGCCCGTTTATCGTGCCATCGATGATAAGTATGCGGTCCTCTTCGTTGGTCTCTCCGATGAAACGAATACCAGCAGTCTTGCGGACTGTACTAGAACCGCCGTCAGCTCCTACAAGATACCTACTACGAATTTTCTCCCCAGATGATAGAGTTGTGGTTACCCCGTCGTCATCCTGCTCAAAACCAATAATCGCAGTGTCAAACTCAATATTCAGTCCGAAGCGGTCAAGCATGCGATGTAAGATAGCATCGGTACGATGTTGGGGCAGTAATAGAACATTCGGGTACGGCACATCATGAGTCACCTTTTTTTGTTTTTGCATCCGAAATGGTACAATAATCGGTCCGAAATGTATCCCCATAAGTGGGTAGGTTCCCCCTTCAGCATGAGCTTCTTTCAGTAAGCCAAGGTCTTCAAATATCTCTTGGGTTCTCGGCTGGACTCCCTTCGCACGAGAGCCTTTGAAGGAATGGCATGCCTTGTCTACTAATCGGATACTAATTCCGCGTCGAAGTAAATCTGCAGCTAACGTGGAGCCTGTTGGTCCTGCCCCGGCTATCAGTACATCGATATCGTATTTTTCTGTCAAATGAATCAACCTCCTATTTTTTAAAGTGTGAAATTTAACATTCCATGATTTTCATTTCTACGCATTCTTTTTAATGGCAAACAATATATTTCAACCGGTAATGCTTTATGTATTCGAATATCCTTATGCAAAAAATTTGATCTATCTTCTTTTTTGTTAACTAGAAACAAAATGTTAACTAGAAACAATAATAACTACTACTCATCCCTTTGTCAATATTGTTTCCAAGAAACTAAAATTGTTGCTTGTGTTATTTCTTTGGTATAATGGTATTAAGCTACTCAACGGAGGAAAAAATCAGTGAATAATAATACAACCCAAAAGCAAATAAAAGAATATTTAATCAAGGAAGTGTGGGAAACCGCAAAAGATTTGCAGTATAAAATACAATCGGAAGATGATGAAGAAAAACAGTGGTTGATACAGAATAGCACTAATCTTGTAGTCACAGAATTAATAAAAGAAATGACTGCTTTGATGCTGCATGTTCTAGATGCAATTGGAAGACTTGAGCCTGTAAACGGCATAACCATTTCAAAACAATTCGGGATATCAAGGGGGAGCATCTCTAAAATTACGAGAAAACTTGTTGAAAAAGAAATAATCATTATGGAAACACTTCCAGATAACAAAAAAGAAATTCTGTTCCGTACAAAGCCATTAGGTAAAGAGATATGTAAATTGCATCTAGATTTGCATCAGCAAATTGATAGCGGAATTAATCGTTTCTTACAACAATATACGGAAGACGAATTGGGAACTACCCTTAAGGTATTAAGTGATGTATTAAAAACTTCTTGGATAAATACTACGCCAAGCGAGGGAAAAAATACACATAGTCAAGAGGAAGTACAAACAAATGAAAGGGAAGAGTTAGACACTGGCAAGGTCAGTCATTCATACTCTGTTGCTGAAGAAATGAATGAGATCATGGAAATGCTCAATAAACTAGAATCACGTAACTTAAAAAAAGCAAAAACGATCTTAAAAGAAATTTTTTTTTCAGACTATAATGAGTAGAGTTAGCTGTGTGAAGTATAAAGGTGGTTTTCCTTATTGCACTAACGGGTGCGCGTGACAAGTTCTGTTATAAGCGCCTTCTGGCATGAAAATACTGGAGATTTATATAAATAAATTTCAACTTTACAACGGAGGATAGGAATGACGGAGCCATGTTTCCTGAAACTATCCCATCAATACTCCTGCATGCGTCCTGATTGACTGGTCATGGGGTGTGGTGTGAAGCACAGTTAGATTCGGTTGAAATACGCTGAAGCCATTCTTATGGAAAAGGTATGCCGAAGATAGATCGCATGGCTGAAAAACTAAATATGGTGAGAATAGTTCCTACATAAAGGAACGGACGAACTTCCGAAGGTACAGGTCTAAAATTAGAACAGGGGGAAACTTGTGTCCCATCCAACGATGGGGTGAATGATGTAAAGTAAAAATGCACCCTCTGAAATACACTATACCGAACAATGGCGGTATCCAGTTCACAGGCTTAAAGGAAGCACCTACGTTTAGCATGTATAGCTACGTTGTAAGGTACTTGGAAAGTAAGGAACGTTGATTCAAGGGCTGTCACCTGAAACGGTTGCTATAAGCCTTATGGCAAAATGCATTTGTCCTTATGAGGGGAGGGGTACGACCAGTGAAACCTCTGTAATCGAGGTGGAGGAACAGCCCAAAGTCTAGCGATAGGTAATAATTATTTTTCAGCCGTGCATTTCACCGGTCGGGTAAGGACGTGGGAACATCATTTCATAGCAAAATGATGCCACAGTGTAAGCTCTTCGAGGAAGAGTAACTTGAAACTTATAATGACTAAAACCATTGCTAGATGGAACGCGGAATGACGGGAAACTATCACGTTCCGTGCGGAGAAGGGAAAAGCTGGAGGTAACTTCAAACGCTTACCTATTACTAACTTTACTTCAAGAAGGAGTGCAAAATGAAAAAAACACTATTACTATTAATTTTTCTGTTATTATCTGTAGTTTTAATCGCGTGTAACAATGATAGCCAAGAGTCTCTAAAGAAGGAAGAGACAAGTCAAGTATCTAAAGAGAATACTAAAAAAATACAGACTGAAAAAAATACTGTTGGAAATGAAGAAAAAATACTTCCATCTTTTAAGGCTCTTGTTAGACCTGAAATTTCCCTTTTGTCTTCTGAGGGGAACGTGAAATATCTGTTTGATTCCTCTTATGGAGAAGTATGTTGGAATAACTGTGATGAATTCATTCATTACAATTACCCTAGCATCCATAGCGGAGAAGTTGAAGTTGGTAACCAACTTCAACTTGATTGGAGTTCGTTAAAACCGCAACCAACAGAGATTCATTTAATACACGTAGATAATAGCGATGAATATGATTCAAAAGAAGTGAGTAGAAAACAAAAGTCTCCTGAAAATACACCATTAACAATTACAGTTGATGAAGAAATGATTGGAAATCAATATGCTTTCGAATTTATATGGAAAGATGGAGAAGTGGTTGAGGGAAGAAGCATAATAAATTTTAAACTTGAGTAGTGGGTTTTTCAAAAAGTAGATATTTCTAATCAAAAAGATCTCTAGTGCGTACTCACACGCGCTAGAGATCTTTTCTTAGTTATGAATAGGTAATTGACTACTGTCTATATAAATCGAACAAATTAATATCTAAACGAACTAAGTGCAGGAGCCTTAACAGGGGTAGCCGAAGTCATCAGAACAACGGTGAAGCTGCTTGGCCTTATGGCGAGAGGTATCCCTAGCGCCGAAGCGAATTCAATGGAATCTTTATCCCGCATTAACGGCAGTAATACCCCGATTAGTTCAACTAATAATCAGTGGGGGATGAAGAAAATCCCCACTGATTAAAGGTTCACATTATGTCAACTTATCGTTACCAATTCTGAAGGTTATTTTGAATTTACGCGTGTAAAATAACTCAAGACTCTTTTCAAAAAAGATTTTTGGATTTTCTTTTTTCTAGATAGATAGTTATGTCCTAATTTATATTGTCTTGCTTCCTTTTCCAAGTCAGCCATCCGTTGCTTTGCATATTCTATATCGTTAATCGTAAACATTATTTTTCTCCTTAAGGAGAAGTCCAATTATATTGTTAAGGTGTGGCTAGCACCATTCCTGTTAGCCACTTTTCACCTAAATAGTGTGTTGGCGACTCCAATTTATTTTTACCTACAAATTTATTAATCTGCTTACCACTCATTTTTGGTATCATCATTTTTTTATCCTCCTTCATTTATTATTTTTCCGATTAAGCCAATAGCATCATTTTAGTCAACTGGGGTTTTCCTTTCCCCAACCGGCGCTATCCACTTTCGAGAGATTCCTTTTTTAATAACTTTCTTAGCTGTTTCATGATCATCATCACCAGCACTCCTTTTCTTGTTATTTTGTTTATATATGCAACACGCAATGCGTGAAAACACCAAATTTTCTAAAAATGCACATAAAAGAGCACACGCTTCTTTACATAAGCGTGTGCTCATAGAAAAAAACGGCATAACATGCCGTCCGTATTAATTATTAATTATTTGCGGTTGGGCACGGAATCACTATACGATTATTTTTTAAAGTTCTAAATGTAGTCATTTTCCGTACCTCCATTTCTAATTTGAATATCTAACTACTATAGGATATCATTACTTATTTCTGAATGTCAACACTTTTCTGAAGATTATGTATTATTTTCAGGGTATCAGTGTCCAAAGTTAAGCCGCTTCCGCATTGGAAAGAAAAACGTATAGATCCTTTGAAAGTAAAAATGCACTCTATGAAACACACTATACCGAACAATGGCGGTATCCAGTTCACAGGCTTAAAGGAAGCACCTACGTCTAGAACGTATAGCTACGTTGTAAGGTACTTGGAAAATAAGGAAAGTTGACTCAAGGGCTGTCACCCGAAACGGTTGCTTTTAGCTATATGGTGAAATGTATTTGTCTTTATGAGGGTAGGGGTACGACCAGTGAAACCCTTGTAATGGAGGTGGAAGAACAGCCCCAAGTCTAGCGAAATGGAATGATTATTTTCCAAACGTTCATCGCACCGATCTGGTAAGAATGTGGGATTTCCACAGTGTGAGCTCTTAGGAGAAAATTTGTCTATGGGTAACGAGGAACTTATAGTCTAGTACAAATCGTTAGATGGAACGCGGAATGATGGGAAACTGTCACGTTCCGTGCGGAGTAGGGGAAAAGCTGGACATAATTTCAAATGCTTACCTATTACTAACGGTTGGTTTAATAAGCAGATACAGATTTTTTATACCAAATGGAAAATTTAAGTAAAAATGGAACTTCTACTCGTTTCAAACGTATAAAGGGAAATGGGGAGTTCTAAACGTATATATATAATGACTAAATTTCTTACATCCCCGTAATTTAATATTAACTATTTTAAGTTACTGGTTAATAAAGGGGAGCCTATTATGAATAATCGATCAGAAGGACGCCACGTTTTCATGGTACTAAGTATTTGTTTGTTTTTATTTTCACCGTTCATTATCTTTTTAGAGCCAATTACTGTCTCTGAAACATTATATTATAAAATGGGTGTTTGGATAATTGTTACGCCTAAGATTAATTTTGTGTTATGTGGACTTGCAGTACTTTTATTAATTATTGCTCTTACTGTAATATGGCTAACTAATATTAGAAAAATATCTATTATATTTGCTATCTTTTGCACGATTTGTAGCAGTATTCTATTATATGGGGCATCCTTATCATACGTATCATTATCAGGAGAATCCTTAAATTTTCGTCAAGCATTTTCCCAAAATGAACAAAAATACTTATGGACAGATGTAAAGAATATTGAATACTTTGATGATTTAGAAAATACTGATACTGTACCATTTTATGTGTTTTCATTTCATGATGGCGAAGAATTAACAATCGTTCAAAATGGACGCTTGACATTGGAAATTCGAACTCGAATTGACCACAAAATAAGAGAAGCTAATATACAATTTAATAGAATTCATGAATGGTGAGAAAGTCTAGATTTTATGGATAAAGGCAAAATTAAAGAGTAGGGGTTTGTAATGAAAGAATATCAATTAATAAGTGACTACAAGTACATTGAAACATATAAGGAAAGCTTTAATGAATTAGCAAAAATGGTCTTTGAAATTGATTTTAAAGGATGGTATGAAAAGGGATGTTGGGACGATAAATATATATGTTATTCATACATTGATGGTGATAAAGTGATCGCAAATGCGTCCATTAATAAAATGACTCTTGTTTCTAATGGTAAAGAATATAAGGCGATACAAGTTGGGACAGTGATGACACATCCTGATTATCGAAAAAAAGGCTTGTCTGGGAAACTTATGAATCACATTATTGATAAATATGAAAAAGAATGCGACTTTATTTACTTATTCGCAAATGAAACAGTTCTAGACTTCTATCCTAAATTTGGATTTGAAAAAGTACCAGAAAGTAGTTTTTCTTTGAACATTACTGATTTAAATCAACAACAAGTAATATCAACTAATATGCGCCGGTTAGATTCGGAAGATACCAATGATTTTCAACTGATGAAAAAATTCGCTAAGGAAAGAATCCCCGTATCTTCAATATTGGGGGTTAAAAATAATGAGCACCTCTTAATGTTTTATTTTATCCTAGCATTTAATGACGCAATCTATTATATCGAAGAGGATGATGTGATTGTTATATTTAAACAAGACGAAGTTCATCTTCATATTTTTGATATAATCAGTACAAAAAGAATTGAATTAGATTCTATTATAAATCGTATTGTTTCGGATAAAAAACAGACAATTCATCTCTATTTTACTCCAGATTATGATGGTCTAAATTTCCATAAAGAGCTCATAACAAAGAGTGATGATACATTGTTAGTCCGTCCCTTACTAAAAGATGGTCCAAAGCATTTTCTATTTCCATTGACATCACACTCATAAACAATATTGAAACTCCTGATGCTAAGCCGAATATGGGTGCTGTTTAGTTATGAAATTAACCTACCTTATTCTACTAATGTCGTACTGTACTTCAAGAAGGCGTATAGCACTTTTTCTTATTGATCTAACTTACTCAGTTTAGTTGAAGAAGGAATATCATCTCGTTAGAAAGAATAAAGAAGGGTATTACTACGACTTTTTAAGGAGAAAAAGGATGAAAATATTGAAAAAGGCAATAGTCATTGGTGCAAGTTCTGGAATTGGTGAAGAACTTGCAAAGGTTTTATCAAATGAGGGTTATATAGTTGGATTAGTTGCTAGAAGAACAGATAATCTACTTGCACTTCAAAAAAAGTTAGCGCATAAATCATTTATCAAATGTATCGATGTTTCACATATTAATGAAGCGAGGAACCTTCTAGAAGAACTTATTGAAGAGATGGATGGAATGGATTTAATTATTATTAGCTCTGGTGTGGGGCATCTCAATCCTGATTTGAATTTAGATTTTGAAAAAGAGACAATCGATGTAAATGTTTCAGGATTTGTAGCAATGTCTAATGTTGCTTATAAATATTTTTTATCAAAAACCTCTGGACACATAGTAGGGATATCGTCAATTGGAGCCTTAATGGCGAATCCTACTGCACCTGCTTACAACGCTTCAAAAACCTTTGTTTCCAATTACCTAATCAGTATTCGCCAAAAGTTAAAGTTGCAGAAGGTAAACGTTTTAGTAACCGATGTTAAATGTGGGTTCGTTGATACGAATATGGCTAAAGGTGATAAAGAGAAAATGTTTTGGGTTGCTTCTCCAGAAAAAGCTGCTTTGCAAATTTACGATAGTGTAAAAAAGAAAAAGAAGACAGTATATGTCTCTAAACGATGGCGTATTATTGCTTGGGTATTAAAAATTCATTCACTCTCTAATTAATTTAATAATTCCTCTGAAAGAAACGTAGTGTTTTAGTTCAAATTCAACTAACAGGGTACGTTACTTCAATAAAGAGTAAAGCCTTTTTAATACTAAACTAAAGCATATTAGTTGAATAAGGTAAATGAAAATACGTTCTTACAAAGGAGAATGCAAATGCCTATTATTAAGCACAAGCAATTTATACAAGCACCTGTGGTTGTATGCTTTGACCTTGCAAGAAACGTAAATATACACACTATTACTACTGCTAAAACGATGGAAAAAGCTGTGGATGGGGTTATGCAAGGGTTATTAGAAGAGGGAGATACTGTTACTTGGGAGGCTATTCACCTTGGTATTAAACAAAAGCTAACGGCAAAAGTAATTCATATGAAAAAGCCTACTGTGTTTGTTGAAATTATGGTAAAAAGGAGCATTTAGTTCTTTTACGCATACATATCTATTTGTAGAAGAGAAAGGTGGAACTCTAATGATTGATACATTTGTGTATAAATCACCTTTTGGTCTTATTGGTATGATTGCTGACAAATTACTTCTGGAATATTATATGACTTATAATTTCTCGTGCAAAAGCATTAAATAGAATTGCAGAAAATGCAAAATAGCTTCTTCAGGTAATGGGTGCTGCACTTCAAAACGGAGTAAATTCTTTTTTCTTATTGTGCTAAAACCGCGGGTTAAATTAGAGCAAATAAGTTGAGTAGAGGTGGGGAAATGTTATTATTATGGCAACTTTCATTATTTGTTTCAATTTTAGCTTTATTGCTCGGTGTTGTTAAAAATTCTTGGACATTCTTACTAATTAGTACGATTACATTCATACCGATAGCGTATTATTTTTCAGGGGCAAATAATGCTTGGAAATATGTTGGTTTGACTCCTATTATACTATTTGTTCTAACGATATTATTTTGGTTCATAAGTAAGAAAAAAATGAGTGCAGTTAAAGGATAGACAGTAAGTGATTGTTTCAACTATGGAACAGTCATTCTTTCACAAACGGATGCTCCAACATGGGAAATTTTAAAAGGGGGTGATTATATTGTTATTAACTCCTTTAGGTGCTATTAAATTATTTGTTAATGATGAAGAAGTGGGATTTACTGCAATAAAATTAGAAAATTTAGAACTGCATTGTCGAGATGTAAATGGTAGGTACTTAATTGAATATGAATATAAAAGTGAAAATCAAAATCAAGAAATTAAATGTTGCATTCCTTCAATAGACGTAAAGAAAGAAATTGAAAGTGGAGAAAGGCTTGAAGCGATTTCTTTTTACAAGAACGATATAAAAATCATAATTGCAATAGAAGGAGAATTCACCGATTACCGAGAAGATATTGAGTATGGCGGGGATTACTTAAGTAATGGAATTCAATATGAAACATTTCAAAATACTGCTGATAAAAAATTTTATTTTGGCGTTTGTTGGATTCAACCGTATACAGAAGAAAATGATATTCAAACTTGGTTTGGTGCTGACCCGTTTTTTAGAAATTTATAGTCTGTGGATTATTACGCTTCAACTAACAGATGCTTAGTAAAAAAGGACTTCAAAATAAAATGAGCATTTCAATACATTTCGCAATTCATTTTTTACTGCATTTAAAATCAACCTTTACTTTTAACATAGCCTTAAATTAAAAAAGCAGGTGAGAAATGAATACTTCTCACCTGCTTTTTGCTTTGCGCAACAATTGGAGTCATACGTGCAAAGCGGCTAGTATATGCACAACATTTCACTGAATATACGCAATATCGAGCTGCTTTTACGCAATATACACCAACAATCTGCAACTTTCCATTACATCTTAACGTTTATCTTCCACAACAAGCACTTCACCTGTTATTGGATGATTAAATTGAACTTTAAATGCATGGAGTTCATACATTTTAGTAGGTGTTTTTTTAGCTCCATATAGTTCGTCACCAACAATAGGATGTCCTAAATGGGCTAAGTGAACTCGAATTTGGTGGGTACGTCCAGTTTCTAAAATCGCATGCACTTTTGTAAATTGTTCATGTTTGCCTGCAACTTCATAATGAGTAATTGCGTTTTGACCAGATGGAGAAACTCTTTTGCGAGTCGGGTGGTGGCGATCATTACCAATAGCAGCTCGTATAGTACCATGCTGGTTTTTCACTTGTCCTTCTACAGTTGCCTCGTAAGTGCGGACAATTGTTTTGTTTTCAAGCATACGATCAAGCATACCTTTGACAAGTGGATTTTTTGCTATAACTACTAATCCCTTAGTACCTTCATCAATGCGATGCACATGTTCGCCGTAATGATGATTTTTACTGTGTAAATAATTTGTCACGGTGTTCATAAAGGTATGATTTTGCCCATCTTCGTTTGGATGCGTCGATGCACCACGTGGTTTAGAAGCAATCAATAAATACTCATCTTCATACGCCACATACAAAGGAATTTGATCGGAAAGTAGATAGTTAGAGGCTTCTCCTTCCCATTTAATCACAAGTACATCACCTTTTTTGTTCGGAAGTTTCCATTGTAGAAGCTCTCCACTTGTATTGCTGACAGCCTTTTGCATGCGTAGCTCATGTATTAACTTTTTACCGAGTTTCCACTTGTCTTGGAAAAGACTATCTATTTTTAAGCCTTCTTCTGTTACTGTATAAGTTAATGTATGTATCATTTTCCTGCTCCTTTAAAAAAAGGGTCTGTCTACTTGACAAGACCCTTTTGGTTATTTTAAAACAATTTCATCAAAGAATAATTGAATTTGATCATTAGAAATAGCGCCAGTTACTCTTTCTACTTCTTTTCCATCTTCAAAATAGATCATTGTTGGTGTTGCTTCGATAAGGTAATCATTCCAGCCTTTTTCGTACTCAAGTACATTATATTTGACGATTTCAATGTCATTTTTTTCAGCAATTGGAGATAAACGTGGAGTCATTTCTTGGCAATGTACACATTCTGGGCTGAAAAAATAAGCTGTAACAGGTTCTCCAGAAGAAACTTTTTTCTTCAATTCATCTGGCAAAATAATGTTTTGATAGTTCGGATCATCGATTAGATCAATAGTAGATTGTCTCAAATCATCCGTATCATAGGGATTATTAGCTAAAGCATCTTTGTTTTTCTGTGAGTTTAACACAAAGATTAATACAAAGACTGCGATGATAATGCCACCAAATATAAGTAGTTTCTTCAAGTTATTTTTCCTCCTTGATGTTCTTCCATACAATAACACTTGTAATTGCGATTAAAATAAATGCAATTAGCGCTAAAAATGGAATTGTAATAAATCCTGCATAGTTTATATATTCTCCTGTACAAGCAACTCTTCCGCAAGCTGGTGCCGATTCTTGCATAAAAGTCAGCTTTTGAATGCTATAATGATAAGCGGAGATACATCCACCAATCACAGAGAATACAAATGTAGTTACTGCTATTTTGGGATTTTTTTGTACGTATGCAATCCCTAATATTAGCACAAGGGGATACATGAGTATACGCTGGTACCAACATAGATCACATGGTTCGTAGCCTCTTACCTCTGAAAAGTAGAGGGAACCTAATGTTGCAGTAAGGGAAACTGTCCACATGAATAATAATAGATTTTCTATTTTTTTTGTCATAGGATCTCCTTAAAAATTACTTTGAACTCAAATTAAAGTATAATGCTTCTTTAATTACATGTAAAATATTTTACCCCGCATTAACGGACAGTATGACTTCCATTTTAAGACTTCCCTAAGTAAAAAACATAAGTGGGAAATCTACTGCCCGTAAATGCCCGATTGGTTCGGGCCAACAGGATGTTGGTCACTCAGGCTTTGCCGCACGACGCGGCGTTAGTAGCCTGAGTTCTATTTTCAATCAGCGGAGAAAAAAACCGCTGATTGACTGTTCACTTTAACTGAAGAGAAAAAAGCTATATAATGAAAGTTACAGATGAAAGAGGAGCCGATATAATGACTGAAGAATTTGATTTATCCCCATTCGAACAAAGCATGATTATAAGACAAACGTCTTTTTCCGATATAGAGTCTATTTTAGAAATACAGCGACAATGTTTTCCAGGAATGGATCCGTGGGAAGTAGCTCATTTACGTAGCCACTTAACTATTTTTCCAGAAGGACAGCTAGTGGCTGAATTGGATGGAAAAGTAATTGGTTCCTGTTCAAGTCTAATTATTAACTTTGATGAATATGATGACCGTCATTCTTGGTCGGATGTGACGGAAGCAGGATATATTACAAACCATAATCCAGAAGGATATAATTTGTACGGAATAGAAGTAATGGTGCATCCCGAATTCAGAAGAATGAAGGTTGGACAACGTTTATATGAAGGTAGAAAAGATATTGCAAGACAGTTTAATCTAAAATCAATTATTATTGGTGGTCGTATTCCAAACTATCATAAATTTACAGATGAGATGTCACCAAGAGAGTATGTGACTTCTGTTTCTCGCCATAAGATATATGATCCAGTTTTAACATTCCAATTAATGAATGGCTTTACATTGATGCGTATTAACCCTAACTATTTGCCAGATGATAAGGCTTCTGTCAAATATGCAACACTGATGGAATGGAATAATGTTGATTATATCCCACTTTCAAAACGTCACTTCAAAACAAGCTATCCTGTACGAATTTGTGCAGTGCAATATATGATGCGTAAAATAAACTCATTTGAAGAGTTTGCGAACCAATGTGAATACTTTGTTGACGTTGCTTCCGATGCACAATCTGATTTTGTAGTGTTTCCGGAAATTTTTACTACGCAACTAATGTCTTTCCTGAATGAACCATCACCAAGCCAAGCGGTTCGTAAATTAACAGAGTATACTCCGCAATATATGGAGTTATTTTCAGATTTATCGATCCGTTATAATATCAATATTATTGCTGGTTCTCACTTTGTGGAAGAAGAAAACGAGGAAATATATAATATCGCATACTTGTTCCACCGAGATGGTGCAATTGATAAGCAATATAAAATCCATATCACACCGAACGAACGTAAGTGGTGGGGGATTAGTGCAGGAGATTCCGTACAAGTATTTGATACAGATTGTGGGAAGATTGCCATTCAAATTTGTTATGATATAGAGTTTCCAGAGCTGGCACGTATAGCGACAGATATGGGCGCAAATATTATTTTTACCCCATTTTGTACCGAAGATCGTCAAGGGTATCTTCGTGTTCGCTATTGTGCACAAGCACGTGCCATTGAAAACCAAATTTATACAGTTATTTCAGGGACAGTTGGAAACTTGCCACAAACAGAAAATATGGATATTCAATATGCACAGTCTGCTATTTTCGCACCTTCGGATTTTGAATTTGCGCGTGATGGCATTGTAGGAGAAACAGAACCGAATGTAGAGATGGTTTTAATCGGGGATGTAGATTTAGAAATCCTGCGTCGTCAACGTCAAGACGGGACGGTTAAACATTTAAAAGATCGCCGTCATGATGTATACAATGTCGATTATAAAAAGTAATGGATAGGGGTTAATAGGCCATGCGATATAAACAACTTTTTGACCAGTGGAATAA
Source organism: Psychrobacillus antarcticus (assembly GCF_029533155.1). GTDB lineage: Bacteria > Bacillota > Bacilli > Bacillales_A > Planococcaceae > Psychrobacillus > Psychrobacillus antarcticus. The sequence continues at coordinate 64,874 of NZ_JAIZDB010000037.1, read as the reverse complement.
CTTCTCAGAGTTAGAATCCAATTGGAAAAAGGATCTTCTTCACTTAGCAAAAGATGAAAAGAAAGTAGAAGATGCATTTTACCGGGATTTAGAATTTGGAACTGGTGGGATGCGAGGGGAAATCGGTGCTGGAACGAATCGTATCAATACGTATACGATACGTAAAGCGGCGACTGGCCTTGCTTCATATATAAAAGGAGCTGGAGCAGAAGCTATGGAGCGTGGTGTAGTAATTGCCTATGATAGTCGTAGATTCTCTCCAGAGTTTGCCCAAGAAGCAGCGAGTACACTAGCCTCTAATGGTATAAAAGCTTATTTATATATGGAGCCAAGAACTACACCCCAGCTTTCATTTTCCGTTAGACATTTGTATGCATTCATGGGAATAGTCATAACTGCAAGTCATAATCCTCCTGAATATAATGGGTTCAAGGTCTATGGGGAGGATGGGGCACAGTTAAATCTAGCGGATGCCGAAGTCGTTATCCAGCACGTGAATGATGCAGGAGATGCACTCCATATCGTTCAACGAAATCCAGACCAAGAATTAGTAATTCAATTAAATGAGCAAATGGATCAAGCCTATATAGATGCCTTAAAGACAGTGCAGGAAAACGAAGAACTCGCATTGTCATCTGACTTGGAGGTAGTATTCACTCCTTTACACGGCGCTTCTGGAAAAACGGTTAAACGAATATTAAGTGAAGTTGGCTACAAGCATATCCACTATGTAGAGGAGCAAATGGAGCCAGATGGAGATTTCCCTACACTGATATCTCCAAACCCCGAAGAGGAAAGTGCATTTGAATACGCTATACAACATGGAGAAAAAAATGATGCGGATATACTAATAGCTGTCGATCCAGATGGCGATCGAGTAGGTATTGCAGTTAAAACGGCTTCTAAATATGAGCTTTTAACAGGCAATCAAACCGGGGCTATATTAATCGAATACTTGATGTCACAGCGTAAGAAAAAAGGGGATATACCTGTAAATGGTCGTGTTTTTAAAACCATTGTTACTTCTGATTTAGGCCGAGTAATTGCTGAATATTACGGAGTAAGTACAGAAAGTGTATTAACTGGCTTTAAATTTATCGGTGAAAAGATAAAGCAATACGAAGAGACGAAAGAGTTTGAGTTTTTATTTGGCTATGAGGAAAGTTATGGTTATTTGATAAAAGACTTCGCACGCGATAAAGATGCGGTACAGAGCGTGCTCGCGATAGTAGAAGCTGCTGCCCATTTTAAAAAACAAGATAAGACCCTACTTGATGTATTATCTCAGTTATATGAAAGACATGGCTTCTACTTAGAAGGACTTCAATCTGTTACGAAAAAAGGAGTAAGTGGTGCGAATGCCATTCAAAACTTACTGGAGCAGGTTCGTGTAAATAGAATTACGGAAGTTGCCGGAATTACTGTTCTTTCCCAGGAGGATTATTTGCACTCCGTTCGAACTTTCACGGATGGTCGTAAAGATGAGGAAATATTCCTACCAAAATCAAATGTTATTAAGTACTTCCTAGCAGACGGCTCATGGGTTTGCGTAAGACCAAGTGGGACAGAGCCGAAGATTAAATATTACTTCGGCGTACTTAGTGGCTCAGAAGCAGAAAGCGCACAAAAACTAAAGGCTCTACAAGATGATTTTTCATTGAAGATGGATCAATATTTAAAAGAATAATAGAGAAAAAGGAAAAGTAAACTTGCTTTTCCTTTTTTTTTTATAAGAAAATATATAAAAATACAGAGTGTACACTCGGTTCAAGGGGCTTAGAGAACGAATAATCCTGTGAATTCTGTTTCATGTGGACGCTTTCCGCGGGCGAGGCCGAGCCTCCTCAGGCCAACAGGAAGTTGGTCACGAAGGCGTTGCCACACGAGGTGGCGCTCTTAGCCTTTGTTCAAAGATAAGAAAGTATATAAAAATGTACCGTGTACACTGAATTCATGGGACTTTAAAGAATGAATAATACTACTGATTTCCGTTTCAGGTAGACCCGTTCCGCGGGGTGAGCGATGAGCCATCACCGTCGCTTGCGCGTCGATGTGATGTCTCATCTGTCTCCCTCATCCCGCTGGAGTCGCCACCTTTCACTCCAATCAATTAAGTGAGTAGTACTCGATAAGAAGATTAGCAGAGCTTATCGCTAAGACGATAAGAGTAGACTAAGTTAATATAGGGATAAAATCGACTATTGAATAAATGAGGAAGAAATGAGATCTTCTTTTATATAGTGGTAAAAAGAGAATTAGTAAGTGTTTACTAAATAAAGAAGCGAAATAGCGAACGAAATTGCATCTTCGTGAGCCTCCTCAATTATTAGGATAGTATCTTTTCTCTAGTTACCCAAAAAATGATCTAACCCGTTTCTAAAAGTTGTAGAAGGGCGACGGACAGTTAATAGCCATAAGATTACCGAGAAAAAAGATGCTGGTCGTGACTTCAGTCACGACCAGCATCTTTAAAAAATCAAATGGTAATTATTTAGCAATAAATCTGTACAAAGCCCTTCGAAAACAGTAGAAACAGGTTTAGATCCTAGAGGACCGGGCGTTTTTTTGCCCGGTTTTTCTTACTTTGAAGCGCATACCTGCGGGGTCTCGACTTTCTCGCTTATCCCGCTGGAGTCGACACATTCCACTCCAATCAATTAGTGTGTAGTCCTCCATTAGAAGATTTGGCACAGCATATCGCTTGGATGATAAGATTGGATAAATTTTAGTGAGTGATAAAATCGATTGTTATCTCTAGTGAACTGGACATGCTATACAACAATAGATGAAGACAGTAAAACTTTTTTGTACTAGAGTCCATTTCAACACTGCTTATTTTCAAATTAACTATGAATTAATAAGTAATATTGTATTAAATTATCTGTTTACTTCAAGTTGACATTGTTGATTATAGCGCAGGTCGGCGACTCCAGTGGGAACAGCACGAGGGAGAGACTACAGGCTCGAGCCGTGCCCACGGAAAGCGTCCGACCGGAGCGGAAATCAACGGCATACGGAGGTTTTGATCGGACCGGATTTGTCTTATTCGGTCAAAAGTATGATGCTCAGATTCTACAGCGAGTAGTGGATAAGTGATAATATAAAAATAGATGAATTTACATACTTGGAGGAGTTTACATGCTAACAAATGAACTCTCGAACATTGAATTACTAAAAGAAATAGCAGAATTACTAAATGAAGAAACTGAAATGGAAAATATGCTACAAGGAGCATTGTACAAACTATTAGAAGGTACTTTGTTTGAAACAGGATGGATATTTTTTATTGATGAAAAAGGAAAGCAACAGCTAATTGCAAACGAAAATTTGCCGAACGCACTCAAACAGAATGACTGCAGACAATTGCAAAAAGGTGGCTGCTGGTGTGTTTCAAGGTTTCAAAAAGGCGAGCTAAAAAAAGCCTCGAATATAATTGAGTGTAAAAGAATTGTCAACGCAGGAAAGATGAGTAATGAGGATAGTGGGGGCATTACGCATCATGCAACAGTACCCTTACAATCAGGGCAAGAAAGCTTCGGACTATTAAATGTTGCGACTCCAAACATGATACGGTTTTCAGAAGGCGAGCTTGCCTTACTGGAATCTGTAGCCTTTCAGATTGGGTCAGCTATTAAGCGCATTTACCTCACTAAGCAGGAGCAACAGGTAGCTCTTGTACAGGAGCGTAACCGACTTGCACGAGATTTACATGACTCGGTTAACCAATTACTATTCTCTGTCACCCTAACTGCTCGTGGTGGCATAGAAATGACTGAGCAACAGGAAATAAAAGATACATTTAAAGAAATACAGTATCTAACACAGGAAGCTCTAACAGAAATGCGTGCACTCATTTGGCAGCTACGTCCAAAAGGGCTGGAGTCAGGAATTATCGAAGGTCTTAAAGGATATGGAGATATTTTAGGGCTTACTTTGATAGTGAAGGTAAAAGGAGTTATTAACTTACCTGCAATTATAGAAGAAACACTATTTCGAATTGCGCAGGAAGCATTGAATAATATTCGAAAGCATTCTGGTGTACTCCAAGCTGAACTATATTTAACAGTTACCACTACTGATGTCATGTTAGTCGTGAAAGATGAGGGTTGTGGATTTCATATGAAAGAACCTAAAAAATTACGTTCTATCGGTTTACAAAGCATGAAGGATAGAGCAAATTTTGTCGGCGGTACAGTGGATTGGGTAACAGAGTGGGGAACAGGAACAGAAATATTAGTGCGATTACCTTACTAGGGGGAGTAATAATGATACGTGTACTAATTGCAGATGATCATCATGTAGTAAGAAGAGGTTTAATGTTTTTTCTGAAAACGCAAAAGGATATGGATATTGTAGGTGAGGCAACTAATGGAGAAGAAGCTGTGCAGTTAACAGCAAGCTTGAAGCCCGATGTCATATTAATGGATTTGGTCATGCCAGTAATGAATGGAATAGAAGCAACAAAACACATAAAGGCTACAAATCCTGAAATAAAAATATTAATGCTTACTAGTTTTTCAGATAGAGATCATGTGATACCTGCCTTAAAAGCTGGTGCAGCAGGATATCAGCTAAAGGATATCGAACCAGATGACTTGGCCGATGCAATTCGAAAGCTCATGCGTGGAGAAAATACGTTACATCCAGAGGCGACAACTCAGCTTGAAAAAGAGTGGGAGCCAGTTGTACCAAGTCCACATGAAGAACATCCGTTAACACCTAGGGAGCAGGATGTATTATCCGAATTAACAAAAGGGAAAAGTAATCGAGAAATAGCATCCTCTTTGTTTATTACTGAGAAAACAGTAAAAACGCATATTTCCAATATATTTGCCAAGCTACATGTTCAAGACCGCACACAAGCAGCTCTTTATGCGGTCAAGCATGGATTAACAGAACCAAGTGGACAATAAAGAAGCACGGAGAGTCGCAATAACTATGCGATCCACCGTGCTTTTTGTTTCTCTATATAAAATTAGATGAAGAGCTATAATCGATCGACCATCAAAATTACTTACATATCATCAAGCGTGTCCATATTTGGTTCAATGTGGACTAGGACAACCGAAAATGGCTTGACCTTCATTATTCGTTGTTCTATTTCCTCTGTAATACGATGGCTATTCATAACGTTCAGATTTGGATCTACGGTTACAGTAAGATCGACAAACATCAAATTTCCATGCATTCTCGCTTTAAAATCTTGTAACTCATCGACACCATCGACGAGTCTTACTATTGTGGAGAGGGACTCCGCTTCCTCCACATTAAAGCCGTCAGATAGTGTGTAAGCCGCATCATGAAAAATAGTATAAGCAGTATAGATAATTATTATCCCGACTAACAGGGCAGTTATTCCGTCTAAAATTGGAAACCCTAAAATAGATCCGACTATACCGATAGTCGCACCAATACTAACTAATGCATCGGAGCGATTATCGTAAGCAGCAGCTTTTAAAGCCGCACTATGAATACGGTTGGCAAGCTGTAAATTATATCTATAAACAATGTACATAATAATTGCACTACCTAGTCCAACAATTGCGGTTAACATGGAAGGTGTTTCTTCAGTAGGATTAACAAGATGTCGTATTGCTTGAATAAGTACTTGAATTCCAATAAATGCCATGATAAATGCAGCAACGAGGGAAGCAATCGTTTCTGCACGTAAATGTCCATACTGATGATGACTATCTGGCGGCTTTTGAGAAATACGCAGTCCGATTAATATTGCGACAGAGGCGATAATATCTGTAAAATTATTAAGTCCATCTGCTTTTAAGGCTTCTGAGGAACCAAAGATACCAATGGTTAGCTTAATAGTACTAAGTATTAGATAGATACCAATACTTATCCATGCACCTTTTTCCCCTTCACGTAAGTTTGTATATAGCTCCACAATGTTTCCTCATTTCAACAATTATAGACATAGGAAAACGACCCTCAAATGAGAGTCGTTTTTATATATGTCCTAATTTTTTTGTTCGACTATTTCTTCTTTCACTTCTTTAACTGGCGGAGCAGATTTAATAATTTCTAAGTATTGAATATGATGTCCATCAATCTCTTTAATCATGAAATCATAGCCTTGTTGTTGAATTTTTTCACCTTTTACGGTTTCATAGCTTTTTGTCATAAACCAACCACCTATTGTATCTATATCTTCTTCATCGATATCTATACCTAGTAGGTCGTTCACATTTTCGATTAACATTTTAGCATCTACAATATAATGATTCTCGTCTAACTTTTGAACTTCCGGAAGTTCATCGGTATCGAACTCGTCACGTATATCGCCTACGATTTCTTCGATAATATCTTCAATCGTTACAAGTCCTGAAGTACCACCATATTCGTCCATTAAAATAGCCATATGAATTCTTTCACGTTGAATTTTAAGTAATAAATCGGAGATTGGCATATTCTCAATAACACGAATGATTGGTTGCATATAATCACTTACAGGTGTAGTTGCATTTGTAGGATCTTTAATATATGCCGTTAACAGATTTTTCATATTTACGAGTCCAATAATATGATCTTTATCGCCGTCAGTTACTGGATATCTTGTAAATTGTTCCACACCAATCAGTTGAAATACTTGATCTAACGTAAAATCTTTATCAATAGAAGTTATCTCAGTACGTGGAACCATAATTTCTTTTGCAATACGATCATCAAATTCGAAAATTTTGTTCACGTATTTGTACTCGGCTTGATTGATTTCTCCGCCTTTAAAACTGTCGGAAAGAATCATACGAAGCTCTTCTTCTGAATGGGCTACTTCTGAATCGGAAACTGACTCTAAACCAAATACTTTAGTTGCTAAGAAACGAGCGGAACCATTCATCCCGTGAATAATTGGATACATAAGTTTATCAAAAATGATCAGTGGTTTTGCTACTGCTAATGTAATTTGTTCTGACCTTTGAATGGCAAAAGTCTTTGGTGTTAACTCTCCTACAACTACATGAATATAGGTTACAAGAGAGAATGCAATAATAAATGAAAGTACAGAGGAAACACTCTCTGGGAGTTCATAATAAGTAAATGCAGGATGTAATATTGCTTCTATTGTCGGTTCTCCAAGCCACCCAAGCCCTAAAGCTGTTATGGTGATTCCGAGCTGACAGGCAGATAGATATTCATCCAGATTGGAAACTACTTTTTTAGCATTTATCGCCTTAGTATTTCCTTCAGCTATAAGCTGATCAATTCTTGTAGTTCTTACCTTTACTATTGCAAACTCACTCGCAACGAAAAATGCAGTGAATGCGATTAAGACAGCAAACGCTGTCAATCGTATGGCTATGTCCAAATAATTACTTTGTCCCAAACCCAAATGAGGGGGAAGACAAAGTGTACACCTCCTGTTTTCTTAAAAATAGTTTATACGTTTAATAATAAAAGATAAAAATAGAAATTACAAATCTTTCTACTTTAAATAAAGATATTCTATTATCAATATTTACAAAAGCTTAATATCTTTACACTTAGGAATATTAGATAATAGAGATTAATAAAGTTGGGAGGTACTCGATGAAAAACAAATACATAGAAATACTTAAGACATCCACTAAGCTCGGTTTAACCTCATTTGGAGGTCCAGCTGCTCATATAGGTTATTTTAGAGACGAGTATGTGGAAAAAAGAAAATGGCTTGATGACAAATTGTATGCAGATATCGTTGCGTTATGTCAGTTTTTACCTGGACCTGCTTCCTCTCAAGTAGGAATCTCTATTGGAATATTAAGAGGCGGATTATTAGGAGGTATTATTTCATGGCTAGGTTTTACGATGCCATCAGTAATCCTTTTAATGTTATTTGCTGCATTTATCTCGAGTTCAGGTTCTTTTGATAGTGGATGGATCCAAGGGTTAAAAATAGTGGCGGTCGCGGTTGTAGCACATGCCTTAATTGGAATGCAAAAATCATTAGCTCCAGATCGTATTAGAATCTCTATTGCAATAGCATGCGCAATACTCACGTTGCTTATTCCTACTGCAGTTGGACAAATAGTGATTATTCTTATTGCAGGCATTTTTGGTTATTTTTATTATAAAAATGAATCAATAGAATCTGCTCCTGAGATGAAGCTAAGCTTTGGGAAAAAAACTGGAATCATTAGCTGGATATTATTTTTCACATTGCTTGTTTTACTACCTTTACTAAAGCCCTTTGTACAATCTGTCTATTATGCTATTTTTGATACTTATTATCGTGTTGGATCGATTGTATTTGGTGGTGGTCATGTTGTATTACCGATGCTACAAAGGGAGGTAGATGTATCTGCCGACGTGTTCCTTACTGGATATGGTGCTGCACAAGCAGTACCTGGTCCATTATTTACAATCGCTGGCTTTTTAGGACAAATAACAGCTGGTACAGGCGGAGCATTGATCGCGGTTTTTGCAATGTTTCTACCTTCATTTTTGTTGGTCGTTGGAACATTGCCATTTTGGTCAATTATTCGTTCTAAAAAAGGGATTCAAGCTGCATTAAAGGGAGTCAATGCTGCTGTTGTAGGAATTCTGCTTGCAGCACTTTATGATCCAGTATTCATGAGTGCGGTGAATGGTCCGATTGATTTTGTTATTGTATTAATCACTTTTACAATGCTAGTAGTGTATAAATTAGCACCATACAAGGTCGTACTCGTTAGTGTTGTGCTAGGTGTAATTGTGCATGGATTATAAAAATTCAAAAAGTATTGACAATTAAAATTACAGTATGCTACTGTTAATCTACATAAAAAATGGAAATGGAGGTATGACAAAATGAAATGTTTAAAGGATAAAGTTGTAGACTTGACTAATTGTTCATACCTACCATTAGACCGGAAATGATTTAATAACAGGCATTTTACGTATTCGTATTGTCTACTATTAAAGCGCATTACCTGTATAAGGGTAATGCGCTTTTCTATGTCTATTTATTTCCGATTTTTGGTGAATAAAACGTAAAGGAGTGTTGGATATGACTATTCAACGGACAAAGCAAATTTTATTAAAGGAATCTCTTGAAGGTGGATAGCTATTAAGTTTTGTGTAGAAAGAAGAAAAGAGGGTTATAAATGTTTTCTGTATTATTTAAATTGAAATGGTTTTTTAAAGATCATTGGAAGCGTTATACAATAGCGGTTAGTTTGCTAATAATTGCTAGTGCATTTGAGGTTTTACCACCATGGTTAGTTGGTGGAGCGATTGATACCATAACTATGGGGGAAATGACAAAAGAGTCATTAATGCAATATGTCCTCTACTTTGTTGGAATAATTATTATAGGCTATGTACTTAACTTCGTTTGGCAATATCAATTATTTGGTGGTTCGATTACGATTGAGCGTATTTTACGATCGAAGTTAAACTTAAAGTTTTTGAATATGACACCAACATTTTACGAAAAAAATCGTACGGGTGATTTAATGGCTCGTGCAACAAATGATTTGAATGCAGTAGCCACAACAGCGGGGTTTGGGATCATGACATTAATTGATTCTACCATGTATATGGCTGCACTTATACTTGCAATGGGCTTTTTAATTTCGTGGAAACTTACATTTTTTGCGATTTTACCAATACCTATTTTAGCATTTATCATGCAATATCTTGGGAAAAAAATTCATGAAAAGTATATGGTTGCCCAGGATGCATTTGGTGATTTAAATGACCGTGTATTAGAATCGGTTGCTGGGGTTCGAGTTATTCGCGCTTATGTCCAGGAAAGAGCTGATGAACAGAACTTTGCTGATATGAGTGAAGAAGTCTATGAGAAAAATATGGTTGTAGAACGAATTGATGCACTTTTCGGACCTATTACAAAGGTTGGAACTGGTATCAGTTATGTAGTTGCCCTAGGGTATGGTGCTTATTTAGTATCAAAAGGTGAAATGACAGTTGGTAATCTAATCACCTTTAACGTTTACTTAGGGATGGCCATATGGCCGATGTTTGCAATTGGTGAACTAATCAATGTGATGCAGCGTGGGAATGCCTCGCTTGATCGAGTGCAAGAAACATTAGAATATGACCAAGATGTAAAAGATCCTACTACACCGGTTCAGTTAAATGGTGTGGATTCAATTGGATTTCAAGATGTTGGTTTCCAATACCCATTGTCACAAGTAAAAAATCTACAAAATATTCAAGTTAACATTCAGAAAGGTCAAACACTTGGAATTGTAGGAAAAACTGGTTCCGGAAAAACTACCTTTATGAAGCAATTATTAAAGGAATATCCGATTGGAGCAGGTCAGTTAACAATAGGAGAAACTGCAATTTCAGCACAAACGAAAGATCAAGTTCTGGAATGGATTGGATATGTACCACAAGATCATGTTTTGTTTTCTAGAACAATTCGTCAAAACATTCTTTTTGGTAAAGAAGATGCGACGGAAGATGAACTTGAAGAAGCAATTCGTTTAGCACACTTTCAACAGGATCTAATGAGCTTACCAATGGGCTTAGAAACGTTAGTTGGAGAAAAAGGGGTATCATTATCCGGCGGACAAAAACAACGGGTATCTATTGCTCGTGCGCTTATTAAAAATCCGGAAATTTTGCTGTTAGATGATTCTCTTTCTGCAGTAGATGCTAAAACAGAAGCTAAAATTATTGAAAATATACAAAATGAACGTAGTGGAAAGACAACAATTATTACGACGCATCGTTTGTCAGGTATCCAACATGCTGATCATATTATCGTTTTAGATGAAGGTCTTATTGTGGAAGAGGGATCTCATCAAGAACTTCTTACACAAAATGGTTGGTATAAAGAACAATATGATCGTCAACAGCTTGAGGGGGTGTCGTCATGAGTACAGGAAAACGACTCTACCATTATGCGTTATTTTATAAAAAACCAATTATTCTTGGCCTAATCTTTTTAACTATTGCGGTGTTTGCAGATTTAACTGGTCCATTCATTGCAAAGAAAATTATCGACGACCATATTACGGAGGGAGCTATTAATCTTCCACCTATATTAATGCTATTGGCTGTCTACTTTGGGTTAGCAATTGTAACAGCGGTTTTTAGATACTTTATGTTCATCAATTTACAGATTGGTGCAAACCGAGTTGTGCAAAAGCTCAGAAATGATGTTTTTCAACATATTCAAACGTTGCCAATACAGTATTTTGATAACTTGCCTGCAGGAAAAGTTGTCGCACGTGTGACAAACGATACAGAAGCAATTCGTAATTTGTATGTGCAAGTATTATCTCAGTTTGCAACGAGTATCATATCCATTGTAGGGGTTTATGTTGCTATGTTCATCTTAAACGTACAAATGGCTGCAATGGCACTATTTGTTGTTCCTATTGTGTATGTTTGGATGATTGCTTATCGAAAATATGCATCTAAATATAATCATGTAGTTCGCACAAAAATTGCTGATTTAAATGCAATGATAAATGAATCAATCCAAGGGATGTCCATTATTCAAGCATTCAAACGTGAAAAGCAAATGGAACGTGAATTTGAAGAAATGAATGAAGAACATTATCGCTATCAGAAGAAGCTACTTACTCTAGACTCAGCAACTTCATTTAACTTAGTAAGTGTGCTCCGTATGATTATGTTTGTTATGTTCATCTGGTATTTTGGAAGCTTGTCCCTGGAGCCAAATACAATCATTTCAGCTGGTATGCTCTATGCATTTGTAGACTATACGACTCGTTTATTTAATCCAATCACAGGGATTGTTAACCAATTTGCGCAATTAGAGAGATCATTGGTTGCTGGACATCGAGTATTCCAATTACTTGATGAAACAGGAGAAGAAGTAAAAGACGAACGTATGAAACGATATGAAGGAAATGTAGAGTTTCAAGATGTATCTTTTGCGTATAAAGCAGAGGATTATGTATTGAAAAATTTGAACTTTGTAGCGAATAAAGGGGAGACTGTAGCGCTTGTAGGTCATACTGGATCTGGTAAAAGTTCTATTATGAACTTATTGTTCCGCTTTTATGATCCTTCAAAAGGGAAGATTTTAATAGATGGAACAGACATAACAACATTACCGAGACAAACAATTCGTAATCATATGGGTATTGTTTTACAGGATCCTTATTTGTTCTCAGGAACGATTGAGTCAAACGTCAGTTTAAACGATCCGCGTATTTCTCGAGAGAGAGTGGAGGCAGCTTTAGAAGCTGTCGGCGGAGAACGAGTGTTGAAAAATCTTGAAAAAGGCTTGGATGAACCTGTTATTGAAAAGGGGAGCACTTTATCGTCTGGGCAGCGACAGCTAGTTTCATTCGCTAGAGCACTTGCTTTTGATCCCGCTATATTAATATTGGATGAAGCGACATCCAATATTGATACAGAGACAGAAGAAATTATTCAACATGCGATGGATGTACTGAAAAAAGGTCGAACCACTTTTATCATTGCACATCGACTTTCTACTATTAAAAATGCGGATCGCATATTAGTGTTAGACCATGGTGAAATCGTCGAAAGTGGAACTCATGACGAATTACTTCAACTACAAGGTCGCTATGAACAAATGTATAAATTACAAGCAGGAGTATCTCAGCATGTATAACACATGCGGGGATACTCCCTTTTTAAAAGAAAAGAAAGTATATAAAAATACAGCATGAACACCAGTTTTACAGGGCTTTTAAGAATGATTGATACTACTGATTTGCGTTTCAGTGGACGCTTTCCGTGGGCACGGCTTCAATCTCCTCGTCACTACGAAAACATATGCTCCTGCGGTTACTCGTCGCAAAGACGTTGGTCAAATAAAGTTTGACCAACGTCTTTCCTGCGGGGCTTTCAGCTCGTGCACCTGTCGCTTCGCTATCGGTGCAGAAAACATTTGCTGTTCCCACAGGAGTCGCCACTTTCACTCCAATCAATTAAATGAGTAGTACTAAACTAGGGGATATTGCATAGACTCTCGCTTAGATAAGAAGAGTAGTCCGAGTTAATGTGGGGATAAAACCGTCTGTTGAATGTAGGAATGAAATTGTGTAAGGAAAGATGAATATAGTAGATTTTCTTTTTTACTAGTGGAAATAATGAAAAATAGTAAGTGTCTACCCAATAAAGAAGCGAAATAGCGAACGAAATTGCATCTTCGTGAGCCTCCTCAATTATTAGGATAGTATCTTTTCTCTAGTTACCACAAAAATGTACTTATCTGTTTCTAAGAGTTGTAGGAGGGCGACGGACAGTTAATAGCCATAAGATTACCGAGAAAAAAAGATGCTGGTCGTGACTTCAGTCACGACCAGCATCTTTAAAAAATCAAATGGTAATTATATCGCAATAAATCTGTACAAAGCCCTTCGAAAACAGTAGAAACAGGTTTAGACCCTAGAGGACCGGGCGTTTTTTTGCCCGGTTTTTCTTATTTTGATTCAGGATTAGTCAACTAAAAGAAGACTCATTTGAAAAGAAACGTTTGGAAATTATTTTATGAAATGAATCATACAATGCTAGGAAGAAAAAATCTGGAGGTGGAAGGTTGTCAAATGAGTTTGTTGGAAGGTCGTTAAATGAGATTAAATTTTGGTCCAGAATTATGAAGGAACATGCATTATTTTTAAGCTTGGGTTTTACCTTTAATGAGCAAAAGTTAATAGAAGAAGCACAAAAGTACATTGCAATCTTCGAAAAAATCGAAGAGCAGTTAGCGGGCTACTCTGTGAATACTGATCCCCGTCAGATTCAGGCTTTCAATTCACAAGTATATCAAGCAGCAGTATCGATTTGGGGATACAAACGGAAAGTTTTAGGACTAATACTACGTTGCGAAATCACAACGAACAATTACCCACTATTAGTTGATCATATTAGCAGAGAGGCAGCTTATTTTGCTAAAAGGTTAAAAGAATTAAATGAAGGGAAACTGCAACCTTTACCAGAAGCAATCATTAAAGAAAATGTATTCTTCCTGAAAATTATGGCAGACCATGCTAAATTTATTGGTCATCTTTTAGATCCAAGTGAACGAAAATTAGTTGAACAGGCAAGAGAATTTAGCCATGATTTTGATAAGTTATTATATCAGGCTCTTGACTTGGAACATATGAGACCACAATCAGAGACTCCCCCACTGCTTCATCAATTTTTAGATCAAAACCGTGTATCTGTCGTTTCATTAAGAGACTTTAAGAAAACGGCACGTGATTTAATTGAGGCTTGTCGAATTAAAAGTAACATTCATCCCCTATTAGCAGACCACACGTTTAGAGAAGCTGAACGATTTATAGAGATTATTGATCTATTTGAGGAAAATCTAACTAACGGAACCCCTGTAGTAGGTCAATAATTCTGTTTTTTTATTACCCCCAACAGACTATAAGGTAGGGTGTAAGTTAGAATTTCATGTAAAAATAAGTAATAAAATATTTTAGATTGAAATTTTCTAACGATAATCGTATATTTAGTGTACCGAAATAAAAAAAGAGGTACTCTATGTATATTTTATTTGCTGATTGGAAAAAGAAGTTATCTTCCTTTAATAGAAATGTGAAAATGTTTATGCTTGCAAATATACTTATTCAAATTGGAATGGGTATATTTGCAGTTATGTACAACCTATATATAAAAGAGCTTGGTTATCCTGAAACACTGAATGGCAAGATTATATCCATGACATCTCTTGCTTCTGCCCTTATGTTAGTGCCAGCAGGATATTTAAGTGACCGATTAGGTAGGAAAAAAATCATCATTGCAGGTGCTGTGGTTGCCGCAAGTACTCTATTTTATAGAAGTTTAGTTACGGGCGAACAAGCACTGATTTATGCTGCATTTTTTACAGGATTATTTATGGCATTAGTTCAAGTATCTGGCGTGCCTTTCTTAGCTGAAAATACAGACTCAAGTCAGCGTATGCATCTTTTTAGTATTCACTTTTCTTTAATGACCATTGCTAGTGTAGTGGGGAGTTTAGGGGGAGGGGTTTTAGCTGATGCCCTTCACGTAATTGGGAATATTCCTACGGTAGATTCGATTAAGTATGTGCTAATAGTAGGAGCAATCATTTTCACATTCGGCTTGCTTCCTTTATTCCAGTTAAGAGCCGTAAAAGTTAAAGAAGATAAACACAGCAAAGGTGAAGGATTTGAAACAAATGCACCGAATGGTTTCCGTAAGAACTTGAATGTTATTATATTATTTGGTTTTGCAAATCTATTAATAGGAACTGGTTCAGGCCTTGTTATTCCTTACTTAAATTTATATTTTTCTAATCGTTTTGATGCATCAAATACGTATATTGGTCTCATATTGTCACTTGGCTCTGCAATGACCGCTGTAGCTATGCTGCTCGGACCTGCTTTGGTAAAAAGGGTTGGTAAAGTGAGGGCATTAGTTATTTTTCAGTTGCTATCGATTCCATTTTTATTCATCACTGGTTATACGAATTCCTTACTCATTGCCTCCATTGCGTTTTTAATGCGCCAGGCTTTGATGAATGCTGGGAATCCAATTCAAAGTGCAATTGCAATGGACCTCGTTCAAGATAAATATAAGGGGCTTGCCAATTCGGTAAACCAAATGGTATTCAATGTTGGCTGGGCAAGTACTGGAGCTATTTCTACAGGTCTTGTAGTAACATTTGGCTTCTATTGGGGATATGCCTATACCTTTACGATTACAGGAATTCTTTATATTATTGCCTCTACCTATTTTTATTTTATGTTTGGGCGAAAGAAGCTTAGCAATAACTAAATAAAAAAATGTATGGAAGTAAATAACAATCATTTCCATACATTTTGGCGTTTGGCTATTAATTTTTCAATCATACACATGAAATAACATTAGTTCATGTATCATTTTTTTCACTGTTTCTTCATCAGCTGGGGCTTCTCCTAGCCATTTTATCGTCCCATCTGATCCATATTCAGCAGCATATCGCTGTTGTTTATAAAAGAAAGAGATGGACCAACCAGGGAGTTGTTTGTTTTCATAAAGTGATTTGAAGCTAAAGTGTTGTAGCAAGACTATCAACCTTTCATGTGAGTTAATTTGTTTGCATACACTAGTATAAATGACTAGTGAAGGAGCATCGAATTGTTTAATGAGCAATTAAGGCAAGCCATACTTAATGAATATCATGATTATCATTTTTATCGTTCTATGTATAAATTGACGGATGATCCCTATTTGCAAGGTTTTATCGAACATATTTATGAGGATGAAAAAAGCCATTACGAAATGTTCCAACAACTCTATTATATGCTGACTGGTACGTTTGTACAAAACTTTCCGGAACATGTTTTATGTACAGACTTAGATGAATGCATTAAATATGCGATAAGAGATGAATTAGAAGCTGCGGAGCTTTATAAAGAAATGTTGCTGTTAATACCAATCCAGCAAGCATATGCACCGCTATTTGTTGCCATGCATGATGAAACGGAGCATGCAATCCGTTTGTCTACTATGCTTCATTATTTGTAAATTCTTTTAGTGTTTGCCTAACCTCTGCTATAATAATCTAGAAGCTAGAGGAAAAAGGTGAAATTGATGAATTTTATATGGACAATCACATTCATGGCAGTGGTCGGAGCAGCAATTGGAGCGGTAACTAATCACTTGGCTATTCAAATGCTATTCAGACCTCATGAGGCAAAATATATAGGGTCGTGGCGCATCCCGTTCACACCAGGCTTAATCCCTAAAAGACGTGATGAACTGGCAAAGCAATTAGGAAATACTGTTATCCAACATCTGTTGACGCCTGATATTTTCAAGAAAAAATATTTCAACGAAGAAATGAAAAATAAAGCAAATCACTTCTTAACAGAGCAACTGAATGAAAAAGTCTTTCAATCGGACAAAACGATAAAAGATTGGTTGCAACTTGCTGGACTAGAAAACGTGCCAACTATTGTAAATCATAAGATAGAAGAACAGGTAGATGTTCAATTTAGTCAATTAAAAACTAGATTCGAACAAGAAAGTATACGTCAGCTTGCGCCAATTGATTGGCAACAAAAAGCGGATACCAAAGTTGGAGAAATTGTTTCGTACATTTTACTAAAGGGTGAAGATTTCTTCGAATCGGAAGAAGGCAAGATGACCGTGAAAAATCTTATTGATGACTTCCTTTCTACAAAAGGGACGCTCGGCAATATGATTCAAATGTTCATGGGTGAATCATCATCACTTGCTGGAAAAGTTCAACCCGAAATATTAAAATTCCTAAGAGCACCAGGAACAAAAGGTATGCTTGAGAAAATTGTTCGAAATGAATGGGAGAAATTAAAGGATCGCCCGCTCAATGAAATGATGGACGGTTTTGACTTTGACCCGATTATTAAAAATGTAAAAGTATATTTGACAGAACAATTAGCAATTGAAGAAAAATTAAATTATAGCTTCACACATTATTTTCCAGAAGCATCTAGTTGGACAGAGTCATATCTTATACCAAAAGTGACGACATTTGCATTCCAGGAAGCAGAAACAAAGCTGGAAGAAGTCTTGCGTAAAATGAAATTAGAAGATATGGTAAAAGAGCAAGTAGATAGTTTCCCAGTATCTCGCTTAGAGGAGATTGTCCTTGGTATTTCGAAAAGAGAGTTCAAAATGATTACCATTCTAGGTGGGGTTCTTGGTGGACTTATCGGTATTATTCAAGGGTTGATCGTATTCTTTACTACTTAAACTAAAGGAGCTTACAAACATGATTAACATTTATGATGACATTAACAAACTAGAAAAAACACTACGTCAAACAGACGAGTTCTCCAATGTACAGACAGCAGTCGAATCTGTAAAAGCTGATGAACAAGCTCTAGCTTTATTTCAAAGTTTCCGTAAAGTTCAAATGTCTCTTCAAGAGAAGCAAATGAATGGAGAAGAAATTTCTGGAGAAGAAATCGAGTATGCACAAAAAACGGCTCAGCTTGCGCAAGGAAACGAAAAGATATTCCATATGCTTCAAGCAGAAATGGCTCTAAGCCAACTAATTGAAGAAGTAAATCGCGTGCTTATTAAGCCAGTTCAAGAACTTTATGAAGGTATCTAATAAATAAATGAAAAGAACTTTTCCTATTTTAGGAGAGGTTCTTTTTTGAAAGATAAGAAAGTATACAAAAATGTACCGTGTACACTGGATTCATGGGACTTGAAAGAATGAATAATACTGCTGATTTCCGTTTCAGGTGGACGCGTTCCGTGGGCACGGCTTCAATCTCCTCGTCACTACGTTCCTGCGGGGCTTTCAGCTCGTGCTGTTCCCACAGGAGTCGCCACCCTGCACTCCAATCAATTAAGTGAGTAGTACTCAACTAGGAGATATTGCATAGACTCTCGCTTATATTAGAAGAGTAGTCCGAGTTAATGTAGGGATAAAACCGTCTGTTGAATTTGAGAATGAAATTGTGTAAGGAAGAATGAAGATAGTAGATTTCCTTTTTTACTAGTGGAAAAAAAGAAAAATAGTAAGTGTCTGCCCAATAAAGAAGCGAAATAGCGAACGAAATTGCATCTTCGTGAGCTTCCTCTATTATTAGGATAGTATCTTTTCTCTAGTTACCCAAAAAATGAACTAACCCGTTTCTAGAAGTTGTAGAAGGGCGACGGACAGTCAATAGCCATAAGATTACCGAGAAAAAAAGATGCTGGTCGTGACTTCAGTCACGACCAGCATCTTTAAAAAATCAAACGGTAATTATATAGCAATAAGTCTGTCCAAAGCCCTTCGAAAACAGTAGAAACGGGTTTAGATCCTAAAGTACCGGGCGTATTTTGCCCGGTTTTTCTTAGTTAATTTAAATGGATAAATATCCCGTTTCGCAAGTAATTGACCATTAGGCGCAAGTAAACAGAGAAGCAGAGCGAGTAAACAGCCCGGTACCGCAAGTAAAAACTCTACACAGGGTCCCATTCTTCCCACTATAAAGGATATAATAGCTTAAAAAGTTTAACAAAAACACTTTTAAAGAAGGATTTTAAAACGTTATGACGAATGTAATAAAAGAATGAATGACTATTCACTTATAAAGGGGAATGTATATGTATAATACTTTATTGTTAGAAAAAGAAGGTCGTATTGCGACTTTAACATTGAATCGTCCAGAAGCGATGAACTCGATGAATGGAGTAATGATGAGAGAACTGGCTGAAAGTCTAGAATCTCTGCAAACAGACAAATCAGTTCAAGTGTTAGTTATAAAAGGGGAAGGGCGAGCATTTTCCGCTGGTGGAGACATTAAAGCAATGCTAGATAAAGAGAATCCTTTAGACATTGACGAGGCGATGACGTATCTTACAAGAATTGCTACAACTTTATATAAGTTACCGCAGATTACGATTGCATCAGTTCACGGTGCTGCTGCTGGATTAGGTTTTAGTATAGTGTTAGGGTGCGATATTATCATAGCTGAGGAAAATAGCAAGCTCGCTATGAATTTTATCGGAATTGGGCTAGTTCCAGACGGTGGAGGCCATTTCTTCTTAAAAGAAAGAGTAGGGATTCCAAAAGCGAAACAGCTTATGTGGAGCGGGCAGCTTTTCTCCGGAAAAGAAGCACAGAAAATCGGACTTGTGGATGAAGTTACTTCCGATGGTTTAGGTTCAGCAACTGCGGCATCTTATGCACAAAAACTAATTCAATCACCAATTGCTGCAATGATTGCATCAAAAGAAATCTTACACGCAACCAAACTAAATGAATTACAAACTGTGTTAGAAAAAGAAGCTGTTACGCAATCCGCAATGCGAAGAACCGAAGATCATTTAGAGGGCATTAAAGCATTTGTTGAAAAAAGAAAACCTGAGTTTAAGGGTAGATAAATTTAAAAGGAGGATCATTTAGTTGATCCTCCTTTTTATATGATTACATATTTTATTAACAACAAAAGAGGATGGAAGCGACATTAGTCACTTCCATCCTCTTTTTATACTTATAACAAAAATTCAAATTTATTTGCTTGACGTATTGCTGACTTATTTAAAAGTTAAAGTAGATTTATCAGCAAGTTAGTTGATATTTTTGCGAAGCACATTAAATATAAAAAGGAGTGTAATAATGCCTATTCAAACATCATTTAATCCGAAGGGGCGACAAGAACTGAAATATGGCATCACATATATAGATTATATGTTACTAAAAAATAAAATGAAATATGTGATGCATTTAGATACACATGCTGGTCCCACTGGAAAATATACCATTCGTTCGTGCTACTTTGATAACTTTGAAAACAAAGTCATGAACGAGAAAAAGGAAGGGTATTTAACTAGAGATAAATATCGTGTCCGTATTTATGGGAACAACGAAGAGATTATAAATCTTGAACGGAAAAGTAAGCGTAATAATTTAACTTTTAAATCTAAGTGTAATATGACACGTTTAGAATTTGAAAAAATTCGTGTCGGGGATATTTTATGGATGGAAAAAGACAATCGATCATTAATTTGTGACTTGTACTTAGAAATGAAAATGAACTTAATTAAGCCCATGTCAGTAGTGGATTATGAGAGAGAGGCTTATGTTTATTTGTACGGAAATGTCAGAGTAACATTTGATAGCAAAGTGCAGTCAAGCTTGCGCAATACAGATATGTTCAACAAAAATCTACCCATGGTTGATGTACTCGAGCCGACAGAGGTCATCTTAGAAGTGAAGTATGACGAGTACTTACCAGACATGGTGAAAATGATGCTACAAGGTATTAATACAACACATGAAGCGTATTCCAAATATCAATTAAGTCGAATGTATATATAATTAGGAGGATTTAGAAATGGCAACTTCAACAACTTTTACAGATATTTTCAAATCAAGTTTTATAGAAAAAACAGCTTCATTTTCTTTAACAGATTCACTAATAGGTCTTATTTCAGCATTCCTGTTAGGGGTAGTTATTTATATAGTTTATAAGAAAACGTTTAATGGTGTAATTTACTCACATACATTTAATATTTCATTAATGATTATGACAATGGCGACAGCGCTAGTTATAATGGGTATCAGTCAAAATGTTCTATTATCACTCGGTATGGTAGGGGCGTTATCTATCGTTCGTTTCCGTACGCCGATTAAGGATCCGATGGATTTAGTCTACTTATTTTGGTCAGTAATTGTAGGGATTTTATGTGGGGCAGGTTTTGTCGTGTTGGGAATAGTTGGCACAGTCTTAATAAGTTTAGTTATTATCGTATTTGCCAATAAAATTGTAATAGAAAATCCATACTTATTAGTTGTGAAATTTGCTAACGGTGAAGCAGCAGATGCTATTGACCAATTATTAAAAAGTTCAACGAAGAAATATGCATTAAAATCGAAGTCCCATATTTTAGATTATGAAACGGAAGTAACATATGAAATACGTGTGAAAGAAAATGATACAAAAATTGTTTCCGATATTTCACATGTAAAAGGTGTGTCTTCGGCAGTAATGCTAAGTTATGATGGAAACTTTACAGCATAAGGAGAAAAGGTCTGTAAATTTACAGACCTTTCTTTTATAGGAGGTAGTAGTATGAGGAAAAAAGGAACAATATCATTAGCTTTTTCGGCAATTTTAATTGTTGGCGGTTGTAGTGAAAAGAGTAGTACAGAGACAACAATGGATACGGAAGCATTAATATCTTCATATGTAGATTATGATTCAGAAGATTATTATACTGCCTGGGAAGGAGATGCTTTTACAAAAATAACATTAGATGATGAGGCAACGACTTTTGACGGCTCCGGTGGTGTTATTATT
This sequence comes from Psychrobacillus antarcticus, assembly GCF_029533155.1. Lineage (GTDB taxonomy): Bacteria > Bacillota > Bacilli > Bacillales_A > Planococcaceae > Psychrobacillus > Psychrobacillus antarcticus. The sequence continues at coordinate 43,188 of NZ_JAIZDB010000037.1, read as the reverse complement.
AATGGACAAAATGTAGAGATTCATTCATCAGGTACTTATGTACTGGAAGGAGCACTCTCTGCTGGCCAGATTAAAGTAAATACGGAGGATACGGGAAATGTACGCTTAATATTGAATGGTGTAGAGATTACCTCATCTACTAACGCAGCAATTAATATAGAGCAATCAAATAAAACGATTATCTCGCTTGAAGAAGGAACCGAAAATAACTTTACAGACGCAACTGCTTATGTCTATGAGAACGATGCAAATCAGGAAGTTGGAGCAGCTATTTTTAGTAAGGATGATTTAGTCATTAATGGTACTGGTATGTTGACTGTTAATGGTCAGTACAAAGACGGAATAACAAGCCGTGATGACTTGATCGTTACAGGTGGGACTATTAATGTAACAGCAATTGATGATGGTGTTGTCGGTCGCGATGTGTTTGCTTTGTCTAATGCTACAGTTAATATAACTGCGGGTGGCGATGGTGTAAAATCATCAAATGATGGGGATGCAGCTCGAGGCAATATAGTTCTCGAAAGCGGCTATTTAAATGTGAAAGCGCAAGGCGATGGTTTACAAGCTGAAAAAGAAATTATCGTAGTTGATGGTGAATTCTCCATAAAAACTGGAGATGGTAGTCCAGAAACCGTCACTTCTTCTGAGTCAGACATGGGAATGGGCGGAGGAAATGGCCCAGGCGAAATGCCAGAAATGGGTGCAGGAATGAGTATGGATTTCAGTTCAATGACAGATGAGGAAGTAGAAGCATTTGTTGAGAATATGGAGAATATGAATTTCCCAATTGATATTTCTACTGAAATCGAGGGCATGACAACAACTGAAATTCGAGCATATTTAACAACAACTTTTGAATCCATGACGCCACCAGGTGGTGGAGGTATGGACCGTCAACCGAAAGACGGACAAATGCCAGGGGAAAGTACAGGACAAAAGACTCCGCCAGAAGAACAGCAAAATAAAGAACAAAAAGCTCCAGTAGAAAAAGATACAGAGAATAATACCGCCAATGCTTCTGTTGATGAGACTACAAGTCAAAAAGGAATAAAAGCAGGAAAAAATTTAAATATCGTAGGTGGTACTGTTACGGTCGATGCAGTGGATGATGCACTGCATAGTAATGGAGATTTAACTATTCAGGGTGGAGAAGAAACTCTTTCAACGGGTGATGATGGTATACATGCAGATGGTAATGTATTTATTGCCGGTGGTGATATTACAATCTTAAAAAGCCTAGAGGGTATTGAAGGGACTAATATAGAGATTTCTGACGGGACCGTTCATCTAAAAGCAGCAGACGATGGAGTCAATGTAAGCGGTGGAAGTAGTATGAATGAAATGTTTGGGGCCTTTGATCAAGCCTCCACAACTACGGAAACTGAGGAATTAGAAGAAGACGATACGGCAACCGAGGATGGTCAGCTTACGATTTCTGGGGGCTATCTATATGTCGATGCAGATGGTGATGGATTAGACTCTAATACGAATATTACAATGACGGGTGGTACTGCTATCGTTTATGGTCCAACGGAGATGATGAATGGTACATTAGATTATGATGGAACATTTAAAATGGAAGGTGGAACATTAATAGCTTCTGGTAGTGCAGGAATGCCTTTAGGTGTATCTGATGAATCTACACAAAACACGATAATGATGACATTTGATGAGACACTTGAAGCTAATACACCAGTTACTGTGACAAATGCGGATGGTGAGCAAATTATCACAGTAGCACCGGAAAAAATGTATCAAATGATCGTTATTAGTTCTCCAGATTTAGAGCTAAATGTAGAGTCAACTATCAGTCATGGGGGAACTATAACTGGTGAAGTTATAGACGGGGTCTATACAAATGCAAAGACAACAGCTCCAACAGATAGTGTGACCTATTCACCTACAACAGTCATGACTTACTTAAATAGTAGTGGAGTGACAGAAGCCAGCTCATCAATGATGGGTGGAGGAATGGGAGGTAATATGCCAGGTGGAGGCGGAGGTGGCTTTGGAAGACCTCAAGAGCAGCAACAACCAGAAAACAATGAAGATACTTCCAACGAATAGTTCAATATATTATTAAATATGATAAGTTGTTATTAACAAAATAAGTTTCCATTAGAAAACAGCCTACAAAATCGAAAATATCGGTTTTAGGGCTGTTTTTTAAACATTTAAGCTATAAAATTCAGCAAGATTCCAGTCGACATTTATCTGACATAAAACGGTGGTATAATGTAAGAAATTAAGTAATATCAGTTAAAGGGTGTGATGGACAGATGAAAAAAATATTAATAGTAGAAGATGAATTTGCCATTAGCCAAGTATTGAAAGCATATTTAACTAAGCAAAATTATGAAGTTGTGCAGTGCTACACTGGTGATGAAGCAATAGAGGTATTTGAAAAGGCAGGCCCTGACCTAGTACTTTTAGATATAATGCTTCCTGGAAAAAACGGTTGGGCAATTTTAAAAGAAATTCGTTTGCTTGGTAGTTGCCCAGTCATCATGCTAACTGCATTAGGAGACGTAAACTATCGCTTAGAAGGATTTGACGAAGGTGCAGATGACTATATTGCTAAACCCTTTATTGCAGATGAAGTTGTCGCAAGAGTGAAGGCAGTATTGAGAAGAGTATCTAATGAAAAATCATCAACCCTCACTTTTGGTAAGCTTCATATAGATTTTAAAGGTCATTCAGTAAAATTAGATGAAAATGAAATATTACTAACTCCTAGAGATTTGTCGGTATTACTTTTTTTAGCCAAGAAACCAAACCAAACATTTACTAGAGATCAGTTAATAGAACATGTATGGGGATGGGATTACGACGGCAGTGATCGAGCAGTTGATTTATCTATAAAACGGCTGAGAAAAGCGCTCACTAATTGGTCAGAAGACGAAGGTGAAATTCGGACGTTACGTGGATTGGGGTATCAATTTAATGTTCATCAAAAATAAAAGAGTCACCCTGTTATCGTATTGGACGAGTCGATATTTATTTACCTTACTCATAGGTCTGCTAATAATCTCTTTCTTTTCGGCATTATGGATAAGACATTCAACTCTCGAAAATCGTCTACAGCTGATGGAGTTTATGGCTGAAGAGATGGTGAATCGGATTACGGATGTTAGTATTCCAGGAGTCCCACCAAGTGAAAGAGTACCTAATTTTGCTGAAGATCGTTTCCGGGTTCAACATATAAACCCAACAATGTATATCCTCAATACCGATGGAGAAGTAATATCAAGCAATTTACCACTGGAACAAGAAAATGGAAATGCATATAGTCAATTAGTAAATGGAAAAGAAGAAGTTGAAACATTCACTTCCGCAGTTAATAACAAAAAGTATTATGCAGTAAAAAAGAAAATTGAGATAGATGATGAGCTTGTGGGTTGGGTAATGATGGTTGAGTCAAAAGATAAATTAACTACGGTAAAACAAGAATATAGTCAGCTAGCAATATTAATAGTTGGACTAGCCATATTCGGCTGGGGGGCTATATATTTTTTGTCGAGAAGATTAGCTCTTCCGATAAAACAAGTAGCTGAAGCAGCTAAGCAAGTACAAAGTGGTAACTATGAAATCAGTTTATCGGATCATATTAAGGAAAAAGAATTGTATGAACTTGTTTCTTCATTTAAACAGATGGCTGGCAGGTTGGAGCAATTAGAAAAAACAAGAACTGAATTATTAGCAGGTGTTACCCATGAACTGAAAACACCAGTAACATCGATTAGTGGATTGTTGCAAGCCGTAAATGATGATGTTGTTACTGGGCAAGAAGCGGAGCAATTTATCCGAATGGCCCTCGTTGAAACAACCAAGATGAAAACAATGGTCGGTGATTTACTAGCATTCAACTCCTTTGCGGTAGATGCAGTACCAGTGAATATCTCTCAGCTAGATATTGATAACTTTATGAAGGATTTAATTGCACAGTGGAAAGCCGTACAGGAGCAACCAGACATAGTGACCAAAATAAATTTACTTCATAAAAAAGTAATAATTTCTGCAGATTTAGTTCGTTTACAACAAATAATGACCAATTTACTAACAAACGCCGAACAAGCAATTTCAGGAATTGGTGAAATAACTATATCGCTTTCAGAAAAGGGAGCGTACGTGTCTGTAATCGTAAAAGATTCGGGCTCAGGTATACCACCTGAAGAGCAAGCTTTCATATTCGAACGGTTCTTTAGAGGAGAAAAGAAAAAGTACGGTATTCGGGGACTTGGATTAGGATTACCCCTCAGTAAAATGATGGCACAATCGATAAAAGGGAATTTGAATTTAATAGAGAGCACAGAAGAGGGTACATGTTTTGAATTGCTAATACGAAAAGAAGGTTAACCAAATTCGGTTACCTTCTTTTTTTGTTGCATACTTACTTTTCCAAGAATCTGCGTTGCCTAGGCTCTGTGGCAGAAAAGTACCTCTACTAAACAAACTTTGACATCTAACTGACACATTGAAAGATTAAAGTGTAACTAAAGGTAAAAGTATGATAATGAGAGGAAGATACAGATGAATCTACTTTTTTATAAATCAATAAAGATATTTGCGTTACCGATTGCTTTGACAGTAATACTAGCTGGTTGTTCTGCGGAGGACAAAACTATTAAAGAAACTGTAGCAACTGTAAATGGGGTAGAAATCTCTCAAGAAGAATTAACAGAAACTCTCATGACACAATATGGTACAGATGCCTTAGACACTTTAATCACTAATAAAATTTTCGAAATGGAAGCTAAAAGTGAAGGGATAACTATTACAGAGAAAGATATTCAAGCAGAGTTGACGGAGCTAATAGAATCTTATGGTGGTCAAGAGGAATACGAGGGTGTCCTAGAAGCAAATAATGTAGAAGAAGAAGCGCTGATAAAAGATATTTCTACTCATCAATTACAGACGAAAGTAATGGAAAAAGTAGTGGATATTTCAGACGAAGAATTAACCACTTATTTCGAAGAAAACAAGACAACCTTTGCACAAACAGAACAAGTGGAAGCGAGCCATATATTAGTTGCAGATGAGGCTACGGCAAAAGAAGTGAAAACTAAATTGAATGACGGTGGTGATTTTGCAGAACTTGCCAAAGAGTATTCAACAGATACATCATCAAGTACTGATGGAGGGAGTTTAGGATACTTTGGAACAGGTGAAATGGTAGAGGAGTTTGAAAATGTAGCCTTTAAAATGAATATAGATGAAGTGAGTGAGCCCGTTGAATCAGAATATGGATTCCATATCATAAAAGTAACTGGTAAAAAGGATGCAAAAGAAGCAGTGTTTGAAGATGTGAAAGAAGAAGTATATAATAATTTACTAGAAATTCGCATTAATGAAGAATATTCTAGCTGGCTTACTGAAAAGTTTACAGAATATGAAATAGATAACAGCTTATCGAAAAAATGAGCACTATTGAAGCCTATCGGACCTAGGATGAAAAATAACAAAAAAGGACTTAGCCACTAACTGGCTAAGTCCTTTTTAAAAGATAAGAAAGTATATAAAAATACAGCATGAACACCAGTTTTACAGGGCTTTTAAGAATGATTGATACTACTGATTTGCGTTTCAGTGGAGGACAAAGGATAGGAACGCCACGTCGTAAAAGGAAGGCAATCTAAGTTTGCCGCGTCCTGCGGCAACGATTGCATAACCCACCTCCTGTGGGCCTCAACGCCTTTGTGACCAACATCCTGTTGGCCTCCGTGGCACGGCTTCAATCTCCTCGTCACTACGAAAACATATGCTCCTGCGGTTACTCGTCGCAAAGACGTTGGTCAAATAAAGTTTGACCAACGTCTTTCCTGCGGGGCTTTCAGCTCGTGCACCTGTCGCTTCGCTATCGGTGCAGAAAACATTTGCTGTTCCCACAGGAGTCGCCACTTTCACTCCAATCAATTAAATGAGTAGTACTCAACTAGGAGATATAGCATAGACTCTCGCTTAGATAAGAAGAGTAGTCCGAGTTAATGTGGGGATAAAACCGTCTGTTGAATGTAGGAATGAAATTGTGTAAGGATGGATGAAGATAGTAGATTTTCTTTTTTACTAGTGGAAATTAGGAAAAATAGTAAGTGTCTACCAAATAAAGGAGCGAAATAGCGAACGAAATTGCATCTTCAGGCCCGCACGACGCGGGTCAGGCAGTCGTTGCGACAAGATGTCGCGTACTTAGACTGTCATCATCTATCCTCAATTATTAGGATAGTATCTTTTCTCTAGTTACCCAAAAAATGAACTAACCCGTTTCTAAAAGTTGTAGAAGGGCGACGGACTGTCAATAGCCATATATTAGAGAAAAAAAGATGCTGGTCGTGACTTCAATCACGACCAGCATCTTTAAAAAATCAAACGGTAATTATATAGCAATAAGTCTGTCCAAAGCCCTTCGAAAACAGTTGAAACAGGTTTAGATCCTAAAGGACCTGGCGTTTTCTGTCCGGTTTTTCTTAAAAGATAAGAAAGTATATAAAAATACAGCATGAACTTTGTTTTTACAGGACTTTTAATGCATGAATGATACTACTGATTTGCGTTTCAGGTGGGGTACAAAGGCTAAGTGCGCCACATCGTGTGGCAACGCCTTCGTGACCAACATCCTGTTGGCCTTCGCGGGGTGAGCGATGAGCTATCACCACAGCACACGCGTCGCTGTGATATCTCATCTGTCTCACTCATCCCGCAGAAGTCGCCACCCTTCACTTCAATCAATTAAGTGAGTAGTACTGTACTTAAAGATTTAGCATAGCCTCTCGCTCAGACGATAATAGAAATAAAAGTTAATATAGGGATAAAACAGTCTGATGAATTAGAGATATTATGCTATAACGTAGAATGTAGAAAGTGGATTTTCTTTGATATGAGTCCCTTTCAGCCTTACATATTTTAAGATGAAACATCTATATTGTATATTTAAGTGGTTTTATAGCCAATTATCCGCTTATATAAAGTGGATTTAATTGATTGGAGCGCAGAGCGGCGACTCCAGTGGGAACAGCGCGAGCTGAAGACCCTGGACTGAGCGTAAGCGAGGGAAGCGGCTGAAGCCGTGCCCACGGAACGCGTCCGCTCGGAGCGGAAATCAATTTCATATCTACATTATTCTTTTTAGAAGACCGGGCGTTTTTCTGCCCGGTTTTTCTTATCATTCTATACATGAAATAAAACTAGCTTCCCAGAGCTATTTACCAAACGATGAGTTTTATTGGCAAAGCCTTTTTCTTCAATAACAGCCTCACCTTTTTGCTTTGCTTCTTCGTCATTTTCATACTTCCAAGTTTCCTCTAAAATTAGTTCCCCAGTTGATTCAAATGCAGTAAATCGGTATGGTTTCATGAGTCAAACACCCCTTCATTATTCTACTATATATTATACACAAAAAATTATGAAAACTAAATGTAAAGCTTGCTTGACAATGTGGTATAAAGTAAAGTAAACTTTACGTAAAGCTAACTTTACAAGAAGGAGGGGCAAGTTGAAAAATTACGTTCGAGATAAACGGATGGCATTTGGCATGACACAGGACGAACTTTCAGAAAAACTAGATGTATCCAGACAAACAATAATATCGTTAGAAAAAGGAAAATACAATCCATCGATTAATTTGGCTTTTAAGTTATCCAGACTTTTTACATGTACGATTGAGGATTTATTCATTTACGAGGAGGAAGACAAAGATGTATGAAAAATTTGATTTATTTACATTTTTAATCGGGCTACCACTAGCAATTGTAATAATAGGTATAGTTTTTTTGATCAATCGGAAAATCGGCAAGAAAAAGAGATGGTTTGATGAACGATACAATAGAATTCATGAAAAAGCACGATCCTATTCATGGATAGCGACGACTATTGCAATCTTAGTTGTCTGGATGATTGTCATAATAATGGAGGGACCTGGGCTGACCTTTTTCTTACTAACCGGTCTTTGGGTCGTTCATATGCTTTCCTATACAATCGGAGCATTTGTAGCGAATCAAGATAACTAAGAAGGGGAGTAGAAGACTGTACACATTTAGTTGTATACAGTCTTTTCTTTATGGTAAAATAAGAACAAATATTCTATTTTAGAACGAGGTGTACTGGATGGCAAGAATAAGTTTTCTACATGTGGCAGATTTACATTTGGACAGCCCTTTTAAAGGTATCTCCTCTATTCCTAAAAGTCGTTGGAAAGATATACGGGAGAGTACTTTTCAAGCGTTTCAAAACATGATTAATTACGCAGTTGAAAGTAAACCAGACTTCGTTTTAATAGTTGGTGATATTTATGATGGGGAAAATCGTAGTCTTCGTGCGCAGTATTTATTTCAAAAAGGAATGGAAGCTCTGCATGTAGAAAATATTCCAGTTTTAATATGCCATGGAAATCACGATCATTTAAGCGGTAATTGGGTTCGTTTTCAGCTGCCTGAAAACGTTCATATATTCGGTGACAAAGTAGAAACTAAAACACTCCTTATAAGTGAAGAAAAAGTGAATATAACAGGGTTTAGTTATAAGGAGCGTCATATTTTAGAACCTATGCATAGCCACTATCCCATTGCAAAACACAATGATATACATATTGGGATGCTTCATGGTAGCTTAGAAGGAAACAATGAGCATGATGTGTACGCGCCATTTAGAAAAAATGATTTACTAGAAAAAGGCTATCAATATTGGGCGCTCGGTCATATACATAAGCGCCAAATTCTCCATTCAGACCCGCCAATTGTTTATCCCGGAAATACTCAAAGCAGGCATCGTAACGAAAGAGGCGTAAAAGGATTTTACGAAGTTTCGCTAGTTAACAATAAAGCAGAGCTCCAATTTGTCCCCTCAGCTGCTTTTATTTATGACGAGCTTTTCATAGAGTGTGTTGGTATGATCCATGCGAATGAATTAATCACATATATTGAAAATGAATTGATAAGCTACAGTCAAAAAAATGGAAAAGCGATCATTGTTCTAACAATAAATGCAATAACAGAGGAAACCATTGAACTATTACAGTCGACTAATAAAGATGAATGGCTATTATTGATTCAGGAGAGTCTAGAACAAGCAAACAACTTTTTAATAATAAAAGAATTACATATAGAATTTCCAATTGAGCAGAGCACAGAAACTACTTTGCTGCTATCTGCTTTAAATGATTGGGATACTTCGGAATGGAAGCTCGCTTTAAAGGAACTTTATCAGCATCCTAAGGGGAGTAGATATTTACAGCCCATTAACCAAGACTTTATCGAAGAAGTCCTAAAAGAAGCAAAATTGGTAGTTTCAAATGCCACGCCAAGGGGGAGTATCGATTGAAACTTGTAAAGCTTCATATATATGGCTTTGGAAAGCATGAGAATGTTGAAATCGATTTGAATAACGGTATAAACGTGGTCTTCGGTGAAAACGAAGCAGGAAAGACTACAATCCAACAGTTCATCCTGCATATTTTATTTGGATTTCCGCAAAGAAATGCGCAGTTACTTCGCTATGAGCCTAAAAGTAATGCTACATACGGAGGTAAAATTCACCTTATTGATGACCAAGGTCAGCCCGTAACAATTGAACGAGTTAAAGGAAAAGCAAGTGGAGAAGTTACGGTATATTATTCAGACGGTAGTCGTGGAGGGGAAAGGGAGCTGACGAGTCTACTACACTCGTATTCCCGCGCAGATTTTGAAGCTATTTTCTCTTTTTCATTGCTTCAGCTACAGGGCTTCGAGAAAATGACAGAAGAGGAGCTAACGAGAACGTTATTATCTTCTGGAACGACTGGGATGGATACATTAGCGGTCGTCGAAAATCAATTTATAAAAGATATGGGCGAGCTATTTAAGCCCACTGGTAGGAAGCCTCTTATCAATCAAAAAATAGAAGAGCTACGTGAATTAGAAACTACCTACAAGCATCAGCTAGAGGAAGTAGAGAAATATGAACCATCCATTAGACGTCTTAACGAGCTTGAAACAATTGTGGTGGAACTAGATCAACAAGAGAAAGATATTTCTATACAGTTACAACGTTATTTAGAATGGAAACAACTGAAACCATTAAAAGAAAAAGAATCCACATTAAATCAGGAGCTAGACTTAGTAAAACACCAACTTTTCCCCTCAGATGGCATCCGTCGATTTGAGCTAATAAAAGACAAATTGAATCGTAATCAAATAGAAATGGAACAGTTGAAAAAAGAGTTGGATTCTTTAACAATTGATGCAACTAGCTTAACAACGCAACAACTAGAGGAATTACTATCCTATCTAAATCGAGAAGCGGAATGGCATCAGCTTCGTTCCAAACGAATACAAATAGAAGAGGAACAAAGTAAAACACTACAAAGCCAAATGCAACAGCTAGCTTTAGTTGGAGTAGACTGGGAAAAAAGCTTGTCGCATATAGTCCAAGCTGATGTTTCAATACAACAAGAGGACAAACTAGTTACGATTCTTCAAACAGAAAAAAACTTAGAGCAAGAGCTACAACAGGAAAAACGATTATTACAGATGAAGGAACAGGATCTCCTAGGACAACAGCAAAGACTGACTGAGTCCAAACGAGTAAATAAATCCTCCTCCAGCCAAAAGGCGAATAACATAATGTTCTGCATTATTGCAACAATAGTTCTAGTCGGACTTATCATTGGGATTACTCAATCGAATTGGATGGTTGCCCTTACAGCTATTGTCATTAGTGGAATTGTATATGCAGGTTTTACTCTGATGATGAATACATGGAACCAATCAAATGATGTTCAAACATATGCCGATTTATTGAAAAAGGAACACGAGTCATTACAACAAGCTATTTCTATATTGAAGCAAGAAATAGGTGAGTTAGAAAGTAACAAGACAGCTATTTCAAAACAAGTAAACGACTTTTTAAATAGCTATCATATAAGTGAACAATTATCACCAAGTCTATTGCCTGAACTATTTAAGCGTCTGCGCATTATTCAAGAACAGCAAATTGAGCTGGATCAAATGGAGACAAAGCTCTATGAAGTACGTTTGCGAATACAGGAGTTGTTCAAACAAGCGGCGGAGAAAGCTCCTATAAATCTTTTGGAAGATATGCTATTTCACCAATTAAGAGAGCTCTACTTAAATGAAAAGAAAAAGTCAGAAGACCAACAGTATAAGGAAACGAAGCTATCTGATCTCCAAAATAAACTTCAGGAGCTATCATTACTTCAACAATCTTATACCGAACAAATCCACATTTTGTATCGTGAGGCAAATGTAGATCTGGAAAGCAATTATTATAAGGCATATTCTATCTATGAACAAAAAGTGGAGCTTGAAAAGGAATTACACCACCTTCACTTGCAAATAGCCGGAAAACAAATAAATTTGGACGATTTTGATGATGTATTTGAGGACGAGTGTAAGGACAAGCAACTTCACTTACAACAACAGAGGAATGTATACAATGATGAAAAAGCATCTTTATCCTATCAAACAAAGAAACTAGTAGAAGATGAAGTGCAAAGTGAACAATTGCAATTACTCGAACAGAAAAAAGCAGAACTACATGAACTTGTGAAAAAATGGGCTGCTCAAAAAATAGTCGTGGAATCGATTAAACAGATGATGAAGCAGTTAAAAGAGGAGCGACTTCCAGAAGTACTAGAAAATGCACAGCGGTATTTTCAGCTACTTACAAACAACTCATATGAACAAATGATATTATCACCAGGAGGAAGCTTTGAAGCTGTGAAATCATCTGGACAGCGCTTTAAAATAGCGGAGCTCAGCCAAGCCACTAAAGAGCAGGCATATATTTCCTTGCGTATTGCCCTAGCTGTTTCATTACAGTGCAAAGCACCTTTTCCAATTATCATGGATGATCCATTTGTACATTTCGATCGTGTCAGACTGCAACAAGTGGTACAATTAGTGGCAGAGTTACAAAAAGAACACCAACTACTGTATTTTACATGTCATGACAATATGCGATATGTATGGGAAGATGCATCAGTCATACAAGTAGCAACATTATTACCCAGAAAGGTAGGGATTGGGAAATGAAAGGTATTACACAATTACGAGTAGGCGATCCAGTTGATCATTACTTGCTTATAAAACAATCAACAAAAGGTGTAACGACCGTTGGAAAACCATTTATGTCATTAATATTGCAAGATAAGAGCGGAGATATTGAAGCAAAACTTTGGGATACAAATGATGATCATGAAAAACTTTACGGTGCTAGTCAAATTGTTCGTGTTGGAGGGGAAATACAAGATTATCGTGGAAAGTTCCAATTACGTGTAAAAAGTATTCGCCCAGTAAAAACAGAAGAGCCCATCTCGATACAGGACTTAGTTCCATCTTCAGATAAACCAAAAGAAGAATTGATGGAAGAGCTTTTACAATATTTCTTTGAAATGAAAAATCCATTAATACAGCGCGTTACTAGACATTTAATGAAAAAACATCAGACATCATTTATGACGTTCCCAGCAGCCACTAAAAACCATCATGATTATGCGTCAGGCTTAATAGACCATGTTGTGTCTATGTTAAAGCTAGGAAAAGCTTTGTGCGATCTGTATCCAACGTTAAACAAAGACCTTTTATATGCTGGAATCATCTTACATGACATAGGAAAAGTTATAGAGCTTTCAGGACCTGTAGCAACCACATACACGATAGAAGGTAATTTACTTGGGCATATTACAATAATGGTAAATGAAATTTCTAAAGCTGCAGAAGAGTTAGAAATCGAAGGCGAAGAGGTTATGCTTCTCCAACATATGGTGCTGTCTCATCATGGTAAAGAAGAGTGGGGTAGCCCAAAACGTCCTGCCCTTCGGGAAGCTGAGATGTTGCATTATATCGATAATATTGATGCGAAAATGAATATGTTGAATCGTGCACTAGACAAAACAAACCCAGGTGAATTTTCCGAGCGATTGTTCCCACTGGAAAACCGTTCATTTTATAAGCCAACATTTGAGTAAACGAAAAAGCGTAAAGGCGACGAAACCTTTACGCTTTTTTTATTGTATTGAACCTCATTAACTAAAAAAAGTTGATCATGACCGAAGTCACGACCAACCGTTATGCTTGTCTTACTTATTTTTCATCCTCAGTAGCTTTCGTATCTGCTTCAGTATCTTCAGTTGCCTCAGCGTCTTTAGCTGGTGCTTGTTCTTCAGCTGCTGCTAATAATTGATCTAATGATGTTTTTAAGTCTTTATCTTTAATATCGATTTTAGCATCTTTCATCATTTTAGCTACTTTTGGTAAAAGTTGTGTTTGATCAGCTTTTTCTAACTTCAATTGTTTTTCAATTTCAGCTTTTTTATCTTTATATGATTTTTCCGTTGTACGAGTATCTGTTACCTCAATAACGTGGAAACCAAAGCTAGATTTAACTGGATCCGATATTACATTTTTCTTTAAACCAAAAGCTACTTCTTCGAATTCTGCAACCATTTGGCCTTTACCAAACCAACCTAATTCTCCACCAGTTGTTTGAGCTGCTTCTTCAGTAGAGTATTCTTTTGCAACTTCTGCAAAGTCTTTACCTGACTCTAATTCAGCTTTGACTTTCTTCGCTGTTTCTTCGTCTGCTACCAATACGTGACGAGCATTAATTTCATTTTTCGTATTTTCATATTCAGCTTTAATTTCGTCTTCTGTTACTTTAACATCTTCGATTAAAGCTTTTTCTTGCAATAGGTTTAGTTCTAAGAATTTTTTATATGATTCTTCTGTATAGCCTTGTTGAGCAATCATTGCCTCAAAGCTTTCGCCATACTGCTCTTTATCAGCTGCTAATTGAGTGTTTACTTCCTCTTTAGTCACTTTATACTTATCTGAAAGTACTTTTTCAATCATTAGCAATTGGAATGCTTGATCGCCGATAGATGATTTCATCTCTTCATACAAATCATTCTGTGTAATATCTCCGACTTTAGATGTAGCAATAACTTCGCTGTTTTTCGCTGAATCCTCACTACAAGCTCCTAAAGCAAGAACTGATGCTGCAAGTGTTAATGTTAATAATGTTTTTTTCATGAAATATTCTCTCCTAACTTCTATGTGTTGCAGTAGTTACTATAACATAAACGACATAAAAACAAAAATAGTTCCCTTACATTTGCCTACCGAACATTTAAAATACCGCATAGGATACATGGAAAAGGAGGTGTTTTAAATGAGCGGACAATATAACGGTGGCGGAGGATACAGCAGCGGCTCTGGATTTGCATTGATCGTTGTTTTATTTATTTTATTGATCATTGTAGGCGCAGCGTTTATCTACTAATTTAAAAAGAGAAACTAAGATCGCTTTAAAAACGATCTTAGTTTCCCTTAATTGGTAGTGTGAAAAAAAGAAATGACCCTATCATATATATGATTTGGGTCCACTTTTTTTCTCTTAAACTGTATAAACTAGCTCAACATAAAAGGAAACAAGAAGAATCGTTATCAATATATTGATCGTGCGAAAAATCTTCGGATGTTTCTCTTCCGGAATATCTTTTGACATTATTAAAGCATATGTCATTCGGTTAATTTGTAGCAAATAAAATGCTGAGAATAGAACTAACGTGAATATAATCATGTCTAGACTCCCTTCATATACTAACTAAGCATAACAAACAATGAGGGGGATATACAAGTGTTACATATTGTTAATAGTTTGGTTCCGCTATTAAAATCTCGTAGCCAGCATCAGTTTCCTCGATGAAGGCCGACTTTGGTGATTTACTTAGATGCTTTACGTAGACCAAATCGATTAAGCAAATGCCACAATGATAAGCAAACAAAATAGTGAAGTAGTGAGCAAAACTAGGAATTGCTAAAGCACCTATAACTAGTAATACATTAACGAATATAAAAGGAGCTAATAAAATAAAGAGGAATCTACTCTTTTGAATGGGCTCTATTATACGTAAATGTAAAATAGGGATAAATTTAAATTGGTTAATGACTATGAATTTTATTTTATCTCTATGACTAAACATTGGGATAAAGTGAAATAATTTATGAAGTGGATAAACACCTAAAACCGCAAGCATGAATATCAAAAAGTAATCGTCCGATTTATGAGAATTATTAATAATTCCTAATAAGGCATATGCAAATGAAAACACCATCATCACTACTAAAGTTGATAGTAAAAATAGTCTACCTAAACCATATTGTTTTCTCACATTAATTGTTTTCCAGCAGTGCACGGTATGCATCTCCTATATATTTAAATTTGAATTAGATACATAAGATAATCCATTTAATCATAAAAAGCAACCCTTTATTTGATAAGAATTATTAACGGTTTTCAACCTATCCATTATTCCCTTTAAAAATGAATGAATCCTCAAGATCTTTTAAAGATCTTTCGAAGATATCCATGAAATCATCTCCATAAATATTGCGAATAACAGCCGTTACATCCATGAAATCTGGAAATTTCCCATATAACTCTTTAATAGGAAGAGACCCTTCCAACACTGCATGCGGAGTATCGTAGTAAGTTTCATACATCTCTTCTAATAGTACCTTCCCCTTATTTGTCACATCGACATACGTATTACGCTTATCTGTATCCCTTTTAGAGAAAGAAAGTAATCCACGTTCTTCCAATTTTTTAGAAAAATTAAATGCAGTTGAGACATGCATTACTCCGAATTTTGCTATATCAGAAATAGTTGCTCCTTGTAGGTGATATGATATCCATAAAATATGATGTTCATTAATATTTAAGTCATAAGGTTTTATCCATGATTGCCAATCTTTTTCTACTGCTTTCCAAAGTGCTTTAGATAGTTGTGCAATCCGCTGGCTGTATAGCATTGCTTCTTTCCTCGTATAAAATTGATCTCTCATATTAACCCCTTCTTTCCTCAAATTATATCTTTCGAATATTATAGCAAGAAAGTATGTATGTGAATATAGGTTATAAAAATATTATTCTATTTATAGTAAAAAAGCCTTAAAGTGATTCATAATTTGTCTATTAAGAAAAAAGAGGATATACCCCTAATTGGGATATATCCTCCTCTATAATTAGACTGCTACTTCTTTTTTCTTTGGTAATTTTTTTTCTAATTCTGCCATTGCTTCTTGAATAGATGAAATTTCTGCTTGAAGCAGGGCTTGTATAGGCGCAGTTTCATTTTTCCATTGTGCAAGACTAGACTTAATATCTTCAATTGCACTTGGAATTACTTCTTTTGAGGAATTTGTTAAGTTGTTTATTGAACTTTTTACATCTGCTAACTGAAGCTTTATGTCTAAGAGCTTGTCTCGAAAATCGTTGGAGGAAGACTTTAAGGAAGATCGAACTTCCATACCAGATTTTGGAGTGGTCATAAGTACAGTAGAAGCCCCAACTAGTAGACCTGTTGTAATTCCGTAAAATAATGGTGCTAGTTTCATCATAAATCACTCCTTTGCTTATAATGTATTATTCCTTACCTTATGACTATTAAAACATATTATTTTATACAAAAAAAGCTTTCCTTCGAAAAGGAAAGCAAATAGTTTATATTTATGCCGAAAGTGCTGTGTCAAAACTAGTACGTTTGATCAATTTTCCGATAATCGGATAGATGATAAAGAATGCTATTGCATTGATAGCAATTGCTGGTAGAACTACAAGTACGAATAATTCCTGGAAAATTGCACCTGCACCGAATACAAAAATAGCAGATGATAGGAAAACTGTACCTGATACTAATGTTCCTATTGCCGTCAGAACTACTCCAACAGCCACTTTATTGGCTAATTTATTTAACAATAAAACAAGTCCTAAGAAAACAAATGCTGTTACTGCTTTATCAATGATATTTGGAACGAAACCTCCTGGAAAAGTAGAAAACAATCCAGAAATAACTCCTGTTGAAATACCAAGCAAGAAACTGCTTTTTACATTAGGGAATAATAGGATACCTATGAACATCATCGTAAGCATGAAGTCTGGCTTCATCCCACCATTTATGCCTGGAATAATAATGTAAAGTACTGCTCCAACACCTACCAATAGGGACATTAAAACTAAATTCTTCGTATTCATTTTCTCATCTCTCCTCAACTATTCTACGCTCTGTTTGTTGTTTTCCTCTAACGTATCCTCTTGATCGTTAGCAAGAAACTTAAATATGATTTTACTTGTTGTTCGTAAAAAAAGCAAGAGTTACTTCTTTAATTTCTCATATAATTCTTGTGCTAAGTTTTGTATGATCTCTGGGGTAAATGTTTTCTCTTTTGTCATCCAAGTTGGGCGGAAGCCGTCCGTTTGATCGTAGCGTGGGATAAAGTGTAAATGGAAATGGAACACGCTTTGCCCTGCAGGAGCACCATTATTATTTAATAGGTTCATGCCCACTGGACCAAAGCTTTCTTTCAGTGCGCTAGCGATTTTCGGAACAACCTTAAATAAGTTACTAGCTTCATCTTCTGTTAAATCATAGACGTCCTCTTTGTGATTTTTTGGAATGATTAGCGTGTGCCCTTTTGTTAGTGGCATTATATCCATGAAAGCATATACATGCTCATCTTCATAGATTTTCGCGCTTGGGATAGAACCATCAATTATTTTACAAAAAATACAATCACTCATAATTTCCCCTCCATATTCATCGTTATGAAAAGTTTAACATATAATAGGACAGGCGTGGTATGATAGAGGATTTTTTGAAACTATTTTGGTAAACTTATGAATAAGAAGTGAGGTGCGAAAAATGACTGTATTAGAAGTAAAAGATGTAACAGGAGGCTATACTAGAAAACCAGTATTGCATGATTTAAACTTTTCGATTGAAAAGGGAGAACTAGTAGGGTTAATCGGGTTGAATGGTGCTGGTAAAAGTACAACCATCAAACATATTATTGGGACAATGAATGCACTGAAGGGCGAAATCCTAATTAATGGTAAAACGTTAAAAGAGGATCCAGCACAATATCGTACATCCTTTTCCTATATACCTGAAACGCCTGTGCTCTATGATGAGTTAACTTTAAAAGAACATCTGCAGCTAACAGCTATGGCCTACAATCTAGATGAATCTGTATTTGAAGCGAGAAAAGAAGCGCTATTAAAAGAATTTCGTATGGAAAAAAGGTTAAATTGGTTTCCGGCTCATTTTTCTAAAGGAATGAGACAAAAAGTAATGATTATGTGTGCATTTTTAGTGAATCCAGCACTATTCATTATCGATGAACCATTTGTAGGACTGGATCCTTTAGGTATCCAATCATTACTTGATCAGATGAAATCAAGAAAAGATGAGGGAGCATCCGTATTAATGTCCACTCATATATTGACGACAGCAGAGAAATACTGTGATCGTATCCTTCTATTGCATAATGGGAAAATTCGTGCACAAGGGACAATGGATGATTTGCGAGCAGCCTTCCAAATGCCAAATGCAACTTTAGATGATCTTTATATCGAAATGACAAAGGAACAGCAAAATGAACAATTTGAGTGATGTATGGAGTAAACGGTTTGTATTTTATATAAACGAATTGCAAAAATACTTAAAGTATATATTTTCTGGGCATATTGCAATAGTCATAGTATTCGTAATAGGTGCAGCAGGATATACGTATAGTGAATGGTTAAATACAGCTCCAAAGGATTTTCCCGCCTATTTAGTTGTTGCCTTCATTGTGAGTATATTAATAGCGTTAAGTACGCCGGTTACGCTAATGAAAAAAGCAGATAGTGTTTACTTTCTTCCATTAGAAACAAAACTAGGTGAATATTTAAAACACGCCCTTACATGGACATTCTTTTCTTCCATTATTGTCCCGTTAGCAGCGCTAGTTGTATCGATACCACTGTTAACAAGAATAACAGGTTCTACCAAGGGGGAAATTTTGACTTTTCTCGGTGCAATCCTTATATGGAAGTATTGGAGTATACAAACGGAGTTCCAATATCGTTGGGCATCCAATGGTAAAGATGTTTGGGTAGATTACTTTATGCGAATGATATTATTGTTTGCAGGTTTATATTTCTTACTAAGTGGTAACTATCTATTTTTACTTGCAGTCATTATTATTCAAGTACTGTATTTAATAGCATGGAAGAAGAAAAAAGCAGAAGTCCCTTTTCCTTTTGATCATTTTATTGAAGTAGAACAGGCTCGTATGATGCGTTTTTATCGTTTTGCAAATTATTTTACGGATGTTCCACATATACAGGGTATGACGAAGCGAAGAAGATGGCTTGATATGGTTTACAAACTTGCACCGTACGAGCAAAAGCACACACAATTCTATTTAGTTTTACGTACGTTTATCCGTACGAATGATTACTTTTATTTGTGGGTTCGCCTAACTACCCTCGCAATCGGTGGAGCTATTTTCATCCCGTTTCCAATTGTTGCGATCATCTTTACTAGTGCACTTTCATTTGCTACAGTCATTCAGCTGCGTCAGTCCCTAACTTCGGGAGATGAATTCCGAATGGACTTATTGTTTCCTATTAATGAAGGAACGAGAAAAAAGGCAGTGGATAAATTGATAAGGATTATCCAACTAAAACAAGCAATTTTAGTTTTGATCGTCATTATAGTACAAGCAGATTTCAACATGGAGTTAATGCTTATTCCAGTTGTGATGTTAGTTATTTCAGAACTGACACTTCGTGTAAGTAAAATATAAAAAAAGAGGAAGCTTAAAAAGCTAACGGGTTCCGTTACCTATCGCAAAAATAGAATTTACACACAATAATGCAAATAAAAATGTATAGCTAATTGCACCGCATTGCGGTGCTTTTTGTATAAAAGCCTAGTTCATTGAACTGGGCTATAACTTGTATTTATTTTCAACGCTAATAAAACTAACGCACCCGATAGTTTAAGTACCTTCTCTTCCTTATCACGATGGCTTTCCAGTTGAAGAGATTTGTGAAGAAGATGAAGGGGTAGAAGAAGAAAACAATAACCCCTTAAAATTTTTCTTATGCAAAATAAATAGATAATTCTTATTTAGCTAACGGGTGCGCGCGACAAATTCTGTTATAAGCACCTTCTGGCATGAAAATACAGGAGATTTATATAAAAAAATTTCAACTTTACATCGGAGGATAGGAATGACGGAGCCATGTTTCCTGAAACTATCCCATCAATACTCCTGCATGCGTCGCGATTGACTGGTCATGGGATGTGAAACACAGGTAGATTCGGTTGAACTAGGCTGAAGCCATTCTTATGGAGAAGGTATGCCGAAGGATAGACCGCATGACTGAAAAACTAAATATGGGTGAGAATAGTTCCTAGTTTATAATGATAAAGATTATTAATATTTTTGGGGGTGAAATGAAATTGGAAATAGAAACAGCGAGATTAATAATAAGACCTCCAAGTATAGAGGATTTTGACGAGTATTGGGAGATGAATAACGACCCAGAGGCAAAGAAATATACAGGTGGCGTTATTAAATTAAGTTACGATGAAACATTAGCTATTCGTAAAAAGGTGTGCGATAGGTTTGAATTGAGTGATAGTAAGTTCTTTTCCGTCATTGAGAAATCAACAGGGATGTATATTGGATATTGTGGATTTAAGTATTGTGAGTTACTGAACGGTACTGAAATATGTTACGGATATAATCGAAGTGCGTGGGGAAAGGGTTTTGGGCAAGAAGCAGCAATGGCTACTTTACCATATGCCTTTGAGACACTGAAACTTAAAATACTTGTTTCTGCGGTAAATCCCAAGAATATTGCATCCGAAAGAATTTTACAAAAAATCGATATGCAATACGATGGGCAAATTGAATGGAAAGAACAAGGTTTGGTAAACAAATATAGTTTGACATCAGATAAATACTTCAGCATGGCTGCCGACGCGAATTAGCAGCAAGAGTCCAATAAAAGAAGATTGCTGCAGGATAGTTTTTCTTGTTCAACTTGTGTTCACCTATCGGGTTATTTGATTGAGTAAAGAAAGGAGGGCTATTTCTTGTCAAAGGGATTGCTTCACCACATTGAGATATATGTTTCTGATATAAAAAGGTCAATTGATTTTTGGGGGTGGTTTCTTGAAGAATTGGGATACAGTTCCTTTCAAGAATGGGAAAGTGGACAAAGTTGGAAGATAGAGGATACCTATATCGTTTTTGTTCAAGCAGAAGAAAGATTTATGGATGTCCAATATCATAGATGTCGAGTAGGTTTAAATCATTTAGCATTTCATGCTGATTCACGCCAACAAGTTGATGAAATGACTAAGAAATTAATAAATAAAGGAGTTACCATACTTTATACAAAGCAGAATCCATTCGTTGGAGGAGCTGACCATTACGCTGTTTACTTTGAGGATCCAGACAGAATAAAAGTGGAACTTGTAGCACCTTAACTGTTGAACAATCGGGCACGATTGTTCAATTAGCGTCGCTGTTCTTATTAAACTAACGGGTGCGCGAGACAAGTTCTGTTATAAGCACCTTCTGGCGTGAAAATACAGGAGATTTATTAAAATAAATTTTAACTTTACAACGGAGGATAGGAATGATGGAGCCAAGTTTCCTGAAACTATCCCATCAATACTCCTGCATGCGTCCTGATTGACTGGTCATGGGGTGTGAAGCACAGGTAGATTCGGTTGAACTAGGCTGAAGCCATCCTTGTGGAAAAGGTATGCCGAAGGATAGACCGCATGGCTGAAAAACTAGATATGGTGAGAATAGTTCTTACATAAAGGAACTGACGAACTTCCTAAGGTACGGGTCTAAAGTTAGAACACGAGGAAACTTGTGTACCATCCTACGATGGGGTGAATGGTGTAAAGTTAAAATGCACCCTCTGAAATACACTATACCGAACAATGGCGGTATCCAGTTCACAGGCTTAAAGGAAGCACCTACGTTTAGCATGTATAGCTACGTTGTAAGGTACTTGGAAAGTAAGGAACGTTGATTCAAGGGCTGTCACCCGAAACGGTTGCTATAAAGCTTTATGGCAAAATGCATTTGTAGGGGTACGACCAGTGAAACCTCTATAATCAAGGTGGAGGAACAGCCCCAAGTCTAGCGATAGGTAATAATTATTTTTCAGCTGTGCATTGCACCGGTCGGGTAAGAACGTGGGAACATCATTTCATAGCAAAATGATGCCATAGTGCAAGCTCTTCGAGGAAGAGTAACTTGAAACTTATAATGACTAAAACCATCGCTAGATGGAACGCGGAATGAAGGGAAACTGTCACGTTCCGTGCGGAGTAGGGGAAAAGCTAGAGATAACTTCAAACGCTTACCTATTACTAACGGTTAGTTGAAGAAGACAAAAAAAATCCAACAATTATGTTGGATTTTCTATACTTGTTATAAATTTTCAAATTGGAGGTATTCTAAAATATTTCCGAAGGGGTCTCTAAAACTAATATATTTTCCTGGAGGACAATTAGTTGGTTCGTCTATAATAAAATTCACTTCTTTCTCTTTTAAGAATTTAACTTTTTCATAAATATCTTCGGTTTGCAATCCTAATACAACTCCTGAAATATCTTGATTATAGGTTGCATTATCCTTCTCTTCTAAAACAAGTGGTAACTCTCCGTGTACAAGTGACACAATCTTAGGGCCATACTGTTCGTTTATTTCAAAACCTAAAATATTAGTATAAAAGTCGATTGCTTTGTTTAAATTTGGCACGTAAATACTTATAACACAAACTTCACTTTTCATATTAGTCCCCCTATTTTTGGTATTATTATATATATTCTACACTCTATAACAATCTTCCTTCTAAAAATAAAATTTTCACTTAATTTTCTTATTCAACTAACGGATGCGCGCGACAAGTTCTGTTATAAGCGCCTTCTGGCGTGAAAATACAGGAGATTTATTAAAAAAAATTTTAACTTTACAACGGAGGATAGGAATGATGGGGCCATGTTTCCTGAAACTATCCCATCAATACTCCTGCATGCGTCCTGATTGACTGGTCATGGGGTGTGAAGCACAGACCGCATGGCTGAAAAACTAAATATGGTGAGAATAGTTCCTACATAAAGGAACGGACGAACTTCCGAAGGTAGGGGTCTAAAGTTAGAACAGGAGGAAACTTGTGTACCATCCTACGATGGGGTGAATGGTGTAAAGTAAAAATGCACCCTCTGAAATACACTATACCGAACAATGGCGGTATCCAGTTCACATGCTTAAAGGAAGCACCTACGTTTAGCATGTATAGCTACGTTGTAAGGTACTTGGAAAGTAAGGAACGTTGATTCAAGGGCTGTCACCCGAAACGGTTGCTATAAGCCTTATGGCAAAATGCATTTGTAGGGGTACGACCAGTGAAACCTCTATAATCAAGGTGGAGGAACAGCCCCAAGTCTAGCGATAGGTAATAATTATTTTTCAGCTGTGCATTGCACCGGTCGGGTAAGAACGTGGGAACATCATTTCATAGCAAAATGATGCCATAGTGCAAGCTCTTCGAGGAAGAGTAACTTGAAACTTATAATGACTAAAACCATCGCTAGAAGGAACGCGGAATGACGGGAAACTGTCACGTTCCGTGTGGAGCAGGGGAAAAGCTGGAGATAACTTCAAATGCTTACCTATTACTAACGGTTAGTTCAATAAGGAATCGTTTATAGTGATAATTTTTTCTGGAAAGCAAATACCTTCCCACTTGTCAATTATGGTAAACTTGTGATATAATACCTTAATTTGTGTATTTGGCGATGACTCGCCCGACATCTCAAATTTTATCAAAAATCGAGAAAGTTTAATCCCGTATATTGGACAGTTTTGGCTTCTGCTGCAATTATTTTTCTCATATTAAGCTTATCTTTTCTAAAAGGTCCAATTGTGGGTCCAGAAACAGAGCATGCTGCAAAGGATCCTGGTAATGAAAAAGTTACCTTACCTGAGGGTGAAGAATTAGCGGTAGACATGTCTGACATTGAACAAATGAATATTGGTGCCGAAATGCCCCAACTTTTATATGCCGATAACAACATAGTGGTTATGCAGGGGACATTTGGAGTATTCGTATATAATATCCAAGATTTAATAGTTACTAATCGAATTTCATATGAGCATATTAAGTCATATGGCATCACAATGATGATGGCATCTGTATCGCAAGATGGTACAACAATCTTTATTGGAAATGATGATATGTCTATGTCGTCTAATGAATTTATATATACTCATCAATACGATATTAGTACTAGAGTAATCAAAAAAACTACTCAACAACCATCAAATTTGTATAGTCCTAAAACCATTGAAGTACCTGGTTATCATGAGCAATACGACGATTTACAATATGATACGAGTCACAATATTGTAGAATTGGATAATTCATTTATATATTTACGCTCCTCATACTGGGAAATGAAATACCTACAAATTGTTAATTGCCCGTATGAAGATGGTGAAAGTAAAGTTTTTGATGTGTTCAAATGAGAATTATAGCCTGTTGTCATAAATTGAGTGGGAACTTCAACAATCGGGTGCGATTGTTGAATAAGCGTCTCTGTTCTTATTAAACTAACGTCGTGCTTTACTTCAAGAAGGAGTAAAGCCTTTTTCTTATTGACCTAACGCAGCATTTGGTGAAAGGAACTTCGAATATATATGGAGAAGTAACAACCAGAGGCGGTGGTATTATTTGTTGAAAATTTTGATGGCTATTTTTGGGGGAATTGTATTCAGTTTATCTGTGTACTCACTCATAACTGGTGATAACCAGGTAATGCCCTATATAATGTTTTTCTTTGGTGCAATGGCATTGGTTGCAGGGATATCTGAACTAAAAGAAAAACGAAAGACAACTGCAGTAATATCTTTTCTTGTATCTGCTATCATCCTTTTTGTTTTCATCGATACTTTTAATGTTTTTCACTAACGGGTTCTTTACTTCAAAAAGAAGTAAAGCCTTTTTTATTGAACTAAAGAAGCAGTTTTGTGGAGATGACATATATTTTTTTAGAAAAAATAAAAAAACTAAAGCCAAAAGAATAAATTATCCGTCTAATAGGTGAAAGGGAATAAGGAGGTGGTTATTGATTGCTAAATTTAGTAAAGAAAGCTCAAAAAGGTGACGATAAAGCGTTTTTGGCATTATTTCAGAAATATGAACAAGATATTTATAGAATGGCTTTTGTGTATGTGAAAAATCAAAGCGATGCACTTGATGTGGTTCAAGAAACAGCATATCGTTCATTCAAAACAATAAAAAATCTAAAAGAACCTAAATATTTTAAAACTTGGTTAATTAGAATAGCGGTTAACTGTTCACTAGACTTA
The DNA here is from genome assembly GCF_029533155.1 of Psychrobacillus antarcticus. Classification (GTDB taxonomy): domain Bacteria; phylum Bacillota; class Bacilli; order Bacillales_A; family Planococcaceae; genus Psychrobacillus; species Psychrobacillus antarcticus. Next base: position 17,959 of record NZ_JAIZDB010000037.1, on the reverse strand, counting down.
GTTCGAAAACAGACAAAAGTGGTTCAATTAAAGCCGGAACTCGAGGGAAATTTATCGGATGATGTAAACGAAGAAGATATAATTTTAGAAATTACGGTTCGTGATTTAATCGAACAATTAAATGAAGGAGAAAAGAGTGTTGTTATTTTAAGATTTTACGAAGACCTAACTTTCAAAGAGATATCAGAAACATTGGATATTCCATTAGGTACTACAAAAACAATTTTATATAGAGCTTTAGACAAACTCCGTAAAAATTTGAAAGGAGATGATTTATATGAGTAATAGGATTAAACAAGAAATGAATAAAATTGAAATACCAAAAGAACTGAGTGAAAGAAGTGAAATGGGTGTTTCTCAAGTAAAGCAAGAAATGAAAAACGATAGAAAAAGATTTAATGTAAAAGGAATCGGTATTGCAGCTACTTTACTTGTGTCTGTTGGAGCATTCACCTTATTTAATAACGTTACCCCAGATGGTATAACAGGCAATCAAGATGTACTCGTTGTTAATAAAGATGGAAGTGTGGAAATCCCAGCTATTCAATTACCCGAAGACACTTCAAGTGCAGATATGATTGGCTTAATTATATATAACGGGAAAATTTATACCCAAACAAGGACGGAGATAGATGCAGAAGATGCAAAAGCTATTATAGGCGATAAACTCGGAACTACTAAAGGAACAATTGATGAATGGAGTAAGCAAGAAGCCTATGATGAAGAGTTTGCTTCTACAATTGGAAAAATAGATGTTTATTCTGTAAAAGGCTACGATAAAGACTTTAGGATAATGACTTACGAAGAACAGGATAGTAAGCAATACGCAGAGTTTTATGAAAATCTTAACGGATTAACAATAAGTAGTGGTGAGGATGTGTTTAGTAAATTAAATATGGTTGGTAATGTATCCTCTGCACAGTGGAGAATCTTCAGTGATTGGGATAACGAAATTGAAAATTATAAGCCTCTTTCAGATATGGTAGTATTGAATACCTTTCTAGAAGAACTGAAAAAGGTAAAGCCTCTTCTTCGTGAACAAAACTCAGACCCAATAAGTAATTCTCGAAACAACGAGGACTTCAGGGAACTAACTATTAACTTAAATGACGGTTCAAGGGTTAGACTCACTCTTCTCAAAGATGGGTATATCTATTATGGATTTATGGGTGTGTATTTTGAAATGAATGAGGGCGTGTTTTCAAAAATGTGGAGCCAACTTAAGTGAAAATAATAATAAACAAATGGCTGTTTTAGTTCAATAAGCGTTCAAAATAAATACAAGGTATAGCTCAGTTCAATGAACTGGGCTTTTTATTTTTTATATATAAAAATCACCGCAATTGCGGTGCAATTAGTTATTCATTTTCATTAGTATTTTTGTGTGTAAATTCTAAGTTTGGTATAGGTAACGGATCCCGTTACTCGTAGAATAGCTTTTTTTATGAGTAAATAACTCGCAAAAATATTTCGTCAACAAATTTTTTTAAAAAAACGCCATAAAGGCGTTTTTTTGTTTTAATTTGTTACACTGATATTATTTGGTTCATCTGCATCTGGAAGACGTAATATATCTCTTTCGATAATACATCGCCTGGAGATAAAATGCTTTCGTGATATTCAGGCTACTACTATTTCATGCATGTAGGAGTATCAGATAACTCGTTTCAGCCCAACATGACGGCTTTCATTCCGAGTTTCAATTAATCAGTTATTATTGCGTTTTAGCAATTCTCCTATTTCGTACTTTGGCACTTATAAGGAAACTTTTCGCACAGTAAACACTTTCACAATCACTGTATTTATTTTAATACAAGTATTCGGAATACTTTATAAAATCAAGAGAAAGGTTTCATATTTCATAATTCTTCGTCTAACAATTTGCATACAAATAAGCACATTAAAATAACCATACACCAGCTGTTGTTAGCTAATAGTTTAGGGCAAAATTTACCCTGCAAATTCAAACTTTAAACGTACGAAAGTCGCTTTATATCAATAAAAAAACGACTACAAATTGCTATGCAATTTAATAGTCATTTTAACTTACATTTTAATGTTTGCGATAGGTAACGGAACCCGTTATTAAAAATCTTCCTCTTCTTTTATGGATTGATAGGTAGAAATATATGGTGCACTTGTAAATAGGTTTTGTTTATCAGCAACCAAACTGAAATCTAAGTTGACCGATTTTTCCCACACCTCGTAGCTACTTGGACCAGACCATTCCGACAAAATAATATAGGTATCGGATTTAATCGGTTTAAGTACTCGTAATGCGATAAATCCTGGTTCACTTTGCGCAGTAGGAGTTAGGTTTGTGTATTTGTGCTCGAAAATGGATTTTCCTTCATCTGACATGGGGATATGCTGTAAAACGAAGTAACCATTATTTGAAAATTGTCCTGCTGATTCTAAAATTTCATATTTCCTAGGTACTTGAAAAACTGTTTTATTGGTAGACTCGTGTATTAGGACTGAATTTCCGGTTCCATGTAATAGAAATAATCCATCGTTAGGGTATTTCTTTTTTATAGATTCCATAAATTCCGGTGTTCCGGATGTCATATATAAATTCATGAAAAACACCTCCCTTTTTCTCTTATATTATATCTTTCCCACAATACAGTCTTTAAAAACATAATACACAAGTATCTTATAAGTAATACGGACAAATTTATGACAAATACACTGTTTGGCTATACTTTAGAAAAAAGAACGTCTATAGTTGTAACGTAAAGAAAAAACAGAACGTTTATATAATGAGAGGCAGGTACCTTTAATGACTAAATTTAACGATACACTTCTTCGTGCGGCCCGTGGAGAGCAAGTTGACCACACACCAGTTTGGTTTATGAGGCAAGCTGGAAGATCACAACCAGAATATAGAAAAATAAAAGAAAAATACTCTTTAGAACAAATTACACAAGAACCCGAATTATGTGCATACGTTACACGTTTACCAGTAGAAAATTATAACGTCGATGCAGCCATCCTATATAAGGATATCGTTACACCGCTTGTTGGTATTGGGGTTGATGTGAAGATTAAATCAGGAGTGGGTCCTGTTATTTCCAATCCAATTCGAACAGTACAAGATGTGGCTAACTTAGGCGAATTATCGCCAGAAGACGATGTGCCATTTGTTTTGGACACGATAAAACTATTAACGACAGAGCAGCTCAATGTACCCTTAATCGGCTTTGCGGGGGCACCATTTACTTTGGCTAGTTATATGATAGAAGGGGGCCCTTCTAAAAGCTACAACAAAACGAAAGCATTTATGGTATCCGAACCTCAAGCTTGGTTTGCACTAATGGACAAGCTTGCGGATATGATTATTGTATACATCAAAGCACAGGTAAAAGCTGGTGCAAAAGCTATTCAAATATTTGATTCGTGGGTTGGAGCATTAAATGTAGCGGATTACCGTATCTTCATCAAACCGGTAATGACACGTATTTTCACGGAGCTTCGTGAAACAGGCGTGCCGCTTATTACATTCGGTGTTGGTGCTAGCCACTTAGCAATGGAATGGCATGATCTTCCTGTAGATGTGGTTGGGATTGACTGGCGTTTATCTATAGAAGAAGCTCGTGCAAAAGGACTAACGAAGCCATTGATGGGGAATTTAGATCCATCTTATCTACTTGGCGGCTGGGAAGAGATTGAAAAACGTGCGAAAATTATTGTAGAGCAAGGTGTAGCACAACCTGGACATATTTTTAACCTAGGACATGGTGTGTTCCCAGAGGTAGACCCAGATACATTGAAGCGTTTAACTTCCTTTGTACATGATTATAGTAAAGAACTAATCGCAGCAAAATCAAATTAAACTTTTGAGGTGAGCATGATGAAAAAAACAATGGGTTTATTAGTAATGGCTTATGGAACTCCATATTCAGAAGCGGATATTGAACGATACTATACCCATATTAGACGTGGCCGTAAACCAAGTGATGAGCAACTAGCGGATCTTACTGGTCGTTATGAAGCAATTGGTGGGATTTCCCCACTTGCTAAAATCACGGAAAGCCAAGCAAAAGGATTGTGTAACCGTTTAAATGAATTACAAGATGAAATTGAATTCAAGCTATATATTGGTTTAAAGCATATCGAGCCTTTCTTAGAGGATGCTGTTTCAGAAATGCATAAAGATGGCATAACAGAAGCAGTATCGATGGTTTTAGCACCGCATTTCTCAACATTCTCTATTAAATCATATAATGGCCGTATTAAAGAGGAAGCAGAAAAACTTGGTAACCTGAAGATTACTTCTGTTGAAAGTTGGTATGATGAACCAAAATTCATCCAATATTGGAGTGATAAAGTAAGTGAAGCGTTCACAGCAATGACTGAAGAGCAACGTGAAAAAGCATGTTTAATCGTTTCTGCTCATTCCTTACCAGAGAAAATTAAAGAATTAGGCGATCCATATCCAGACCAATTGCAAGAAACAGCGGATTTAGTCGCACAAGCAGCAGGTGTGAAAAATTACGCAGTAGGCTGGCAAAGTGCTGGACAAACTCCTGAGCCTTGGATTGGTCCAGACGTACAAGATTTAACTCGTGAATTACATGAACAAAAAGGATATACTACATTTGTTTACACTCCAGTAGGATTCGTAGCAGAGCATTTAGAAGTTCTTTACGATAATGATTATGAATGTAAAGTAGTATGCGACGATATCGGAGCAACATATGTGCGTCCCGAAATGCCAAATGCACAACCTCAATTTATCGATGCAATGGCAGATGTCGTTTTGAAACACTTGAAATAAGAGTTAAGTTAAATGCCCTAAACATCTCACGGATGTTTAGGGCATTTTTTTAAAAGACCACTATTAATCGATACTGCTGATTTCCGTTAAAGTTGGACGCTTTCCGCGGACGAGGCCGAGCCAGGAAGAAGCAAATAGATTTCCTTTTATACTAGTGGAAGTAAAGAGAAATAGTAAGTAGTAATTAAATAAAGGAGGGGGCTTCTTTATGTTTGTGGTTTTCCTTCTGGATCTATATTGACTTTTTGTGAAACACGGACCTCATTGGGTGAAACTCCAAAAATGAAATCTATTTCAAACTTTTTTCACAGGTTCTCGTTATAATGAAAGAAATGGGGTGGATAGGTGAAGAAATTATATATTCTCTTGGTACTTTGTTTTATAGGGGGTTGTTCAGAGTCAAGCTTTCCAGCCATCCCCTCGGATACTGATTTTGTTGCTAGTTTGAATACATTAGGCAGAAGCGTCGATTTTGTTTCAAATGAGGCTGAAATAATAGAGTCGTGGGAGCTTGAAGAGACCTATACTGGGTTTACTTTAGTGACAGATGATTTACTTCTAGTTTACGGGTATACCGTTGAAAAAGCAGTGCTCATTAAACTGTCTACAGGCAAACAGGTAGCTTCGATTGACGTAGGTGAAGGTACAACCAACTCGTACGTATATGAAGAAAAAATCTATATGGCAAATGCATTAGATAATACAGTTTCCAGCTATAATACAAACGGGAAGAAACTGCAGACTCATTCTACTGGAAATTATCCAATGGCGATGACTTCTGATGGCAATCATTTGTTTGTCGTCAATTTTAAGGATGAATTCCTATCTGTATTATCTCTGGACTTGGAACAGAGGGATGAGTGGGCGATTCCTACATCTTCTCATGGATTAATCATACAGGACAATGAACTGTGGCTTGGCGGTCACGGTGCAGGAAGTAGTCCCAATCGCTCTATTAAAAGAATTAATATAAAAAATGGTGAGCTTATAGGTGAGATTGAAGTTCCGATAATGCCTATTAATATGGCTAGAGCAGCAAATGGGCATATTTTCACCGTGAGTCATGGAAGTAGTACAGTATATGAAATATCAGAATCAGGTGAAGTTTTAAACTCTATAAAAGCAGGAGCAAATCCGTTTTGGATAAGTTCCTTTGGTGATAGTATGGTACTCGCTGGTTATGATGATCATCAATTATATTTTATACAATCGGATGAAATTACTAAAAAACTGCAGGTCGGGAAAGGTCCATTCCAGTTAATCGTAAGGGAGGTTGAATGATGACTACTGTATTAGTCGTGGATGATGAAATAGAAATGCGTAAGTTAGTTGAACTTCATTTACATCAGGCGGGTCATCATGTACTCCATGCGGATAATGGAGAAGATGCAATTGAACTAGTACAATCCTCCGAAGTGGATTTAATCCTACTAGATGTGATGATGCCTGGCATGAGTGGATTTGAGGTTTGTAGGGAAATACGTACGTTTTCTCCGATACCGATTATCTTTCTAACAGCCTTGGATGCAAAAACAGATTTAGTTAAAGGATTAAAACTTGGGGGGGACGACTATGTCATTAAACCGTTCACAACTATCGAATTAATAGCACGTATAGATGCTATATTTCGTAGAGTTGGCATTAATTCTTCGAATGAAAATCATAGAGTAGGAATTATTGAACATGATTTAGTAGGTAGACAAACTTTGGTTAACAATGAAAAAATTCAACTGACTTTAAAGGAATATGAGCTACTTCATATATTTATAAATAATGAAGGAAAAGCATTTTCCAGAGAACAGTTACTAGAAAGAATTTGGGGTATAGATTATGAAGGTGGGACCCGTACCGTTGATACGCATATTAAAACACTGCGCTTAAAGCTAGGAGAACAAGCTGGGAAATATATTGAGACCGTTTGGGGAATAGGATATCGCTTTGAGGTAATGGAATGAAAAAGCTTTCGGTAAAAATTTGGATGTTGCTTCTCTTATTCATTGCTATTACGATTGTCTTCCTGGTCATATTCACTAATTTTTTATATGAAGAGCTATATGTCGAGGATACGGCAACTTCGATGACGGAGGTTGCCGAAAACTTACAAAGTACATATAAGGGTGGAGCCGTTACAAATGAGTTCATCAAACAAACAGAAGATTTCAATCGTTTTTCTGACGTAGAGGTTTTTACAGTTCGAAATCCGAAAGAACTAAGTGCCTGCCTACCATTCGAGATAGACTATGAGTCACTGATCGGACCTGAGGAGCGTGCTCAGCTTATTGAAGGTGATGCAGTTATTAAAAGAGGTTATGAAAAGAGATTTAACCGAGAAGTTGTATCCGTTATTTATCCTTTAGTTGATGAAAATAGACTGGAAGGCATTATTTACGTATATGTACCACTAACGAAGATAACGGAAATGGCTTCAAAGGATGTCATTTTTTTATTGATAACGGTATCACTTTTACTTCTCTTAATGGGATGGATCAGTTTAAAGACAGTGCAAAAGGTTCTCGTTCCGTTAGATAAGCTTAAAGGAGCAGCCAATGAAATGGCAACTGGGAATTATGAAACGCGAGTAGATATAAGATCCTCCGATGAAATCGGAGAACTCGCAAAAACCTTTAACCAAATGGCAACGTCTATACAAGAAGAGGACGAGAAAAAAAGAGATTTCTTATCTATTGTTTCTCACGAGCTACGTACGCCGATTAGTTATATAAAAGGATACGGAGAAGCATTTGAACAAGAACTCGTACCGGAGGAAAAGAAAAAAGAGATCTACACACTTATTGTGCAAGAGGCCAATCGAATGCAAAAACTGACAAATGATTTGCTTACATTAGCACGCTCTGAACAGCACTCAGAAGTTGATATATCACCATTAGTATTATCGGAGGTTATCCGTGAGGTACTGCAACTCGTAAAAAAATTGGCAGACAAGAAGCAAGTCTTGTTTACTGTTACAATAGATGAAGGAACAATTATAAAAGCAAATGAGCAGATGACCAAACAAATATTGATCAATATTTTAGAAAACGCTATTCACTATTCGTCTGTTTCTTCCATTATCACTATAGGAAATGAGCTAGCCAAAAAAGAAACAACTATTTCTATTAAAGATGAAGGCTGTGGAATTGCACCCGAGCATTTAGCACATATTACCGAAAGATTTTATCGTGTGAATAAGGCCCGAAGTCGTATAGACGGAGGAACTGGGCTTGGATTATCCATCGCTTCTCAACTTATTGAAATGCAAAATGGAAAGCTAAAATTTACAAGTGAAGTAGAAAGAGGAACAACTGCTTATATAACATTACCAATTTGGGAGGAATGATTTTTATGAAAAAGGCATTAGCAGTTCTTGTAATCGCAATGATGACACTAGCAGGTTGTGGAGAGAAAGAAGCAACTGGGACATCAACAAGCAACAACGAAGGAACACTTGAAGAGGTAGTAGTAGACATCCAAACGGCTGAAACACAATCTGTAGATGACGTTGTATTATCTGCAAAAGTAACACAATCAGACGAAGCAGTGGATGATGCTACCGTGGAATTTGAGGTGTGGGAATCCGGTCTGCGTGACGAAGGTCATATGGTAGAAGGGAATTTAACGGAAGATGGCGTGTATGAAGCAAATTATTCATTCGATCATGATGGTGTTTATTATATGTTTGCCCATACGAATGCAAGAGGACTCCATGTTATGCCGAAGCAGAAACTGATTGTTGGAGAACCAGATATGAGTACAGTATTGCCGGATGAAAGTGATGATTCAATGAGTCATATGGATCACAAATAAATACTTGCCAAATAAATAAGATGGGTGTATTATAATGACTAGATGACCGTAATGGTTTTCTAGTCATTTCTTTCGATTGGAGTGAATTGAATGGATCGTAGGCAGGAAATATTAGAAGCTGCAACCAAATCTTTTTCCTTGTTTGGCTTTAAAGCTACAACTATGGAGCAAATAGCTAAAATTGCCAATGTAGGAAAAGGAACAATCTATACTTTCTTTGATAATAAAGAAGTACTTTTTCAAGAAATTGTACTACGTGTAATTACGGAGATGAAACAGGAAGCGACTAAAGTGATTAAAAAGGAAGCTTCTTTCCAAGAAAATGCATATGCCGCTTTGATGAAAATGCTAGAATTCCGGGACACTCATCAACTGTTTGCTAAAATCATTGCAGAGGAACAGGAATGGAGAACTCCAGCAGTCATACAGGTGAAGGCGCAAATTGAGCAAGCAATTGTTTCCTTCATTAAACAGAAGATTGATAAATATATAAATGCAGGAGAAGTACGTCAAGTAAATAGTGAACTTGTAGCATACTTACTACTAAAAGGATATTTGGCGTTTGTTAACGACTGGAATTTAACACATGAAAAACCGTTAACAGAAAAGGAAATAACAGACTTTTTTCAAGATACTATTTTTCATAGTCTCATTCTTTGAGACTTATTTTTTGGATTAAATTGACTGTTTGGACAGATTGGTCATACAGTACTAGGAGGAAATTTTAATGATTAAATCAGAATGGAAAAATATTTTCACAAATAGAAAGCTACTCCTTCCCATAATAGCAGTATTGTTTATACCTGTTATGTACGCAGGCATGTTTTTATGGGCGTTTTGGGATCCCTACGCAAATTTAAGTGATCTACCTGTAGCAGTAGTTAATGCAGATGAGGGTGCAACGTATAACGATACTACTTTAACGTTGGGAGATGACCTATCCGACAAATTGAAGGAAAGTGGACAATTTAAGTTTATTTCTGTGACAGAGGAAGAAGCGGATAAAGGTTTAGAAAATGAGGATTATTATTTACTAATCGAGATTCCCGAAAACTTTTCCCAACATGCAACAACATTATTAGATGATGAACCTCAAAAAATGGTCATTACTTACAAAGCAAATGAGGGATATAACTTTCTATCCTCTCAAATTGGTGAAACAGCAATGGACCGAATTCGTGCGGAGGTAAATAAACAAGTATCTGAAACCTATGCAGAACAGTTATTTGATTCGATTACGAAATTGGGTGACGGATTTGCTGAGGCATCGGATGGAGCAGGAGAATTGAAAGATGGTGCGGTAGAAATTAATTCAGGCGCATCTGATTTAAAAGGCTATTTAGAACAATTGGCAAGTAGTTCTGTCGTACTTCGTGATGGTACTAGTGTAGTTGTGGATGGTATTCAGAAAGCAGCAACTGGTTCCACTGACTTAAATAGTGGGTTATCTACCCTTACAGATGGGTCAAAACAATTAGCAGACGGCGTCAACAAAACTGCTACAGGTGCAAACCAATTAAAAGATGGCATCCAAACGTATACAAGTGGAGTAGCTAAACTAAACGAAAGCTACCAATTATTAAGTGAAAAAGAAAAAGAATTACTAAAGTCTTTAGCAACATTACAATCTAGCAGTGCAACTATTAATAGTAGTACAAATCAGTTATCTGAAGGTTCTACGCAGGTTACTGCAGGTATTCAAGCACTATCGCAACAGTTAAGTCAGTTATCAGAATCATTACCAGCTGAACAAGCAGCAGCTTTAACCGAAACAGTAAAACAATTAGAAACCGGCAGCTCTACAGTATCGGCTGGTTTAGAAAAACTGGCGAATGGTACAGCTGCTCTATCAACGGGCACTGCGCAAGTGAGCAGCGGAGCAAATCAGCTTAGTGCAGGTTATACACAAGCACAACAAGGGGTTTCTAAATTGAATGGCTCCTCAAGTGCATTAATAGAAGGTTCAGTAAGCTTAGCAACTGGAACTAATACACTAGCCTCAAAAATGGGCAAACTAACAACAGGTATGGAGCAAGCATATGATGGTTCTGCTAGTTTAGTAGCCGGACTAAATGAGTTAGCTTCTGGTTCAAGTCAGTTAAAAACAGGAACAGGAACACTAGCTGAGAAATCTGGAGAATTAGCAGTTGGCTCAACGAAATTAACAGAGGGAACAGAAAAATTAGCAGCAGGAACAGAAACACTCCAATCCAGCTTAATGGATGCAAGTGAACAATCTAAAGAGGTATCAGCTAGTGACTCAACCTACGAGATGGTAGCTTCCCCAGTAGATGTGGAAGTCGAAGGAGTAAATGAGGTTCCGAACTATGGTACAGGATTTACACCATACTTCTTATCTCTTGGATTATTTGTAGGGGCATTACTAATATCGATCGTATTTCCGTTCGTGCAGTCTGCGATTAAGCCTACAAGCGGAGTATCATGGTTTGTAAGTAAAATCTCCGTTTTAGGAGTAGTAGGGATTATTCAATCTTTAGTAGTTGTTGCAATCGCTTTGTTTGCTTTAAAATTAGAAACACAAAATGTAGGTTTGTTCATATTATCGACAATCATTACTAGCTTTACCTACTTAGCTATTGTCCAATTACTTGTAACAGTATTAGGTGACCCGGGTCGCTTTGTTGCCATTGTTATCTTAATACTTCAATTGACAACTAGTGCAGGTACGTTCCCATTGGAGCTAATACCGCATCCGTTACAAATCTTTAATAAATTCTTACCGATGACTTATTCAGTACAAAGCTTTAAAGCTTCTATTTCAACAGGAAGCATAAGTAATTTCTGGTCAACTAATGGTGTATTATTAGGATTTATGGTAGTAAGTCTTGGCTTAACTTTTGGTTATTTCATGCTAGTATTCAAAAAACGTTTTTCAAAAGAAACAGTCGAAGCTTAAGCCTTTAAAACCATCTCGTAAAAGAGATGGTTTTTGTATTGAATAAAGCAAAATTTGATGTTTTAAGAAAGTTAGATACGATGGAAGGTAGAATTGTTGATAATGCGAAATTCTTTCAGCTAGATGACTTAAAGAAAGTGTCAGACGAAGTGTTATACAATCAATTATTGGATGAATTTCCAATGTGGCTGAAAGAAGCGAAGGAAAAAGGGATACTATGCTAGGATATAAGGATTTAAACGATACGTTAAAAAAGTCCTTGTGCACTTGAACTGCACCGCAATTGTTAGACACAATCTAACAATTGCGGTGCATTGTTTTTATGAACAAAATTACTTTTTAAAGAGAAATTGGCAGACTGGAGTATAACAGGATTCTTTTAAAAAGTTAGCTAATTCACTGCACTCTTTGAAGGCTAAGCCAATGTTTTTTAATTTAATTTGGGTTATAAAGCTTATGTATTGCAAATTTCTCCGATTTATATTATATTAGTTGATGTATCAATGATTGACGAGTCAATCAATATAATATAAGAAAAAGGAGTCTACAACATGCTTAAATATCAAAAAACTAATGATTTCAATGAAATTGTATACGGTCGTCGTTCTATTAAGGTATATGACCCTACTGTTAAAATCAGCCGTGAAGAAATGAGCGAAATTATAGATCAAGCTTCAAAAGCACCATCTTCTCTTAATTTCCAACCTTGGAGATTTGTTGTCATTGACAGTGAAGAAGGAAAAGAAAAACTTGCAACGCTTGCTCAATTCAATACGGACAAAGTATTGAGCTCATCAGCTGTTATTGCTGTTTTCGGCGATCTAAACAATTATGAATATGCTGAAGAAATATATAGCCAAGCAGTTAAACACGGATATATGCCTCAAGAAGTTAAAGAGGCTCAGTTAAATTATTTTAAACCGCTATATGAAAATATGTCCGATGAGAAAATGAAAGATATTGTTATGTTAGATGCAGGTCTTGTTTCCATGCAACTTATGTTAGTGGCCCGTGCTTACGGATATGATACAAATCCTATCGGTGGTTATGAGAAAGACAAGATTGCCGAAGCATTTGGTCTAGAAAAAGATCGTTATGTTCCAGTTATGCTAATCACTATTGGTAAAGCGACTAATGAAGGTTATCAGTCGTATCGCTTACCAGCCGATAAAACGACAACATGGAAATAAGATAGAAGGTATTGTATTAATATATAGATTTATCAAAATTAGGCTTGGTTCAGTTCTTACTTGGGTTGAAGTTTAAATAAATTTGTATTATATTTATTGACAGGTCAATGATTGAGCGTTCAATAAAGTAGTAGACACTCGTATATATTGGCCTCATAAATTATTTTAGGAGGTCAATTGATGAATTGTCCAATTTCGAATCATGAACAAATCTTATATCTGCTTAAAGGGCTTAATAACCAAATCAGTCCTAAATTTGAGCGGTGTACGGGCATTAGCTCATCACGCTATGAATTGCTACACCAACTTTATGAAACAGATGAAATCAATCAGTCCACCCTGCAACGAGCTGTTAATATAGACAGTGCTGCAATTACTCGTCACCTAAAACAGCTTGAGACAAAAGGTATGGTGACAAGACGAAGAAACCCTAACGATAATCGGGTGATATTTGTTCGTCTTACAGAAGAAGGCCGCAAGCAAATTGTCGGTTATAAAAAAGAAAAGATTAATTTTGTGGACCAAATGCTTCATGATTTTAAAACAGAAGAATTAGAAACCCTATCTGACATGCTTACTCGTATGCAAAATAATATAAGTGAATACTAAAATTTTCAACAAATCAATTGAATAGGATCTTATTAAGAGTAAGTATTTATTCAATAAATCTAATTTAAAGGATGATAACTATGATTATAATTCATGCACAACTACAGGTAAAAAAAGATCAGGAACAAGCATTCTTGAAAGAAGCTAAAATATTGCTTTCAGAAACAAGAGCCGAAAAAGGGAACATTAGCTACGATTTGATGAAATCTACTGAACAAGATTGCCATTATACAATGGTAGAACTTTGGGAAGATGTAGAAGCTACTAAAGCACATAATACGAGTGAACACTTCACAGCTTTCGTTCAAAAAGCTCAAACTTTCATGGCTGCACCAATGGCTCTTAAAATATTTGATGGTGAACCTGTAAAAGCATAAATTTTATATTTAATAGCAAACACCCCAAGGATTTCATTCTTGGGGTGTTTGCTTGTGTTCATTTTTTATGCAATTAAAACTACCCACTAGAAAGGGAAGGATCTAGTGGGTAGTTATTCCCGTTATTAAAGTGTAGTGCATTTATCACAGTGGTTCCCGTAGCATTCATGTTGTTCTTCAATTGTGTTACCACATGTAGCGCATTTCTTAGCGGGCAGCTTACGGAAAAATTCAATTACGTTTTCTAACATATATTGTTCCACCTCCATCTGTTATATAACTCTTTTTGTTATTATTATTGTATTATAACACAGTTCAATTTGTCAACATCTTATCTGAAAATTTGTTAAAATAATCTTAAAGGAGAGATGAACATGTATTTTATTGATAATAAAGGAATTACAGATCCACGTATTAACTTAGCAATAGAGGAGTATGCGTTAAACACAATGGACGTTGAAAAGGATTCTTTTCTTCTGTTTTACATAAATAAGCCTTCCATTATTATTGGGAGGAACCAAAATACAGTGGAAGAAATAAATACTGACTTTGTAGAAGCAAATGGGATTATCCCAGTTCGCAGACTTTCTGGTGGTGGTGCTGTGTACCACGATTTAGGAAACTTGAACTATAGCTTTTTAACAAAGGACGATGGAGAAAGCTTCCGTAACTTTAAAAAGTTCACTCAGCCTGTTATAGATGCGCTTGCAAAAATGGGTGTAAGTGCGGAATTATCCGGCAGAAATGATATTTTGGCTGGAGGGAAAAAAATATCTGGCAATGCTCAATATTCTACTCGTGGGCGTATGTTTAGCCATGGAACATTGATGTTTGATGCTGAAATAGATGCTGTTGTATCAGCCTTAAAGGTAAGTAAAGAAAAAATTGAATCTAAAGGCATTAAATCGATACGTAGTCGCGTGACTAACATTAGCGAACTGTTAGAAAATCCAATGACAGTGGAACAATTCCGTTTAGAACTTCTTGCTTCTATTTTTGAAGGAGAAGAGAATGTTCAATACTGGGAGCTGACAGATCAGGATTGGGATAATATCCACAAGCTTTCGGAAAAACGTTATCAACAATGGGATTGGAACTTCGGTAAATCCCCTAAATTCAATATGAAGCATTCGCATCGCTTCCCAGTTGGTGGAGTGGATGTTCGTTTAGACGTGAACAAAGGCATGATGGAAGAAGTGAAAATCTTCGGAGACTTCTTTGGCGTAGGTGATATGGCGGAAGTAGAACAGCTACTAACCGGCAAACCTTATAGCAAAGAAGGTATTGAAGCAGCACTAGAAAACGTAGACGTACCAAAATACTTCGGTGGTATTACAAAAGAAGAGCTTGTTCAATTAATTTATTGATAAATGGGAGGGAGTCTGACGTATGTTGGGCTTGAGCATTAAACTTAGTTGAAAGCCCTATATATCAACGTTTTTTGAAAATGAGAGTTCTAACAAGAGACTAGCCAAGGGGAAATCTCCCTTGTACAATTCGGTTTGAAAATTGCCTTCTAATATTATATTTTGGGAGGTATTTTAATGACACAGGTTAATTTAAGGAATTTAGTACAAATAGAAGAAACGGCTAGATTTATGAAGCAAGGAATGACTATTGAGAAAGCACTTACGATACTCAATAGACAGATGAAGGTAAGTGGGTTAAGGGAAAGAACTATAAAGGATTACAACCTGTATACCAAGGATTTTTGTTTAGTTACAGGAGCTACCCATCTTTCTGACGTTTCTTTGGAAAAGATATATGACTGGCTAGATACAATGAACATATCTAATACAAGTAAACTCATCAAGTTGAAAAGCTTGAAGTCAATACTAGGGAAATGTTTTGATAACGGGTGGATTGAAACGAAGTTTTGGACGGTCATTAAAATTAAAATTGATAAAAATGTAAAAAAGGGTGCTAAGAGGGATGAAATTAATATTCTATTATCCCTGTTAGATTTAGACACATTCGTTGGTCTACGTGATGCTGTAGCGGTTTTAACAATGTATACAACTGGTGTACGTATTAATACGTTGGAGCAGATAGAAGAGAAACATATAGACATAGGTAATCGTATGTTTACATTAGATGGCTCAATTCTTAAGAATCATAAGCTACTCCATTTGCCTATTAATGAAAATCTGATTCAATTACTACAAGTGTTAATGCAACAAAATGATAATATAAGAAAGAAGCATAAACAATATAATAACTTTTTATTCATAACGCAACAAGGAACAAAGTTAAAATCCAAATCAAACAACAATACTGTCAGCAAACAATTGCATAAGTATTCTCGTGAATTCGGGTTGGAAAATATCAATGCTCATGCAATTAGACGTGGATATGCAAAGAATCTATTGGAACGTGGTGCAAACGTCGCCTTAATCTCTAAGGCACTAGGTCATTCAAATTTGGCTATAACTACACAGTATTTGGACTTAGATGTGGAAGAGGTAGCATCTAGCTTGAGGGACTACCTTTGATTGAATCAAATAACATCTTATTGGATGATGAACCTGAACGGTGGAACTAATAGAGAATAATGAGCACGACGTATACTTGTAAATTTTAAGAATCCAGTCTTTCATTAGATTGGGTTCTTTTTATTTCTATATGCTTAAAAAGGCTTGTTGAAGCAGTATACGGCAATGTAAGGCAAGTCTGTCTGGTATTGAATAACATTGTGATAAGTACAGGGGCATGGTTTACAGGAATAGCGCTTACCCACATCTGTATATCGCTTAGAACAGTTACAGTCACTAAAGAGGCTGAATATATATTTACGATACGACTGGGATTTTTAGCAGACGCAAAAAAGTGATAACAAATCATTCGCAAAACACTCTTGGAATTACAACGACGAGCTGAAGATGATGAAGTTGAATGAATAACAGTTTATTTTTAAAGTGTTCTTTTCAATGAAAAGCCAAAACAATAGAATTTCATTACGTAAAAGCTCTTTTAAATTTGAGTGGCTATTTTCAGTTGAGTTTACTGAAACATTTAAATTAAAACTAAAGGAGCAGTATAATGAGAGATTTATTTTTGGATAAAGGGAATTTTACAGAAGAAGAAGCAATTGAAATTACTATTCAACATGGTTATGATGGAGCAGAATTTAAAACAGCGGTTTGGAAAACAAGAGGGTGTTTGTCACCTAATAGAACATTAGAGGCACTTACTCGAAAACTAAAAACCATTTACGATATTGTTGAAGTTGAAGGGAAAGGAAAAAAGCGTAAATACATCCTTAATGATAAAAAGGAAATAGTTACCGAAAGAGAATACAATTATAAAGGTACTGTTCCAACTGTAGATGACTATTCAATGAAAGAATATATTTTTAACTATCTAATAAAGAATGGAGTAATGGGTCCTAAAACATATAATAGGTGGGGAGATGAGTTTGGATTACTACAACAAAAGATGGTTTCAGTTGATTTGTTAACTGATGCTATGAAGGAGCTACATAGCGGGGTGTTTTTTAATCCCAACGAAATCATTAGTGAGTTTATAAATGCTATTAAGAATCATAATATTGCTATAGTGCGTAATTCTTTTAATCGCCTTGAAAAGGAAGGAAGAATTAGTCAGTCATCTGTCTATGTTTTTAAAACAATCATGGGTCATCATAAAGAGGTTAGTAAAGATGAATATGAATACGCTATTGAATATAAAAAGGAGTTAGTTGAATCATTAGGAGTTGACTATAAACATTTTATATTATCTTATCGTAGCGGTCATAAAAATAATGAAATGAAAGAGATTATCAAAAAAGTAGATAGTCAAATGTCGAAAAAATTTAATATCCACTACATGTATGAAATGATAAATATTTCCATTATAGATAAGCAGGTGAAAGAAGACATCAAAAGAGTTGATTTTGACGAAGCATATTTTAATAAATTTATTAAATTGGCTATGAACAGACAGAAGAGGAATGATTATAAAATCACTAAATCTTTTTGGAGAAGTACATATTTGATGAACACATTGAAGATATTGTCACTAATTATTAAGGATAAATCGGAGTTAGAGCAAATAAATAAATTAATGTTTGAAGAAATAAAAAGAGTATCAAAAGATGGATTTAAGGATTATACAGTAGAATATTAGTATTAGGCTGTGTAATGCATAATGAAAGTACAGAACTTTGCAATGAATTTGTACAGAGTTCTGCATGAGAAAATCATGTAAATAAAAAAGGACTTGCCAGCCACCCAAGTCAACCTCTACTGTTAAAGTGCGAACTCAAAACAGATGGAGGTTAGGA
>NZ_JAIZDB010000036.1 GCF_029533155.1 Psychrobacillus antarcticus | reverse complement strand
TCCTTAATCCGATGATATCTAAGTCGAAACCATTCTCTTCAAAAATCTGTTTAGGACCTTTTCCTGCCTGACTTTCCTTTACCGCACGAATTTTAAATTCCGCTGTATATTGAATAGCTCGATCAGATACGGATCCGACATTCAGATTGACTTCTAATAAGCGCTGTTGATGTTCGTTAAAAAGTATTTTACTCATAATGTTTTCTCCCGTTCAAAGTTTGTAAATTTTAGTATAACGGGGTTTTGAAAAAGAAAAAACCCTGAATAGCTACACTTTTTATAAAGTGTCTACTATTCGGGGTTCAGTTCAAATTGCTTTGCGCTGTCCTTTTAATTCACCAGTTTGTATTTCTGCAACACTCATTCCCGTAATATACGATAAAAAGGCGGGATAAAGTGGAAATACACAAGGCGAGATGAAAGTTAATACACCTGCACCGAATGCAAGTATAATAGAAATGTCCGTCATCAAAACTTCCTCCTTAGAAGTGAATTTTTTTGTCATTTTGATATTACATACCTTCTTGTTTCACTAATAAAGGTGTTATTTAATTTAATGGCCGGATTACTGAAGATTTTAATATAAAAGAATCAAAGTATGATTGTCGAAAATTCAAAAAATGAACTTTAGTTATTGTGCCAACGTACCCGTTACGTTAAAATCATCTTCTCATCAATTCTGTTTTCTTTTATATCGTTAAGTCACTTTTCGCTAGGGCTTCCCTAAACTTGAATATCTATTTAATTAGTTAACTTACTCTCATTGAGTAGACATAATGCCATTTCTATTTCTCCTTTAGAATACTCCTCAACTAAGGATAAATGGGAACCTGGCAAAACAGCCCTGAATGTGCATGGGAAATGAAACATAACCTCTCACTTCCTCCTTGGCATTTGCATCAACCAGGATGGGTCCAATTAATCCGCCGCCATTCATTATGAATAGTTTTTTTCTCCCTTTTGCATAGAGCCAAGTATGACTCCTGCTGTCATAAAACGTCTCAGAACCACAGAAATGACTGTTTGCATATCTTGGCGGCGTTTTGCTTCTTCTATTGTTTTTGTTGTAATTGCAGTATGTGCGCGCACTTGTTTATTGTGAGCAATGGCTTTTACTAAAAAATCTTTCACTTTGATTTCTCACTTTTTTCTATAATACTGTTAATCTTTTGTTTTTAATTTACGAACTTTTTCAGGTGTTACATCATTTAAATTCGGATCCACTACCTTCATTCCTGAAAAGGTTTGGAGAACTTGTCCGCGAATGGCACGTAAATAATCTTCACGAAGCACTTGTCGCTCAACTTTTTCTGCATATGTTAACCCCTCTTCACGCTGCTTTTTCGCTAATACATTAATTCGTTTTAACAAGTCCAACATGTTTTTTCACCGTCCTAATTGATTTTGTATTTATTCAATAATTTCAGTATGGAAGCAACGTTTCATATGGTTTACCATTGTTTCTCCCCAGATCTGTAAATGTTGCTACCCCTCGTTTATGAATGACTGTTTCGAATCCTTCTGCGTCTGCTCCTGCAACTGTTAAAAAGTCACAAATATCAGTAGTTACCCCGACAGTATGAACCTTTTGTACTCCTGAATTCCGTAAAGTTTCAGCCAAATCTGTCTGAAAGAATGCATTATAGTTTGTTTTAGGCTTATAAATTAAACTTTCATTATCTTTATTGTTTTGAAACCAATCATATAAATCTCCATATGGTTGTTGCCCTTCTGTACCTACAATATTATGTGGTGCCCATAATTCAAAGTGTGGGTCATTTGGTTGATGTGCATCCATCGATACGACAACTACATCTCCCTCAGCTAAGAATTTAGTAGCCAAATCCTGAATATAAAGCACTATTTCTTGTGCTGGCTTACCGACAGTCAATGTTCCATTATCAGCTACAAAATCATTACTCATATCAACAATTAATAAAGCTTCTTTTGTCATTTTATATCAATTCCTAAATGTAATTTTTTTACATTACAATCCTTAGAGATGCTTTCTACTTATACAGATACAGCTTTTCGGTTATGTTTTTTTGCTTCCTCTATGTTTTTCATTTTATTGTCCCAACAAGCCCGACTTAAATCCACAGGATATTCCGCTGGATTTAATGAACGTTTGTACTCTTCCCATAAAAGTTTTAGTTGTTGTTGTGCATAAGATTGAATCTCTTGGACTGATGGACTTTCATACACAAGTTTGCCGTTGTCGAAAATATCTACTTGTAAGTCTTTGGCTGTAAAATTGGTGACAAAATTTCCAATGTACGTATGCACAGGATGAAACATGTGAAGTTTGGCTTCTTTTTCCGGTTGTTCGTTGGCTAAGGCGATATAATCACCTTCTGATTTTTTCGTAAGATTATTGATAATACGGTATACCTTTTTTAATCCTGGTGTTGTGACTTTTTCAGGACTTGCAGAAATTTTGATCGTGTCACGCATCTGTCCGTTGTCATCTTCAATGGAAACGAGTTTGTACACAGCACCTAAAGCTGGTTGATCGTAGGCGGTGATAGCTTTGGTACCAACTCCCCATGCATCAATTTTCGCTCCTTGTGCGTATAAGCTCATAATGGTATATTCATCAAGGTCATTCGAAGCATAAATTTTAGAGTCAACAAATCCTGCTTGATCTAATAATTTTCTTGCTTCTTTGGAGAGGTAAGCCAAATCTCCACTATCTAAGCGAATGCCTACAAAATTTATCTTATTGCCTAGTTCTTTGGCAACTTTGATTGCCGTAGGAACACCCGATTTTAACGTGTCATACGTATCCACTAAGAAGACACAATCTTTGTGACTTTTTGCATATTTATGGAAAGCAGTGTATTCATCTTGATACGCTTGAACAAAGGAATGTGCATGTGTTCCTGAAACAAGAAGACCAAATCGTTTTCCTGCTCGGACATTGCTTGTGCTAGAGAACCCACCAATATAAGCAGCTCTTGTCCCCCATAAGGCGGCATCGAATTCATGTGCGCGTCTTGATCCAAACTCTGAGACAGGCTGATCACCTGCGACTTGTTTGATTCGAGAAGCTTTGGTTGCGATGAGTGTTTGATAGTTTACAATATTCAATAACGCCGTCTCTACGAGTTGCGCTTCGATTAACGGCGCTTCAATTCGAAGAATGGGTTCGTTCCCAAATACAACTTCCCCCTCTTTCATAGAACGAACAGTTCCTGTAAAACGTACAGTTCGTAAGAAGTCAACATAGTCTTCTCGATAGCCAAGTTCTTTTAAATACTCCAAATCGCTTTCAGAAAAATAAAACGTTTGGAGATAATCAATAATTCGTTCCAATCCGGCAAAAATCGCATAACCATTTCCAAACGGCAATTTTCGAAAATACAAATCAAATACTGCTTTTTTTGTATGAATGTTATCTTCCCAGTAAGCTTTTGCCATATTGATTTGATACAAGTCCGTGTGTAGGGCGAAGCTATCATCTATATACTTGTTCATTCCACTTACCTCCTAAGCGAAGAAAATGTGATCGGACTTGCTCATGATTAACAGTTTTTTCATGCATTAGTTTCACTACTTTTACGTAAAAGTTCTTTAGCAAAGTCAACAAGTTGACGTGCTTCTTCGGTCCGAAGAAAAATCACATTCAGACCATCAGGACCTAGACGGAAGCGATCCAGTGCATCAGCATCCTTGAAAATCTGATACAGCAGCACACCTCGTTCAGTTAAACTAGAGGACGTTACAATCTCTGACACCCCAAGCGCATCATCCTGGTCATGGTAGTAGATCATGTAGTACGTTTGCTCGTCAAAGAGTAAATGATGCTCTGCGCAATAATTTTTGTAATACTCTGCTGCACGACTACCATGTCCCTTATCAATCCCATCGTCCAGACGACGAGAATCATGGAACATAGCCGCCATTGCAAGTGCATCCTTTTCCTCGTCACTCAGGCTTTTCTGATGTCCAATGACGAGTGCGAGTAACAGCACTCGAGCACAATGGGTTTTCGTATGCCATTCACTATCGGGTAGCCAAAATTCTATGTTTTCCTCCATGAATTTATACCATACTTCATAATTCTTTTTAATTGGTTGGCATAATGGTTCATTCAAAATATTCGCTAGAAACATCTTGCAATCCCTCCATAATGTTTGTATTAGGGTGATTTATGCTTGTTTTAACTGCATTAAATGCTCGATAACTTCTGCAATATCACCATCGACCGCAATGGATTTAGAAGCAATGGCATCTGGAATATACAGCTCAGATCCTCTATTAAAAGTAATATAGCTGGCATTTTCCTCAACGCTAGTTAACTTCATAAGTGGCGCTTTAATCAATTGGTTTCTTGCTCCTATACCAAATTCCAGCACTACTAATCTCTTCCCATGAGCTTTCTCGATAAAATCCTTATAAGCCTGAAAACTCGCTTGCCATACCTCTCCTCTTAGAAAACTCCGATCGACTTCGACATGGACTTGCATTGGGCAACCACATTCTGGACATTTAGGAATAAGGTTGGAAGGGACCTTTCCATTTTCTTGCTCCTGTTCCATCTTACTCAATATTTCGTTCCCTTTATAAATTCGATTAAGGCAACCATCAGAACATTGCAAATACCGAATATTTCCCTCGATTTCGAAAAGACGTTCCTTTTGAAATCCTGCCAGTGCAAAATGAGAATCTGTATTAGAGGTAACCACAAAATAATTTTTATCCTTCACCAGTTCATAAAGGTTCTTCATAACCGGACTAGCTTCTTTGTTGTTTACAAAGTAGGCGTACATACGGCTGAAAAATGCCCACCTTTCTTCCTCGGAAGGATAGGAATAAAAGGCTCCCTGTAAGATGTTACGAAAACCATATTTCTGTCGGAATTCTCCAAAATGTTCTTGAAAGGAAGAATCATCCGCAAAAATATTATAACCTTCCGAAATGGCAAGACCGTTACTTGCACCTATCAGGATGCTGTCAGCCTTTTTGATTTTTTCTAAAATTTCTTGATATTTCTCTTCCATAGGATCCTCCATTTATATATTAAATTTCTGATACATTGCTACTCAATATCGTGAAATGCAAAGCCACTCAGTACGTATCATATATCCAAATCTCTTTTTTCTTTCTCTTTCAAAACATCTTGTAGTACCAGTGCAATATCTTCTTTAATAGCAAGTCCTTTGTCACTGAGCTCTTGAGGAACTACCGCATCATTAGGATTTATTGTAATGTAGTAGGCATCTGGAAAACTGTATGTCATATTCCAGAATGGCTCTTTAATGAACATCGGCGTCATAGTTCCAACACCCAATTCCAGAAATAGAACTTTTTTATCTTTGTTATTGATAAGGTATTCATTGTATTTAGTTAATTCATTTCTGTAAGAGCTTCCTTCCAGAAATACATAAGAGCGCACCCATGGTTCCATTTCCTGTCCGCATTTTGGACATACTGGAATTAACTCTGTTGGAATTCTAGTTCCAACTATGTTTGCATACATTTTCTCCACTTGTTCTTTATTAAAATAAACATGATCATGGCAACGAGAGCCACATTGGAAATAACGCATGTCCCCTTGAATTGGAGAGACTTTGTCTTCGGCGAAAGTCTTGGAAAACTGTGCATCTTGATTCGTTGTAACAACGTAATAGTTTTTACCTTGAAGTAGTTGCAACAAATCTAGGTAAGGGCGGCCAGCTTCGGCTTCATGTAAAAACTTGATTTCAGTTGCAAGAAAAGCCCAACGTTCTTCACTTGTAGAAAAGCGGTAATAAAAGCCCTCAAAAAGGTTTTTAATACCATATTTTTCTTCATATATCCCAAAATGCTTCAGAAAGTTTTCATCAGTATTATAAAAGCTGTGTCCGATAGCCTCAGACATCCCGGCAGCTCCACCGACAACAATTGCCTCTGCTTCTTGAATTTTGTTTAGTAATGTGTTTATGTTGTCTTGATATTGTGGTGATAACATATTATATTTTCCTCCTAATTATATTTATTCTTTCTCGTGTTCTAACATATTATATAGTGAGTATTTACATATAAACAAGTATGCACTTTTTATACACATACTATCCTAATGTATAGTATTGTTATGAAAAATTTTAAAGGGTATGCTAGCCGAGCGTTGGCTAAACTGTATAACTTCCCATACAGAGCGGCTTCCCTTCAAACAAATGCTTACTTCCACCAAATATCAAATGGAGTTACGTACTACACCCGTTATGCTTTGTTACTTCAATTCATTTTTTATATTTCCCCTCACTTCGCGTTCTAATAAATAGGATCCAGAACATGATGATTCAATGTCTAGTTCTCAATTACCCGTCGCATTAGTATAGACATTGACAACAATTCCATGGGCAAAGACAAAGGTATCGTCGGGCTTGATAAATACTAGAGCCCCTTTGACACCTTCTTCACCTTTTTGCATTCCGTGAGTGGCTAACTATATAAAATTAGGCTTATGACCTTTTGCGCTGTTCTCCAGCCGAGTTAACCTAATACTTAAACACTTTTTCCTCCAATTCATTATGCTCTGTCTTAAGAAAGTCAAAACGGTTGAGATTCTTCTTATAATTGTTTGTTTTTAGTTTTACGTTCAATAAAGAAGTGTAATATATTTTGTATGTTTTGAAACAAGCTTTACTTGATTCTGAATGTATTATATAGTTGATATAGATTCACAAACAAGTATGCACTTTTTTGACGCATACTATCTAGGAGGATAGTGTCATTATGAAAACATCCAAAGATAATGTCGCTGATAACCAAGAGCCATTTTTTGGCTACACTCTCTCCATCATCAGCGGTAAATGGAAACTGCTCGTTATTTACTATTTATCAAAAAATGGTGCAGTACGTTACAATGAACTTCAGCGCATGATCGGTAAAATAACCTATAGAACACTCAGTTCCACCTTAAAGGAAATGGAGAGTGATGGATTAGTTCATCGTGAGGAGTATCCTCAAATCCCTCCAAAGGTTGAATATAGCCTTACTGAAAAAGGGAAAAGTATTTGGCCTATAATCCAAGAAATGTGCCAATGGGGAGAGCAGTATAAAGAAAAATAAAAGAGAGGAAATTAAACATATTGCGTGGTTGACTTGATCCGGAAGAATCATATGCTTCGTGTTATTTATAAATTTGAATCAGTTTCTTTAGCGGATTTTTTATAAAGACCGACTTCCGAAGCAATTTAGTGACATTTTGGCGGTTGTCGTCCGGAGTCTAGCGGGGAAAATTTCAAAGTTGTAAGTCATCCAAAGTCCGTGAGTTTAGGATTTATCTTACCAAGATAAGGTCGTTCCAGAGGAACAAATCCATTATGCATTTGTCAGCGTATTTAAAAGTATGTAATGCGATGTAGATTCGACCTAGGATTTACTGGAACATAACTAGCCAAAAAGAAAAAATGGTTCCAATCATCATCGGTATTTGATGATCGGAACCATTTTTTTGGATTATTTCCACTGTCTATTGGTGAATTCCATTCCTGTAAGTTGCCATTTTAATCAGAAGAAAAACTTTAGCTTCCTGGTTTACCCTACCTACACATTTTTTCGGTACGACATCCATGGGTTATATTTCCTCCGTTGTTCTGTGCAAATAAGAGTGCAGAGCTAGTTTATAAAGTTTTATCGAGCTTTAAATGTAACTTGAACGACGTTCAAATGTTTCATACAGAATCGTGGAACAGAATTTGTTAACAAGAAGCTGCAGACATGCCGGTAACTCCGCCAACTACAAACGCTTCAGCTTCTTCTATTTTTTGCAGTATTTATTTCTATAATATTTTAATATTGTTGAGATAACATATTTAATTTGCCTATTTTACGATTGTTATTCAAAATTGAAAAGATTTACTTTTATAGCACCTTTAATCGACCTATTTTCGACTTTTCTTTGAGAGCATCCTGAAATACGCGGGCAATGCCTTCACTAATGGCAAGCCCTTTTTCCTCTATCTCTCTAGGGACCATCGCATCTTCAGGATTAATGCTAATGTAGTATGCATTCGGCAAACTATAGGTCATCTCCCAAAATGGTTCTTTAATAAACATTGGTGTCATCGTTCCTACGCCTAATTCTAGAAATAGGATCTTTTTATATTTGTTTTTCATGATATATGTTTGGTATTTAGTTATTTCGCTTCTGAAAAAGCTTCCTTCCAGGAACACACGTGATCGAACCCATGGCTCCATGTCCTGCCCACATTTTGGACATTTCGGTATCAAATCCGTAGGAATTCTAGTTCCCTCTATGTTTGCGTACATTTTCTCAATTTGATCTTTATTATCATAAACCTGATCATGACAAGGACCGCTACATTGAAAATAGCGCCAATCTCCTTGAAACGTAGAAACTTTCTTATCAGAGAAAGCCTTGGAAAATTGTGTATCTTGATTTGTAGTAACAATAAAATAATCTTTTTCTTGTATTAGCTGAAGTAAATCAAGATAAGTATGGCCGGCTTTGGAATCATTTACAAACTTGATTAAACTAGCAATATAAGCCCAGCGTTCTTCTCTCGTTGAAAAGTTGTAGTAGAATCCATAAAAAATACTCTCGATATTATACTTTTCTGCAAATTTTCCAAAGTGCCTCAGAAAGGCTTCGTCAGTCTTATACCAGTTGTACCCGGCAGCGGCAGACATTCCAGCAGCACCACCAACCACAATTGCATCAGCCTCTTCGATTTTCTGTAGTAATGTTTCTATATGGTCTTGATATAGTTGATCAAACATCCTCTTTATTTCCTCCTATCAATATGTCTAAAAAGTATTCAATTACCAGTTAACCCCTCCCAGATACAAGGAGTAAAATCGAGGGGTCTATCCATTTTGTAAGTTGGAACCATGCTTTACTTGAATCTAAATCTATTATATAGTTGATATATTCACATAAACAAGTATGCACTTTTTATACACATACTATCATATGGGAAAGTGTAAGAGTAGGCTACACACTTTCTATTATCAAAGATGCATAGCATAGAAAATGAACAGAAAAATAATCGTTTATAGAAGAAATACAAAAAAGGCAGCTTTCAGTTTCTAACCGAAAGTTGCCTTTTTCATTACCATATAATCAGTCCACCGGTAATTTAAAAACCATTTACCTAGAAAAGTAAACGTTTATTATCACGTTGCAGTCAACGAATTACGTAATTTAATCTCTTGTATGGATAGATACAAAGTATAGTTCCCATGATCGAGAATTTTATTTAGAAAAAGATTCAATTGTTCTTGGGAGTTAACTATTACTTTTAGATGGTAACAGCCTTCTCCCGATACGCGGTGCACTTCCAATACCTCCTTCCGAACATTCATTAATCGTATAAAGGAATCATGGTCTGCTGTTTTCATGTAAATAATGATAAACGCTGTGTAAGTAAGCCCTAATT
Organism: Psychrobacillus antarcticus; assembly: GCF_029533155.1. Taxonomy (GTDB): domain Bacteria; phylum Bacillota; class Bacilli; order Bacillales_A; family Planococcaceae; genus Psychrobacillus; species Psychrobacillus antarcticus. Next base: position 24,736 of record NZ_JAIZDB010000036.1, on the reverse strand, counting down.
TCATTTCATCAACTATTAGAGAGTAAGCTTTAATGACACCACTTTCCTCCAGTTTTTTTATACGATTCCCTACTGCTTGTCCCGTCATATGAATTTGTTCGCCTAGGTCTTTCCATTGAATACGTGAGTTTTCGGATAATACCCGAAGAATCTGAAAATCAATATTATCAAGTTCCATACTAAATTCCTTTCACCATGAAATTTTTTGAGATAAAAGTGTTTCGTCAACCTATCGATAAAAATCAATATACGATCTATGATTATAGTGTAACAAAATACTTTAAATGAGGTGGAGAATAATGAGCACAGCTCTAATTATTGTAGATATTCAAAATGACTATTTCCCAAATGGAAATATGGAATTAAGCAACCCTGAAAAAGCAGCTGCTAATGCTGCGAAAGTACTTGAATCGTTTAGACAGAATAACAAAGATAACATTTTCCATGTTCAACATATCGCAGGTGATCCAGCCTTAGGATTCTTCCTGCCGGATACAGTGGGGGCTGAAATACATGAATCTGTTCAACCATTAGAAACTGAAAGCATTATCATCAAACATTTCCCTAACAGCTTTTTAAAGACAGAATTAGAAAGCAAATTAAGAGAAAATGGCGTAACTAAGGTAGTAGTTGTAGGTATGATGACACATATGTGTATTGATGCTACAGTCAGAGCTGCAGTGGATCTTGGCTATGAAACTACACTTATTGAAGATGCATGTGCGACACAAGACTTATCGTATCAAGATAAAGTCGTTCCAGCTGAACAGGCTCATTATGCATTTGTCAGTGCACTTAACGGTATGTATGCCAAAGTAATTTCGACCGACGATTTCCTCCAACAAAACTAACACAGGCTTCAAGAGACATATAATTCAATTAAAAAAGGGAGATTGTTTAAAAACAATCTCCCTTTTTTAATTGTCTGCTTTTTCTCATTTAACTTTGTAATCTGAAAATAATGGTCTCAAAATTCTTTTCACGTAATACGATAATGATTGTGGTGGCAAATTGATTAAGCTTTCACTTCACATAAATGCTTATGTTCTGATATTTTAAATTTAATATTCATATTGATATACATTTTAGGAATAGTATCCGCAGCTCGTTTAAGAAACTCTACCATCCCCGGGTATCAAAAAACTAAAACGCTTAGAAGATAATCCTCTAAGCGTTTTATACCAAAGTAAGAATACATAATGCCTTTTTCTTTTAATTAGAACCTATTATTAAGTATATTTTCTCCTAAAATAAAATTAAGTATATCCTTGCCTTAACGGCAAAAATATACTTAAAGTCACACAACCGTGTGTTTCAACGACTGAAAAAATATGGAGACGGCGGGATTTGAACCCGCGTCCAGAAACTCTAACACTTAAGCTTCTACGCGTGTATCTTGCCTATTTAGGTTTCGCGTAGCACTATGCCGACAAGCGGGCGTTGTGTACGCTAACTTGGAAATCTCTTGCAGACAGCTCAAGTTGCACTGGCTACCGTATCCCACTAAAGTTGAGCTTTACCTAGCCACATGGGCGATGGGTAGATAAAGCAGATCCGAGCTTACGCTGCGAATGCTAAGTTGTTGTTTGTTTTGCCTGTTGTTATAAGTTCCGTTTTTACGGAGCCGAGCCTCCGACGCGCAACTCAAGCTCAGACTATCCCTGTCGAATCCATAACGTCCCCGTTTATGGAATAATGTAAGCTTTGTTACATTCCTTACTATACATCAAAATTAGTCAAAATTCAAGAGAGACATTCTACCAGTTATGGTTATCCTCTTACCTATTGCTCTCTTTAAATGCTCTATCCATATCGCGTTTTGCTTCTTTCTTCTTCAATACATCTCGTTTATCGTAATCTTTTTTCCCTTTTCCGATGCCTATTAATACTTTAGCGAAGCCATTTTTCATATACATCTTTAAAGGAACGATAGAATAGCCATCTCGTTTTGTATCTCCGATTAATTCACTAATTTGTTTTTTGTGTAACAATAGCTTTCTCGCACGCAAAGGATCATGGTTAAAACGGTTTCCTTGTTCATATGGACTGATATGCATATTTGAAATCCACGCTTCATTATTACGAATACGTACAAAAGAGTCTTTCAGCTGTACTTTTGCATTACGAATAGATTTGATCTCTGTTCCTTGCAATACAATTCCAGCTTCAATCGTTTCTTCAATATAATAATCATGATTTGCTTTTTTGTTCTGTGCAAGAATTCTATCTTCATTCTTTTTAGCCATTTCATTCACCCCTCAAAACTCAAAAACTTAGAGAGAGCGACTTAGTGATCGCTCTCTTATTTTTTCTTTGGACGTTTACGACGTTGTGAATTTTTCGCAACAGACTCGTAAAATTTCTGTTTCTGTTTTGGTCCTTTAGCTGGTCCCGGTTGAGATTTTTCTCGACTGCTGGACCCACTACTTGCTCTTTTAGAGGCATGTATTACTTTTGGTGCTTCTCTTCTTGTACGTTGGAATGCTTTTTTCATCCCTACAATTTCAAAGTCAATCGAAGCTTCTTCTGGTTTAACGGCAGATACTCGAACCGTCACCTCATCACCAATGCGGAACTGCTTGCCACCACGCTCTCCAATCATCGCCAATTGACGATCGTCAAAACGATAATAATCATCCGTCATATTCGTAACATGTACCAGGCCTTCAATTGTATTAGGTAGCTCGATAAACAGACCAAAGTTTGTTACAGAACTAACAATACCTTCAAATTCTTCGCCAATCTTGTCAGCCATAAATTGAGCTTTTTTAAGTGCATCCGTATCACGCTCTGCATCTACTGCACGACGTTCACGTTTAGACGTATGCTCTGCAATATCGTCCATGATAGCTCCCCAATGATTAACGGTAGCTTGTGATACATCTTCATTTACCAAGTACGTACGTATCAAACGATGAACGATTAAATCCGGATAACGACGAATTGGTGAAGTGAAGTGGGTATAGAATTCAGTTGATAAACCAAAATGTCCTAGACATTCGGAATAGTATTTTGCTTGTTGTAATGAACGTAAAAGCATCGTAGAAATAACCGGTTCTTCTGGCATTCCTTCAATGTTTTCAATAATTTCTTGTAACGCTTTAGGATGAATTTCATTTCCTGTTCCTTTAACCACTATTCCAAAATTCGTTAAGAAATTAAAGAATCGTTCTAGTTTTTCAGGCTTTGGATCCTCATGAATACGGTAAATAAACGGTACATCCATCCATTTAAAATGCTCTGCAACTGTTTCGTTGGCCGCAAGCATGAACTCTTCAATCAGGCGCTCTGCAACAGTACGTTCTCTTATCGCAATATCTGTTGGCCAGCCATCTTCATTGACAAGAATTTTCGCTTCTGGGAAATCGAAGTCAATTGCTCCGCGTCTTTCACGTTTCGTACGAAGAACTTCCGCAAGCTCTGCCATTAATTCAAACATAGGAACTAAGTCTTTATAGCGTTCCATTAATGCTGCATCTTTTTCTTCTATAATTTTGTAAACATCTGAATACGTCATTCTTTCCGTAGTTCGGATAACACTTTGGAAAATTTCATGAGAGGTAACTATACCTGAACCATCGATGATCATCTCACAAGATAATGTCAAACGATCAACATTCGGATTTAACGAACAGATTCCGTTTGATAGACGATGAGGAATCATAGGAATAACACGGTCTGCTAAATAGACACTTGTTCCACGGTCATATGCTTCCCGGTCTAATGGTGAACCATCTGTTACATAATGACTTACGTCAGCGATGTGGACGCCAAGTTTATATGTACCATCCGAGTTTTTCGTTACGGTTACTGCATCATCTAAGTCTTTAGCGTCTGCTCCATCGATTGTAACGATTACTTCATTTCGAAGATCTCGGCGATTTTCCAAGTCCTTCTCATCAATTTGATCTGGAACAGCCTCTGCTTGGTTGATCACTTCTTCTGGGAAGTCGATCGTAATTCCATGTTTATAAATAATAGAAAGTATATCTACACCTGGATCATTTTTATGACCTAGAATTTGTGTGACCATCCCTGTAGCGGACTTTCTTTCATTTGGCCATTCTGTAATCTCTACGACTACCTTATGCCCTTCAATCGCACCTAGTGTATCTCCTTTAGCGATAAATACATCCATAGGGACCTTTTTATCGTCAGGAATTACAAATCCAAAGCCTTTATTGTCCTGGAAAGTTCCGACAACTTGAGATATTCCGCGCTGCGTTATTTTAATAATCGAGCCTTCTCTACGGTCTCCTGATGTTTCTTTGGAAACTCGTACAAGTACTTTGTCTCCGTTGACTGCTCCATTTACTTCTGTGGGTGGTATAAAAATATCGTCCATGCCGCTTTCTTCAGGCGTAACAAAACCGAATCCTTTAGCATGTCCAATGAATTTCCCTGCAATTAGATTCATACGAGAAGGAATCCCATATCTATTCGATCTAGAGCGAACGACTAAACCATGTTCCTCCAATTGGACAAGTGTTTTTACTAATTCTTTAAAATCATCTGCGTCTACCAGATTAAAATGTTCTTCAAGCTCTTTCGTTGTTGACGGTTTATATTCTTCTGTGTTCATTAATTCGAGTAATTGTTCTTTCATATTTTCCATCTAACATCCCTCCTTTTTCAGCGTGTGCAGTTTTGGACTGTTTTACACATTCCAATCAAGCGACTCTAAAAAGTTTAATATATCTTCATGCAATTGTTCTTTTTCTGTACCAAGTGTGATGACATGTCCTGAATTTTCATACCAATTTAGGCTCTTCTCAAAGGATTCAGCCTGTTCATATATATAATCAGCAGAAGTAATATCGATAACCTTATCTTTTTTCCCTTGAGTTACTAGTAATGGAGCATACACATGATCTACATGCTCACGGACATTGTAAACAAACTCTCTTAGCTCAGCCAATGTCTCCATCGGCGTTTGTCGAATAGCCTCTACTTCTTCTTCTATTTGCTGTTCGGATTTTCCTTCATATTTTTTATATTCTTTTGCGTATTTTAGTACACCTTCAAACATAATATCAGTTGTTCTCATCGTCATCGGTGAGCACATCGTGACAATTCCTTTTACAGGTACTGTATACCCTAACTTTAGGGAGAATACTCCTCCAAGTGAAAGCCCAGCAACTGCAATTTCCTCATAACCTTCTGATTTTAAACTGTCATATCCTTGCATGACATCTTTCCACCAGTCCTGTGGACCTGTTTTCAGTAATTCTTCTGGTGGCACGCCATGTCCTTTATAATGAGGTGCTAATGATGTATACCCATTTTTTTCTAAAAAACGTCCAAGCATACGAACATCTGAGGAATTCCCTGTAAAACCATGAAGTAGCAATACGGCACGTTTTCCAGCTTCAAAGAAGAATGGCTTAGGAGTTGAAATTCGCATATGTAAAACCTCCATCAATAATAAACTTATGCATTATTTACCATACTAATTATTTCACTAATTAGCTTATTATGCCCGAATAATGCCTTATATTTCATATGTAATGTAATTAATACTCATTTTAAGAATAAAACACAAATATTTATATAATCGTTCGTTATTAAGCAGATCTCGTTGAATTGAGCGTAAGGTGGCGACTCCAGCGGGAATAGCGCGAGCTGAAAGCCCCACAGGAACGTACACAAGGGACAAAGGCTAAGTACGCCACATCGCCATCGCAACGCCTTCGTGATCTACATCCTGTAGACCCGAGGAGATTGAAGCCGTGCCCACGGAAAGCGTCCGCCTGAAGCGGAAATCAACAATTTTATAACTACTTTTATTAGCAATTGAAATATGTATAAACTATTTTAGTTAAAAGAAAACGCCTAACCAATCAGAAGTCGGTCAGGCGGTTCGCATCTGTTTTATAATCAAAAAGGCTTTGGTGTATAATACGCTCGCCAGAATAAATTATCCTATTATTAAACTAGGATGTAAATTTAGTTACGGCAATAGTCAATATAAAAAATAGAGTTGCTAGTACAATCGTTACTCTATGTAAGACTAAGTCCATACCTCGAGCTTTTTGTTTTCCAAAAAGTTGTTCAGCTCCACCAGAGATGGCTCCTGATAGACCAGCACTTTTCCCTGATTGTAACAATACAACAACGATTAATGCGATCGCTACGATGACAAGTAAAGTCATTAATAATGCGTGCATTTATTCCACCTCCTGATAAGAACGTTCACAATATATATAATTTTACCAAAAAACAAGAACATTGACAACCTATCGTAAAATATTTAGTTTGAAAATCTAGATATTTTACGATAGAAGATTTTTTACCTGCTTTGGAATGACAGTTACTTGCGTTCCTCAATAACCCCTAAGAGCTTGGGTTTTTATTTAGGTAAAGAAGTGAGCATGCCAGAAATCAAAAATTCAGTATAAAGGAATTTACATAGGTCGTCCTATCTTCTTGCCCGACTTTTCTTAGTGAAATATTCAATCCTTCTTTAACCATAATGCAATTTGTAAGGTTATAGCATCCTGTAGAACGGATGGATTATAACCGGTTATTTCACATATCTTGTTTAAACGATAGGTCAAGGTATGTCTATGAATTTCTAATGTCTCCGCACATACTGCAAGCTGTTGGTTGCAGTTGAAATACTCTTGTAATGTATGAAGTAGCTTTTCATTTAATCCTTTTAACATACGGTTCGTAAAGTGCTGCACCTCAGATGAATCTCTCTTTTTGAATAAAGAATATAGTTCAACGTCTTCAAAATACACGATAACTTTTTTCGGGTCACCGTATTGTAAAGCTACCTTCGCAGTTTCATAGGCGTAGTGAATACTATCAAGTGTTTCTACCACTTGCCCGACCCCTATTCGAAGGGTTTTATACTTTTTCAACTTAGGGCATAGCATAGTTAATTTCTTTTTCATTTCTTTTTCTTCCATCTCGGAAATAAGGATAAAATGTTCGTGCAGTTGATAGTGTCCTAGTATGATCGAGTCGTTTTGAAAAAAATGTTCCAGGTCTTGCACAATAGTTTGATATGAAATTGATTCTGGATTAAGTTCAATAACCCATGCGTAAAAGGGAGGTTTCAGTGAAAAACCTATCTTTGTCATTCTTTCGAACATAACCTTTTGTATGACTTGGTTGTTCATTAGCTCTAGAAAAATCATCTCTTGCATTTTTCGTTTCCAATCTCGTTCCGATACAATCAGTGCTTGATGAACCATCATTTCGGTTGTAAGTTGTACGAGCGTAGCAATTTCTTCTATTTGTTCAGGATCTCCTGTGATGCCTATGACCCCTACCAAATCATTTTGATAGAGAATAGGTAAATTTATACCAGGCTTTGTCTTTGGATATAAATGTTTGTTCTGTTCTGTAATCCAAAAGGGCTTTTTCGTTTGAGCAACTATTAAAGCACCTTCATGAATACTTTCGACGCGCAATAGGTCACCCGAAGCTAAGATCATACCGTTTGTTTGCATAACGTTAATATTACGTTGAAGTCGCAACATTGTTTGATCAACAATTTGTTCGGCAAGCTGTTTTGTAATCATAGTAGAACCTCCAGGAAGTATAAAAAACGCACTGTTATAATACAGATAATTTATACACTAAGTATAATGTATTTCCTTTAAACTATCACTATAATTCTATGTAAGCGCTTTATTGAATGGAGGTATTATAGTGAAAATCGTTGTCAGTCCTGATTCTTTTAAAGGATCATTAACAGCAACAGAGGCTGGGCAGGTAATAGTTAGAAGTATAAAGGAATTCGATTCAACAATTGAAACTGTACTACTACCTGTTGCAGATGGAGGGGAAGGAACTTTAGAGCCACTTATCTCTGCAACAAAAGGAAAACTAGTTTTGGTGGAGGTAAAGGATCCAATTGGGCGTTCTATTCGGGTGGAGTACGGAATTCTTGGAGACGGGGAAACATGCGTCATTGAGATGGCTAAAGCATCGGGGCTAACTCTTTTATTAGACCATGAAAGAAATCCGCTTATCGCATCTACTTTTGGGACAGGTGAGTTAATCCGACATGCATTAGACGAAGGATATCGAAAATTTGTTATTGGCATTGGAGGAAGTGCTACGAATGATGGCGGCACTGGAATGTTGAGAGCGCTTGGGATGAAATTTCGTAATGGAGTTGGAGAAGAAATATCTCAGGGGGCAGAATCACTGCAGTCACTTCATGAAATTGATGCAACTGAATTCGACTTGCGTATAGCAGATTCTCACTTCGTTATTGCATGCGATGTAGATAATCCTTTAATAGGGCCAAATGGAGCTACAGCTATTTTCGGACCTCAAAAAGGCGTTACACCTGAGCAGGTGGCATCAATAGATAGAAATCTAGCAAACCTAGCAAATAAGATAGAGAGCTTAACAGGGATAGCCCTTCATAATCGTCCAGGGGCAGGGGCAGCAGGCGGACTTGGAGGTGCATTTTTAGCGTTTTTTCCAGTCACATTAAAACCTGGTATTGAAGTTATCATGGAAGCTGTTAATTTTCATCAAGAAATCGAGTATGCAGATTTTATTATTACGGGGGAGGGGAAATCTGATCTTCAAACCCTTTCTGGAAAAGCGCCAATGGGCATTGCGAGTGTAGCTAAAGCTAAGAATATCGCAGTCATTTTAATATCCGGGCTCATAGCGTCAGATAGTATTTTGGCATTATCTTCTTATTTCGATTTATTAGTTAGTGTTACGGATGACTCTGTTTCGCAACAGGAGTCGATTGAACATGCGGAACATTATTTAGGGATTAGAACAAAAGAAACCATGTTTAAGTTATTACAAAAATAAAAAGGGGTGTGTCATGTGTTACTTTTAGTCATATTAATTGGAGTCATCTTAGTTGTAGTCTTAACGGCTGTGTTCAAGCTTCACCCATTTTTAGCATTACTGATTAGTGCCTTTTTCGTGGGTATTGCTTCAGGGATGCCATTACTTACAGTAGTCGAAAATGTAAATACTGGTTTCGGTGGACTGATGACGAATATCGGTATTGTCATCGTTGCAGGTACAATTATAGGCGTTATTTTAGAAAAATCCGGTGCTGCTTATCGTATGGCAGAGGTTGTACTTCGAGTTTTAGGTGAAAAACGCCCACAACTTGCCATGTCAATTATCGGATATATCGTGTCAATTCCTGTATTTTGTGATTCTGGATTTATTATTCTATCGAGTTTAATGAAGTCTTTAGCGAAGCGTTCCAAAGTAAAAGTTGCTTCAATGGCTGTCGCTTTATCAACTGGGTTATATGCGACACATACATTAGTTCCACCAACTCCAGGGCCAATAGCGGCCGCTGGTAATATCGGAGCTTCAGACTATTTAGGAACAATCATTTTAGTTGGCCTATTTGTAGCAATTCCTGCAGTTATAGTAGGCTATATTTGGGCGGTAAAAGTAGGGACAAAAATTGATGTAGAAGCGGATCAGGAAGAGGCACTTGACTATGATGAAATTATCAAATCATTTGGTAAAATGCCATCCACATTCAAATCATTCCTTCCAATCGTTTTACCTATAGCGCTGATCGGAATTGGTTCAGTCGCTGCTTTAACAGGTAGCGAATCAGGCTTTACACATTTCTTACAATTCTTAGGCGCACCAACTGTTGCGTTAATATTGGGTGTATTTTCAGCCTTCTTATTATTGCCCGAAATTAGTGAAAAAACATTGTCTGGCTGGATTGGTGATGCGTTAAAAGAAGCAGCCCCAATTCTATTAATAACAGGTGCTGGTGGATCATTCGGTACAGTCATCAAGAATTCTGGTGTTGCCGAGCTTTTGCAAAAGATGGATTTAGGTGCTCTATCAACAGGAGCATTATTCCTATTAGTACCGTTTTTAATAGCAGCGGCACTTAAAACGGCGCAAGGGTCTTCTACAGCTTCACTCGTTATAACATCTTCGCTTATAGCTCCAATGCTGCCTACATTAGGTATTGAAGGAGCACTGCCATTAGCATTAGTGGTTATGGCTATAGGAGCAGGTGCAATGACAGTCAGCCATGTAAATGACAGCTACTTCTGGGTAGTTACACAATTTAGTGGAATGAAAGTAACTGATGCATACAAGGCACAAACAATGGCTACCTTACTACAAGGTGTTACAACAATTATTGTCACTATGCTCCTTTGGTTGATATTTGTATAAATAATAAAACACCACTTCCTCCTTTTTATAAGGAATAAGTGGTGTTTCCTATTTATCAATTAAAAAGCAGTTAGCAACTTTCGCTAACTGCTTTGTTTCATTATTTTTTTAAGTTATAGAATGTTTCTTTGCCTAGGTATTGAGCAGTATCGTATAACTGATCTTCAATACGAAGTAATTGATTGTATTTTGCTACACGGTCTGAACGAGATGGTGCACCAGTTTTGATTTGGCCAGCGTTTGTTGCAACAGCGATATCTGCAATTGTTACATCCTCTGATTCACCAGAACGGTGAGAGATAACTACTGTATAACCAGCGCGTTTTGCCATTTCAATTGCATCAAATGTTTCTGTAAGTGTACCAATTTGGTTTACTTTTACAAGAATAGAGTTAGCTATACCTTGTTCAATTCCTTGTGCTAATTTTTTCGTATTCGTTACGAAAAGATCATCGCCAACTAATTGTACTTTTTTACCTAAACGCTCTGTTAAAAGCTTATGACCAGCCCAGTCATTTTCGTCTAAGCCGTCTTCGATTGAGATGATTGGGTATTTTTCGCAAAGCTCTTCATACCAAGCAACCATTTCTTCCGAAGTTTTCACGACGCCTTCACCAGATAAGTGGTATTTGCCATCTTCTTTGTTGAAAAGCTCAGAAGCCGCAACGTCCATAGCAAGAAGTACATCTTCTCCTGGTTTATAACCTGCTTTTTCAATTGCAGTCATAATTGTAGAAAGAGCTTCTTCGTTAGATTTCAAGTTAGGTGCAAATCCACCTTCATCTCCAACTGCTGTGTTTAAGCCTGCTTCTTTTAATACTGATTTTAAGCTATGGAAAATTTCAGCACCCATACGTAATGCATGGCGGAATGTTTCTGCGCCTACTGGCATTACCATAAATTCTTGGATATCCACGTTATTATCCGCATGTTCTCCACCATTTACAATGTTCATCATCGGCACTGGTAATTGTTTCGCGTTGAAACCACCTAAGTATTGATAAAGTGGAATTTCTAAGTAATCTGCTGCTGCATGTGCAACTGCGATGGATACGCCAAGAATTGCGTTCGCACCTAAATTTCCTTTATTTTCAGTTCCGTCTAATTCGATCATTGCATGGTCAATTTCTACCTGATCCAATACGGAGAAGTTTTCTTCTAGTTCAGCTGCGATAATGTTGTTCACATTTTCAATTGCTTTTAAAACACCTTTGCCTTGATATCTTGACTTGTCACCATCACGAAGTTCTACTGCTTCATATTCACCAGTAGATGCACCAGACGGAACGATTGCGCGTCCAAATCCACCGCTTTCTGTAAATACTTCAACTTCTACTGTCGGATTACCGCGTGAATCTAATACTTCACGTGCTTGAATTTGAGTAATAATTGGCATTTTTAACTCTCCGTTTCGATTAGTGTTTTACCTGTCATTTCAGGCGGTGTTTCTATCCCTAATAAGTGTAACATGGTTGGAGCCAAATCGGCTAAAATTCCGTCACTTCTCAGGGTTGTGTTTTTCGTTGTGACAATCACTGGAACAGGATTTGTCGTATGGGCTGTCATTGGCTGCCCTTCCATCGTTGTTACTTCATCAGAATTACCGTGATCCGCTGTAATAATTGCATGTCCACCCTTAGCTAAAATTGCATCGACCACCTTACCCAAACAATCGTCAACTACTTCAATAGCTTTAATCGTCGGTTCTAGCATTCCACTATGTCCCACCATATCGGGGTTAGCAAAGTTTAAGATGATTGCATCAAATCGATCATTTGCAATTGCATCCAACAGAGCATCCGTAACTTCATAAGCGCTCATCTCAGGTTGCAAGTCATATGTAGCAACTTTTGGTGAATTGATAAGTATTCGCTCTTCTCCGGGGAAGGTAGCTTCTCTGCCACCACTCATGAAGAATGTTACATGCGGATATTTCTCCGTCTCAGCAATACGTAATTGTGTTTTCCCATGTTTTGAAAGAATTTCCCCAACGGTATTGTAGAGATCCGCCTTGTCGAACACCACATCTGCCACCACATCATCACTATAATGGGTAAACGTTACAAACTTTAAATTCGTTGGATGTTTGTCGCTTAAAGGTAGACTATCAAATGATGGCGTGTTTAGGGCCAACGATAATTGAATAGCACGGTCCGGACGGAAATTAAAGAATATAACCGCATCATTCGTATCAATCGTTACAGCAGGCTTTCCATCTTCCTCAATAACGAAAGGAACAACAAATTCATCTACAATATCCTCTTCATAGGAAGCTAAAATACCAGCTGATGCCGATTCTGCAGTTTTACCTAAGCCATCCACTATAGCTTTATATGCTAGTAGAACTCTCTCCCAGCGTCGATCGCGGTCCATTGCATAGTATCTACCACTAATGGATGCAAATTTCCCTATCCCGATATCCTTCATTTGTTGCTCTGTTTCTGCTATATAACCAATTGAAGTTCGAGGACCTACGTCGCGTCCATCCAAAAAACCATGGACAAACACGTCTTCCAGCCCTTGTGCTTTTGCGAGCTTCAATAAAGCAAATAAATGCGTATAGTGACTATGAACGCCACCGTCCGAAAGTAAACCCATTAAGTGTAATTTCCCGCCTGTTCGCTTCACATAGTCAATTGCAGCTAAAAGCTTAGGCTCTAAGAAAAATTCACCTTCACGAATGGACTTGTGAATGCGAGTTAGGTTTTGATAGACGACTCTGCCTGCACCAATATTCAAATGACCAACCTCTGAATTACCCATTTGACCTTCTGGTAAGCCAACTGCTTCTCCAGAGGCCGTCAATGTTGCATTCGGAAAGTCGCTCCAATATCGATCAAAATTAGGTTTGTTTGCTTGAGCAACTGCATTACCAAAGGTTTCATAACGCAATCCGAACCCATCAAGAATGATTAGTGCTACTGGACTTTTAGGCATTTGCACCAGCCTCCAATAATTTTACAAAAGAATCTACTTGTAAGCTTGCTCCTCCTACTAGCGCACCGTCAATATGCTCCTTAGAAAGAAGCTCTACAATATTTTCCGGTTTCACACTACCGCCGTATTGGATGCGTACACTACTCGCCACTTCTTCTCCGTACCCATCTAGAATAGTTTCACGAATGGCTTGGCATACGTCATTTGCATCATCTGCAGTAGCCGTTTTGCCAGTTCCAATCGCCCAAATAGGTTCATACGCAATAATGGAATGGATTAGTTGTTCCTCTGTTAATCCTTCAATTGCTGCCATTACTTGGTTGGAAACGATCGTTTCAGTTTCATTTTTTTCACGCTGTTCTAATGTTTCACCTACACAAATAATTGGTGTTAGTTTATTTGCAAAAGCAGATTTTACTTTATTATTGACAGCTTCATCAGTTTCATTGAAATATTGACGGCGTTCAGAGTGACCAATTACAACATATTCTACTCCTAGGTCCTGCAGCTGATGACCACTAACTTCACCAGTGAATGCTCCCTCGTTGTCCTCGTGCATCGTTTGTGCACCTATAGAAACGAAAGAACCTTTTGTCGCTTGAACAAGCTGATCTAAAAATAGCGCTGGAGCACAGATTACTGCATCAACCTTTGTGCTATCCACTTGCTGTTCTTTTAACTGAAGTGCAAATTCCTTTGCCTCCGCAAGTGTTTTATACATCTTCCAATTCCCTGCTATTACTGGTTTACGCATATGACATCTCCTCCATTACTTATCGTTTAAAGCAGAAACTCCTGGTAAATCCTTGCCTTCCATAAACTCTAAGGAAGCACCGCCACCAGTCGAAATATGATCCATCTTCTCGCCAACGTCGAACTTTTCTACAGCAGCTGCAGAATCGCCGCCTCCGATAATCGTATAGCCAGCTGTTTCAGCCATGGCATTTGCTACAGCTTTTGTACCTTCTGCAAAAGCATCCATTTCGAATACTCCCATAGGGCCATTCCAAATAATTAACTTACTATTTTTAATAACATCCGCGTAAAGTTCTCTTGTTTTTGGACCAATATCTAATCCCATCCAATCAGAAGGGATCTCAGTTATATTTACAACTTTTGTATTAGCATCCTTTGAAAATTCATCCGCCACTACTACATCAACTGGCAAATAGAAAGAAACACCTTTTTCCTTTGCTTTTTCAATAAAGCCTCTCGCAAGTTCGATTTTATCTTCTTCTAGTAGAGATGTTCCAATCTCATGGCCTTGCGCCTTCGTAAATGTATACGACAAGCCACCACCTATGATAATATTATCTACTTTGTCTAATAAATGATCGATCACACCGATTTTATCCTTTACTTTTGCCCCACCGATAATGGCAGTAAATGGACGCTCTGGCTCCGCTAACGCTTTGCCTAATACATCTAACTCTTTTTGCATTAAAAGCCCTGACACAGCTGGAAGTAGTTTTGCGATACCTTCTGTCGTAGCATGTGCACGATGCGCAGCACCAAATGCATCATTTACAAAGACATCTGCAAGCTTTGCAAAGGATTTTGCAAGCTCTGCATCATTTTTTTCCTCACCGGCATGGAAACGGACATTTTCCAATAGAACAATGTCTCCGTCTTTCATTTCTGAAACTGTATGCTCTACAGATTCTCCGATGGATTCCTCTAATTTTTTTACTGGCTTATCCAAAAGTTTTGCTAAATGCTCTCCAACCTTAGTCAAACGTAAATCTTCCTTCACTTCACCTTTAGGTCGTCCCATATGGCTTGCTAGAATCACTTTCGCACCCTGTTCGATTAAATAATTGATCGTTGGTAGTGCTGCACGAATTCTTGTATCATCCGTAATAGTCCCATCTTCCATTGGCACGTTGAAGTCTACACGACAAAACACACGTTTTCCTTGTAAAGCCACATCGCTCATTGTTTGTTTTACCTTCATGAGATAAGCCTCCTTATTTTTTGAAAAGCGCAGGCGCCTATTCAAGCACTGAGAAGCGTTGGAAGAATGACGGTAAAGGCGTCTTTTGCCTTTATCCGTCATTCTGAAACGTCTCGAGGTGCTAGGTGCCGGAGCTAGACAGATATTCTGCTAAAAAAAGGAGCTAGGGGTAATCCCTGGCTCCTTTACCCTCTTTCATTATAGAGGTAATACTATCGATTTGCCACGTAAAATCACATTCAACTTATGTGTTTTTCGTAGTCAAATACGAAAACCTTATAGTCCTTTACTAGCCATAAGTAATGCTAGGTCGATACAACGAGCTGAATATCCTGATTCGTTGTCATACCATGCTAATACTTTTACTAAATTATCTCCAAGTACCATTGTAGAAAGACCATCTACTGTAGATGAAGCTGTATTTCCGTTATAGTCTCTAGAAACTAATGGAATTTCGTTATAATCCATAATTCCTTTTAATTCGTTTTCAGACGCTTTTTTAAGTGCTGCATTCAACTCTTCTACTGTAACGTTTTTGTCTAATTCAGCAACAAAGTCAACAATGGAAACGTTTGGAGTTGGTACACGAACTGCCATACCATCTAATTTCCCTTTCAACACTGGAAGAACTTTAGCTACTGCTGCAGCTGCTCCTGTTGTTGTAGGTATCATAGATTCTGCTGCTGCACGTGCACGACGGTAATCGCTATGCGGCAAGTCTAGAATGCGTTGGTCATTTGTATAAGAGTGAATAGTTGTCATCATTCCACGTTTAATACCGAATTGATCTTGTAATACTTTTGCTACTGGCGCTAAACAGTTAGTAGTACATGATGCATTTGATACTACGTGGTCTGTTGCAGGATTGTATTGATCCGCATTAACACCCATCACAAATGTAGGCATATTATCTTTTGCTGGAGCAGAAAGGATAACTTTTTTAGCACCGGCTTCGATATGCTTACCAGCTTTTTCAATTGTGCTGAAAATCCCTGTACATTCAATTACGATATCTACTTGTTGCTCTTTCCAAGGTAATGCGGAAGGATCCTTTTCAGCGAACACACGAATGTTTTTACCGTTTACAATAAGGTAATCTCCTTCAGAAGAAACGTCTGCATTGAAAATTCCATGAACAGAATCATATTTCAATAAATGAGCTAGCATCGCCGCATCTGTTAAATCATTGATTGCTACTACTTCTAAGTCTTTTTGTTCTAAAGCTTCTCTGAATACTTTACGTCCAATACGTCCAAAACCATTAATCGCTAATTTTACTGTCATTTTAAATTCCTCCTAGTTGTTTTGTTCCATTATTTTCATCATTTCTTGTGCTGCACCTTCATCGGTTACTAAAACCGTTTGAGCTGGTGCTTGTTTAAAATATGATAAAAGAGCATTAGCTTTTTTAGTGCCTCCAGCTACAGCTAGAAGATGCTCCATATTTACTAATTGTTTTAGTTGAACCCCAATCGTGCGAATTCTGTGTACTGCTTCCCCTTGGTTATTAAAGTAATATCCAAAGGCTTCACTAACTGCACCAATTTCTTTCAAGCGTTGCATTTCTTCTAAACTTGAATTTCTTCGGCTAGCCATCTCCAGTGCATCCCCAATACCGTGAATGATAATATTAGTTCGCTCATAGAAATCCATCATTTCTTTTATAAATGGCTCATTTTTCATCGCAGAGTATGCTTCCTCACTCAAACTATCAGGCATATATAACGTTCGATAAGAACCACTCATTTTATTGGCAAATAGGGAGGCTATTGTATTGGCTTGAAACCTAACATCCTTACCTACTCCACCTCTTGCAGCTATAAATAAAAGTCGTTTCCACTTATCCGTTTGGTTAACGTAATTTGAAATGGAAGCAATCGTTGTTCCACCAGTAACAGCAATTATTGACTCATCCGATAAAATGCTTTCCAAATATTTAGCTGCTTCTTGTGACTGAAGCAATGCAGTATTTGAATTAGTATCTACATCTCCCGGAACAATTATCACTTCTTTTATATTTAAATAACTCGCAAGTGTTCGTTCGAGTTCCAATCTACCAGACCATTCTCGTACAACTTCTTTAAGCTCCATCAATAAATCATTTCCACTAGAGGTTATACTTGCCCCATCTCTGGATATTTCGATAAATCCTTGATTGCGTAAAAAGTCTAATTCTTTTCTTGTTTCTCTTTCTGATAATCCTAGAAGGTCTCCAATTACTCGTCGACCGTACCCTGGAGACAATTGAATCGTTTGGAGTATTCGATACCTTTTTTGTAACAAGATGCTCATCTCAGGCAAAAGCTTTAATTGAGCTTGTAATAACGAATTCATTTTTCGCATCCCAACTTAATGTGACGTTTTTGTCCCACTACCTACTTTTTTGTCCCAATCAATTAAAAAAAATAATTTCTAAATTAAGCTTACAATATTATATGCCCTATTGCAAGAATATGAGAGATTTTTGTGAACAAAATTATTTCAAAAATCTTACCTTGCGATTCTGGGTTTGGTTGTTACGATTAAGCATCCCTATCTTGCGATTTGGGACGACTCATTTGCGATTCTGCCGGAGTATCTTGCGATTAAAGCAATGCTTCCAAAATTGTGACGTAATCTACTTGCCCATATTGTATAATTTTATCTTCCAATTCGATGACCGGAATCATCAGCATATATTTTTCATGCAGAGTATCATCTTCTTCAATATTTACTTCATGTATATCAAATGCAACATCTTCTCTTACAAGCTTCAGCATAAGCCTTGCATCCTCACATAGATGACAGCCCGGTTTAGTGTAGAAATGAATAATCATTTATATCATCCTCTCATAAGTCGTTTGCTTTATTTATTATAATCTTTTTGAAGTTGTTAATCGCTAAAAAGGTTAAAATAAAAGCGATACTTTTTATTTAACCGTTCGTCTATAGCAATAAGGGGAGGTCAGAAGATGGAAATGGAACAGCTTTACAAAGAGCACAGCGATAGAGTTTATAGCTATATTTACTTTCTTGTCCGTCAGAAAGAGTGTGCCGAGGATCTTACACAAGAAACATTTTATAAAGCATATAAAGGTCTAAAATCTTTTAATGAGCAGGCTTCAACAACCACCTGGCTATTAAAAATAGCACGTAATGTCACCTACGATTATTTTCGAAGGAAAAAGATCGTACAATTTTTCACTTTCGAGAAAGGGCACGATATAGAAACAAAGTCACTATCCCCAGAGAGTCTATTTGAACAAAAGGAACAGCTTGCTAAAATGTATGACTCCTTAAGTAAACTGAAAAAAGACTATCAAGAGGTCCTAGTTCTGCGAAAGATACAAGAATGTTCTATTCAAGAAACTGCCTATATTCTTAGATGGACTGAAGCAAAAGTAAAGATGAAAATGACTCGTGCACTCGTAGCGCTTAAAAAGGAGTTTCACAAAGAAGGAGGTCATACAAATGGATCCATCAAAAGAATTTAATGAACTTTTTGGGAAAATGAAAGATGCGGAACGTTCAGAAGCAGCAAAGCGTAATACATGGCTAGCCTTAAAGGATCGTATAGAAACAAAGAAAAAACGCAATATTTTTCCCGTATTTATTTCATTAGCAATAATAGCTATTGCTTCGTTTCTACTCATTACTTATATAAATCCCTTAGAGACAGAGCAATCGGCTCATTCCAATAAAAATGAGGCAGTCATAAAAGCTGTATTAGAGAGAGAATATAATGGACCTGATATGGAGATCAATCGCTTATTAAACGAGTGGTGGAATTTACAAAGCGCAACGGAAACGAAAAACCAAGAGGAGTACAATCAACTTTTGGAATCAAAGGAAAACAAAGACTTCTTGAATTATTATCAAACTACGTTTGGTGAATATTTTACAGAGAATATGCTGACACACTCGATTTCGGAGAATTTGGTGTTAAAATACAATCATTATCTTATAGATAATAATATAGAAATGCGTTTAGAAAATGTCGAAATTGTACAAGAAAAAGCTCATCCCAATATCTATCGACCTATCATAGAGGTGTCCTTAACAAATAGCCAAGGACAGAAAATTTCCCATACAGTAAGAGAAGAATTTATCTTTTCCACATCAGAGCCTGGAAAAATCGGGAGCTATAATGGACTTAAAGATGGTGGAGGCTTAGAACTTCGTGAGAAAATAGAGAATTTTAACGGATATGTCGAAGATGATGTGGAAGTAAAAACACCGTTTATTGATGTTTCCTTCGATACGATTTGTTTCAATGGTCGTATGGCTGATCAAGACGATAAAGTAAAATTTAAATCTGGATGTACCTCTGATGAAAATAAAATAAATTCTATTTTGAAAAACTTTGAACATCTTCCTATAAAAGAAGTAACGGAGCAAGAAAGCGGCGAGAGGGCCAAAGCTCTTCCTGAAATGGATAATTATCATATTTACCTAACAAACAAGACTGATCTAAGAACTACATTGTATACTATTACATTGTACGTAGATGGTGTTCTGATGTTCGCTCCAGGTGATGATTTTGGAATTCTTGGTGACATCTCCACAGAACCTCATGTTGAGATATATCAAAAAATTAAAGCGATGCTAGATGAATTCGCTGAAAATTAATAAAAAACCAACTAATTGTTGGTTTTTTTATCAAATTTATTTACACTCTTAAATAACTTCATCTACTCATAATTTCAATATAAACTCTTCTTCCCCTTCATTGATATTGCCTGTTTTTCGGAATCCGACGCTTTCGTATAGTTTTATGGCTACTTCATTGTCCGGCTCTGTTGATAGATAAATTGTTTCACAATCATCCAACTGTTTCAGTTCGTCTAAGATTAACTGAACAACCTCTTTACCGTAGCCTTTCCCCTGACAGGTATAATCAATCATTAATCGGCATATCCAGTAATTCTTAGTATCTTCATCTAATCCATACATCGTGAAGCCTATAATCTTGTCATCTACTTCGACGCCTCTAACAGTCCAACCAGTCTCGTAAATCGATTGCACAATAGACAGCGCATTCGAGGCTACAAATTTTTCTACTACGGTCGCCTTCCCATCTTCATTAGTAGTCAAAAGAACCGTTCGCAACCAATTATCCTTATTAATCTCTATTAGTTTCATTCTAAATCACCCATTTCCCGCTTCTATACTATTTTAAATGAGAAAACACCCTATTTAGGATGTTTTCTCATTTACTATTTACCACTTGCGACCTGCTCCTCCACCACCTGAGCTACCGCCGCCAAAACCTCCGAAGCCACCACCAGAACTTCTTCCGCCTCCGCCTAAACCACCACCGAAGCTTCCGGGACCAAACATTCTAGTGCTATTACGCCTTCTACCCGAACCGGTACCACCACCGCCTCCAGACATCATCTTCATAATTAAATAAATAACTACTATGCCTACGATAATCTTTGGTAAAGAAATTCCACCATCTATAGGACCTGCAAGAGGAGAAGGTTCCTGTGGAGTTGCCAACTCACCATCCCAACCATATTCTGTAGCAACCTGATTATATAAAAGCTTATAAGTTGAAAGTATAGCCCCCGGTGCATCCCCTTGCTCTAAAAATGGGTATGTGTATTCATCTAATATTCTCCCAACTTTTCCATCAGGTAAAGCACCCTCTAAACCATAGCCGACGCCAATATAAACATCACGACCACCGACTTTGTTAGGGTCCATCTCCAGGATAAATAGGACGCCATTATCCTTCTCTTTATCCCCAATTCCATATCCACGCATCACATCTACCGCATATGTTGCAACATCCTGCCCTTCCAGGGACTCGACAGTCATCACAACAATTTGTGCACCAGTAGCATTTTCTAAGTTTTGTCCAAGCACTTCAATTTCCTGCTCCTGTTCTTCTGAAAGAACATCATAGAAATCCTGGACATATAGCTCTCCTGGAATTGCATCTGGATAATTAGATTTAGCGTGCGTTATGAACGGGAATAGTAGAGTCATTAGTAGCGCAAGTGAGATGGCACGTGCACTTTTCTTCATTACTCTCCAGCTCCTTCAAAATCGACTACTGGTGCTTCTTTTGCCCCTTCAGCTGCTTTGAAGTATTCCTTCTCATCAAAGCCAAACATAGACGCTACTATACTTCCTGGCATACGTTTTACCTTTTTATTGTAATCCGCAACAACTGTATTATAATCTTGTCTTGCTACAGAAAGTCTATTTTCTGTCCCAGCTAGCTCATCCATCAATTGTCTAAAGTTTGCATCTGCCTTAAGGTCTGGATAATTCTCTACAACAACTAATAACCGGCTCAAAGCTCCTGATAATTCATCATTCGCCTCTGCTTGTTCCGCGGGTGATCCCGCTCCAGCCAATTTAGACCTTGCATCCGCGATATTCCCAAGCACCTCTTGTTCATGTGCTGCAAAACCTTTCACTGTATTAACTAAGTTTGGTATTAAATCCATTCTTCGTTGCAATTGGTTCTCCACTTGCGCATACGCATTATTTACGTTTTCTTCTTTGTCTACAAATCCGTTATAGCTTGTCATAAATATGCCTGCAATAATAGCAATAATTACGATCATTATAATAATTGGTACTAGTAATTTTTTCATCGCGCTCACCTCTTTATTAATTATAGTATTATTGTACCTTTAAATCGAAAATACAAAACCTATTATTATTTACGGAATAAGGTCCATTAAGTTTCAAAACCTTAAGGAATGCAAATAAATTGGATGAATTTTCCGTTCCGCAAGTAAACAACGATTGAACGCCAGTATATGAAAAAAGATCGCAAGTAAATCGTTACTAAGAGCAAGTAAAGCATTCTGCTCCGCCGGTAAACCATCCAGCTCCGCAAGTAAGCGCACGATAGGGTTATAAGAATATTGAAATTTTGGCAGCGTCCTTGTTTAGTGAATTTGTACAATGGGAATGATAATAAAAATGTAATCTATCTTTTCATTCTAAAAACCGAGGTGATTTTGATGAGTAATTCACTACCACAAGATGCTGTGCATGCATTAGAACAAATTCAAGGGAAATTTCCTGGTTATCGTCGCGCTCATGCAAAAGGAGAATTTTATGAAGCTACTTTTACTCCAAATGGAAATGCAATTCCGTATACGATAGCAGCCCATCTACAGCAAGTACCAGTGCCTGCTACAGTCCGTTTTTCTAATAGCCCACCGGATCCTTCTGCCGCGGATTTCCTATCTCCCGCTAAAGGAATGTCGATCCATTTTCATCAACCTGACGGATCTACTAGTCACCAAGTGTGTACAACCGTCCCAATGTTCATAACGAAAGATCCAAAAACCTTTGTTGAAATGCTAAAGATTTTAGGCTCGCATAAAACTGGCATACATTCAATTGATTTAGGGCTAGGTATTGCACAACTGCTCACTACCTTCCCGGAACAAAAAAACACATTACTCGCACTAAAAGAACAGCTAAAACAACCACCTATAAGTTACGCAGCTTTAAATTACTACCCTATACATGCTTTCTATTTCGTAAATGCTGAAAGGAAGCGGCAAGCTATAAAATACGAATGGCATCCATTGAAGGAGGATAAGTCACCTTCAATCTTTAGCAGCATTAATTTGTCTAGCAATTACTTGAGCGAGGATTTAGATAAAAGGCTCGAAAAAGGGGTTAGCTCATTCGAATTATATATTCGATTAGCAGAGGACACCGATCTTACAGATGATCCTACCGACGTGTGGCCTGCCGACAGACAAAAAGTTTCAGTAGGTCAACTTACTATAACGAATAAAATATTTCCAACAGAAAGCCTCTTGTTCGACCCTACTATTGTTGGAAAAGGCATCGAGTTAACAGATGATCCAATTCTTCATTTTAGACATGAGGCGTATGCGGTATCGTACGATAGAAGAAATAAAGAAAACAAAAAAACACCCTAAACATATGGCACTGACTAACGTTTTTGAGACAGGAATAAAACACCCTATCATGCAGCCAATTGACGGTAATGAACCGGCGATTGGTTGTTTAGTTTCGTTTGAATACGGATATTGTTATAATAAGTAATGTATTCTTCGACGATTTGTATCACACGTGCATTCGTTGTGCGATAGATACCGTCGAGGTAGAACGTTTCAGACTTTAGCGTGGAATGAAACGTTTCGATTGGGGAATTATCAGCTGGCGTGCCTTTGCGGGACATGCTCATGGTAATTCCTTTTTCTTTGACTGCTTTTTGATAAGCATAGGATTTATAAACGGAACCTTGGTCACTATGCAGAATACACCCTTCTGGTAGCTCAGGCAATTGATGGAGCGTGTCCAAAATGAAATTGGTATCTTGTTTAAAACCGATAGTTTGCGCCACAATTTCCCCATTGTAGACATCGAGAATACTAGAAAGATACAACATGGATTGGCCATAAGGCAAGTACGTAATATCCGTTACTAGCTTCTCCAAGGGTTTAGATGCTGAAAAATCCCGTGCCAATAAATTCTGTGCAACGTATGCCGGCTGTCCCGTACGCTTGCGTTTCTTCACCTTCACTCGACATTGCCAACCATATTTTTGCATGATACTCTGCACAGTCTTCATACAAACTCCTGGGTACAGAGCGGCAATTTTTCGATAACCATATCGGAACTTATGCTGTTTGCACAAATCGCCAATCTGCTGATCTCGAATCTCCTTTTGTGTGGATTGATCCGCATTCTTTCTCCAACAATAGTAGGATGAGCGACCTACACCTAGATGACGACAAATCTCTCCAATTGGCATAATATCCTTTAATTCTTCGACTAATTGAATGACTACTTTTGGCGCCACTTCCTTTCCAATTCCTCGTACTTTTTTAAGACTTCAATCTGCTGTTTCAAATACCTATTCTCTGCCTGTAGTTTGGCTGTCTCACTTTCATATTCTGGTCCTTTACCGAAGGTATATTGTTTACCAACTGGTTGATGGAGCCGGTGGATTTCTCCATTTCGATACCATCTCATCCATGTTTTCAACTGCGTATAGTTTCGAATATTTAATTCTTCCATTACTTCTTTTACAGGTACCTTAGCCAATCGCATTTCAATAGCCTTCATCTTTACTTCTACAGGATAACTGATTCTTGTCACCATAAAAAATACACCTCCGCATTGAATTTAGGTATTGTATACCCGTTTTTCAACGAAAGGTGTTTTTATTTGTCTCATTTGTTTAGGTCAGTGCCTATTATGTTAAGAGTGTTTCTCAGCTTTTTATATTCCTTCGGCGAGGATCGAACTCATATTCCAAGCTTGGAGGCTTGTTTGTTATCCAATATCAAAACGCAATCAACTTAAATATGAGCAGTGGCATTTCTATTAGAAGGAACTAATTACGTGATTAATGTTGTGAGTGACCGTGTCCATGACTACCATAATTCCCATGAGACCATGGATAGCCATATCCCTGATTCATTGGGTAATATGGGTACGGTTGGTAATGCGGGTAATGTGGATGCTGCGGGTAATATGGGTAAAACGGGTAATATGGATAATGTGTATGCTGCGGATAATGTGGATACCTAGGATAGCCTTGATGATGATGATTCGGACTTTCTTCTCGCCATTCATTTCCATATGGTAAAACCAATCAACTTCACTCCTCATTCTATAATACACTCTTTTTAAAGTATGCATCTTTGTGATGAGCGTTTGGGTTAAATTTGGCTCCATTATTTTTTTTCCAAAAAAAAA
>NZ_JAIZDB010000035.1 GCF_029533155.1 Psychrobacillus antarcticus | reverse complement strand
GGAAATTATATAGATTATTACAACTCAGAACGAAAGCAATGGGATTTAAAAAAGATGGCTCCGGAAGCATACCGAAACCATCTCATCGCAGTCTAAACTACAAACTCTCTTTTTATTAAGTTGTCTACTTTATAGGGCTCAGTTCAATCATCACTCTCACATGCTCTTTTCTCTTATTATTTCGCTGTAACTCCGCCATCTACCGGTAACTCGATACCTGTGATATGATTTGCTTCGTCTGATGCTAAGAACAATACTGCTGTTGCCACTTCTTCTGCTTTTCCAAGGTTTGGTAGGGCAATTTGAGACAAGAAATAGTTCTTGTAATCTGGGTGTTCCATATGCGGTGCACTCATTGGAGTGACGATATAGCCTGGGTGTACGGAGTTAACACGGATATTTTTCTTACCATAGTCGACAGCTGCTGCTTTTGTGATGGAACGAACAGCACCTTTTGAGGCTGTGTAAGCCCCCGCTCCAGCCATCCCAGTTAATGCAGAGATGGAAGAAATGTTCACGATCGAACCACCTTCATTTTTCTCCATTAAAGGAATCGCTAGCTGCATACCAAGCATCGTACCGTTGATATTGATGGCATATGTCCGCGCCCAATCTTCTTCTGTCTGTTCCATGAAATCCTTAGCTAATGAGATTCCTGCATTGTTTACTAAAATATCTAATTTGCCAAATGTCTCTATTGTTTTGTTATAAACGTTTTCCCAGTCTTCTTTTGAAGCCACATTATGTTTGATAGCAATCGCTTCTCCGCCAGCTTCTTTAATCTGTGCTACTACTGCTTCTGTAGCTTCAAAGTTGATATCTGTTGCGACAACCTTCGCACCTTCTCTTGCGAACATTAGTGCTTCCGCTTCTCCCATTCCGCTTCCTGCTCCTGTAATTACTGCTACTTTGCCTGCTAATCTCATTTTTATTCACCTCATGATTTTATTTTGATAGTTTAACTATCACTTATTTTACTCCTGAAAATGAGCAGATGCAAACTTAAACGATGTATAATATAAAAATAAAGGAGGTTATCCAATGCCACTAAGTGTTCGGGAAAAAAATAAATCTACACGGTATCAACATATCATCTCCGCAGCTGAGCGCTTATTTCTTGAACTAGGATTAGATAGCGTCCAAATGCAAGATATAGCCAATGAAGCAGAAATCGGAATCGCCACGGTTTTTCGGTACTTCCCTAAAAAAGATAAACTAATTGTAGCAGTTGCTATTAAAAACCTTGAAAGAATACTGCCTGCATTTGAACAGATCGCCTCCGCACCTAAGACTGCATACGCACGGTTGGAGGATGTGTTAACTTACTTGCTCGAAGATCCAGATGAGAGTAACTCCTCCAAGTTTAGAGAAGCTTTTGTAAGCTATGCCTCTTTTAAAAAAGAATCATTACCAGACATTGAAGATTATATCGAGATTCAGAAAAAAATTAATAATAGTCTTATTTCAATAATAGAAGACGGGAAAACGGATGGATCCATTAGAACGGATCTACGCATCAAAGAAACCCTTATAACTATCATTAATACTTTTGGTAGTTTCGTAAATAATGTCGTACTAAAAGCACCTATTTCCTTTTTGGAGGAAGATATAGATCCACTTATCCAACAACGCGTATTAAAAGAAATTCTCTTATCCTATATACGACCTTTATGATGGTCTTGAGAAATTTACATATTAGTTAAACATAGGAGGAACTTATGATAAATCATCGAAAACTCGTATTGTTCATTGCTACAAGCTTAGATGGGTATATCGCTACAGAGGATGACTCTCTGGAGTGGTTGTTTAAGGTAGATGGAGAAGGAGATAATGGATATTCTGACTTCTATGAGACAGTAGATACGGTAATTATGGGTAGACGCACTTATGACTGGCTTTTGGAACAAGAATTGGAAAGCTTCCCTTATGAGGGGAAGGAATGCTATGTTTTCTCCAGAACCGTCAATCAAGATAATGAGAACGTCAAATTCTTCAGTGGAGATGTAGTCGACTTTACGAATTTATTAAAAAACAAAGAAGGTAAAAATATTTGGGTAATGGGCGGCGGAGATTTAATCCACTCATTTATCAAAGAAAAATTAGTAGATGAACTGATTATTACCGTGTCCCCTGTGATAATCGGGAAAGGAATCCCTTTGTTTCAAGAAGTCGAATTTGAAACAGAGCTTACGTTAAAGAGCGTCCAACGTTTTAATCAATTTGCTGGGTTGCATTATGAAGTAAATAGATAATAAGAAAAACCGGCCAAAAAAAACGCACGATCCTCTAGGATCTAAACCTGTTTCTACTGTTTTCGAAGGGCTTTGGACAGACTTATTGCTATATAATTACCGTTTGATTTTTAAAAGATGCCGGTCGTGACTGAAGTCACGACCAGCATCTTTTTTTCTCGGTAATCTTATGGCTATTAACTGTCCGTCGCCCTTCTACAACTTTTAGAAACGGGTTAGTTCATTTTTGGGGTAACTAGAGATATGAAACTCTCCTATTCATAGTAGAGGCTCACGAAGATGCAATTTCGTTCGCTGCCACGGAGGCTTGGTCACAAAGGCGTTGAGGCCCACAGGATGTGGGTTATGCAATCGTTGCCGCAGGAAGCGGCGAACTTAGATTGCCTTCCTTTTAAGACGTGGCGCTCTTAGCCTTTGTACTCCACTGAAACGCAAACCAGTAGTATCAATCATTCTTAAAAGCCCTGTAAAACTGGTGTTCATGCTGTATTTTTATATACTTTCTTATCTTTACAAAAAGGACACGACAGTTCAATCTGAACTGTCGTGTCCTTTTTAATCATTTGGATTACTCTAATGTACTCAAATCTGCTAAAGATAATTGACTAACTACTTCATAACCATTTCCTGCCCCTCTAGGCTTTATAATAACGGCCTCCATGTCGGATAATTGACCTAAACCAACACCTGCTGGGAAACTGTGAGCAATGATAACCTTGTTTTTTCCCTCTTCTGGAATGGTCTCTAAAATAGACGTAAGATTATTTAATATGCTTTGCCTATCTCTATTGGGCAAATTGTCACTCAACCTATATACCTCAAACCAAAAAGGATTTACTCGAACATTGCCACTTCCAAATGCCAACTGTGCTGTTTCTATAGCCCTACAAAAAGGACTTGCGGAAACAGGGGATTCAATCGGTATTTGTAAGTATTGAAGCATTTCTCCATAATAAATAGCCTGCCTCCGTCCCATTTCTGAAAGGTTTCTTTGGGTTAAACAGTCTTGAAAGTTTAAATAGGGTAAATCGCTTCCAACAGTCGCTTCCCCATGTTTTGTATAGAGTATAAATCCGCCTTTTCTAAGGGAATTGAGTAATGATTTATCCAAAGCATCTTCTCCTTCCGTGTAATTATCCTAGGGTTACTTCTAATGTATGTTTATTAATATAGGGTGTTAACCAATAAAAACAGTAAGAGTGTCCACGTTCTCAAAAAACTTAGAAACTATTCTGAATTACTTTACACTAGGACTCGAATTTTGGTCATAAGTTTGTCCCCACGCTGCGCGTATTCCAGAGATTACTAACGTTATTCCAACAATTAGATTTAATACTTTCAGAACAACTGGGTCACAAAAAATAGACTACCTAATACCAAAAGAATTTGGCTTTAGATAATCTAAAATAGATCTTTTAATGGATACCAGGTTCTGATTATAACGAATTAATTTCAAACGAAAAAATTTTAGCTTTTACCAGATGCTTTTTTCGTTTTATCATTTCTGTGATATTCCGATATTTGAGTCACCCTAACACCATTAGTATTCAGTTCGTGGTAAATTCCTCTGCTGTCTGTAAACGAAATATATCCATCGCGCTCTTTTCGAATTAGCTCTTCCGCTTTTTCTTGAGACTCTACATAGATGAACCTTCTAATATAATGTTCTTCATCAAAAAAGTAAGTTACTTTGAATTCTTTCACGCTGTGTATCTCCTGTCTCTATTGTTTTCCATCAGTATTAGTTTGTTTCATTACGCTTAAACTTTCTTATATTTATTAACAAAAAAACAAGCCCCCTTTCTGTTAAAAGGGAGCCTGTAAGTAGAGGAATAAATTTTGTACTTAACGTTATTTAAGCTATACTACCAGCATATACCTGGTTCTTGCCATTTTGTTTTGCATTATAAAGACGCATATCAGCCAAATGGAAAAGCTCATCAAAGGAATGAAGTGAATCATCTTCTGTGGAAGAAATTCCAAAACTAGCTGCTACTTTTATGCATTGCTCATTTTCCACCAATTTCATACCCGAAATAGTTTCTTTCAATACATTCGCAAGCTTCACTGTTTCTTCTAAAGAGTTTCTGCCAATGATCACAAATTCATCCCCACCGTAACGACCTATGACGAAACCAGGACTTAATGTGCTTTTACAGACGCTTCCAACTTCACAAATGACTTTGTCACCTACTAAGTGTCCGTGTAAATCATTAACCGCCTTGAATCCATCTAAGTCGAATGCAATACAGCTAATTGGAGTCTCTGTTTCTTCTGCAGCATTGAGCCAGCTTGCTGCTAGCTCACTCAAGTAACCTCGATTAAATAACCCTGTTAAATAATCCAGTTCTGCTTTTTTCTGCATCTTGGATAATTGGTGTTTTACATTTAATTTAATAGCTTTCTGTGCAATTTCTCTCTCATTAATGATGTTGAGCAGGTTGATATACTCTTTTTGAACTTGATAAGATAAATGGAAGTCCTCCATGGTCTCACTAGTTTTTAAACGCTTCTCTTGAATTGTCTTTAGCAAATATACATCCTGATAAGTATCTACAATTTCCTTTGCAGCTGAATAGGCTTGAAAAGATTCTCTATATGCTTCCTTCTTATTTAGCCATTCCCCTTTTAACAGTTGGAACTGTGCACGTTCTCGTATAAATGAATCGAACACATTCTTCTTTTCCATTTCATCCATCACTAGCTTTGCATCGTCTAACAGATCCAAACAAATATACGCATGAGCTATATTAAACATTACACGTACTTCTAATACAGGAGTGTTAGGCTCATGTAGCTTGGCAGCAGCTAACCCTTTTTTTGCATTGTCCAATGCATTTTCATAGTCTTCCTGTTTGATGCACACATGACTATAATTACTATAGGCATTGCTCAAAATATTGTATTTCTTTAATTGCTCCGCAAACTGCATACTTTTAAGCAGTGTTTCTTTCGCATGATCATATTGTTTATTAAATTCATATAACAAGAACAAGATATTATATAATTGCAGATAATCCGCATCGTCGCCATGAACCTGTGTAATTTCTTCATATTGCTCCATACTCACAAAAGCATCTTCAATCTCTCCAATGGAATAATAAGAAGCAGCCTGATTGATGTGAGCAATAAGTATTGATTTATAGTCATTATTTAATGTCCCAAGCTCTAACAACTTGCTAGCTTTTTCGATTGTTTCTTGGTATTTCCCTTCCGCTCGTAACTGGGTAACTTCTTTCTGCAAACTACTTAGCAATTCTTTCGCCATCATACCGCTCCATTCTCATTGGACATCTAATTTCAAAATTATTCGAGATTCTATTATTTTCAATTTCTATAAATAGTATTTGATCGAGTGTATTTCAAATAATGGTGAAAAACATAAAATTTTAGGGTATTTTAGCCTACTCCGAATTTATCATTAATTACTTTTTGACTATTTAATTATATCTTGAAATCCAAAATAATCCAACCATTATTAAATTTAATAATATCGCTACCTTCGTAAAGTGGGCGGTAAGTTTTGGTAAATATATTGCATAACTACGTATAACTTTCCAACACTTAAAAAACCGATTCTCCGTCATAAGGGAATCGGTTTTTCTTCATTTTATTTTTGGGTGCACGTAACTAGTGCTTGTTCATACCCTTATAACCATATTCGTTTCAGCTGCTTCTAAAATACCTAAAATAACTTTTAGCGCAGAGAGTGCATCTTCTCCCGTAACAAGCGGAGTCTGATCTAGCCGAATGCTTTCGATAAACGCATCGATCACGCCACTATTTGTTTGGTTATTATTCGTTTGAATATTCTCTAGTTGGTATTGTACCTTCTCCCCACCTTTTGTAATCACTTCTAATTGATGCTGATCACTATGGTAGATTTTCACAATACCTTTTTCGCAATAGATAATGGTGCTGTTATCCTCTTCTCCATAATACGTCCAAGAAAATGCAGCTGTTCCTAAACGACCTTTTTTCGTTTTTAAACTACATACGATGTTATCGCATACTTCTATCGGTTCATTGTTTTCATTCACTTTGTCTAGTGTTCCTTGGAAGGCACTTACCAGTTCAATCTCATCATCTAATAAATAATGTAGCAAATCCACTTTATGGATACCTAAATCTCCAGCCACACCTAGACCAGAACGCTCCTTTCGGAAAAACCAAGTGGAGTTAGTTTTATTTATACCCCATTGTTCAGGTCCCGCGTGTCCAAATGTCGTTCTAAAAGTTAGTACTTTCCCAAGTTCTTCTCTTTGTATTATTTCTTTCGCCTTTTGATGCGCACGAGTAAATCGCTGATTGTGATCTACCATAAACTTTTTTCCGGACTGCTTTTGCGCATCGAGTATTTCTTTTGCATGTTCAATCGTAAGAGAGATCGGTTTTTCGCATAGAACATGCTTCCCATTTAATAATGCTTTAGTCGAAAATAGATGATGAGATTCATTCGAAGAACAGTCACTAATAACGTCAATCGTGCGATCTGTTAATAATTTATCCACATCTTGCTCGACTGTCCCATCAAACATGACCGCTAATGCCTCTGCACGTTCAGGATTTCGATCATAAAAAACAATTTTATCCACGAATGGATTTGCTAGATATTCTGGTGCATGACGAAGCTTAGTAATAGATCCACATCCAATAATCCCTACTTTTATCCCCATATCGACTCTCCTACTCTCACTGTGTTAAAAATAGACATAAAAACCACAATATCAACATTTATTCGAACTATTATGAATGATTCTAATACAGGGATACTAAAATGTGAAGTAAATTTTTCTTCACACCAACATTTGAAGTAGAACCACATAAAAAGCAGAGAAAGAAACTTACCAGAGGAATATAGGCCTCTTTCTGACCATCGGGTAACACATCAACTTTTCGAACTATTTTTTATCCACGATCTAGGCATGTTATGATGAAGGGAAAATTGGTTATAACTTTTTAAAGGGGGTAGTTGATCATGTGTTTAGTGAATTTTCATTTGCAAAGTCATCCAGTTTATCCATTGGTTGTTGTGGCAAATCGGGATGAGTTTTATGAACGGCCTACAGCAGTTGCAAGTTTTTGGGAGGATTATCCGTCTATTTTAGCTGGACGGGATTTGTTGCAGATGGGTACTTGGCTAGGTGTGACGAGAGAGGGGCGTTTTGCGGCATTAACGAATTATCGTGATCCTATGGAAAAGACTGGACGTTTTTCTCGTGGGGACATTGTTCGTGATTATTTAGCTAATGATGATGCTCCATTAGACTTTATTCAAAAGCTTAGGAATAATAGAAGCGATTATGGTGGTTATAACGTAGTTGTTGGCGATGCGGGTCAATTATTTCACTATAATAATATATTGGACGAAATGAATGAAATTTCTCCTGGCACGCATAGTTTAAGCAATCACACATTAAATACACCTTGGCCAAAGGTTGCAAAAGGGAAGAAACTGCTAGGTGATATTGTTCTCTCTAATCCAGGTGAGCTACAGCTCGATTCATTGTTTGATATTATTTCAGACCGAACAATTGCGGAGGATGAGAATCTACCTCAAACCGGTGTTGGTTTAGAGATGGAGAGATTACTATCTCCTCTGTTTATAAAAAGTCCTACCTACGGCACTCGTTCGTCGACTGTTTTACTCATAGATAAAGATCATCATGTCACTTTTGTCGAACGAACTTTCCAGGATGGGAAATTACATAAGGAAAATCGTTTTGACTTTACAATTTGAGATTAAATTTATTCCAGCTGCCAAAATAAAGAGAGAGTTGGAGTAAGTACGTGACTTACTCCAACTCTCTCTTTTGCTGCTTCTTATTTGAAATCGTTTTTCGAAGCTTTATCTGATTTAATCCCTTTTGCTAAATAAATAATTAACGTCACTGTTCCTGAGATGGCAGCGAGCATGCTGATCAAGAAGCCTGTAATCCAAAGGCCAAAATTCATTGTTAAGTCTGCGAACATAAAAATAGCGAGCATCACCGCACCTATAAACATTAGCACTGTACCGGTTACTTTCAATGATGAACCTCCTCTTACTGTAACACGTAGAATTTATCGTTCCTCTTATCTTACCTAACTTACGCAAAGTATCCCAAGTAGTTAATATTTTACCCTGTATGGCAAAAAGCTCATGGTACATTGTTAATGCTTTGCGTGTTAGCAAATTATCATGCGATAAGTTGCGAATAAAAGCTACATCTACCTGTTAATGTAATAGTTTTTCTAATAACATATCATTGGTTCCTGACACAAACTTGAAACGAACATCGGGATTTTTCTTCTTCCATATTCCACTCAATCTATAGTTTTCTTTATTTAAACTTCATACTTTTCATAATATTTCAGTAGTATATTTCCCTTAACTTAGACCCAGTTTCACACGAAAATGGTATCTATTTGGAAATACCTTTTGCTTTACTAGGAAAATAGTGTTATTCTTTAAGTAGGAAATATTTATATTATCGATTTTATTTTAAAAAACCAGACGATTCTCTCCCATCAATTTTCTATTCACACTCCACGTGAATCCATTCTATGCTGATAACAAGTTCAGCACCAATTGCTATTTACTTCTCTCGTCATAGGTAGTTACCATTTTGATAAAATCACTATATAAAACACTTGCTGTATGTCTTGGCAATGACATAGAGACACCTCCCTTTTCCAATTTCGGAAATGTAGGTAGTCCTTTTTTTATTCAACAAAGAGTGTAAATATTTTACTTTTAAGAAACTATTACCCAAGGAGGCACATATGATTAAATTCGAACAAGTAAGCAAAGTGTACACGGATGGTTTTAAAGCAGTGGATTCCGTTAATTTTGAAGTTCCAGAGGGTGAATTCCTAGTTTTAATTGGACCTAGTGGTTCAGGAAAATCAACCACCATGAAGATGATTAATCGAATGATACCTCATACTAACGGGACTATATCTATCGATGGAAATGATATTACCAAGTTAAATCCTTCCGAACTACGCCGTAATATAGGATATGTTATTCAACAAATCGGACTTTTCCCCCACTACACTATCGAAAAAAACATCGCAATTGTTCCAGAACTAAAAGGTTGGGACAAAGAAAAAATTAAAGCCCGGGTGAAAGAGTTACTAATAATGGTTGACCTTGATCCAGAAATTTACGGAAGTCGTTATCCTAAAGAACTTTCAGGTGGGCAACAACAGCGTGTCGGTGTGGCAAGAGCACTAGCATCTAATCCCCGCATCCTTCTAATGGATGAACCCTTTGGCGCATTAGATCCAATAACCCGCGATCAACTACAAGATCAATTAATTTCTTTACAAAGAAAACTAAAGAAAACAATTGTTTTTGTGACACATGATATGGACGAAGCCTTAAAGCTTGGTGATCGTATCGCTATTATGAAAGACGGAAATTTACTTCAAATAGATACCCCAGAGAAGATACTACAAGAACCTGCTTCCAGTTTTGTGGAGGAATTTATCGGTAAGGACAGAATTATACAAAATCCTGAGCTTATGCCTGTCGTTAGTGTCATGACAACAAAAGTAGTTACCGCTCTGCTTGCTCTAACTCCCGAAAAGGCACTATTAATGATGCGCCAACAAAAAATTACATCCTTAATAATAGTAGATGAAAATGACGAAAAATTTATCGGTCTAATTTCTGCCTATGAATTAATTAAAAAAGTAAACTCGATTCAGTTAATAGAAGAAATTATGAGAGTTCCTGAGCACACGCTAACTGAAACAGCAACTGCTAAAGATGCAATTATGATGATGCCAAATGTAAAATACGGCGTTATACCTGTATTAAATGAAGCAAAAAAAGTAGTTGGAATAGTGACTCGTGGGACATTACTCACTGCTTTGTCCAGTCAATGGACAGAATTGGAGGGTATAAATGAATAATTTAAATATATGGGAACAATTTATGCAACAAGCAGAAATGCGCTGGTCAGAGGTAATAGAAGCAACTTCCGTTCATATACAATTAGTTTTCTTTTCCATGATAATTGCAATTGTACTTGGAATTGGATTAGGAATCTTAATAACACGAGTTCCAAAGCTCACGACAGTAGTGCTCGGCGGGGCTGGAATTATGCAAACCATTCCGAGTTTAGCACTATTAGGTTTCATGATCCCTATTTTCGGTATTGGTGTAAACACAGCAATAGCTGCTCTATTTTTATATTCACTTCTTCCAATTATCAGAAACACCTATACAGGTATTAAAGATGTAAACAAAGCTACAGTAGAAGCTGCGAAAGGTATGGGGATGACTAGTCTTCAAGTACTGTTAAAAGTCGAACTTCCTCTAGCAATTCCAATGATTATGGCGGGTGTACGTACTGCAGCTGTTATAAACGTCGGAACTGCTACACTTGCAGCGTTTATCGGCGCTGGTGGTCTTGGAGATTTCATCTTCCTTGGCATTACTCGCGGTATTGATGGGTTAATCTTACTTGGTGCTATTCCAGCAGCATTGTTAGCCATTGTATTAGAGATATTCTTCACTTATCTGGAACGTTGGACGACGCCGGAAGGGTTAAAATAAGGTGATCATATGACGAAAAAAATGTTTATTAAATGCTTAACACTACTTCTGTTAGTTACTACATTGTCTGGATGTATATTCAAAGAAGAAGATGCCTTGATCATCGGATCTAGAAATAATACGGAAAGTATTATTTTATCTAATCTGATGGGACAACTAATTGAGGAAAAAACAGGTATTAATGTGATCTATAAAGAAAATCTTGGTGGATCTAATGTCGTGTGGACTGCTATGCTTAATGATAAAATTGACGTTATTCCAGATTATACTGGCACGATCGTCATTAATTATTATCAAGAAACTACCGGTAAT
The DNA here is from genome assembly GCF_029533155.1 of Psychrobacillus antarcticus. Taxonomy (GTDB): domain Bacteria; phylum Bacillota; class Bacilli; order Bacillales_A; family Planococcaceae; genus Psychrobacillus; species Psychrobacillus antarcticus. Next base: position 22,900 of record NZ_JAIZDB010000035.1, on the reverse strand, counting down.
GCTGATGAAACGTTAGCGAAAACGAAAGAATTAGTTTCAGCTGATGGTATCACCGCTCTTGAATCTTTTGGTTTTAACAATACGTATACATTGGCACTTGACGAAGCAGAAGCTGAGTCACTTGGAGTAAAAACATTTAGTGACTTCGCGAAGGTTTCAGATGATTTTATACTAGGTGCAGTATTCGAATTTATCGATCGTCCCGATGGTTTACCAGGGTTTCAAAAAGAATACAATCTTCAATTCAAGGATGTAAAAGGAATGGATCACGGGATCATGTATCGCTCTATCAATGCTAAAGAAGTAGACGTTATTAACTCTTATACAACGGATGGTCAGCTACAAATGTATGACTTACGTGTGTTAGAAGACGATAAAGGTTACTTCCCACCTTACCATGCTCTTCCTTTAGTTCGCACAGAAATATTAGAACAGTATCCTGAAATCGGGGAAGCACTGCTAGAATTAGCAGGTAAAATAGATGAGTCAGCAATGCAAGAAATGAATGCCAAAGTGGATAATGAAGGACAGATGGTTGAACTTGTCGCTAAAGAATTCCTACAGGATGCTGGCTTCATTAGTAAAGAATAGATATGCCGAAAAACCGATTTCCCCTTGGGAAGTCGGTTTTTTTGTTGGGTACTATTTTATCGTCTCCACAAAATGCTTCAACACTCTAGCTGTCAAACCCCATATCGTATATTCATCATATTCGTAAAACCATTCTTCGATCGCCCGAGGTCTCCATTGGTATTTGTCGCCGTTAAAAATTTTGTCGTACGGAAAATCCATAGGGGGCATCGGCTGGACTGAAACTGTGTGCATATAGGGCTCGTGGCTTAAAAGCCAGCTGACTGGGATAGTAAATACTGCTTCTACCTCTTCTTTGTTAAAGTTTTCGATTTGGTGATGGTCAATTGTTGCAACAAACGGATAGACAACAAATGAAGGAGAAGCAATATATGCACTCATCTGGCTTAGGACTTGGATGCATGCTGGATCGACCCCTAGCTCTTCATGGGTTTCTCGTATGGCCGCTTCCATTGGAGATGCATCTGTAGGATCAATTCGACCACCTGGAAAACTAATATCCCCTGGTTGCTTTCTCATCGTTAATGAACGCACCTCGAATAGGACATGCCATTCGTCATCCACTTGCACAAGTGGTATTAAAACAGCAAAGCGGAGCGCCGTGTCCTCTCCTATAAAAAGCGGTTGCTTAGTATGTAGCTCTTTCTTCAGCTTATCCAAAAACACAGAATCTCCCCCTACCACTAAGTTTTATAGTAATATCGTATCATTAAAATGGCTCTCCATGAAGTAAATGCCATCTTTCTTCAAACAAAGATATAGTTTCCTCTTCTACATCTAGATGAAATAGAAAAAACACTCAGTTAAAAGATCTAATCTGAGTGTTTAAACAAGAATATTCATGCGTATAATTCAAGGAAACTCCAAGTTGCAATAAATGTTAATACGCTAATTAACCCACTTTTTCCTTTCTAAGCTGCTTGCTTCTCAACTGGCCACAAGCTGCATCAATGTCTGTTCCATGTTCTTGGCGAATTTTGCAATTGACGCCTCTTTTCTTAAGCATGTCATAGAAAGAAAGTACTGCATCCTGTTCACTTCTTTGGTACTGGCTATGTTCATCGACAGGATTATACGGGATCAAATTGACGTAAAGCTGGTCTTTTATGTCATGAAGTAAATCGGCAAGCTCCTCCGCTACCTCTTTTGTATCATTTACGTCCTTCAGTAAAATATACTCAATTGTAATTCTTCTATTGTTTTTGGATAAATAATATTTTAGGGATTCCATTAGCTTTTCAATTGGCATTGCACGATTTATTTTCATAATTCTCGTGCGTAGCTCGTTGTTGGGAGCATGTAAGGATATCGCTAAATTTACTGGAATCTTCGTATCTGTAAATTCATAGATTTTATTGACAATACCACTCGTTGAAACAGTTATTTTCCTAGCTGCTATTGCTAGCCCGTTATGCTCGATAACTACATTTAAAAAGTCTAATAGATTTGCAAAATTATCAAATGGCTCTCCAATTCCCATTACGACAATATGGCTTACCATGTCTTTTTGTCCTAGTTGATCGAGATGCAATTGGATATTCATAATCTGTTCTACGATTTCTCCACTTGATAAATCACGACTTTTTGCCAGTAATCCACTTGCACAGAAACTACAGCCTATGTTACAGCCTACTTGTGTCGTTACACAAACCGAAATCCCATATTTATGTCTCATCATAACGGTTTCGATTAAGTTTCCATCCTCTAACTTAAACAAAAACTTCATCGTTCCATCGGCCGCTTCCTGCTTTATATGTTCCGTTAATGTTTGTATTGTATAGTGGTCTTGCAATAATTGAATACATTCTTCATGGACATCTGTCATGTCTCTGAAATTCGTGACACGTTTTCTATATAGCCAATTCCAAACCTGCATTGCTCTAGACTTTTTGTGACCATGCTCACCGAGCCACTCTATTAGTTGTTGTAATGTTAATCCATATATAGATTTTTTATTCATAACGATCCTCTTCTCTAAATTCAACTTCTAAACATATAAATATCATTATAACATTTGAAGTGTCAAACAGAGAATAAAAAGGTACATACAGAATAGTCCGTCAACAAACAGGCTTATGCTTGTTTAGGTGGCATTGGCACAAACTTACTAGTTGCTCTTTCATATTCTGGCCATTCGGAATGCTTTTTGTATTTTTTCTCGAGCAATGGAACACCCGAAACAAACAGTAAAAGTAATGTAATGATTAGTGGACTATAAAAGCCTATCCAACCATTTGGAACGGATAACGAAATGATGAAAATTCCCCACCACATAGTTGCTTCTCCAAAGTAATTTGGGTGACGTGTATATTTCCATAATCCGTACTTCATCAATCTGCCCTTGTTTTTTGGTTTGCTTATAAATGCTTTAAGCTGTATGTCCCCTACTACTTCGAAAATGTATCCAATAATCCATATCGCTATACCAATATAATCTAACCAACCTAATCCCATTTCGGAGGATTTGTTAACTGTGATGATTGGCTGCGCAATGATAAATAGAAGGACAAGCTGAAGAATATAAACATTTAAAAACATCTTAATGTATTTCGTATTAGTCGTACCCCAACGTTTACGCATATTCACGTATCGGTAATCTTCATCCTTACTCCAATTTCTTTGGAACAAATAATACGCTAAACGAAGTCCCCATAAGGCAACTAAAATAGTAATGACTGCCGCACGCTCTGTTTGAAATTCACTTGCAAAAAAGCTATAAATCCCTACGATAACAAAACCTAATCCCCATGCAATATCTACTAAACCATTATTCTGTTTGGCCTGCCCAATTAAAAATACGACAAAGAAAAATGCCAATAATACTAGTAGTATTTCAACATATAAGTTCATAATAGTTCATCCCCTTTTACTCTGTTGTTAACCCAATTGCCACACATCCTACACCTGCGTTCATCGCAACAATGGATGAAATATTAGTGATATAAGTAGGCTCTTTCCCAATTATCGAAGCAAACACCTTGGCATATTCTCCAGCTTGCTCTTCCGCATCTGCATGCACGATGGAGTAATTTGATATATTCTTTGTTTGCGCTATTTCTTTTACAAGTGCCTCCATTTTTTTCTTACTGGAGCTGTTACTCAATGCTTTTCTTATAATGATGCCTTTTCCTTCCTCATCTATAGAAACGACCGGCTTTAGATTCAGCAGTTTTCCTGCCCAGCCTGTTATTTTATTGATTCGACCAGATCTAACCATGTATTTTAAAGTTTTTACATGTACAAATATCTTGGTGTTTTGCACTGCTTTTTCTGTTTGATATACAACTTCTTCAAATGACTTACCCTCTTCGATGAATTCTGCTGCTTTTAGCACGATTAATCCTTGTGCAGCTGAATTAGATTTGGAGTCAATGACTGCTATTTTTTTGCCAGCGTTCTGTAGCGCTTGTGCAGCTGTTGTAATTGTTTCGAATGTGCCACTCATTTGCTTGGATACTGTTACGACAATAATAGAATCATAATTGGTAGAAACAAAGTTTAGGAATTCACTTGCAGCCTTTCGCGTCGGCTGAGACGATGTTGGATATTGACTTGCCTGATTCATAAGTTCATATAAATAATTTGGGCTTATGGTTAATTTATCTAAATAATTGCTGTCGTCAACGATAAGATTCAAGGGAATCATATGAATTTGATGTTTGTCCATTAATTCTTTTGGGATGTCCGCGATAGAATCCGTAACAAGTGCTATTTTATGCTTCCTCGCATGACCCGCTTCGTATTGTCTTTGCATATCATCTGCTTTTTGTTGGATAATTTGTCCGAAGTTTTTTAAACGATGGAACAAATCAGCAGGTGTATTTGTGTGAATGTGAATACGCATTTTGTTTTCATTGCCCGCAACGATTAAAGAATCCCCAAGGTCACTTAGTGTTAGTCTAATCTGATCCAAATCTAAGTTATTCCCTTTTACAAGTGCTTCTGTGCAATATCTGTGGCTTAGATCATGGCTATCATGAGTATGAGCATTTTCAATTTGGATAATATTTTGCTCCATTTTACTTTGCGATTCATTGCTTTTCCCCGTTTGAATGAAGTGTCCAAACCCTTCTAGGAAATGAACAAATCCCTTTGCTCCCGAATCTACAACCGAAGCATCTTTTAAAACCTTTAATTTGTTTGGCGTATCCTTTAATGATCGAAGTGCTATAATCATCGATTTAGAAAAAACTTCTGAAAAATCTGTTGCTAGATCTTTTAATTGGTCTAGTGAATTTGCCCAATCTCGCATAACAGTAATCATCGTGCCTTCTACAGGATTCGAAATAGCTTTATGTGCATATAATACTGCGTTTGTCACAGAGTGAGAAAATCCCTTGATAGAAATTTCCTCCTTATCTTCTAAGCCCATGTACAAACCGTTAATAAATTGTGCAAAGATTATACCAGAATTCCCTCTAGCACCAACTAAAGCAGCATCGGCAATCGTTTCCATCGTTTTCTTAGCAGAATTTTGTACTTGCGCTTCTTCGATAATAGCATGCATCGTAAATGCTAAATTCGTCCCAGTATCTCCATCTGCGACTGGAAATACGTTTATTTTATTGAGATCATTTTTTTGCTTTATCACTTCACGCGCTCCAGCTAAAAATCCAAAATAGAGTTTTTCGCTATTCAAATATAGTACTGTCATCCTTCTGCACCTCCGAAACGGCTCATGACGAAGAATGTAATCATCGAAGTTAGACCACATAATATAGTGCCCCAAACAATATCCAAAATGGTAATTTGAATTGGCCAATCCTTTAATGTTGCTAAATTCGTCATGTCGTATGTTGCGTAAGTAATCATTCCGAAGAAAGCACCTGCAAAAAGTGCAAACTTCCAACTATCTTTTGCAAGTGCCGGATTAATGACGAAGAATAGTAAACCTGCTATGAATACTAGATAGAAAAGACCAGCTGCAACCCAATTTACGTCCACTTTCATTAGATGTCCTATTTTTTCTTGATATAAATTTTTAGAAATAAAACCGAGCCATATAATATCTATTAAGAAAAATACAATGATTGTTATTACATACGTTTTCAAATAGTACATTCTCTTTACCTCCTAATAAAGTCTTGATTTCGAATTACTTGTTGAAATAAAAATAACATCATATAAAATACTTGTCAACTGTTTGTATAACCTTTCGATTATTATGTTGTACAATTTTGTGTGATTTATTGAAAAACTTTAGACAAGACGTATATACTTTGCTCATTAGACAATGAAAAGAACCAAGACTGATTAGAAGTCTTGGTTCCATTGAATCTATGCTATAAAGCCACAAAAAGAGCTACCGGAATTGATATGCGATAGCTCTTCGTTTTACTATTTACTTTCCACAGCACTTCTTATATTTCTTTCCACTGCCACATGTACATGGATCGTTTCTACCAACTTTACCACCGTCTAATACTTGTAACGGAGTAAGAGGCTCCAAGTTATGGACTTCCATTTGAAATAGTTCATCAGGTGTATGGCCTCTGTTTTCCCAAAGGCGAGTAGTATTCGCAATTTTCATCAGTACTTGCATGTATTCATTGATCTGCTTCATATCTTTAAATTCAAAACGAGCTAGAAAGGCTTTGACCACTTCTTGGAAATTTTCATTAACTTTTAATTGGCCAATTAATTCATCCATTTCGTCTTCTATCACTTGATTATTATTAGGGAAAAAGTCTTTCTTAAGCATACTTGCCAATTTACGTTGATGTACTGTCTTCTCAACATAATCATCGGTCACATAGCGAAGTAGCTCCTGTTTTGCTGGGATGTAGTATGGTTTACCTCTCACTCCAACTCTAAAACCTTCCATATTTGGCTCATATTCAAACGCCTCATGGACCAACTCACTATTATTAAAGTAAACAAAGCCTTGGTGTAGACGCTTACTATAAGAGTTTTCCTTTAGTATTACCATCAATTCCTTGTGAGTTAGAGACGTTTGGTTTTGTGTATTATAAATTTCCAGGAACTTCGGATATTCTAAGAGTCCATATAAATTTCCACAAGCTAATGCATACTGAATAATGAGATCCTTATTCGAAATTGCATCGATATCGATAACATCGGAAGCACGGTATTTATCTGATATTACATTGTAATTTAGATGATTGACATTTTCCCATTCCGTTTTTTTATATTTAACATACTTTAAAGATTCGTTCACGTGAGCAATATCTAATGGTAGAAACTCCTGACTCTCAGCCCAGCTAAACATCGACAAATAATCTGGGTGTGTTGAATCGTAATATACCTTTAAAAACTCCTCAAACCCAGGTGGTCCACCCACGTCCTCTGGCGGTGCCATTCCTTGTCCATCGAGAAGTGTTGGATATCCAAAGTAATAATCCTCGACGATTTCATCCAGTTTTACACGAATTCGCCAATCATCGCCAAAATCATAATTGTATATAAACTGCTCATTTTTTTCTAAATAGTCGTCCAATTTAATACGATTTGACTGCTTTACTAGACTATTTAGAAACCTTTTCCCTTTGTATTCCTCTAGAATACTATCATTATTAGTAATGAATAAATCATCTATTTCCACTGCAAAGTAATGGTAGGGCTCCATTTCACTTCTAAAGTTCGTAACACGTTGAATTGTTTCATGTAAACGGTTGAATGTGGCACCTGCTGGCAAAATCAAGCTTCTCCAAACAGGTGGTTCAATATCTTCAAATGTTAAGGTTAATTTATAAGCTTTCATAGTCCACCTACCCTTTCCTTCATTCATACTTCAAGTTATTGTTCTCTACTAGCATTTATCTGCTGATGTTCTTCTAACTTAGGGTAACAATGTCATGACAGCAAAGAAATGCAGAACCGAGGCTGCGAGTACAAAGACATGCCAGACGGCGTGATGATACGTAAAGCCGCGCCAGACATAAAATACTGATCCTACTGTATACAAGATGCCTCCTATAGCTAACAGCGTAAGTCCTTGCGAAGATACATTCTCCAGAAGCGGTTTCCATCCAAACACCATTAACCAACCCATAACTACGTATAACAATGTCGACATATGTAAGAATCGTTTCACAAAAAAGGCTTTAAACACAGTTCCCGCAATCGCAAGACCCCATACGATACCGAACAACGTCCATCCCAATGCTCCTTTAATAGCAAGGAATAAAAAAGGTGTATACGTTCCGGCGATAAAAAAGTAGATAGCCGAGTGATCCATTATCTCAAAGAAATCTTTTACACGTCCTGCTGGAAAACCATGGACTAGTGTGGAGGACAAATATAAGAGGACCATCGACGACCCAAACAACGTAAAACTTACGACATGCCAAGCTGTTCCATGTATAGCGGAGGATACGATTAATATCACAAGAGCGGCTATGCTAAAAATAGCCCCAATCCCATGAATAATTGCATTTGCTATTTCTTCACGCTTTGAAAATATATGTGTATTGCTCATGTTTTTGTTCATCCCAATCTACTAGTATCTATGTATAATAGTATCACTTTTATCCAATAAAATCTGAATTCAGCTGTACGACAATGTATCGACTTACCATAGCGTATCGAGGTGATGGCAGCATAATACTGGTTTAGTAGGAATAATAAACTTCTTCCATTTTTCAATACAAAAAAAGACATCCTCAGAAAGGATGTCTTTTTTGCTAACTATGTTAAATTAATTCCGAGGAATTAAAGTTTTACAATGTTAACTGCTTGTGGTCCACGTTGACCGTCTTCAACGTCAAATTCAACTTTTTGACCTTCGTCTAAAGATTTGAATCCGTCGCCTTGGATTGCTGAGAAATGAGCGAATACGTCGTTTCCACCTTCAACCTCGATAAAACCAAAACCTTTTTCTGCGTTAAACCATTTTACTGTACCTTGTGTCATGTAAAAAACCTCCATTATGGTGAATAAAAAAATTCACATATTACAAAAAGCTACCGAATACTCACGATTACTTTTAGTAATATGTGAATTCATTGTTTCTATCTAAGCAATTTAATTATTGTCTTAACTATATACCATATCCAAACAAAAAGCTAGTGTTTTGTTTATTATTTTTTATATTTTATTGAAAATGTTCAACGTTTCTAATACATGTTCAAGAAACATACCAATATCGCTTATTTGATCTTCGTTAATCTTCTGCGTGAACTTAACTTCTATCGCGTTAGTATAACTAGATAGCTCTTTTCCGAAAACATAACTTAGTGTTTGAGTTAACTCTATGTCATCCTCCCAAACGTACTTAATTGCTTGTTCGATTTCTTCGCATTGTAAGTCAGGGTTTTGAATGCTTTTGATGAATTTCAACGCCAGTGTACAACCTATATTCGTTTTTCCTACTTCTAGTATTTCTCCTGCTAGATCTTCTAGAGATGCGTCTAAAATAATTTCCACTGTTATGTCCGATTGGTCAGCTAGAGTAAATTCAATTTTAAAAGTTCTAGCTATAATGGAAAGATCCATTTGATCTACTCTATTTTTGATATCTATCTTTCGTTCGATGTTATCTAAATCATACACATGATTTTCAAATGCTACTTTTAAGTTTTCAAAAATAGTCGGATCATACATCTGGTTTCCTCCTGAATTAACCTTTTCCTTATATTAGCCCCTGTTAAATAAAATTATACCGTCTGACAATAGATGCAAACGCAAATTTTTGTCTAATAGTCCATTTAATTGTCAGATTATTTCCCAAGAAATAATGACAGGTAGATACAATTTCCATCATAGTTTTTCTATTGATAGGTGTTTGCATTTATACAAATAAATTCCTACCTATCCATATTCACCGTTCAATAATCTGAGCAATTTCTATTTCTCCATTATTTAGATTATCCGTATCTAGTTTAAGACGCTTCTGTAATTGATCAGAAATGGTACCTAAATCGAGTAAGGTCTCGCTAATACGGTCTATCGAATTAGTAATTTTGGAATGAGTGGACCATGCAGAAAAAATATCATCGAATACATAATCCGCAAAGGCAATAAAGCTGTCTCTTCCAACGGATAAGTTGTCAGCCTGTATTTGCTGGATATCTAACAGTTCTGTGTGAAATCTTTGTAGAGAACGCTGAGCAGCATGAATAGCATCTTCCGACTCGTCAAGCTTACTATGCTTTAAAGAAGTAGCGATTAGTCCACCTCCAAAAAAAGTATCCCAAGTAGAGAAATCCTTGGCACCTTCAAGTGACTTTAGCGCTCTTCTTAAAGCGATCTTAGCTTCATTTCCAGCAGAAATAGCTTCTGTTAGTTCACGAATACTCGTTGTGTAAAATGTCTTTTCTTTGTACAATTTCTCCAGTCGAGAAGCCTGTTCCTGATTATTTTCGAATATCCATTGCTCTTTTTCTTTAATCAGTTTCTCCCATTCTATATCAATAGTTTCCCAGCTCACTTGATCTAGTAGAAGTTCATTGCCTTCTAGATCCTGTTCTAAATCTTTTACTGTTTTTTCAATTTCTCTATACTTCGCTTCTACTGCTGCAAGCTCGCCTAATTCCTTCTCTCGAATTTCATCCTGCTTGCCTGTCCATGTTCTAACCATTTTCAAGATTGAAAATCCGTCAAGCTCTTCTACATCTTTTTGTTCTTCTTTTAATCGCTTCCAGTACTCTTGCTTCTTATGTATCGCTACTTCTAATTGCTCTTCCAATACTCGCTGCTTTCTTATTACCTTATCCCTCTTATTAATTTCCATTTTTATAACCGATTGACGTTGTTGTAATTTCCCCCACATGTAAATCGCCTCCTATCCTTTTTACGGATTAGGAGGAATTATGTTTCATCTGCTTTTTAAAAAGAATATAAAAAAAAGAGACACTCTCGAAAGAGTATCTCTTTTTAACAGTTGTATCTTTACTAGAAATTCCTAAGAATTAAAGTTTTACGATGTTAACTGCTTGTGGTCCACGTTGACCATCTTCAACGTCAAATTCAACTTTTTGATCTTCGTCTAAAGATTTGAATCCGTCGCCTTGGATTGCTGAGAAATGTGCGAATACGTCGTTTCCGCCTTCAACCTCGATAAATCCAAAACCTTTTTCTGCGTTAAACCATTTTACTGTACCTTGTGTCATGTAAAAAACCTCCATTTGGGTGAATAAAAAAATTCACATATTACAAAAAGCTACCGAATACTCACGATTACTTTTTGTAATATGTGAATTCATTGTTTCTATCTAAGCAATTTAATTATTAACCTAACTATATAACACATTTAGGTATTTGTCTACTGAAAAGATGAATTAAATAAAAACAGTTTCAAAACCTCTATATATTTACTTTCTAGAACTGTTATAAAATGAAACTTTTCTTGCATGTATAGCGTAACTAATAAGATGGAAGGATGTGTATGTATTTGGATTATTTCTTAGTTTTTTTGGGAGCGGCTATTCCTTGGCTCGAATTAGGACTGGTCATTCCACTTGGGATTATTTCAGGGATGAATCCTGTAGCAGTGATTATTGTTGGTTTTGTAGGTAATATGGTGACGGTTCTTGCGCTTATTATCGGCTACGACAAATTTAAACTGTGGCTTACCAAGCGCAATGAAGGAAAAGAGAAAAAAGAATCCAAGCGAAGTGTGCGTGCAAAAGAACTTTGGAATAAATATGGTCTACCTGGGATGCTCATGCTCGGACCTATTTTAATTGGAACGCATGTTGCTGCATTTATAGCAATGACGCTTGGTGCATCTAAAGTAAAAACGATGTTATGGTCGACAATCAGTATTAGTGCTTGGGCAATTATATTTGGTGTAGTAACTTCCCTCGGCTTCGACTTTTTTGTTCGTGAGTAGATATATAGTAAGAAGTAGTCGCAGCTTAAAAACTGCGACTATTCCTACTAATCTTTAATTGGTACATATCCCACTTTTTCCACTAGTTCCTGCCCCTGCTCCGATAATATCCATTCGGTAAATGCTGCTACATTAGGATTTTTGGTTCCTGCTGTAACAATATAAAACTCAGATGCTATAGGATAGGTATCATTTCTAATATTCTCTTTCGTCGGTGCCACTCCATTTATTTCTAACAGCTTGATCTTATCATTGCCGACCATTTCTGTGGAATAAAAACGGAATGTGAAGCCAATTGCATTTTTATAATTTCTATATTGAGAAACCTCATTTATGATTCCTCCCATGCCAGTAACGATATCCTCTGAAGGTGGATCCATTAGGGGTATTCCATTCATAAGAGATTGAAGTGCAGATTGTGATCCACTATCTTCAGGTCGCTGAAATGCTCGAATGGTATCATTTTCTCCTCCAAGCTCTTTCCAGTTAGTAACCTTTCCTGCATATATATTCTGTATTTGTTCTACTGTAAGATTATCAACAGGATTTTTTTGATGGACGAAAAAGACAAATGCTTCCCGACCAATAGGCGTCATAGTAAGCTCTAATCCTTTTTGCTCTGCGATTTCCATTTGAGATGCCGAAGGAGCTGCAGCAAAAATCATATCAGCCTCTCCACTAAAGAGATTCTCATAAGCATATGGTGTCGTACTCACTATTACTTCACTATCGTAAGCTGAGTACTCCTTTTCCGGATAGGTTGCTTCTACAAATGCTGCGTATAATGGATAAAGCGCTGTTGCACCGTCCAATTTTGGTAGATTATCAGTAAGCTGAAGTGTCGCTTTCTCGTTTAACTTGGTGACATCGCCAAATTCCGAAAAGGGTTCGTACTTACTTATATTCACTTCTGCATCTACAGTAGGTATTAAATGAGTATACACATCCTTTATAGGAGCAATCGAACTGATCAATATTGCTGCTCCTGCGATGCTTGCAAATACAACTTTCCGCTTCTTCGTTTGAAAAAAATGAAATATATTAAACACAAATAGTATATATAGCACAACTCCCCCAGTTATGAGCAATGCAATATAATCCATTCCCCCCATAACTAGTGCAATAAATCCAGCGACGAAGACAATAAGCGCCATCCCGATTAAAGCAAAAATAGAAAGTATTACTCCCGCAATTTTTGACTCTGCTTTCATCCCATCTCCCCCTGTCCTTATTCTATTTTAAATAATTCATTTAAACGAATTACCGTTTCTTCTTCATCGAAAGAACTAAACCAACGATAGTTTTTGTCATCTAAAATTCGGTAATGTTGGCTAATGACATTTTGCTGCATGCGGAAATTCCCCTTGGCGTTTATTTCCTTCCACCACACACGGCCTCCCAATGATTTATCCTTAGGACGACTAACTCCGTCATGTGCAATTGTTTCAATTACTTCCAATGGCTCATCTCCTAGCACAGACTGTAATATTTCACTATCACGAAACAGTGCACATACCGCGATAACAATTGGCCAGCCTGCTAGCACTCTCTCCTTTTCTATTTGAACTAGCGTTTTTTTGGATATTCCCAAAATCTCCGCCATTTTATCCTGTGAATAGCCTTTTTCCAGTCGAATCATTCGAATCCGTAAAGAAATAAGCTGAATTACATATTCTTTATCCATATACTGCTCCTTTGTAAAATAAATTTCAATCTATTTAGTGTAATTTTACACTAAATGAGTAATTAAGGCAATAAAGTAATTATAATATTAAAATAGTATTGATATTTAGCAGTTTATATCGTTTAATTAGCTAGTTATGAAAAAATTTGTAAAGGACTGTGATACATGAACAAGATTATGGGAGGATTAGCAGCGACATTGCTAATCACTTTAACACTAGCAGCTTGTACTCCTAAAGAAGAGGCTGTGACTGAGAAGAAATTAGTCGATGTTAATGAGGAATATTTATCCGCAGTGGATGTCGATTATGCATTTGATTTTACAAAGAGCCTAGAGGAATTTAAAACGAATGAAAAACTTGGTTATCGGACTGCTGGATCAGAGGCAGAGTTGAAAACTGGGGAAAAAATTGCTGATGAAATGAAGAAAATTGGACTTACTGAAGTGACAAAGGACGAGTTCTCTCTAGACACATGGGAATTTGAAAAAGCAGATCTAACTTTCGTGGATGAAAATGGGGAAGAGCATCTAGCTGTTTTAGGAGCTTACCAAGTAAATTTCGATACGAATGGTGGAAAGGATCTTGAAGTTGTCTACGGTGGTAAAGGGACCGCTGATGATTTAGCAAATCTAGATGTCGAAGGTAAGCTAGTTTTAATAGATATAAATCAACGCGAGGAATGGTGGATTAACTACCCTGCCTACCAAGCACATTTAAAAGGAGCTGCTGCAGTAATTGCAGTTCAAGAAGCTGGATACGCGGAAGCCGATGAAGATGCGTTGAATGCCCAAGATATCTGTGGACCAGATGATGCTCCTGCATTTTCGATGTCCCAAACAGATGCAAAGCAACTGAAGAAAGCTTTAGAAGCTAGTGAGAATGGTGCGATGACTGTAAAATTTGATGCCAAGTCAACCGTAAAAATGGATGGAAAATCGTATAATTATTACGGGAAAATTATCGGTAAAGACCCTGAGTCCTATATCATTTTATCTGCTCATTATGATTCTTACTTCACAGGATTCCAGGATGACCATGCAGCTATCGGGTTAATGATGGGTGTTGCGAAAGGTTTAATAGACAGTGGCTACCAACCAGAAAAAACGATTATTTTCAATGCACTTGCTGCGGAGGAGTGGGGAGTTTCTAATTCTCGCTATGATTGGTCAACTGGAGCATATAACCAAATATTCAATATCCACCCTGAATGGGTTGGAAAAGCTTTTGCTAATATGAACTTCGAGCTTCCAGCCTATGAGCATACAACGCAAGATGAAATTCGTTCTGTCTATGAATTGAATAATTATTTAACAGAATTTGCAAAAAACGTTCCAACCGTGGATGGTGTCTATAAAGATGGTATTTCTGTCGTTTCACCACTGCGTACATGGTCAGATGATTTTTCATTTGGTATTGCTGGTGTACCTGCTCTTCGCAATGATTTCCAGGACAGTGATTTCATGCGCTCTCATTATCATTCACAATTGGATAACGAGGACACATATAATGCAGAAGCATTCAAATTCCATTTAAATCTATACGGATTACTTTCCATGCATTACGATCAAACAGCAGTTGTTCCACTAGATTTCACAACACGTTTGACGGCAATGAAAAAAGCAATTGACGCTGATGCTTTTGGACAAGCAGAAGTTTCTTCCGAACAATTAGTTGCGGAGATTGACAAAGCAGTTGCCCTTGCTGAAGAAGTAAATACAAAGGTCGCAAAAGTAAATGATGATTATTTTGCTGCTTTAACTGAGGAAAATACCGAGGCAACACAAAAGTTATATGATGAAAGCCGTGAATTGAATAGCGGTTTACTCGCTGCATTTAAATACGCGGAAGACCAATTTGTTCGCTTAACATGGGAGGATGCACAAATATTCCCACACCAACATGCGCAACACAATATTACGAACCTTGCACTAGCTATTGAAGCTTTAGAAAAAGGCGATATAACTACTGCGACTGATGAATACCTATGGGCGATTGACAACAATTGGTACGCATACGATTTTGATAAAGAAGTATTCGATTACTTCACAGATTATGTGCTAGAAGCTCCTAAGGAAAAACTGATGTGGGGTGAAGGTAGAATTGTCGGTCAAGAAGACTTATTCGATACCATCAATTCATTAATCGCAAAAAATGAACAAGAAGGTGCCGACGTATCTGCTGAATTGACAATACTTACGGAAGTACTGGAAAGACAAAAATCATTACTACAAACAACTACGGATGAAGAAACAATCGCTGTACAAGAGCTTGGTAAACAACTAGAAGCATTAAAATAATAATGAAAAAGGGCTAGCTGAGTGTCGGTTGCGACCTCGGATAGCTTTTTTTCTGTTATTTCAAATAGTCCACCACAATTTGCACTAGAAGTAATATCGTAACCACTCGTAACAACGGTTTGATATGTTGCGCTTTTAATTTTCGTGCAAGACGAAGTCCAAGCTGAGCACCTATTATTGCACCTAGCATTAGTGCAAGTGTAACGGGCCACATGATTTTTCCGGTAGAAATATACGTAATCGATGCTCCAAAGCAGCTAGCGAACACACCAATTCGAGCAAGCCCTACTGCACGTATATAGGCGATCTTTTCACTTGCGTACAAGTATAGTGCAAGAGTACTGCTCCCTGGACCGAACATGCCGTCATACATGCCGATTCCTAATAATGCAGATGCTGTTTTTTTATTCAGCTGAAAGGTTTCCTTCCCACCAAAGTTTCCTTTTCCCATAAAGGAAGTAACAAAGGCGAAGCTAAGTAAAATAATAGCAATCATCATTAGTACCTCTCCACTTAGGAAAGATGCAATGAGTCCTCCTATAATTCCTCCACCTAAACAAAATACCAAGACGGAAAGTGCCTCTTTACCGGTCACCTCTTTTTTAGTGAAGATCACTAGGAAACTCGAAAGTGAACTGACTGTATTAGATACTTTATTTGCCCCAATAGCAGAATGTACTGGCAGCCCCATTAATAGCATCATCGGCAGACTTATAAGCCCCCCACCTCCAACTAATGTGCCAACTACATTCCCCACAATCCCTATAATAAAAAAGATTAAAAACTCCATTTTAATGCCTTCTTTCAGAATCCGCTGTTATTCATTTAGCATACATCTACTCCCTTCATAAGTAAATTCGATAGTTATTATCGTTTTACATATGAAAAACTTATTACCTTAGAAAGGATTATTTTCGCTCTTTAGGGAAGTAGTAGTATATGGAGGGATTTCATGAAAAAAGGATTTCTAGTTATTTTACTAGTCTTATTCGGCTGTACGGAGGAAACTGAAAAGTTACCTACTCAAGGTCCAATTGTAGAAAAAATCGCAACTAATTTAAATATTCCTTGGTCGATCGATTTACACGACAACACCTTTTATATATCAGAACGTGTTGGAACGATTGCACGCATACAAGATGGAACTGTTGGACATGAGCCAGTACAACTTTCGGATAAGCTTGCAGTTATTTCTGAAGCAGGATTACTCGGCTTTGTGCTGAAGCCCGATTTTGATAAGACAGGTGAAGCATTTGCTTACTATACGTATGATGTGAACGGAGAACCCTTTAACAAAGTTGTGACTATAAAGCGAGAAGATGGGCAATGGCATGAAATCGCTCTTCATTTAGATGGTATAAAGACCGGTAATATTCATCATGGTGGTCGTTTAGAAATTGGACCAGAAGGGTTGTTGTATGTAACTATCGGTGATGCAGGCAATCCTAGTAATGCACAGGACCCTACTTCACTGAACGGGAAGATTCTTCGAATGAAAGAAGATGGTTCTTTTGAAATATTCTCCATGAGGCATCGCAATCCACAGGGACTTGCATGGGATGCGGATGGAACGCTATACGAAGCCGAGCATGGTCAAACAGCAAATGATGAAATCAATTTGGTCGAACAAGGTAAAAACTATGGTTATCCTATTATAGAGGGGGATGAAACGGAAGATGGTCTCGAATCTCCTATTATCACATCAGGTAGCAATGAAACATGGGCACCATCAGGCATTACCTTCCATAAGGGCAAATTGTATGTAGCAACCCTTCGCGGTGAATCTGTGAAAGTAATGAATGTGGATACCGGTGAGGTGGAGCAATCGATTACAGGATTCGGACGAGTACGCGACGTGTTCTCCGATGGGGAATCTCTTTATTTCATCACAAATAATACGGATGGCCGCGGAACACCTAAAGAAGATGATGATGTTCTATATAGATTGGAATAGGTTAGTGGGATCGATCGATTCTTCGGCGGGATTGAGAGATTATCGGACGGCATCGATCGATTATCACGCGTCATCGATCGATTATTCTTCTTGATTGATCGATAATCACACGTCATCGATCGATTCCAAACTAATCTTCTTTGACATAGCAATTTGTATACCAGATCTTCCATTAAACCTTATATCTTCATCGACAAAACCCGATTTTGTATAAACAGCTTGTGCAGCACTGTTCGCTTCATTCACGCCCAGTACAATTCTTTTTACATCAGGGAAAGATTTCGTAACAAACAAAGGAAGTTGCTTCATAGATTCCTGTGCAATTCCCCTCCCCTGGAAATTTGGATGAATCGAATATCCTCTTAGTAAAATACTCTCCGCAATATCTGTATAGTGGAATTTATCCTCACCAGTATCTAATACGAAAAAACCAGCAACCTCATCATCTTCCGTTATAATAATGGAAGTATACGTTGCATTAATGTCTGCTCGTTGTAGCAATTCTAATGGATGTCCAGTAAATGAAAGATGTTCTACCGATAGTGGATAATTTTCTAACGATTTACGATAACTGTCATTATAAATAGTAAGCTTAATCATAAATTTCACCTCTTTTAACTAGAGTATCACAAGATGCGGAGGTATTTCCAAATGAAAATAGCAATAATTGGAGGTGGTATCGGGGGACTCTGTGCTGCGGTTACGTTGCAAAAACAAGGGTTTTCTGTTCAAGTATATGAAGCTAATTCGATGTTTCAACCTGTTGGTGCCGGTATTGGTATAGGTTCGAATGCTATGCAAGCCCTGATGGAAATTGGTGTAGGTGAAGATGTATTTGCAAATGGCCATGTCCTTCATACACAGGTTTTTCAAAATCAGAATGGGAAATCTTTAAATACGGTTGATTTAACCATTTTAAAGAAACTTTATGGACAAGAAAACATAACTATTCACCGTGCTAAGTTGCATCGAACTTTCCTAGAAGCACTTAAACCTAATACACTAAATTTCAATAAAAAATGTATTTCTACCGAGCAAAATGACGACCAAGTAACCATTCGTTTTGAAGACGGTACTACTGTGACTGCCGATATACTCCTAGCTGCCGACGGTATTCACTCATCTATACGACAACAACTAGTTCCAGGATCTATCCCTAAATACGCAGGTTATACATGCTGGAGAGGCATAACCGAGAACAAAGGAAGAGTTGATGAATACACGTCCACCGAATTATGGTCCACAAAAGGTCGATTTGGCATGGCTCCTATGAAGGATGGATTAGTATATTGGTTCGCTTGCATTAATACAGCTGCAAGAAATCCACAATTTCAGCAGCTCAATTCTCAGGAAATCGGCGGCTTATTTCAACACTTTCCAGAAGTTGTACATAATGTAATTAGCACTACACCGCTCAAAAGTATTCTTCACCATGACATATCTGATATTAAACCATTGCGGCACTTTGTTTTTGGTAGAGTTGTCTTACTAGGTGATGCTGCCCATGCCACAACCCCCAATATGGGACAAGGAGCTGGACAGGCGATTGAAGATGCCATCGTTCTAGGAAATGGCTTCAAACAATTTGAACATGTGGATAAGGTGTTAGCATTTTATGAAGAGAAACGAGTTGCACGTACTGCAAAAGTAATCCGTCTTTCTCGCCAAATAGGAGCAATTGCTCAAACCCAAATGCGCCCAATTGCCGGAGTTCGCGACTTTTTATTCCCCTTTATCCCCTCAAAGGTTTTAATGAATCGACTGAAATTCTTATTCGATGTGAAATTAAAATAAAGTGCCTCGCATATAGCAGGCACTTTATTTTTGATTAATACATTTGTAGTCCCAATGGGTCCACAATTTCTATATGTTTTGGGACTTTTAAGTGAATATATGTTTGGCCTCTTACCATTCTAATCTCTTCATCATATAATACCTGATTAAAAGAATACAATCTGTTTGAAAACCGATCAAATGAAAGTTCCTGCACGGAAGGCTCGTGAATGACTAATTGGTTTCCAGTCCATTCCACTCTATGGAGTGGTACCTTTTGATCTAGATTTAATCCGTATACATTTAAATTCGATCGATAGACTTTTCCTTCTATTATTTGATCAGTAGTCTCCATCCATTCCACGAAAACTCTTGTTGAGTATATTTCATTTCCTTTATATTCAAGGGATAATGTATTCCCATTTATTTCATGAGACCACTCTTCCTTAAGAAACTTCTGATTCAATTTGTTCTCTTCTAGTTTTAATAAGGATTTTTGAAAAGAATTATTTTCCGTTTGTAGTTGTACTAATTGTTCATTGGATAATTTATCAACCGTAGGCTCTTTTGGTATAATTTCATATATAACTCCGCAAGCGATTAATAGACTAAAATAGGTAATTGTAGTGATTTTATTTAAATGAAATTTACCTTTCAAGTTTAATTTCTTTATTAGATAAAGAACGATGCTGACACCAATAATTGCAGGTAATAATCCAAGAAGTACAATCATCCATGTAGTAATACTCATGTTCTAACCCCCAAACGTTTGGAAATCGCAGTGGAAATAACAAAGAGCGATATCGTTATAACGATAGTCTTCATGGCAAGTATTAGTAGTGAACCATTTTCCACAAAAATTGCTTCTGATATTCTAACCCATGTCCCTGCTATCAACAACATAACCATAATTACTACTGCACCAAAGAACAGTAGCTTATGCTTTTGAAACAAAGTGCCTGCTATATATCCTATGGAGCTGAACATCCATAGGATAGTAATGATAGCGATAATAGTTAGCAAGAAGCTTAAGGGGTCATTTAAAATACTAGGACTATCTACAAATTCATAGCTACTATTTACACGTAATATAAGACGCATTACATAACCCGAAAAATAAGTGGTTACACCTGCAAAGCAACTAAAAATCAATAAAACAATACAATTAGCAATACTGCTGCTAAGACGAGTTGCCACAAACGAAAAGTCATCATATCGATAAGCTTTTGTGGTTATAAGGTTTCCCACTGAAATAGCAAGCAATGAAACAAAAATAAAACTCAGATCAATAGTGGATGTATTCAAACTAATAGTAGTATTATTAATAGAAGTCCCACTACTTCCTGCAACACCTCCAAGCATTATCCCTAGTACCTGTAAAATAATGAGTGAGTAAATCAATCCGTTATAGGCATTTATCTTATACTTCACTTGTGCCTTCACAACACTAAACAGACTACTATTACTTAAAAACATCATCGATTCCCCCTTTCGTCTCACTCGTCACATACATGCATACTTCACTAGCAGATAACACTTGAATGAAGGCACCCTCTAAACGAGCTCTCTCCAGCTCCAAATTGTTTTTAACTACTACATAAAGCCTTTGTCCATCGATTATTTTTGAATGAAAAACTTTTTCCCCCGCTGTCCATCTTTCCACATCAGCAATTGGTCCCTGAACAGCTACCGCAAATTCCTTCACCTCATCTATAGAATCATGTAATACAACATTTCCATTATGAATCAATAAAATATCCTCTAGTAAATGTTCTATCTCGGCTAAATGATGGCTAGAGATTAAAATAGAGCGAGGATGAGTTATATAATCCTTTAGCAAAGCTCTATAAAAATCTGTTCGAACTGCTTCGTCCATTCCGTTTGTCGGCTCATCAAACATAGTTAATTCACAACGAGTAGATAATCCAAAAATCATATTGAACGTAGCTCTTGCACCCTTGGATAACTTAGAATGCTGTTGCTTAGAATCCAACTTAAAGTATTGAAACAAACGACTAGCAAGCTGTGCATCCCACCTTTTATAAAAAGCTGGTGCACTTCGCAATAATTCTTCTAAGGTTAGGGAGTCTGGAAACGTCATTTGATCATCCACCAAAATACTGTTTGCAGAAACCATTAAGTTATTATAAGGATTTTTTCCAAAGACATTGACTTCCCCCGACTTATGCTTAGTTAACCCTGCCAAAATTTTAAGCAAAGTGGTCTTCCCAGCTCCATTACGTCCAATAACTCCTGTAATCTTCTGATCTGTCAGTTGAAACGATATACTCTCTAAAGCATTAGTTCGTCGAAAACCTTTACTTACCTTTTGACAATCTATAACATTCATTAGATCTCCACCTCGCAATTATGGATGAGTTGTATTAGTTCGGCTTTTGTTACCGATAACCTTTTCGCTTCCAAAACGATGTCTGTTACCATTTTTGTAAGTGTCTGACTTCTCCGTTTTTCCAGAATCATCATTTTCGCTTCTGGTGCTACGAACATCCCAAGTCCCCTCTTCTTATATAAAATTTTATCCTCTACGAGTATCGTTAGCCCTTTAGCTGCTGTAGCTGGATTAATATTGAAAAGCTCTGCTAACTGATATTGTGAATATACTTTTTCGTCATCGGTAAAACGCTCTGCTATAATTTCATTCTCCAACCATTCCGCAATTTGCACATATATTGGCTTAGTACTATCGGTATTTATTATCATTGAGGTAAACTCCTCTCATTCGAAGGTCAGTACATTAGTGTTGTAATGTAGTATATAACATTTCTTGGAAAACGTCTAGTTTAATTTGTCATTATAACCCACTTCTCTTAAAACACTTTAAAGGAGTTTACTAATGAATAGAGAATATATATATAAGAAACGAGGTAGATTATTTATGAAATTAGGACAAGTCGCTGTAAATGTCGACAATGTAGAACGCGCAGTTGCATTTTATAGGGACGTTATTAAGTTATCGTTATTATTTGAAATGGATGGTCTTGCATTCTTTCAATGTGGGGATACGAGACTTCTTTTAAGTCGACCTGAAAGGGAGGAATTTAATCACCCAAGCTCCGTACTGTATTTTCAAGTTGATGATTTAAATAGTGAGTTTTCGAGAATGAAGGATGCAGGAGCGACTTTCATAGATGAACCTCATATGGTTGCAAAGGTCGGGGATACGGAGACATGGATGGTATTCTTTAAAGATACCGAAGGAAATACACATGCATTAATGAATGAGCGTTAATTTATATAAGTTTTACTTTTTCTCTAAAACAAAAATAAGTCACTACCGATATAACTCGGTAATGACTTTTTCTTTTGGTGCCTAGCCACGGTCGTTACTTGATATTATAATAGCCCATACAAGTGTCGATATAGCCCTTAAATTTATAAAAATAGCCCATTAATAAAGCAATATAGCTCTTAAAATTGCACATATCGCCCATAACTTATTATTTCAAGTTACAAAAAAGCCGCTACCGATATAACTCGGTAACGACTTTTTTATGGTGCCTAGCGACGTCCTACTCTCACAGGGGGAAACCCCCAACTACCATCGGCGCTGAAGAGCTTAACTTCCGTGTTCGGTATGGGAACGGGTGTGGCCTCTTCGCCATCATCACTAGACTTATTCGGCTTCCAATACACGACGCATTGCGTTGTATGTTGAAACCCTCATTAGAGTGCTTGTTCACTCAAAACTGGATAAACGACATTGTTACGTTAAACAAATTTGGTTAAGTCCTCGATCGATTAGTATTCGTCAGCTGCACGTGTCGCCACGCTTCCACCCCGAACCTAT
>NZ_JAIZDB010000034.1 GCF_029533155.1 Psychrobacillus antarcticus | reverse complement strand
CCAATCTACAGGGCAGGTTGCCCACGTGTTACTCACCCGTCCGCCGCTAAATCAGAAGAAGCAAGCTTCTTCGTCATTCGCTCGACTTGCATGTATTAGGCATGCCGCCAGCGTTCGTCCTGAGCCAGGATCAAACTCTCCATAATAGCTGGATGTCGATACGCAGCACATTGCTTCGTCAGCTTCACTCGTTTGGTCAGTCACGTACGTTAGTACGTTCCCTCTCTCTCTCGATTGCTTCCTTGCACTGTACTACGTCTCGCCACCCAGAAAAATAAATAAGTTTAAAAGCTCATTTGTTTTGCTGGCATCATCATTAAATGATGTCAAAAATTGTTTTGCTATCGAACTAACAAAGTTAGTTGTCAAGCTGTATGTCTTAACGTTTTGCATGTTCAGTTTTCAATGTTCAATTTGCTGTGTCGTTTTTTGCGACTTCTCTAATATATCATCGTACTCACTAGGTGTCAAGGAGTTTTATAAAACTCTTTTTCTCTAATAGGAACTTGAAATAATTTATACTGCTTTTGACGACGCTTATAAGAATACCATGGATTAATAACAAATGTCAACAATAAAAACGAACAAAATTAATTGTCCGTTTTTAAGTGTCGTTCCTAACGAATTACTTTGTAGTATCTATGCATGATCTCGTTACTTTTCGTCTGTTGTTTTTCAATCAAGATATATCCTTTATCTATTAGAAACTCGATGAAAACCTCTAAATCTACAGAGTAATTTTTAAGTTCTTCTTGCTCGTGGATTTCTTGAATAGTCCAAAACTCTTTTAATCCTAAAACCTCAACAATGTGCTGGGCTCCATCTTTTGTTCGGGAATGAATTAAGAAATCACTCGCTAAAAATAGAAGCTCTAATCTTTTCTCTAATGATTCCTCACTAGAAATTAACTCATCGTACAGTTTATATATAGAAGGATCTAATTGTTTAACCTGTTTCCACACCATCACCTCTGGGTGCATACCATTTTCAAAAACAGCTAAACGAGCCAGATGATGTAAAGAATCTACCATATGATTATAAGCATCCAGGTAGTTATGTTGTTCAAAGAATAATTTACCTTCCAAATATCTTCTCGTTAGTTTAGCAAATTCAATACCCATACGAGTTTTTCTGCCGTTTATAGGGAATACATACAGCTCCTGTTTCAAACTTTCAACATATTCATTTCGATCAAATACCACACGACCATTGATCAACCAATCTACTATTTTAGGATTAGTCCCCAACAATAACCACTTTCTTAGCTGCTTCTCAGTTAATATATGGAGTGCAGTTTTTTTTTCCCCATACGTATAATGCTTGGTGAATACAGGTACAGAGGATTCTTGCGTAATGATAAATAAAATGGAATCAAACATATCTGTAATAGGGCTAAATTCTGCCCGTTTCTCAACTAAAATAATGCCTAGTGTATTAGGATCACTAGCTCTTTCTTGATAAATTGGTCTCAATAATGCTTCCAAAGATGAAGCCTCCTTTATTTCCTTCTACTAATAGATTTTCGACAATTTTTCTGTTTTTCCTTCTATATTTAATTCTAATCTTAAATTTATATTAAAATATGATATAGTGGATGTAGAAATTAGGAGGTTGAAAATGAAACCCTATAAAAACAAAATAAATCGTATACGTTCCTTTGCGCTAGGACTTATATTCTTTGGTTTTATCATAATGTATGGTGCAATATTCTTTAAAGACAATGGCATTTTAGTTACCATTTTCGTGACACTTGGATTACTCTCTATTTTAGCAAGCACTGCAGTCTATGGTTGGATAGGATTATTATCTACAAAAGCAGTACCCGTTGTATGCCCCAACTGCGGCAAACATACTAAAGTATTAGGAAGAGTAGACATGTGCATGTATTGTAAAGAACCGTTAACGCTAGATCCTAATCTTGAAGGACAGGAATTCGATGAAGCATTGAATAAAAAAAGATAAAATAGAAGCTACTAAATAATAGATGGTCGTGAAAGTTTATTCACGACCATCTATTATTTATAGTGATTTTATTGATTCATCGTTTGCTTTCGTTAATCAATTCAAAATGTCCGTATAAAAATCCGAGCGTATTTACGCTCGGATTTGCTTATTGAACTTTAGTTGCATGTTCTTTACATTTTGGACAAATACCGTAAATTTCCATTCTATGATAACTTACATCAAACCCTGTTAAATGAGAAGCTAAATGCTCCACTTCATCTAATCCCGGATAATGAAAATCTACTATTTTACCGCAAGCATCGCAAATCATATGATAGTGATCATTTGTAACAAAATCGAAACGACTAGAAGAATCCCCGTAGGTCAACTCTTTCACAAGTCCCGCTTCTCTAAAAACGCGTAAGTTGTTGTAAACCGTTGCAACACTCATGCTTGGAAATTTACTTTCTAGTGCTTTATATATATCGTCCGCTGTGGGATGTGACATAGATTGGATAATAAATTCCAGTATCGCATGGCGTTGAGGCGTAATTCGTACACCGGTCGATTTTAAAGTATCTAAAGCATCTCTTAAATGTACTTCCGTCATCGCAATGCACCTCTTTTCATATTCATTCTTTGATTATAATTGTTACAATAAGTATAAATAAAGAATGCATCAACTGTCAAATTTATTACACCTTAACGGTAGAAACACATAGGTTAGTAGCCTTTTTCCAGGTTAATTTCATTTTCCATTGGCTTTTGCTCCATCCAAGCGTCTAGATTCCTCGAGAAAATTTCCAATGCTCGTGCAACATACTGAGAAGAGTGACTCGAGACATGCGGAGAAACGATAACATTATTCATGCTCCAAAATGGGTGTCCCTCTGCTAGAGGTTCTTTCTCAAATACGTCTAGTACAGCATATGCAATCTTCTCTTCTTTTAATGCAAGCAGTAGGTATTCTTCTCTCACTACATCTCCACGTCCGAAATTCATAAATATTGCTGTTGGTTTCATAGACTGTAAATGCTCGTATGTGATTAATCCTTTTGTTTGGTTCGTACTCGGTAAGATTGAAATGACTATATCTGCTTGTGGCAATACTTCATCTAATTTATCAAAGGAAACTACTTTGTCCATATATGAAGCAAGACGCCCATTCCTATTACATCCAATTGTATGCACTCCAAAAGCTTGTAGGATTCGCCCAACTTCGCCTCCTATTGCACCGGGACCTACTATTATTGCGGTTGAATCTAGTAATTCAGTAGGAAATACTCGCTTAGACCACTCCCCATTGCGTTGATTTTCATTGATTAATGGGATTGATTTTTTTATAGAAAGTATATGTGCTAAAATCGTTTCTGCCATAGGTGTCTTGTGAATTCCTCGGACGTTGGTAACGATAATACCTCGATTGGCAATTTCCTGAATCGGCATTTTTTCTAGTCCAGCGGAAGCGACCATAATCCATTTTAGCTGTACGGCAGTTTCTAGATGATGTATATGTAAGTCTTCCCCATATGTAACTAGAATTTGGGATAACTTTAATATTTCTTCATTTAGACCTTTTTGAAATATAAATTCTGCATCTGGGAATGTCGATATTAATTCATCTTGTTGCTCCTGTTTGGGTAAAAAAGAAAACAATATTTTCATACTTATTGCCCTTCAGTCACTAATGATTTTAAAGTTAGTAGCGCTTCTTCAACATGGCCATCAACTTTTACTTTATTCCATTCTTTTACGACCGTTCCCGTAGGGTCGATTAAAAAAGTAGAACGCTCAATGCCCATATACTCTTTTCCAAAATTCTTTTTTAACTTCCATACTCCATATGCTTCAGAAACTTCATGCGTATCATCTACTAATAGAGAGAACGGCAGACCATGCTTGTCTATAAATTTTGTATGAGCCTTTTCATCATCTGCGCTAACTCCAAGGATTACAGCATTTAACTCAGTGAAACTTGTAAAAGCGGTTTTAAAATCACATGCTTCTGTAGTACACCCAGGTGTAGCATCCTTTGGGTAAAAGTACAAAACTACATATTTCTTCCCTGCAAAATCCTTTAATGAAACAATTTCTGCTTTTTCATTTTTCAATGAAAAGTTAGGTGCAATCATACCTTCTAGTTTTTCCATCATAATCCCTCCTATATATATATCGTATCGAAGTTAGTCAGTTTGTTCAATTTTCTTAGCAATTTTCCTTATTATTATCTACAATTGAGAAGAACTTAAAGAATGGGCACACTAGACAATAATAAGATAGTAACGGTATACTTTCTATCGGCAAACAAACTGAGCGGAGGCAATTATATTGAATCATACACAATCAGAAATAATCCAACTAGAGGCATTAGAGCATATAGTAGGTGGAGTAAACAGTCCATCAAGATCATATAAAGCGGTAGGCGGAGGAGCACCAATCGTGATGGAAAGAGCAGAAGGTGCTTATTTTTATGACGTGGACGGCAATAAATACATCGACTATTTAGCAGCATACGGTCCCATCATTACCGGCCATGCACACCCTCATATTACAGAGGCAATTACAAAAGCTGCACAAACTGGCCTATTGTATGGTACCCCAACAACACATGAAGTAACCTTTGCAAAAATGCTAAAAGATGCAATTCCTTCTATGGATAAAGTTCGCTTTGTTAACTCAGGGACAGAGGCAGTCATGACAACAATCCGTGTTGCACGTGCCTACACGGGAAGAACAAAAGTGATGAAATTCGCTGGATGCTATCACGGACATTCCGATTTAGTGTTAGTTGCAGCCGGCTCTGGCCCAGCAACACTCGGTATACCAGATTCTGCGGGGGTACCTCCATCTATTGCAAAAGAAGTGATCACTATTCCATTCAACGATCCAAAAGCTTATGAAGAAGCTATGGAAAAATGGGGAGAAGAACTAGCCTGTATTTTAGTAGAACCAATCGTAGGAAACTTTGGTATGGTAGAGCCAAATGAAGGCTTCCTTCCATTAATTCACAAAATTGCAAAAGAAAAAGGTGCATTAGTAGTTTATGATGAAGTAATAACGGCATTCCGCTTCCATTACGGTGCGGCATCTAGCCTGTTAGAACAAACTCCAGACTTAACAGCTTTAGGTAAAATCATCGGTGGCGGACTTCCGATCGGTGCGTACGGTGGTAAAAAGGAAATTATGGAACAGGTTGCACCATTAGGTCCTGCATACCAAGCGGGAACAATGGCAGGGAACCCTGCGTCTATGCAAGCAGGGATTGCTTGTTTAGAAGTTCTACAAACTCCAGGTTTATATGATGAACTAGATAGACTAGGTGCACTTCTAGAGACTGGCATTCTAGAAGCTGCTAAGAAAAATGATGTAACTATTACTATTAATCGCATTAAAGGAGCTCTTTCCGTATACTTTACAAATATAAAGGTAGAAAATTACGTGCAAGCAGAAGCTAGTGATGGAGAAATGTTTGCGAAATTCTTTAAGCTTATGCTTAACCAGGGCATTAACTTAGCGCCTTCCAAATATGAAGCTTGGTTTATCACAACTGCACACACAGAAAGTGATATCCAAGAAACACTTAGAGCAGTTAATAATGCCTTTGCCAAGCTCTAATAATCAGATACGCTGTTTCTTTCGAAAGGATTGGATTTAATGAAATTAGGAGCTCGAATATTTAAAACTGGATTAGCTATTGTGTTTTCTTTATTCATGGCTGAATTACTTCAGCTTCCTAGTCCTGTTTTTGCAGGAATAGCAGCTATTTTCGCGATTCAACCTTCTATTTATAGATCGTTTAAAACAGCAACTGAACAAGTTCAAGGGAATTTAATAGGAGCTCTTATTGCTGTTTTATTCTCCTTAGCTTTTGGAAATGATTATGTAATCGTAGGATTTGCCGCAATTATTACGATTACGATAATGCTTAAACTAAAGTTAGAGAAAGCCTTAACACTTGCCCTTGTTACGGTAATTGCGATTATGGAAATACAAGGTGATGACTTTTTAGTATTTGCAGTACTGCGATTTGCAACCATTCTAGTTGGAGTGATCTCAGCATTTATTGTAAATCTGGTATTTCTACCTCCTAAGTTTGAAAAGAAGCTTTTTAATGCAATTCACTATACCCAGGATGAAATAATCCGATGGCTGCGAATTACAGTTAGACAGGCATCAGATCATAAATCGACTAAACAAACAATTAATCAATTAAAAGAAAGGCTTAGTCGAGTCGATCAACTTTACTCTTTCTTTAAGGAAGAACGTGGATATAAAAAAAAATCAATATACACAAAAGGAAGAAAATTAGTTATTTACCGTGAATTAATTTCCACTTCTTATAAAAGCTTAGATGTACTCAAAAAATTACATCTGCATGAGCATGAATTAACTCACCTACCTGAACATTTCCGCATGATGATACAGGAAAGATTAGATGCTCTATTAACCTATCATGAACAGATCCATTTGAAGTTTATAGGTAAGTTAAGACCAGAGCATATTGAAGAGAACGATTCAGAGGCATTTATACAAAGGCAAGAAGTAATGGATATTTTCGTTAAACAAATTAGCATTACACAAATGGAAGAAGAGTTTTCTTCTTATCATCTCCTGCATTTAATTTCGTCCATGTTAAAATATGAGGAACAGTTAGAACACGTAGATAGACTGATCACATCTTATCAAAACTTTCATGGGGAAGAACTAAATGTTCAGATTGAACAAACGCCTTATTAAAAAAAGTGTAAAAGGTATGCTCGGCACTTTAAGGTCAAAACCTGTTTCTATCGTTTTCGAAGGGCTTTGGACAGATGTTTTGCTATAGGATTACCGAGTGAATTTTAGGGATGCTGGTTGGTTGTGACGTACGTCACAACCAACCAGCATCCCTTTTTTCGGTAATCTTACGGCTTTTATCTGTCCGTCGCGCTCCTGCAACTCTTAGAAACAGGTTAGTGCGTTTTTAGATAACTTACTTCCTTAATCCTAGAGGAGAAATGATGACAGTCTAAGTACGCGACATCGTGGTGCTCCTGCGCAAAGCTCGTCGCAAAATAAAAAAACATTTCGCAACGACTGCCTGACCCGCATCGTGCGGGCCTGAAGATGCAATTTCGTTCGCTTTTTCGCTTCTTTATTTAGTAACTACTTACTATTTTTCTTTATTTCCACTAGTAATAAGAAAATCTGCTTCATCTTCATTCCAGAATACTATCCTAATTCAACAGACGGTTTTATCATATATAAACTAAGTACAATTATAATCTAAGCAAAAATCTGTACTATATCCTAGAAATCAGAGGTCTCGTTAATTCTTTAAAATAACTGGAGCATTGAATTCATAGAAGACAAGATTTTATACTTTCCTTTAACAAAAAATGCCAGCTAGCAACAAAATTGCTAGCTGGCATATGTGTTAATTTTTCATCTTTGGATCAAGTGCATCTCGTAGTCCATCACCCATCAAGTTAAATCCTAAAACTGTTAACATGATTGCAAGTCCTGGGAAAATCATTGTCCACGGAGCATTTCTTAAATACATACGGGCATCCGCTAGCATCTTACCCCATTCAGGAGTTGGCGCCTGAGCACCCAGTCCTAAGAACCCTAATGCAGCTGCTTCAATAATGGCCGATGCAATTGCAAGCGTACCTGCAACAATAACCGGTGCCATTGAATTAGGTAAAATATGAGAAAATAAAATTCGAATATCTCTCATCCCAATAGCTTTAGCAGATGTTATGTATTCTTCTTCTTTAATACTCAGAACTTTCGAACGTATTAGACGACCAAAATTAGGAATATTAATAATCGCAATTGCGATCAATGCATTTTGTAAAGACGGTCCTAAAACAGATACGACTGCAATTGCCAATAATATACTTGGAAAAGCTAACATGATGTCAAAAATTCTAGAAATAATCATGTCGATCCATTTTCCATAGTAACCTGCAACAATACCTAATATACTACCAACTACTACAGAACCAATTACCGAGAAAAATCCTACCCACAATGAAATTCTAGCTCCATGAATGATTCGAGAAAATATATCTCGACCAAAATCATCCGTTCCGAACCAATACTGTGCAGATGGGGCTTGTAAGCGATCTGTTAAGAGTTGATCATTAATACCTTGTGGAGCAAACAAAGAACCAAAAAATGCTAAAAATACGAAGAATAAGACAATCCCTGCTCCAATCAGCGCACCTTTATTTTTTCGGAAGCTACGCCATGCATCTCGCCAAGGACCGGTCGATTTTTCTTTAGTTGCGATTACTTGATCATTTGTCGAATTCGGAAGCCTTTCGGACATATCTATTCCTCCTTTTAATCATATTTGATCCTCGGATCTACTACTCCATACAAAATATCTACAAATAAATTAATCATGACAAATATAAAAGCAACAACAAGTATACCGGACTGAATAACAGGATAATCACGGAACTGAATAGCCTCGTAAATATATCTTCCAATACCCGGCCAGCCGAAGATAGTTTCTGTTAAAATAGCTCCTCCAAGTAACAGGCCAGTTTGAAGTCCTATTACAGTTAATACAGGAATAATTGCATTTTTCAAAGCATGCTTATAAACTACAAAGAACATTTTTTGCCCTTTAGCACGAGCAGTACGAACATAGTCAGCTCTCATAACTTCAAGCATACTAGACCTCGTCATACGGGCAATAATCGCCATCGGAATTGTAGCTAATGCAATACCCGGAAGTACTAAATGCTTCAATACTGTACCAAGTTGATCGAATCTTCCTTGTATTATTGTATCTACAATATACAAGCTAGTGATGGAATTTACGGGATCTCGTACATTCTCTCGACCTGTCGTTGGAAGCCATTGCAATTCAACACCAAAAATCCATTGTTCCATCAAACCTAGCCAAAAGATTGGCATGGAAACACCTATTAAAGCTAAAACCATTGCCATATAATCAAACCAGGAATTCTGGAACCAAGCAGAAATAATACCTGCATTTACTCCAATAATAACTGCAATAATAATAGCAAAGAATGCTAGCTCCATTGTTGCTGCTAAATATGGCCAAATCTCTTTTGCAACTGGTTGAACCGTTCGCATAGATTCTCCTAGATCACCTTTTAAAAGACCAGCTAAGTAGTCAAAGTATTGTGTATACCAGGGCTGGCTTAGACCAAGTTTAATTTCCAACGCTGCTATCGCTTCTTTTGATGCTAATTGTCCTAATATTAGTTGAGCTGGATTTCCAGGAATTGCTCGTATAATCATAAAAACAATGAATGTCATACCAAGTAGTACTGGTATCAATTGTAATAATCGTTTACCGATATAGTGAAGCATTGTCTTCACCTCTCTAATTTGAAATAAAGAAAAGGGGAGAAATCACGAAGACCTCCCCCCTTAAGCATATTACTTAAAGTCGACCTTGTTTAATCTATCAGAACCAGTCGGATGTGGGTAGAAATTAATGATTTCTGCATCTCCTGCTAGTAATGGCGTTGAGTGAGCAAGTGGAACCCAAGGAGCTTCCTCAGAGATAATTACTTGTGCTTGTTTATATAGTTCATTACGTTTGTCTTCATCAACTTCTGTTTGAGCCTCTATCAAAATCTTATGGGACTCATCATTACTGTAATAACTGTAGTTATTACTTCCGATATTATCTTCGTCAAGTAATACATAAAGGAAGTTATCTGCATCTCCATTATCACCCGTCCAACCTAATAGGAATGCATCTGCTTCCCCATTACGAGCTTTTTCTAAATAAGTAGCCCACTCAAAAGATACGATTTTAGCAGTAATACCAACATCAGCTAAGTTCTTTTGAATAGCTTCAGCAACTTTCGTACCATCAGGCATATATGGACGTGGAACTGGCATTGCCCATAGTTCCATTTCAAATCCATCAGGCATACCCGCTTCTGCTAATAATTGTTTCGCTTTTTCTGGATCATATTCGTAGCCAGGAATATCGTCATTATATCCACTTATAGAAGATGGCATAGGGTTTTTCGCTACTTCTGCACGCCCTTCAAAGAAAGCATCGACAATTGCTTGTTTATCTATTGCATAGTTTACCGCTTGGCGAACTTTTTTGTTATCGAATGGTGGACGTGTACTTGTCAAACCAAGATACCCAATATTCATAGACGGGCGCTCGAATAACTGTAAAGCCGCTTCTCCTTCAACTGTAGAACCATCTGAAGGATTTACACCATCAGCTAAATCTATTGCTCCAGTTAGAAGATCGTTCAAACGTGCAGAGTTGTCTGGAATTGCACGGAAAATAACTTTATCTAATTTAGGCTCTTCCGAATTCCAATACTCTTTATTCTTTTCAATAGTAATAGAATCATTACGTTTCCATTCTACAAATTTGAATGGTCCAGTACCAACTGGGCTGTCACCAAATTTGTCTCCAGCTGCTTCAAATGCAGTTGGACTTGCAATAGCGAAAGGACTCATTGCAATATTTTTTAAGAAAGGTGCTTGTGCACGAGTTAGTTTGAATATAATTGTGTAATCCCCTTCAGCAGTAACTGATTCGATTACATGACCTTCATCACCAGCATATCCACCGAACATAGACCCGTAATATGGGAATTGATCTTCAGAACCACCAGCCCAACGTTCAAAGTTTTTTACAACAGCTTCTGCATTGAAGTCCGTTCCATCGTGGAATTTTACCCCTTCACGAAGTGTAAATGTATACGAAAGTCCATCTTCAGAAGGCTCCCATTTTGTTGCTAAACCTTCGTTGATTGTTGTATCTTGCTGACCAAAGTTTAATAACGTTTCTTGAATGTTTTGCGTGACTTTAAATGATTCACCATCCGTTACAGCAGCTGGATCTAGTGAAACAGAGTCTCCCCCACGCCCAAAGATTAATACTTTTTCTTCAGCAGTTTCTGTAGTGCCCTCTTCATTATCTTTTTTCGTGTCACCGTCTGATGAATCGTCAGATGAACACGCTGCAAGTACTACAGTAACTGCAACGATCATCAACAGCAAAAATGACCATATTTTCAACTTACTCATTTGGACCCCTCCATAAAGTTTATTATCAATGCTGCACTTGCTCATTGTATAAATGGCACGCAACAAAATGACTAGTCTTAACTTCTTGCAATTGCGGAATTTCTTTCACACAAATATCCATCTTGAACGGACATCTTGTATGGAAGGTACACCCTGTAGGTGGATTAGAGGGACTTGGAATGTCTCCTTCTAGAATGATTTGTTCACGTTTAAATTCTGGATCAGGCACTGGTACCGCTGAAAGTAGAGCTTTTGTATAAGGATGTAAGGGTTCAGCATACAAGTATTCGCTCGTAGCAAGCTCCACCATTTTCCCTAGGTACATAACACCTACACGGTCACTGATGTGACGAACTACACCTAGATCATGAGCGATAAAAATATAGGTTAGCTTCAGTTCTTTCTGTAAATCTTGCATGAGATTCAAAACTTGCGCCTGAATAGAAACGTCAAGTGCAGATACTGGTTCATCAGCTATGATCAGTTTAGGATTAGTCATCAAAGCTCTTGCAATTCCAATACGCTGCCGTTGTCCACCACTAAATTGATGTGGATAACGTTTTGCATGGTAACTACTTAAACCAACAATTTCTAAAAAGTCATGTACTTTCTTTTTCCTACTTTTTGGATCTCCAATATTATGAACGATTAAAGGCTCCATCAATATCTTTTCTACCGTATGCCGAGGATTCAAGGAAGCATATGGATCTTGAAACACCATTTGAATTTCACGTCTTGCTTTTCTCATCTCGTCATTGGAAATATTCGTTAACTCTTTTCCATTAAATGTTACTTTTCCTTCTGTTGGCTCTAGTAATCTCATAAGCATTCTGCCAGTAGTAGATTTACCACAACCTGATTCACCGACTATACCTAGAGTTTCTCCCTCATTTACAAAAAATGAAATATCATCAACGGCCTTCACATTGCCTGTGTGCCTACCCAACAGTCCAGTACGGACCGGAAAATATTTTTTTAAACCTTCAACTTTTAACAACGGCTCTGTCATCTGCCAAAACCTCCTTCTCATCGTATAAGAAGCATCTAGTTTTATGACCATCTGATGTTTCGTATAGTGGAGGATTTTCTTCTGTACATCTTCCAAATACAAATTCACAGCGAGCTGCAAATCTACAACCTTGGTTAATCGTCCCTGGTTTCGGAACACTACCAGGAATAGAATAGAGTCGTTGTTTCTTAAAGCGCATATCAGGAACTGATGCTATTAAGCCCTTAGTATAAGGATGCTGTGGATTATTAAAAATGGTAGATACAGTTCCCTCTTCTACTACTTTTCCAGCATACATTACTACAACTCTTTCACATGTTTCTGCTACTACTCCTAAGTCATGTGTTATTAAAATTACAGCCGTATTTAGACGTTCATTTAGTTCACGCATTAGCTTTAATATTTGAGCCTGAATTGTTACATCTAGAGCCGTAGTTGGTTCATCAGCTATTAATAGT
The DNA here is from genome assembly GCF_029533155.1 of Psychrobacillus antarcticus. Lineage (GTDB taxonomy): Bacteria > Bacillota > Bacilli > Bacillales_A > Planococcaceae > Psychrobacillus > Psychrobacillus antarcticus. The sequence goes on along the minus strand of NZ_JAIZDB010000034.1, from coordinate 22,201 downwards.
TTGGGATCACAAACCAAAGCCATAGCTATCATTACACGTTGTCTCATTCCACCGGAGAGTTGGTGCGGATAGTCATTCATTAGCTCTTTTGCTCTAGGTAATCCAACTAGTGTTAACATTTCTAACGCTCTATCCTTTGCTTTCCTTTTACTCCAGTCTTTCTTATGTATGGTTATTGCCTCTAACAATTGATTGCCAATAGTAAATAAAGGATTTAAAGATGTCATCGGCTCTTGAAAAATCATGGCAATATCATTCCCACGAACTCTACGCATTTCTTTCTCTGAGAACTTCGTCAAGTCTTTGCCTTCGAACAGTATTTGACCACTCGTAATTTTCCCTGGTGGACTAGGTACTAGTCCCATAATAGAAAGAGATGTTACACTTTTTCCACAACCTGATTCTCCAACAATACCTAAGACTTCCCCTTCTCTTACATGAAAATCAATATGATCTACGGATGGAATAACACCATCATCTGTGAAAAAGGACGTTTGAAGATCTTTCACTTCCAAGATTGTTTGTCGTTCTTCCATGATGATCCCTCTTTTCACAAAATTGAAAATATTCTAACTAAAGTACTATATAAGGATATTTTACACAAATAATTGTGTTATGCAATACATTTCTGAAAAGTCATAATAATCTCATTACTTCGCAGGTCTAAAAAAAACATCTTATAAGCTGTAGGTACACTCATAAGATGTTTGAATAGTTAATCTGTATCAAGTTGTTGAATTTGGAATAAATTATAATAAATACCTTTTTGCTTCATTAATTGTCCGTGTGAACCATTCTCCATCACTTTACCATCTTCAATAACAAATATATTATCTGCATGAGTAATAGTAGATAGTCGATGAGCAACAATTATAGTCGTACGATTGGAAGCTAACCTCTCCAATGAATCCTGTATTAAAGATTCACTCTCTAAATCTAATGCGGAAGTCGCTTCATCTAGAACCAATATAGTTGGATTTTTTAAAAATACTCTTGCAATTGCCACTCGTTGTTTCTGACCTCCGGAAAGCTTTACTCCACGCTCTCCGACTTTTGTTTCGTATCCCTGAGGCAACTCCATGATAAAGTCATGCGCGTTTGCTGCTGTTGCTGCTTCTATTACCTCTTCATCTGTAGCGTCTGGCTTTCCCATTAATATATTGGATTTGACTGAATCACTAAAAAGAATATTATCTTGTAGCACTATGCCAATTTGCTTTCTTAAAGATTCAATCGTGACATCCCGAATATCTTTCCCATCAATAAGCACTTGTCCAGAAGTCACATCATAAAATCTAGGTATTAAGCTAATAATAGTGGATTTACCACCACCACTCATTCCTACGAAAGCAACAGTTTCGCCTGCATTAACACGGAAATCTACGTTCTCTAAAATCATTTGTCCATCTTTTTCATACTGAAATGAGACATTTGAAAATGTTACTTCACCACTTGCGTCTTCAAGAGTATAAGCCCCTTTTTTATCTTCAATATCATATTCTTCATCCATCAGCTCAAATACACGATCCATCGAAGCAAATGACTGTGTTAATGTTGTGGAGGAATTGACTAATCGTCTTAACGGACTGTATAAACGCTCTACATATGCAATAAATGCAGCCATCGTACCTACGGAAAGTCTTCCGTGAATAGCTTCGTAACCAGCGTAAGCAATAACAAGTAATGGAGCTATATCAGTAATCGTGTTAACTACTGCAAATGCCTTTGCATTCCAAACTGTTTGTTTTACCGCTGCATCTAGAAATTCTCCATTTGTATCATTAAATATTTTTTGTTCATGTTTTTCTAACGTAAAGGTTTTAATAATACTCATGCCTTGTACTCGCTCATGTAAATAACTTTGAACACCAGCTAATGCTTGAGAACGCTCTTTCGTTAAGTCTCGTAATCTTCCGAAGAAGTATTTAACACTGAATGCGTAAAATGGAAACGCTAGTAAAGTTACTAAAGTAAGTTTTACATTCATCGTTAACATGATTCCAATGGCGATTAAAATAGTGGCTAAGTCCAACCAAACATTCATCAAACCAATCATGACAAAGTTTTTCGTCTGCTCCACATCATTGATGACTCGAGAAATAACCTCGCCAGCACGAGTGTTGGAATAATATTTCAAGCTTAGCTTTTGCAAATGAATATACATTTTCTTACGTATATCAAACAAAATTTTATTACTCACCAATTGAGCTAAATATTGTCTATAATACTCTATCGGTGGACGAACGATTAAAAATACTAATGCAGTCCCCCCAAGCCAATAAACTAATTGAGTTATTTTTTCATCATTTGTTAAACCTTTTGCGCCGATAATATCATCTATAACAATCTTGATAAGAAGCGGAATAAATAATGGTATGGCAAATTTAATAATCCCAATCACAATGGTTAAGAAAATTTGAAAGTTGTACGGTTTTACAAATTGCATATATCTTTTCATCGAACTCATTTTAAAACTCCTTCCTACCATGAGAAAAACCTGTTGTATGTATTCAACAGGTTTCTCCAACTACTCATTTAACTGTTTTTGAAAATGATAACGACTTGTCCAAGCCTCGATAAAATCCGGTGCAAATGGCCCTCTTCTTTGTTTGATCCAGGATATCAGCTTTTCTACATTGCGATCTAGAATTCCATCAATTTCTTCTGGATACTTCATTTCCTTTTTATGTTGCTCGTATTCATCTTCATCTAGAATGGTGTAGGTCATATCCGGAAATACCTTCACATCTAAATCATAATCAATGTACTTAAGCATTCCATTGTTATAGACAAACGGTGAACTCATGTTGATGTAATAGTATACACCATCTTCTCGTAGCATACAAATAATGTTAAACCAATATTCTGCATGAAAGTAGCAAATAGATGGTTCTCTTGTAATCCAAGTTCTACCATCTGATTCAATAACAAGTGTTCGTTCATTTGCACCAATGACAATATTTTTGGTTCCTTTTAAAACCATCGTTTCTTGCCAGACACGGTGGATTCGGCCATTATGCTTGTAACTGTGAATTTGAATAGTTTCTCCTTCGTTTGGAATCGCCATGATTTAGCCACCTTTTCATCAAGTGAAACTTAAGAATATATATACTTGTTTTCTTATTATAACAATTCACGGTAAAAAACTATAGTAAAAAAATCAGCGAGGGTATTTTTACCCTCGCTGATTTTTGGTGAATCCATGTTATTTAGTTGGGTTAGAAGAACGATTTGCTTGTGGACCGCTAGCTTGTTGTTTTTTCAACTCCGCTTGGCGATTTTGTTCTTTAACTTTTTGAATATCAGTTTCAGAAGCAAACTCTTGATTTTGACTTTGGTTCTGCTGTTTTCTGTTATTCTTCATGGATGTTTCACCCCCGTACATAACTATCATGTGCAGATTGCATCATTTTATTCATAAAATTAAGGTTTGTAATTCCTTATTCAAATAAAATGATATAAAAACCCTTATATCAAAAATATAAAATGGATAAAATTCCTGTTTCGCTTGTAATTCCTCATCCTCCGCCAGTAAATGGAGTCCAAGAGCAAGTACCTTATAAAACAGAGCGAGTAAAAACATTTGGGGCACGAGTAACTGACTCTTCACCGCAAGTAAATAAAATATTTTCGTAAATAGGATGTGGTCTGCCCTTTGTTACATTTTTAGCGATCTTCCGCCATCAACAATAATAGTTTGACCGCGAATCATGTAAGCCTCATCTGATAATAAGAACATTGCAGTTTTTACCATATCATCGATTTCTACCATTCGTCCTGCTGGTGTGTTCACACGGGCATCCTCTAGCAATTCCTCACGATTTGGAAAATGCTTAAGTGCATCTGTGTCGAGTGCACCACCAGAAACAGTATTTACTACAATCCCTTTAGGGGCAAGCTCCACTGCCAAATATCTTGTAAGTGACTCGATAGCAGCCTTCGATACACCAACCGTTGTGTAGTTTTCTAAATAGCGGATTGATCCTAGAGAACTTACCCCCAATATTTTTCCGCCTTCTGGCATTAGCTTTGCAGCTTCTTGGGCACCGAAGAGCATTCCTTTTGCGTTAATATTCATTGTCCAGTCCCAGTGCGACTCCTCTAATTCCATAATAGGACGTAAAACACCCGAAGCTGCATTACTAACAAAAATATCTAATCGGCCAAACTCTTCTTTTATCGTTTGGAACATAGTTCTTAACTTTTCTACATCCCCAACATTCGCTTTCACAAGCAATACTTTTCTTCCTAAAGCTTCTATTTCCTTCACTGTTTCAAGGGCTGCAGTTTTACTTCTCGCATAGTTGACGACAATGTCATAGCCGTTTTTGGCTAGTTCAATAGCGATAGCTTTCCCTAATCCTCTGCTACTACCTGTAACTAGTGCAACTTTATTTGTTGTCATTTAAAATCTCCTTCTCTTTCCATGCATTCCATATTTTTAACATTGGGACGGGCATCGGTTGTTGATTTATTTCTTCTATAGTAAGCCATTTACATGGGGATGTTAGTTCTTTTTCCTTTATTAAGATTGCTTCAAAGCTCTCCATTTCCCATACTAGATGAGAGAATACATGCTTGAATTCATTGATTAACGGACCTTTTTCTATTTCTACACCGTAATCATGCTCGACAACCTCTTCAACTGTGTGGTTAGACGTTGGCAGCTCTACCATAGGGAACTGCCACATATTCGCAAGCAAACCTTTCTCAGGTCGTTTTTCCAATAAAACAAGGCCGTCCTTATTACGGATAACGACCGTTTTAACCTTATGAGTCTTCGATTTCTTCAGGATCGTTTTTATCGGCAGTTCATCCTGCATGCCTTCAAAAAATGCAGAACAGTTTTCTCTTACTGGACATAGTAAACACTTTGGTTTCGTTGGGGTACAAATTATTGCACCTAGCTCCATAAGTCCTTGATTAAACGCGGAGGGATTTTCAGGATCTATTAAATCCATTACCGCCCCTTCAAATATTTTCTTCGTTTTCGGCTTCGCGATATCTTCTTTTATTAATAATAGTCGAGAAAGGACACGCATGACATTTCCATCTACGGCATGTTCTGGTACTCCATATGCAATACTGAGAACAGCACCCGCTGTGTATGGACCTACGCCCTTTAGCTTGGATATTTCTTTTCGAGTGGTAGGTACAATACTTCCATATTCTTCGACTACCTCCCGAACACCATTCTGTAGGTTTCGAGCACGGGAATAGTAGCCTAATCCTTCCCATTCTTTTAATAGTTCTCCTTCGTCAGCTTTAGCAAGTGATTCAAGCGAAGGATATTTTGCGATAAATCTTTCATAATAAGGTATAACCGTATCGACCTTCGTCTGTTGTAGCATAACTTCAGAAACCCAAATTTTATATGGATCTGTTGTTTTTCTCCAAGGTAAATCACGTTTTTCTTTTAAAAACCATGAAACTAGCGCTTCTCTAACCTGTTTTTTATATAATTCGTTCACTGTAAAATCCTTCCTTGTGATTATTGACATTAAATATGGGTATATAAATAATAGTAGCTATGTTTTTTAAGTAATCTATTTTAGAATGTAGTTAGCTGTAATCCTAAAAGGAGCTGTTTGTATGGACACAGGTACACATGTCGTTATGGGTATTGCCCTAGGAGGTCTATCTCTTATTGACCCCGTAGTTGCAGGCAGTGCGCTTACAACGACTGCAGTAATAGCAGGTACAATTATAGGCTCACAAGCCCCAGATATAGATACTGTTTTAAAATTACGTAGCAATGCTGTTTATATTCGACATCATCGTGGGATTACCCATTCAATACCCGCTGTTATTTTATGGCCAATCCTGATAGCAGGTGCGCTGTGGCTTATTATGCCTGAAGCCAATTTACTACATTTATGGTTATGGACCTTTTTAGCGGTGTTTGTCCATGTTTTTGTTGATATATTCAATGCATATGGTACTCAAGCATTAAGGCCATTTTCTAGGAAATGGGTTGCCTTAGGAGTTATTAATACATTTGATCCGATAATATTTGGTATTCATGTGGTCGGCATACTGTTTTGGATGTTAGGCTTAAATCCCGTTCCAACCTTTCTTACTATGTACGCCATTATTTTCGGCTATTATTTATTACGCTTTGCCGTACAGCATGCAGTAAAAAATTCTGTAAAGCATACTATACATGATGCAGATGAAATTATAGTCGCACCAACGATGAAATTTTTCCAATGGAGAGTGGCTGCGATTTCAAAAACACATCATTATGTTGGACGAGCATACGGTAGATCCATTACTATTTATGATAAATTCGAACGTAATCCGCTGCCAGAATCTGATTTAGTATTGGCCGCACTACAGGACAAAAACTTAAGCGCCTTTACTTCATTTTCCCCTATTTTCCGCTGGGAGATAACTGAATTTGAACATATTTATGAAGTAAGGCTAATTGATTTGCGCTATCGTAGTAATGACTATTATCCATTTGTAGCTGTAGCCCATTTAAATGAAGACCTAGAAATAGTCAATTCCTACACAGGTTGGATTTTCAGTGAGGACAAGCTTCGAAAGAAATTAGATTTCTTACCGCATAACTAAGGAAAGTGCAAGCGCCTATGTCAGCCCTGAAAAGCGATGGAAGGATTTCGCGGAAAGGCGTCCTTTGCAAAGGAGGAAGTCAGTCTAAATTCGTGACATCGTGTCACAACGACTGACTGACCCGCATCGTGCGGCCCTGAAACCCTGAAGCGACTCGAAGGGCTAGGCGCTGGAGCTAGACAGATAATGAGTAAAAAGCATATACTTTCTTCACTCTCAAGGAAAAACGCTAGGATGCATTTTCCTAGCGTTTTTAATTGGTAAAATCATCAGTATCTAATAAATGTTTATACTTCTCGTTTGTATTTGCAAATTCATGCAATTGCTCTCCGTAGCCATCTATCCACTTTCGGATAACCATTTCCGTGACAGCAGCTCCTTTGTAATCATATCCAGCTCTAGCATAAGAAGATTCAAAGTCCGACCATAGAAGCTCTATCCAAGCTCTTGCTTTTGCAGCAGATAGTTTATCGTTTTTTTCAAGTAATGCGAAAGTTAATTCATCTATTTTTGTTTGCATATTATTTACGTTCCTCCAATGATTCTAACATTGAGATAGGTAAGGCTTCCTCATATTTATCTCCGCCTAATCTATATCCCCATGCAAATCTTCCTTTTAAATATTCTACGTTAAAAAACACACCTGGATCTCCAATAATTCGGTACATCTCTCCTCGTTTAATAGTAGCAGGATCTATTAAAAAGGCTTGTGCCATCAATGCTTTTCTTTCGTAAACAGCATACTCATTTACTATACCCAGTTGCTCAGCTTTACGTGATTTTTCTTTCAGATTCGCAATTTCTGTTCGTAGTTCTGGTACCGTCATATCACTATATTTTTTTTCACTCATCTTACTCTTCTAGCTCCTTCTTTTCAATATAAAGATCAATTTGCTCGGCAGGAAAGCCCTTTTGATATAATGAAGTCTTGATACGTCTGCGTAAATCATTGCCTTTATACTTTGCGGAATATTTCCGCCAAATTTTATCTCCCTGAGCAGCAATTATTTCCAACCATTCCTCTTCATTTTTTTCTAATTCAAATGTTGAAAGTGCTTGGGTGATTATACTAAAATTATACCCTTTTCTTTGAAGTGTATCTTGAACTTTTTGTTTAATTTGTCTTGGTGTTTTATCTTGACTTTGATTGATGATTTTCTCTGCCAAAGTTCTCGCAATATCTACTTGTTCTTCTTCTGAATAATTGCCTAATACTTTCTCTTGGAGTTCTTTTTCAATTCCCTTTTTCTTTAATTCCTGACGAATTGCAGTAGGTCCTTTTTTACTGTTTTTCTTCTGCGTTTCCACTAATGCTTCTGTAAAGCTTTCATCATTAAGAAAGCCATACTCATATAATTTTCGAATTGCTTCCAGGATAACTGCTTCACCATACTCATTTTGCAAAAGTTTTTGTTTTACTTCATGCTCACTTCTCATACGGTAGCTTAAAAAGTTAATCGCTTTATTAAACGCCTTTCTTACTTCGTCATCGAAAACAATTTCATCTAATGTAAATGCTTCAATAACTTTTCCTTTAGATAGTTGGTACTTGATCAGTACTGCTTCATCTAAACTAAATGCATACTTTTCATCCAAATATAAATTATACCGTTCATTATTATTTTTTTGGCGTCCAATTCTTGTAATAACCGGCATGTGAAATCTCTCCATTTCTCTACTTCTTCAATTATAACGTATAAGTTGGTTGGTGATAAATGATTGAACTGTTATGATAAAGCAAAGAAGGAGGTTGGACAAATGAAAATTGCAATTACTGGCGGAACAGGTTTTGTAGGAAGTGAATTTACAAAGTTACTTTTGCAAAAAGGACATGAAATTTATATATTATCTCGTTCAAAACATGGTACAGAACAAGAAATAACGTATGTACAGTGGCTAACAGAGAATGCAAATCCTGAAAAACAGTTAGAAGGCATAGATGCTTTTGTAAATCTAGCTGGTGAGTCGATTAATAATGGACGATGGACAGAAACACAGAAACAAAAAATTTATGATAGTCGGATGCAAACAACGGATGAACTGCTCCGAATATTTAACGCCCTAACTGTAAAACCGAAAGTACTAGTAAACGCAAGTGCAATTGGCATTTATCCCGCCTCTACTAGTGCAAGATATACGGAAAAATCAAAAGAAGTAGGTACGGACTTTTTAGCACTGACGGTTCGAGATTGGGAGCTTAAAGCTCAAAGTGCAGAAAGTCTTCAGATTCGTGTTGCTTATGGAAGATTTGGCATTATTTTAGGAAAATCAGAAGGTGCACTGCCATTGATGGCACTACCGTATAAGCTATTTGTAGGTGGACCTGTGGGAACAGGAGATAATTGGATGTCATGGGTCCATGTGAAAGATGTTGCAAGTGCCTTATTATTTGCAATTGAGCATCCTATTAATGGACCATTCAATATTACTGCTCCTCACGCAAAAAAAATGAACGATTTTGGGAAAATATTAGCAACTGTATTAAAAAGGCCACATTATTTTCCAGTTCCATCTTTTGCATTAAAATTTGCATTAGGGGAAAAAAGTCAGCTTGTATTAGAAGGTCAACACGTCATCCCGCAGGTATTGTTAGATAAAGGATATTCTTTTCATTTCCCTAACTTGGAAAGTGCTTTACGTGAAATTTATATATGAATAACTAACACTCTTTGGCGCAACCTACTTAAAAAGAAAGGTTGCGTTTTTATGTGGAAATCTCATTTAGTAGGAATCATCGTTGCTGCGATTATTTTAAGTATTGGATTTATGAACAGACCTTTTTCTGCCCAAGGAGAAAAGGAAATTCATTGGGGCTTAAAAAAGGCGACAAATGAACAACAAGCAGAGGCTGGCGAAGAATGGGATGCAATGCTTAAAAAGCATGGCGCAATATATAAAGGATCTGCTGATAAAAAAATACTATATTTCACATTCGATAATGGCTATGAAAACGGCTATACCGAAAGTATTTTAGACACCTTGAAAGCCGAAAATATTCAAGCAACATTCTTTCTGACCGGGCACTACTTAGAAAGTGCAACGCCTCTAGTAAAACGTATGATTGCAGAGGGACATCAAATTGGCAACCATTCATATGGTCACCCTAACTTAGCAAAGCTCTCTAAGGAGGGAGTTCAAAAAGAATTGCAAAAGTTTGACAAACGTTTAAGTGAATTGACTTCATTAACGCGAACAACTGTCACTCGCCCACCAGAAGGGACTTTTAACGAACAGGTACTAGAGGCTGCCAATGAAATAGGACATCAGCATATATTCTGGTCTGTAGCTTTTATTGATTGGCATAAGGATCAGAAAAAAGGTGGCAAATATGCCTATGACCAACTGATGTCACAAATCCACCCTGGTGCAATCATCTTAATGCATACAGTATCTCCTGATAATGCAGAGGGCTTACCGATGTTCATCAAGGATGCCAGAAAGATGGGATATACATTTGGAACTCTCGACGATTTAATCATGAATAATCTGGATATTCCGCTTACTTTGCTTCCTGAATAAACTCCTTTATAATAGAAAGAAGATTATAAAGGACGTGAAGGTATGAGTGAACAATCAGTAATAGAAGTAGGACAAGAATTCCCCCTTACGATTAAAAGACTTGGTATTAACGGTGAAGGTGTTGGATTTTTTAAACGTAATGTTGTATTTGTAAAAGGTGCACTTCCAGGTGAAGTTGTAACTGCCCAAGTAACAGTGGCAAATCCTAAGTATGCTGAAGCAGAAATTAAATCGATTAGAGAAATTTCTCCACATCGTGTCAATCCACCTTGCCCTGTATATGATGCTTGCGGCGGATGTCAATTGCAGCATATGACGTATGAAAGTCAGTTAGAGGTAAAACGTGATTTAGTCCTACAAGCACTAGAACGTTACGTGAAAGATTTAGCACCTACAATTGATGTGAGACCAACAATTGGTATGGAAAACCCCTGGCATTACCGAAACAAAAGTCAATTCCAAGTGAGAGAATTAGGCGATAAAGTTATAGCAGGATTATACGCGGAAGAATCCAATATGCTGATCGATATTAACGAATGTTCGGTTCAACACCCGGCTACAACACATATAACGAATGAGATAAAAAAATTACTTCAAGAGATGAATATCTCCATTTATGATGGTAGAAACTCTAAAGGCGTCGTCCGTACGATTGTTGTTCGCACTGGTATGCAAACTGGTCAAATTCAAGTGACACTTGTAACAACACAAAAGAAAATGCATCATAAAGAAGAACTAGTACAAAAAATACGAGCAATTGATCCTAATATTGTGTCCATTAATCAGAATATCAATGCAGAAGATACTTCGCTAGTATTTGGTGATACGACATTTAACTTACATGGCAAAGAAACAATTCATGAAAAACTTGGAGAACTAGCTTTCGATTTATCTGCTCGCGCCTTCTTCCAGTTAAATCCAGAACAAACAGTACATCTATACAATGAAATTGAAAAAGCAGCTGCCCTTACAGGAGAAGAAACAATTGTAGATGCATACTGCGGTGTAGGTACAATCGGACTGTGGCTTGCCAAAAACGCAAAAGAGGTTCGCGGTATGGATATCGTCCAAGAATCTGTTCAAGATGCGAAAAAAAACGCCAAACGAAATGGCTTCAAAAATACACAATACGTTCATGGTACTGCACAGCATTGGTTACAAAAGTGGAAAGAGGAAGATTTCGTTCCAGACGTATTAACAGTAGATCCACCTCGTGCAGGCTTAGATGATGAACTGTTAAAAACGATACTTGATATTAAGCCAAAACGTTTTGTTTACACTTCTTGTAACCCATCTACACTTGCGAAGGATTTAGCAGCACTTAAAGAAATCTACAACATCGAGTATATTCAACCTATTGATATGTTCGCTCAAACTGCTCACGTAGAAGCAGTTACGTTATTAACACTAAAATAAAAGGCTATGTTAAAGTTAATGGTTAAAAAAAATGAGCTTGGAGAAGTATCTCCAGGCTCATTTTTTTCTGTCTTTTTTTACTAATGCAACCGTTGAATAAGAAATTTTACATTTTAGGTAGTATTGTTATTAATTCAATTAAATCATCTATTACCAAATCAGCCTGTGCGAGTTCATCTTCTTGTGCAAAATCAAAATTACATCCAATTGCAATTAAACCATTATCTTTAGCTGCATTTATATCAGATAGACGGTCTCCGACTACTGCTGCTTTTTTTATACCATATTTTTTTAGTATGGATTTTACTAAATCTCCCTTATCCAACGTTTGTATTTGTTGAATACTAAATGTTTCAGTCACCCAATTATCTAAATCATAATAACTCACAATTGCGTTTAAGTATTCCTTTAAACCATTACTCGCTATGTAAATTGAACAATTATTCTCTTTTAAATAAATAAAAACTTCCTTTACATTGGGATATAAAGCACCTTTCCCACTTCTTATATTTTCAACTAATCTTTCCAGAAAATAAGCATCGGTTTGTTTTCTGACTTCCTTGGAATGATTAGGCAACAAAGCTTCCCATACTTTTGGTAAAGGTACACCCATAATTTCACGATATTTATCAATAGGGGTTACTGTATCCCATTTACTTAATGATCGTAAATGGTTAAAAGTATCATCAAGTGATAATTCTAAAATTTTATCTGTTTGAAATAGAGTTCCATCCATATCAAAAATCAGTGATTGTAACATTGCTTTCTCTCCCTTTTTCCATATCTGAATAGCCTCTAAAGTTTAACATATCAACAGAGTAGTCTATTCAATTCCATATTACCTTTTCCTTTAACAAAGCCCCCAAAAAAAAGCTGCCGGAAGGATTCAACTCTTCAGATAGCTTTTTTTGGTTTTACAGCTTCAATGCTTCCCGATTCACCTTTTCCATAAACTCATGAACTACTTTATTATTACTTTTATCACTACCAAGTTTCATCATTGCTCGTCCTACAAAATTCACTCCTTTATTTTGGCCATCGTAAATGAATTTTGTATGATTGTCATCTATTCTATGCAAAGTAAAACTAAACGTAATTTCAAATGCTCTTCCTAATACAAAGCTTACTTGTTTGTGCTTTTTATCTGGGCGGTCCTCATATGCCAATGTTTCCACGATATATGTCTCTACTCGCTTCCCTTCCCGGTAACTTTGTCTATGCTTCGCACCTACCTCATTTTCCTGCTTTTCTATAAGAACGTGATCCTCCACTTTATCCATCATTTTATGAATGTTTTTATCCATGAATAAGCTCCACACTTTTTCTATATTTGCCTTTACTACTGTTTCTTCATTCCACTTAATCATTCTTCATTCACCCTTCCTGATACTAAAAATTCATCTAGCTCTTACAATTTGGTTGCTATACTATCTAATTGAAGCAAAATAGTATTTCTTTTTTGTTGCAATAGCTTTTCAAGGTTAGCCAACGACTCAGCTGCCATCATCGTAGTACCGGAAATTATTAACCGGATCAATGTAGGCTGGTTCGAGTAATTTAACATCTGCATAGTATCGTAAGGTCTCTTTGCTTAACCCAGTTAAATGAGCAAATTCACTAATTTTATACATTCTGTGCCTCCCTTTTTATCATAAACTGTGGGGTGCACCACTGAGTCAAACCATTTTAACTAAATATATCATAATGCGTTTTGTTTTAGAGACCTTAGGGCAACAATATGATGAACATATTGGAGAAGGTGATTAGTTGAAAGCAGTGACATTTCAAGGAGCAAAAGACATTCAGAACAAAAGGTGAGTTTTTGGACAGAATTTCATGATCTGTCTGTCCTCTTTCTCACGCTAGTAGATTCCAATTAGAATTTAGGCAATTCTCGATACTTTTTTGTAAAGAGTGTAATTTCGGTTTTTTTTGAACTTCAATAAGGAAGCTTTTTAGGAATGTCTTACAGTTAGCGTACAAGAACCAATACCCTTCTTCCTCAATTAAACTTTTTTGCTTTTTTAATTCGTTCGGTATTTTTTGTAGCAGTATCTCTATTTCTTTTATTTCCAAACCTCGCTCGAGCATCTCGAATATCGGAACTAATATTCTCTCTTCCTCTTCATGGATGTAAACACTGTCGAACACAAAAACTTTAGCCCAAAGTGCTCGTAACATTTCTCCATATTGTTCTTTATGAATCTTCTCACTTTTTACCAGCTCATCAAAAGCATCTGATACATGTGCAATGCCATGAGCCCAGCCTTTATCCGCAACATAGCCTCTTAAATCTTTTTCAAGGTTAATATAATTAACTAATGTATCTTTAACTCGCAAAATCGTATGTTGGTTAAGAAAGTCATCTTTGTTATCTCTATATAAGATAAGGGCTATCAATAGAGAAGTAAAAGATCTCGTAAATACAGTATCTGTGCCTTTTTCTCCAATTCCTTTTAATAATAAATCAGTTAATGCCATGTCCAATAGTTTCGTTAGGAGTTCATGCTCTAGTAAATTTTTTTCTATTATTAATTGAGAAAATGAGCTATAAATTAATTGATCTCTAAGCTCACTATCAACTGAACCAATATGCTCCAGCATAGAGTCAATAATCACAACTTTCTGCTCTGTTTCCCAAGTTTTTTCTCCACTTTTTATTTCTCTTAAAATCTTCTTAAGTTCATTTGCTTCCATAAAATAACCTCATTTCCTTTCTTTCAATACCATTACTTTCTATCAATAAAATCAGTTATTGAAGTTCCAAGTTTAGTTTTTCACTTTTACCATTCCAAGCTAGTTCCACTATAATTATGTCGTCCTTTGGAACCCTTGCTCCTATATTCTGTTTTGTACTTTCAAGGTAACCATCTTTGTTTAACTCTGCACCTGTATGGCTTGTATCTTTCTGTGAGATCATATTGGATAAGGTATAATTGAATACCTCTGGAGCCTCACCTTCACCAGTGTAAACAATAGTATAAGTGATTTGTTGACTAGTTGAACCTGTGTCCGTAGAGACATAATTTACTTTCCAACTCTCACCTACCCCATTGAAAGTTAGTACTTCTCCATCTATATTAGAACAAGCGGGTAATAGAACTATTGTTAATAACAATATGATCCTTTTCATTGAACCTCTCCTAATTCATTTGATGTATATTATATGGTTAACCCACTAATTATTTTTTCTATAAAGTTTAAACTCTTCATATAAACAGTAATAACTATAACAAGCAGAGCAACAAATAGAACTGATGCGATGAGAGCGTATTGTTTTCTCTTTTCATAGTTTTTTTGTAGGATAAATACATTCAACAACAATGTGGGGAAAATTATATTACTCATAAGCCAAAGCCCTTTAAGATTAGTAATTTCAGATTTTAACAATGCTACTTTCAATACATTTACTTCTGTGCGTTGAACTTTATATTGCTCTGCGGTAATAATTCCTTTATCTATTATTGTTATAGAACGTATATCACTATAATCTAGTTTATAGCCCCCGGGAAAAAGATCTAAAAAATATATAACTCCCCCAAAAGTTATGATTAATAATATAGAAATTAGGAGTAAATTTCTATATTTCTTTATATCAAATAAGCTCTTTTCCAACTTTTATCACCCTATTCTGCGTCAGAATTTCCAATTTACATTTTTCTGAAAGAAACGGTCCTCTTACTAGTTGTACGGTTAATTGACAGAAAAGTTCCGCTACTTTTTGATTGCCCATATAAAAAGCACTAAGGACTCACCATTCCATAATAAGAACGAGCCTTAGTGCTTTATACCAATCGATTTCTCTTTTGCGGGTTTGAGATGAATATGACTAATGCCAAAGAACCTAACAATAGAGCTATGAGAATTAAGAAGCTCAGACCTTCAAATAGTTGTATAAAAAGACCACCTAAAAACGGTCCTGATAAGCTTCCTATACTAAAGAAAATTCCGCAAAGTAAATTGCCTGTTGGTAGTAATTCTTTTGGAGTTAGATCACTCATATAAGAAATACCAAGTGAATAAGTGGAACCTACAAATGTACCTGCGATAAAAAATATACTTCCTATTACTAGTGCGGAGGTTTCGAACATACTTGCTACCCCAAAGGTAATGGCGCCACAGGCTAATGCAAAAATAAGGACTTTTCTTCGACCAATTCGATCACTTAATATACCTAGTGGCAACTGTGATGCGACACCACCGAAAGAAAAGGCGGCTATTATATAAGATAGGTCTGTAACATCTAGGCCATTGCGTAATGCATACACAGGATAAATTGCGTTTAGAGAAGATTCTAAAAACCCATAGCTAAAGGGCGGTATGAACGCTATCCAAGCAATCGCAAATGCTGCTCCAAAACGCTTCCATGTTCCAACCAACGAAGCACTGTCAGTGTAAACTTCAGGCTTCTCATTTTTTATGAAGAATACTAGTACCCAAGCACATAAACAAAGAATACTCGAAATGATGAACGGTAATCCTTCAAAGATTTCCACCAACTGGACGAATAAAGGTCCTACGGCAAAACCAACTCCAAACGATAATCCATAAATAGCTATATTTCTACCTAATCGATGCTGTGGTGAAAAGCTAGTAATCCAAGTCTGCGTTGAAAAATGAAGTGCATGATCACCTATACCGATCAATAACCGCAATCCAAACCAAAATGCCACACTTTTCCACAAAGGGAATAGCATTAAAGATACAATAACAATAAGTCCACCTACAATTATTATCGGTTTATATCCAAATTTTCGTAGAGGTGGTTCCATAAAAGGGGAAATCAACAACGTACCTATGTATAATCCAGTTGCACTTAATCCATTTAAAGTAGCACTAACACCATCCTGTTCAAAAATAACAGAGATCAAAGGAAGTAACATCCCTTGTGAAAAACCAGATATAGAAACGATAATAACTAAAATTCTAAAACGCTTTTTTTCTGCTAACGTAAAGTCATGCATAATAATACCTCTTTTTATCCAAACTAATTTTCTAATAGCATTAGTTTAGCAGAGAATTTTGCACAACAAAAGGCTCAGCCGATATCTCTATAAGATAATGGACTGAGCCTTTACATATAACTATTATTTACTTGTATGTTCATAACTGCATTTTCGGCTCGATTGCCGGTGAAATGTCTAAACACCCTCCTTCTAACAACTTGAATGGTCGACTATTCACTACGGCCTCCCTTCTATGTATCTAAAGATACTTTATCATATAAACTGAATATTGTAAACATTGTAAATATGTAAATTATTAAAATAACTCTTTGGACCTATCTTTTCTTTACAATTTCCTTTATTCTATACATATAAAGTGAGGTGTTATTCTGTGGGTAAACAAATTTCAAATCCAGAACAACAAGTATCTTATTTAAAAGATCGACTCCAAATGTTTTTAGAAGTATTGGACTCAATTGAGCCTGAAACAACTGAACTGGAAGACATAGACCGTCTAATTCAAATGATGGACGATCTTGAGTTAAAAATGGAGCAGTTTAAAAATACAAAAGAATAAATGAGGGTTCGGAATGATTTTCATTCCGAACTTTTTTTATTTTTCGGCAGATGGCGGTGTTTCTCGGGCGGATGACCGTGGTGCTCGGGCGAATGGCGGCGGTTCTCGGGCGTATAGCCCCTGCACTTGGGCGGATACGTAAATCTCTCGGGCGTTCGATTGATCCGCGGGCGGATGGCGGCGGTTCTCGGGCGGATGGCGGCGGTTCTCGGGCGGATACGCCATTCTCTCGGGCGTTCGATTGATCCGCGGGCGGATGACCGTGGTTCTCGGGCTTATAGCTCCTGCGCTCGGGCGTATACGCAAATCTCTCGAGCGTTCGATTTATCTGCGGGCGGATGACCGTGGTGTGCGGGCGTATAGCTCCTGCGCTCAGGTGGGTGACAATGCATAAGCCAATTCCCAAGTATTTATTCCCACAGCAACTCTTTTTTTCATCTTGATAAAATAGTATACTTGTAATGTTTGTTACCTACATACATATAGAAGGAGCGTTTACATTATGCAATTGGATCAATTAGAAAAAAGTATTTATGATTTGATTACCGAAACTTCTACAAATTTACCGAAGGATGTTCGTCGCGCGATCAAAAAAGCAAAAGCGGCAGAAAATGCTGGTACGCGTGCAGCGATGAGTCTAGATACGATCACAAATAATATTCAAATGGCCAATGACAATGTTTCTCCAATTTGCCAAGATACTGGTTTACCAACGTTCAAGATTAAAACACCTATTGGCGTGAACCAATTAGAAATTAAAGCTGCCATTAAGCGCGCTATAGTTACAGCTACAAAGGATGCAAAGCTTCGTCCTAATGCTGTTGATTCTTTAACAGGCACTAATAGTGGGGATAACTTAGGTGACGGGCTTCCTGTCGTGAAGTTTGAGCAATGGGAAAATGATTATATTGAAATGAAGCTAATTTTAAAAGGTGGCGGCTGTGAAAACAAAAATATTCAATATAGCTTGCCAGCCGAATTAGAAGGTTTAGGTCGTGCCGGGCGCGACTTAGATGGAATACGTAAATGTATATTACACTCTGTTTATCAAGCACAAGGTCAAGGCTGTTCAGCAGGATTCATCGGGGTTGGAATTGGTGGCGACCGTTCTTCTGGCTATGATTTAGCTAAAGACCAACTATTCCGTCACGTGGAAGATACTAATCCAAATCCTGATCTAGCAAGATTAGAGCAATATATTGTAGAAAAAGCTAACACACTAGGTATTGGTACAATGGGCTTCGGTGGAGAAGCTACTTTACTCGGCTGTAAAATTGGTGTAATGCACCGTATCCCTGCTAGTTTCTTCGTTTCTATTGCTTATAACTGTTGGGCTTATCGTCGTATGGCTATCAATATTAACCCAACTACTGGGGAAATTATCGAATGGCATTACCAAGATGGAGAGAAAATTGAGTTCAAGGACCAAACTTCTGAAGTCGCTACTCAAAAAGTAGTTGAATTACAAGCTCCTATTACCGAAGCACAAATCCGTGAGCTTCAGGTAGGTGATGTCGTATCTATCACTGGTCGCATTTATACTGGCCGTGATGCAATACATCATCATTTGATGAGCCATGATGCTCCAGTTGACTTAAATGGACAAATTATTTATCACTGTGGTCCAGTCATGCAAAAAGATGAAGCTGGAGACTGGCATGTTCGTGCTGCAGGTCCAACTACCTCTATACGTGAAGAGCCTTACCAAGGTGATATTATGAAAAAATTTGGTATCCGTGCAGTTATCGGTAAAGGTGGAATGGGTCCTAAAACACTTGCTGCCCTTTCGGAACATGGTGGAGTTTACTTAAATGCAATCGGTGGTGCTGCTCAGTATTACGCAGATTGTATTAAAGGTGTCGAAGGAGTGGACCTGATGGAATTCGGTATACCAGAAGCAATGTGGCATCTTCGCGTTGAAAAGTTCACAGCGGTAGTAACAATGGATTCACATGGCAACAGCCTTCATGCAGACGTAGAAAAATCTTCACTGGAAAAACTTTCTGCTTTTAAAGAAAAAGTTTTTAACTAATGTAATTAGTTGACTAATAAAAACCTCTAGATTATAATTATTATAAATTAACAATCAATACAAATGGATTTCCTATTGGGAGTCCATTTTCTTCATTTATACAAACTATTAATATTGAAATTCATTATCAAGGAGGTTTTTAAATGACAACTATAACCGAAAAAAAATCTAGCCCAAGCTTTCTATCAGCCTTAATCTCCAATGCTGAATTAGTAGCTGCCCTCTTTTCCGGGATACTAATCGTCATAGCATGGATTATAGGTAATGCCCAACAAGAAACAGCTTCGATCATTTTCTACTTACTAGCATTTGTAATAGGTGGATATGCAAAAGCCAAAGAGGGTTTATTAAAAACTTATAGCGAAAAAGAACTAAATGTAGAATTACTAATGATCCTAGCAGCAATAGGTTCATCCGTCATCGGCTATTGGACGGAAGGGGCAATTCTAATATTTATATTCGCAGTAAGCGGTGCACTAGAAACGTATACGATGAATAAAAGCAAAAAGGAAATTTCTTCTCTTATGGAGCTTCAACCGGAAGTGGCATTGCTCTTAAATAGTGATGGCACAACTTCACGCGTTGCAGTTAGTGAGCTTGTAGTAGGCAATCAGCTAGTTGTAAAACCGGGTGAACGAATCCCTGCTGATGGCAAAGTAGTAAGTGGTACGACTGCAATTGACGAAGCTGCAATCAGTGGTGAGTCAATTCCTGTAACTAAACAGCCAAATGATGAACTATTTGCAGGAACTGTTAATATGACCGGTGCTATTACGATGGAAATGACGAAGGAAAACAAGGACTCGCTTTTCCAAAAGATTATTAATCTTGTTCAAACAGCTCAGGATGAAAAATCTCCTGCTCAGCAATTTATTGAACGCTTTGAAGGTACCTATGTAAAAATTGTCTTAATTACGGTAGCATTCATGCTGTTCCTTCCCCACTTTTTACTTAATTGGGACTGGAACACAACATTCTATCGCGCGATGGTTTTATTGGTAGTGGCATCCCCTTGTGCTCTTGTAGCATCTATCATGCCTGCCACCTTGTCAGCAATTTCCAACGGTGCTAAAGTCGGCATCTTATTTAAAGGCGGAGTACATTTAGAAAATATTAGCGAAATGAAAGCAATTGCATTAGACAAAACAGGTACGCTAACAACAGGAAAACCGATCGTTACAGAGTTTTTAGTTCGCCCAGACTTAGATAGAATAGCTACTTTAACAAAGCTTGCAACTATCGAGGGACAATCGAATCACCCACTAGCTCTTGCAATTACAACTTTTGCAAAATCAGAAGGTGTTGGCCAACTCCCTCTTATCCATATTGAAGATAAACCTGGATATGGAATACAGGCAATAATTGACGGAGAAACAGTACTAGTTGGAAAACCTGACTTTGTGAATAAAAACGATGCATTTGCCTTCCAAAATGGGATTGCTACTTTACTTGCAGAGGAAGGAAAAACGGTCATCTTTATGCGAGATGAAAAAGGAATTGCTGCTGTTGCTGCACTAAAAGATACAGTACGCGAAGAAGCAAAAGCTGCAATTAAACAGCTCCAATCACTAGGCATTAAAACAGTAATGCTTACTGGAGATAATGAAAAGACAGCGAGCGTTATAGCAAAAGAGGCTGGTATTGACCAATACATTGCTGAATGTTTACCTGAAACTAAAGTGAAGCATATGAAAGATTTACTAAAAGAACATAAATTCGTTGGAATGGTTGGAGATGGTATTAATGATGCTCCTGCACTTGCAACAGCAACCATTGGATTTGCCATGGGAGAAGGTACAGACGTTGCTCTAGAAACAGCAGATGTCGTCTTGATGAAAAATGATTTATCTAAAATTGCATATGCAGTGAAAATGGCCCGCAAGATGCGTCGGATCGTTAAACAGAACATTGTATTATCCATCACGGTAATCGCATTTTTAATAGTCTCCAATTTCCTTCAAGTATTAGATCTACCATTAGGAGTTATCGGTCATGAAGGCAGTACTATATTAGTCATATTAAATGGATTACGAATGTTGAATAGAAATATATAATAAGAAAAACCGGGCAAAAAAACGCCAGGTCCTCTAGGATTTAAACCTGTTTCTACAGTTTTCGAAGGGCTTTGTACAGACTTATTACTATATAATTACCGTTTGATTTTTTAAAGATGCTGGTCGTGACTGAAGTCACGACCAGCATCTTTTTTTCTCGGTAATCTTATGGCTATTAACTGTCCGTCGCCCTTCTCCAACTTTTAGAAACGGGTTAGTTCATTTTTGGGGTAACTAGAGAAAAGATACTATCCTAATAATTAAGGAGGCTCACGAAGATGCAATTTCGTTCGCTATTTCGCTTCTTTATTTGGTAGACACTTACTATTTTTCCTTATTTCCACTAGTAAAAAAGGAAATCTACTATCTTCATCCTTCCTTACATAATTTCATTCCTACATTCAACAGACGGTTTTATCCCCACATTAACTCCTACTACTCTTCTTATCTAAGCGAGAGTCTATGCAATATCCCCTAGTTTAGTACTACTCATTTAATTGATTGGAGTGAAAGTGGCGACTCCTGTGGGAACAGCAAATGTTTTCTGCACCGATAGCGAAGCGACAGGTGCACGAGCTGAAAGCCCCGTCGCAAAGACGTTGGTCAAACTTTATTTGACCAACGTCTTTGCGACGAGTAACCGCAGGAGCATATGTTTTCGTAGTGACGAGGAGATTGAAGCCGTGCCACGGAGGCCAACAGGATGTTGGTCACAAAGGCGTTGAGGCCCACAGGAGGTGGGTTATGCAATCGTTGCCGCAGGACGCGGCGAACTTAGATTGCCTTCCTTTTACGACGTGGCGCTCTTAGCCTTTGTACTCCACTGAAACGCAAATCAGTAGTATCAATCATTCTTAAAAGCCCTGTAAAACCGGTTTTCATGCTGTATTTTTATATACTTTCTTATCTTTTAAAAAAGAAACAGATGGACCGCAGTGAACTGAACCCCGAATAGTAGACACTTTATAAAAAGTGTAGCTATTCAGGGTTTTTTCTTTTTCAAAACCCCGTTATACTAAAATTTACAAACTTTGAACGGGAGAAAACATTATGAGTAAAATACTTTTTAACGAACATCAAC
>NZ_JAIZDB010000033.1 GCF_029533155.1 Psychrobacillus antarcticus | reverse complement strand
ACTTGTGCTTCTCCCGAAGGGTGTTCTAACCTTTCAGATCCTTTATCAGGTACAGTCGGATCATTTTGAACTTCCCATTCTTCAATAAAATTACATACTGTTCTATAAGAACCTTTGAAACCATAGGTTTTTAGCTCATTAAAAATTTGTAAGTTATTACGTCTTAATTTTTTCTTTTCTCTAGCATCCTCAAATAACCAATCGGATACCATTAGACCCCATTTTTCCTTATACATCATACCTTTTCGTGGCTTAATGATGGAAGATGGTAGCTCGTTTTCATCTGCATACTTTTTAGCGGTTCTCCAATTAATATTAAGCGCCTTTGCAATCGCACCGATCGATAAACCTTTTTCATTTCGTAAGTGTTTGATACAATTAATATCGGACATTGTTAGCATCCTTCCTAACCTCCATCTGTTTTGAGTTCGCACTTTAACAGTAGAGGTTGACTTGGGTGGCTGGCAAGTCCTTTTTTATTTACATGATTTTCTCATGCAGAACTCTGTACAAATTCATTGCAAAGTTCTGTACTTTCATTATGCATTACACACCCATTTTTAAACCATATTTTTTTGCTGCCGCATTCAACGTGCGGTTTTCTGATAAGTATATAAAAACGTCTCGTAACAACATAAAATCTTCCCCTATCTTTATGAAATAAATTCCAAGCGATTATATCACGATTTTTAAAATAGCAAGTCATTTACTTTGAAAGTTTAATTTTCATCGATATCTAAATGTTATTTAATTAATTATTATTATTAATCATAGAATTGATTATTGTTTTTATATATTTCATCGTGCGTTCATGTGCTTCTTTAGGCGAATACAAAGTGCGATTATTTAGCAAGTTGGAGAACATCCCTTGCCATACTAAATTGGTCAATTCATTTAATTCTTCCGCTTTCTCTTCAGTTAAGAGACCACTTTTAACAATCCCGCTTAGTGCAAACCGTCCTCGAGTTGAGAGATTTCTGTCCAATATTATTGGCTGTAGCGATTCGGGTACCTCTAGTAAATCAGCAGGATAAAGTTCATAATAGTGAACCAATAAATTTTCAGGATGATCACCAAGGTCCATAAGGAAAACAGCATTGAAAATATCAGGGTTATTATATGAGTATTCGCTAAAACATTGCCAGGCTACTATGTATTTTTGTACAGGGTCGTCTACCTTGTTCATCTCACTTCCAACTTTTACTTGATAGGGTTTCAAAAACTTAAAAGATGCGAAAAATAGTAGGTGGGAGAATTCGTTAAAATAATTATAAATGGTGGCACTATTATAACCGGCCCTTTCTGCGACATTTCGTATCGTAACTTGTTGGATTCCCTCCGTTTTTATAAGTTCTTCGGTGGCATCGATAAAGTACGTCCACATTCTTCTTCGCTTAATTTCTCTATTATCCATTCAATCTCCTCACTTTTAGAATAAAAATAATTTTCAGAATACATATTGATGTCGTAATTATACCATGATACAATAGCGAAGTAACAAAATGTAATCATGATTATTTTTTAAACTCGATTAGTAATGACCATAAAGGGGAAATTAAATGGAGAAGGAAAGGGTTACATACTTATACTTTACAATGCTCTGGGGATATTTCTAATAACAATAAAAAATTAAAAAAATAATGTAATACCAAAGAAAAGATTGATAGAAAAGCATTCATCATTTTGGAGTAGATTTTGTAGCTTTGAAAAAAGGTTTATCAAAATGGATTCTCCGCTTATAACGATAGGAGGAATTTTTTTGATTAAGTTAGAGAAAGTTAGTAAAGTTTATGCTGATGGATTTCAGGCTTTAAAAGAAATAGACCTAATATTTGAAGAAGGAAAGATTAATGTATTAATTGGTCCTAGTGGATGTGGAAAAACCACAACCATGAAGATGATTAATAGGTTAGCCGAGCATACTAGCGGAAAGTTAACCATTGACGGGAAAGATATTAAAGAAATCGATCCAATTGAACTTAGGAGAAGAACGGGGTATGTAATCCAGAGCATCGGTTTATTTCCACATATGACAATCTACGAAAATGTTGCAGCTGTTCCCAAGCTATTAAAATGGGATAAAAATCGAATCAACAATAAAGTAGATGAGTTATTAGAAATGGTGCATCTTGACCCAAAAATATACAAACACAAATACCCTTCCGAACTAAGTGGAGGTCAACAACAAAGAATAGGTGTTATTCGTGCTCTTGCAGCAGAACCAACGACCATTCTTATGGATGAACCCTTCAGTGCTTTAGATCCTATCAGTAAAGAAAATCTTCAAGAAGAGCTTATTCGTATTCAAAAAGAAATTAAAAAAACAATAATATTTGTTACACATGATATGGATGAAGCTATTAAAATAGCAGACGAAATTATTTTAATGAAGGATGGCGTAATCGTTCAAAAGGGAACACCTGAAGAATTATTAACTAATCCTGCAAATGAATTTGTTAAACAATTTATTGGACAAGAACGACTGCGAAATAAGAATAAGAATCTACTGCCATCGGTAATTGAATTTGTTCAATCTGATTTTCCGACCGTTACTCTGCAGAGTGGTATAAAAGGTGCGATTAAGACAATGTTAAATCACAATATTTCTCACCTCCCTGTTCTTGATGATGACAAGAGATACCTTGGTGTAGTTAGTCTCTATAAGGCATTAGATAACAGTACGAAATTAGTAGAAGATATATTAGAGAGTCAACCTCCCATATTGGAAACCACTGGAATTGGTAATGTTATTACAAAAATAGAAGAATTAAATCCTGCTATTTTGCCAGTTGTTTCGGATGCGGAAAAGTATGTAGGTGTGCTAGATAGACACAGCTTATTCCTTGCAATGAGTCAAGTCATTGGCAGTAAGAGTGGTGTTTGATAAATGGAAGTGATTACGGATTACATTGAATTTTGGCAGGATAGGTATGATTCAATTTTTGAATATGTATTACAACATATTACAATCTCATTTGTTGCAATAGTGTTAGCGGTGGTCATTATCATTCCTCTAGCGATATATATGACCAAAATAAAAAATGAAAAAGTGAAGAATGCTATCTTCAGTATTTCGAATATTTTGCAAACTATTCCTACAATAGCTATGTTGGCACTAATGATTCCATTTCTAGGAATTGGGTTTAAACCTGCAGTTGCAGCATTGTTTTTATACTCTATACTGCCATTATTACGAAACACCTATTCTGGTATCAGTTCGATAGACCAAAGTATAGTAGAAGCTGCAAAGGGAATGGGTTTTAGCGTTATTCAGCGTATTTTAAAAATAGAGTTGCCATTAGCGTTACCTTATATAATGTCGGGGATTCGCACGACTAGTGTTTACATAATTAGTTGGACGGCATTAGCTGCTGTTGTTGGTGCAGGAGGTTTAGGGGATCTCATTTTAGCCGGAATAGGATTTAATGATAAAAACATGATTTTTACGGGGACTATTCTTTCCATATTAATAGCATTAATATTGGATGGTCTACTTGGAAGAGTGGAAAAAAGTATTTTTAAAAAATATAAAAGGGGATGAACAATATGAAGAGATTTATACTAGGAAGTTTATTTTTAGCACTTGTTTTAATGTTAGTAGCTTGTGGCAAAGAGGAGACTTCCTCGGATGGTGGAAAAGTGCTTCAATTTGGAACACAAACAAATACAGATCCTAAAATTATGGCACAGATAGTGAAGTTATTGATTGAAGATCAGACTGATCATGAAGTAGAGATTACGGAAGATATTCAAGCAAGTCCACAAATTATGACTGCACTAGAGAAAGAAGAATTTGACCTTGCGGTATTGTATTCAGGGGAAGTATATAATAATCATTTTGACGATGATCAAGTAGAATTCTCAACAGAACCAGCGAAAACACTGGAACAAGCACAGTCTTTGTTTGGAAAAAAATATGATTTGAAATGGTATGACAGCATTGGATTTAGTAACCAATATGGTATTGCAACCCAACGTGATTTTGCAGAACAAAATAATATCACGAAGATGTCAGACTTAAGTAAATATGCTCCAGACTTAACTATTGGTACAGATACGTCATGGCTTGAGCGACCAAACGATGGATATCGCGCTTATCAAGAAATGTATGGATATAAGTTTGGTGACGCAAAAGGTATGCAAGTTTCTTTAATGTATCAAGGTATAAAAAACGATCAGCTAGATGTAGTTACAGCCTATACAGTAGATCCTCAAATAATAGAATATGATTTAAAACTGTTGGAAGATGACAAAAACTTCTTCCCGCCATATGAGGCATCTCTCGTAGCACGAAACAAACTCATTAAAGAATATCCAGAGGTTGCAGAAGTACTAGATTCAATTGTAGGTTCAATTAGCACAGAAGATATGACACAACTAATGTATGAAGTAGATATTTCTGGTAGTAGTACTGAAGAAGCAGCTAAGACATACTTACAAGAAAAAGGATTGATAAACTAATCAAAAAAAGGTGATTCTATATGGAATTTATTCAGTATATTAGTAAAAATTTTACTGATTTATTATCGTTAACAGGTACGCATATATTCCTGGTGGTAGCTGGAATATGTTTAGCATTAATTATAGGTTTTCCACTAGGGATTATTGCAGCTAAATTTGAAAAAGCTGCGCCAGTGATACTCTCATTAACAAATGTACTACAATTAATCCCTAGTATCGCTATGTTAGCAGTATTAATGCTTTACTTTGGGTTAGGAAATCTTACGATGACTATCGGCATATGTTTATATTCTTTGATGCCAATTGTTCGTAATACGTATGTTGGAATTAAGGAAGTAAAAGCAGGGATTTTAGAAGCAGGAGTTGGGATTGGAATGACATCAATGCAGGTTCTAACAAAAGTACAAATTCCTTTATCTATTCCTTTTTTGATGGCCGGCTTACGAGTGGCAGTTGTAATAGCGGTTTCTGTTGCCTGTCTTGGTCCTTACATAGGTGCGGATGGTCTAGGTGTAGAGATAGTGTCTGGTATTAATACACTAGATACTACAAAAATTTACTCCGGTGTAATCCCAGCTGCGTTACTTGCGATTATTGCTGACTTTGTATTGGGAAAAATCGAGAAAAAGACTAAAAAACGATTAGCATAAGTAAAAATAGGAACTAAAAGGGTGAGAAAATTGGTATTCAATATAAAAGATTCCGATACACGAAAAGTAAAAACAGAATTTCCAAAAGAAATTATGCAAATTGATCATATATGGATTCCAATGTCTGACGGAACAAAATTGGCTGCAACCATTTGGATGCCAAAAGATGCAGAAGAGAATCCGGTACCTAGCATTTTAGAATATATTCCATATAGAAGAAATGACTTTACAGCGTTGAGGGATTCTATTCGTCATCCATACTTTGCTGGTCATGGTTATGCATGTGTTCGAGTAGACATACGGGGTTCAGGAGATTCAGATGGTATTTTATACGATGAATACTTGAAACAAGAGCAAGATGATGCAATAGAAGTATTGAATTGGATTGAAAAGCAAAAGTGGTCAACGGGTTCAGTTGGAATGATCGGTAAGTCTTGGGGTGGCTTCAATGGATTACAGGTAGCTGCAAGACAACATCCTGCTTTGAAAACAATTATTACATTATGTTCTACAGATGACCGTTATTCAGACGACGTTCATTATAAAGGTGGAGCTTTACTAGCATCGGACATGCTCTGGTGGGCTTCGACAATGCTAATTTACAATGCACGTCCCGCTGATCCAAAGTATGTAGGAGATAGCTGGCGAGAAAATTGGTTGGAACGCTTAGAAAAAACACCACCCTTTATAGAGGAATGGATGCGTCATCAGCGTAAAGATGAGTTTTGGAAGCATGGCTCGGTTGGTGAAAATTATAATGACATCAAAATTCCTGTGTATGCAGTAGGTGGCTGGGCAGATGGATATACAAACGCGGTATTTCGCTTGATGAAGAATTTAAAAGGGCCAGTAAAAGGTTTGATTGGTCCATGGGCACATGAATATCCAGAGGTAGCAACTCCAGGCCCACAAATAGGATTTTTACAAGAATGTCTACGTTGGTGGGATCATTGGTTGAAAGGTCAAGAAACTGGAATTATGGACGAGCCAAACTTCCGAGTATATATGCAAGACGCAGTTCCTCCTAAAACAGATTATTATACTCGACCTGGAGAGTGGATTGTGGAAGATGGTTGGACGACGGAAAATGTAACAGACAAAACATATTATTTTGGTGTCCAAGAGTTAATTGAACAACCTAAAAATGGATTGGAGAACTTGAAAACACATCAACAGCATGGTCTTTATTCTGGGGTCTATTGTCCATTTGGTCAAGAAGGGGATATGGCTTCTGACCAAGGCATCGAAAACGGTCTTTCCACAACATTTACTAGTGAGGAACTAGTAGAGGAAGTAGCTATTTTAGGTTTCCCAAGTATTCAGTTAAAGCTATTATGCGATAAAAAACAAGCTAATATAACTGTACGTCTAAGTGATTTATCTCCTGAGGGAACTTCGAAGTTAATCACATGGGGTCAATTGAATTTGACACACAGAAATAGCCATGAGTTTCCAGAAGATGTACCGATTAATGAAGAAATTATAGTAACAATTGAGCTTGATGCCATTGGGTATAAAATGCCAAAGGGTCATAAGCTTCAGGTATCTATTTCTCCAACGAATTGGCCGCATGCATGGCCTTCTGCTGAGGAAGCAGTAATTCAAGTTATTAAGGATGAAGAGTCTAAGTTATTATTACCTATTTATACAAAGACTGATGAAGTACAAGAAATCCGACCTTTTGAATCTCCCGAAATTGCGGAAGTTATGGAACGAGAAATATTAAGAGAAGCCGTAAGAACAAGAGAAATTAGACATAATACCATTACGAATGAATGGATTTTAGACGATTTCTCGGATGAAGGTTTCCGACTTTTGCCATATAACGGGATTGAATATGGAAGTGAAAATCGTAATGTTTACAAAATAGTCGAGGGAGACCCATTATCTGCGTTCGTTCAGTGTGACTGGACTTTAACAGTAGGTAGGGAAGAATGGCAAACTCGATTAGAATCATCAAGTACGATGAAATCAAGTGGAACCAAGTTCTATATTACAAATCATTTAAAAGCTTTTGAAGGTGAAGAAGTAGTCTATGATGAGTTAAAAAAATTCGAAGTGGACCGTGATTTTGTTTAATTACTATTATTAAAGAAAGCTGGATCAGAATGTGAATTCAATAATATTGCTTATCATTGTTATTAATGTGATATATATGTCACTCACTACTTTACGATTAATATTAGTCATTAAAGGTTATCGGGTAATAGCATCATTTTTATCAATGGCAGAAGTATTTATTTATTTGATGGGTTTGACAATGGTGTTAGATAATCTTGACGACCCATTAAATATAGCGGCATATTGTATTGGATGGGGTCTTGGGGTATACCTGGGTAGTATTATTGAAAATCGATTAGCACTTGGTTATGTTGTATTTGAAGTAATTGTAGATTCATTAGAAATTGAGCTACCTAGTCAAATCCGTGCAAAAGGGTATGGTGTAACATCTTGGGTTGCAGACGGAAAAGATGGTAAAAGACTTTGCATGAAAGTATTAGCGAAGAGGAAAAATGAACAGAAATTAAAAAGATTTATAACTTCAATATCTCCAAAAGCATTTATTATTTCATATGAACCCACTAGATTTAATGGTGGGTTCCTTGTGAAATTAACTAATTAGTATGAAAGAGTCTATATTCGCTGTAATTAGATAGGCTGCACTTTTTTTACTATAATTATTAAACTAATTCATGTTGAGTTAGTTTTTTATTATAAAAATTTAAGTTCCGTACAATTAAGTAAAAAGAAATTGGAAGGGTTGTGGGAAGGGTATTTAGCGATATACGACGAGGGCAATGGAGATGCTTATTGAACAAGAAGGGGATGAACATAGAAAAAAGTAGATATCTCCACATAAGTAGAGGTATCTACTTTTATATGTTTCCTAATCTCTTTGATAATCTAAATCTCTCCTAGGCTAAGATAGTTTGTAATATAAGCTTTAATAACTCTTCTGTTGTTTCTGGTAATTGTTCCGGTAAGCTTAATGGATGTTTCATTTCTGTTCCTCCTTTAATCTCGTATTCTATTAACAATATAGGCAATCTAGTTCAAGTTTATGCATGATATTATAAAAAAGTTTTTAAATCTCTTAAAAAGAGAATTGGATGTTCTTTTCACTAAAATGTCTAATTGACGTTTTGGTCAATATTCTATATTATAATTTAGTACCGGCATTTGATCGGGAGAGGTTCATAGCTTATACCCTCTATAAAAAACTATGGATACATGACTATTTGCCATGTCCATATAATTTGGACGTGGCTTTTTTGTTTTTATCCTTTTGTTTGTATAGATTGGTTTATGAAGCCTCTTTGGAAAGTGTTGGGAAACATTTTTTATGGGAGGTTTTTTATTATGTCTGGAAGAAGTCATGATGAAGGTTTGAAGGATTTAACGTTGTTAGGTAACCAAGGCACCAAATATTCATTTGATTATGCACCTGAGGTATTAGAGTCTGTAGATAATTTGCATTCTACTAGGGATTATTTTGTGAAGTTTAATTGTCCAGAATTCACAAGTTTATGCCCAATTACAAATCAGCCGGATTTTGCAACGATGTATATCTCGTATATCCCGGATAAAAAAATTGTAGAAAGTAAATCGTTAAAATTGTATTTATTCAGCTTTAGAAATCACGGTGATTTCCATGAAGACTGCGTTAACATCATTATGAACGATTTAATTGAATTGTTAGATCCAAGGTATATTGAGGTCTGGGGGAAATTCACTCCACGTGGAGGTATTTCGATTGATCCTTGGTGTAACTATGGAAGACCTGGTACGAAATATGTAGAAATGGCGGATTTCCGTTTGATGAACCATGATCTATATCCAGAAAAAATTGATAATCGTTAATTAAATTATTCTTATTGAAGGAAGAGGTTATTAGCTACCCTCTTTAAAAAACAAAGAAGACAACAGCACTTCTTAGGGTGCTGTTTTGTCGTTAAAAGGGAGTTTGTATGGATGAAGCAGGCAAAAGCAATTATCGTGTTTAGTGGGGGACAGGATAGCACGACCTGTCTGTTTTGGGCGAAGGAACGTTTTAAAGAAATCGAGGCAGTGACGTTTGATTATGGGCAAAGACATAGTCTTGAAATCGAATGTGCCAAGGAAATAACTAAGGAGCTTGGTGTTAAACATCACATACTAGATATGTCGCTTTTAAATCAGCTTGCACCGAATGCATTGACACGAGATGACATAAAAGTAGAGGACGGAGAAGATGGTGGATTGCCGTCGACTTTTGTACCTGGTCGAAATCTGCTCTTTCTATCTTTTGCCGGGGTTTTAGCGAGCCAGGTAGGAGCAAAACATATCGTAACGGGCGTTTGTGAGACTGATTTTAGTGGTTATCCGGATTGTCGTGATATTTTCGTGAAGTCCCTAAACGTAACACTTAATCTATCTATGGATACGACGTTTGTGATTGATACACCACTCATGTGGTTGAACAAAGCGCAAACATGGGAACTTGCAGATCAGCTTGGAGCGTTGGAGTTTGTTCGAAAGAGAACGCTAACCTGTTATAACGGAGTAATAGCGGATGGCTGTGGGGAATGCCCAGCGTGTAAGCTGAGAAAAAGAGGGCTTGATGAGTATTTAAGCTTCAAGAAGGGGTCCTAAGAAATGACTGGTTTTAGAATTGTCGATAAGCTTCAAAAAATAGATGAAGATATTCAAAGTAGTCAATTAAAGTATCATTCAAAGCGTGTTCTCGTGAGCAAGGAATTTACCTTCGATGCTGCCCACCATTTACATAATTATGAAGGGAAATGTAAAAATCTACACGGCCATACGTATCGTGCCGTATTAGGATTGAGTGGATACACGGATGACCGCGGTTTGATGATTGATTTTGGCGATATAAAAGAAATATGGAAACAAAAGATAGAAATATATTTGGATCATCGTTATTTGAATGAAACCCTTCCAACGATGAATACGACGGCAGAGAATATCGTCGTCTGGATTTACGAAAAGTTGGCTGAACATTTGCTTGGTGAACAACGATATAATGGGGCACGTGTAGAATTTATCAAGTTGTATGAAACTCCGACAAGCTATGCTGAAGCAAGAAGGGAGTGGATGGAAGTTGAGTAAGGTACCCATTATGGAGATTTTTGGACCGACGATTCAAGGCGAAGGAATGGTAGTGGGCCAGAAGACAATGTTTGTGCGGACTGCAGGCTGTGATTATTCCTGTTCCTGGTGTGATTCATCGTTTACATGGGATGGTAGTGGTAAGCATCTTATTGTCCAAATGACTGCAGAAGAGATTTGGTCTGAGTTAAAACGCCTTGGAGGCAGTGGTTTTTCTTTTGTCACGGTTTCGGGTGGAAATCCGGCACTCCTTCGAAACTTGGATGCACTTATTGCTATTTTAAAGGAAAACGACATAAAGATCGGAGTGGAGACACAGGGAAGCAGATGGCAGGAGTGGCTGTATGATATCGATGAACTGACGATTTCACCAAAGCCTCCCAGTTCCGGAATGATCACGGACTTTTCTGTGCTTTCGGATATCATCGAAAAGCTTAACAATCGGAATAGCGAGCAGCATATATCCCTCAAAATAGTCGTTTTTAATAAAAAGGATTATGAATATGCCAAGCAAGTTCACCTTCGATACCCGAAAATCCCTTTTTATCTCCAAATCGGTAATGATGATATCACGACGACTGACAACCCACGGCTAATCAGCCATCTATTAGAGAAATACCAAGAGCTCATCGACTGGGTGATTGAGGATGAAGAATTAAGAGATGTCAAAGTACTGCCACAGCTGCACGCCCTTGTTTGGGGAAATAAAAGAGGCGTATAGTGGTCAGCGTTAAACTTTATTTAATTTTACTGGAGGAGAAACGTTATGAGAATCTTATTTTATTTAATCTCTATTGTGACTGCTAATGTTGTAACAGCAGCTTTTGCACCATTACAGTTTGGCATGTTTATCGTCCCTATGGGAACGCTATTAATAGGAGCGACCTTCATTTTCCGAGATCTTGTACAAAACAAATACGGTAGGGGGAAGACGTACATATTCATATTTGTAGCTTTAGCATTTTCTGCATTGGCTTCATTTATGTTGGGGGATACGTTATTAATTGTGCTTGCTTCAGCAATTTCATTTGTTGTCGCTGAAACAGCAGATACAGAGATTTACACAAGATTGAAACTACCAATGGCTTGGCGGGTATTCTATAGTGGCATCGTGGGAGGATTCCTGGATTCAGTCATTTTTGTTGTGGTTGGGTTAAGTCCACTTGGAGCGAACTTTCTTCCGTGGGAGGCAGTACCAGCTGCTATCGTAGGGCAAATTATCGTAAAAACAGTTATTCAGATGATTGGAGCACTTATCTTGAATCAAGTTTATGTAATGAAGGGAAAACGTCTTCTTTCGGAATGATTATATAAAGAGAGTAATAATATTATTTAGCCTTCCAATATATTTGGAAGGTTATTTGTTAAGTAAGATTTTTCGTTTTTAGAATCATTAGCTTTGCTTTATTGTGCCAGATTTTATAATGTTTTTGAATGGTATTAGAACCTGGCACCTCACACTATGTAGGGCAGGGGATGACCTTTGACTTCACTAATAATACTGTTACTGGCGTAGAGATGTATGATGATTATGCACTAGTTTCGACTAATGAGGAATTTGACTTTATTAATGCTGCTGGTGAATATATGTATTATAATCGGGATAAAGTGTATACCGTAGTGATCGATAGCTCTGGGTTTTATCAAATCATGAATATAGATATTTCCGATTGATGGATCAGTTCTATCATTTAACTATGAAAAGTAACCCATCGATGGGCTATACCTTAAGCGATTAGCCAATTACTTGAATACTCTAGTAATCTAAAGTAGACTAATAATTACCATAATGACCCAACTGAGGAGTGAAACGCCGATGGAATTTTCTATTACAAAAGCTTTGCGTGAGTTAAAAACATTGGATGCACGTATTTTGAAAAAGATTAACGAGACAACTTTCGCAGCTTCTAAAAAACCAAAAGAGAATATTCGTGGTTTTAAAACAGTGGATGAATTTGAAAAGGAAGCGAAAGAGAGCCTACAATCTATAAAAGATTTGATGGATCGCAGAAAACAAATAAAAAAATCAATTGTAGAATCTAACGCTACAACTATGGTCGAAGTTTCTGGAGTCAAAATGACGGTAGCTGATGCAATTGAGCGTAAAAACTTTATTGAAATAGAAAAAACACTCCTTCGCAAAATGAATACAGATTATGCTCAGTCTCAAGAAAAAGCAGAGGTTAATAATGAACTTGCACAAGATAGACTAGACACGCAGCTAAATAGTATGATCTCTAAAGATGGTAAAACGGATTTAACCGCGGTTGAAGGGTATAAAAAATTATTTTGGGAATCTGAGGAAACAAAACTAATTGACCCAATACACGTAAAAGAAGTCTCCACAAAGATGGCTTTAGACATTGAGTCTTTCGAAGATGACGTTGATGTAGCGCTAAGTGAAATTAATGCACGTACGTTAATTACTATTAAACAATAAATAAGTTTGGAACTTGCTGTTCTAGCGAAAAAGAAGAAAGTTTCCCCGTTTGCAGGATCTGGGTTAAATCCTGCTCTCAAATTTAACCACTACGAATGGTAGAAAGCTTAAAGCTTAGCGTTCAAAGTTAAAAGGTTAGCGCTCAACATTCTTACATTTTAACGTTCAATATTCAGCTATAAAAAATCTATAAAATCTCGGGTAACAGGTGCCAAAGGATTTGAAACTTCCTTTCTTCTCCTCCGAGCAGCTATGACAGCACAAAAAGAGTGGTCCCTTGGGATCACTCTTTTTGTGTATAATTCACTTTACTTTCCCGTACTAAATCTCTTCTAAAATTCCTTTAACTAATTCAACAAATTTAACTCTAACTTTTCCTGCAACGTCTATAACTTCTTCATGGTTTAGTGGCTGGTCTAATATTCCACTTGCCATATTTGTAATGCAAGAAATACCAAGTACTTTCATACCGCCATGAGTTGCTATAATCGCTTCTGGTACTGTGGACATACCTGCTGCGTCGGCTCCTAATGTACGGAACATACGAATTTCTGCCGGAGTTTCGTAAGTAGGTCCACTCCACCAAGCATACACTCCCTCTTGCAATTGTATGTTTTGCTCATCCGCTACTTTTGTTGCAATACTACGTAGCTCTTTGTTATATACTTCTGATAAATCAGGGAAACGTGTTCCCAATTCGTCATTATTTGGACCTATTAAAGGATTAGCCCCAACTAAGTTTATATGGTCCGTAATTAACATTAAATCCCCAGGTTTAAAGCTTGTATTTACTGCACCACAAGCATTTGTAATAAGTACTTTTTCTATCCCAAGTGCTTTCATCACGCGCACTGGGAAGGTTACTTCATCTAAAGTAAAACCTTCATAATAATGAAAACGACCTTTCATAGCGGCAACTATTTTTCCGTTTAATTCCCCAATGACCAATTCGTTCGCATGACCAATTGCTTCAGATTTTGCAAAGTGTGGGATTTCACTATAAGGAATTTTGATGGGGTTTTTAATATCATCAGCAAGTTTTCCTAAGCCGGATCCTAGAATCATTCCAATAACGGGTTGGTAATCTGTCTTGCTCCTAATGAAATCTCTCGTTTCTATAATATTTTCTATTTTGTGCATTCAAATTCCTCCTTTAAATGGTATGTAAACAAATGTAGTATACACGCAAACGGTGTTATTGAAAAATAGAATATATGAAACAAACACGGTTATTAGTAAAGTAATATAGTATACTTACATTATTTACAAAATAAATGTCGAAAAATATACTTTAAAATAGAAATAACCGAAGGAAGTACATAAATGAAAAGACATAAAATTTTTATCTTATCTGCTATTTTACTAATCTTTTTTCCAGCGATAAATATGTATACTTCATACGTGAGAATGGAAAATACAATCGAAGAATCAGTCGCAAAGCAAAGTTTAGAGGCGGCCAAGTCCATAGCATCCTCTATAGATACCGAAACGTATCAGAAATTTTTGGATAAACCAGAGAAAAATGAACATTTTCGAGAGATTCAAATCTATTTGAAAGACGCACGTGAAAAGTTGGGTGCTTTATATGTTTATACATTAGAGGTCGATAATCCTAAAGTATCTAAATCGATGATATTGGGGCACTCTGGTAAAATTGCAAGTTTAGATAATTATCAGATAGGAGATCCATGCACTGTACCAGAAGAGCAAGTAAAGAAAGCCTATGAGGAAAAGACATATATAACCGGAGTGCTGAATGATCCGAATTATGGAGATTATTTATCTGTAGGAGCACCGATAAAGACCGATGAAGGAAAAATAATAGGTTATTTAGGCATCGATACGAGTGTAGATACCATCAATCAGATTAAAGGGGCAGCGTTAGAAAGGAATAATTTAATGCTTATCTTCAACGGTCTATTCATTTTCATCGTGATAGGCTCCTTCCTATTAATACAAAGATGGTACCAAAGGGAGGTTAACAAGGAAGTAGGATATACGGAGGACACATATCAAACAGAGATAAAAACATTAATAACTTCCGTTACTTCCCTACGACATGATTTTTCGAATCATATTCTAGTTTTACATGGACTATTAAAAATAGGGAATCCAGATAAGGCTTTACAATATGCGAGCTCTCTTTTTGAGGAAGTAAAAACAATACAGTCGTTTCAAATAGATATAGATCATCCAGGTCTTTCGATATTGTTGCAAACAAAGAAGATCGCTGCTCAAAATCATCGTATTCATATGGATATAGTGATCAATAATAGTTCATTCGAGCGGATAAAAACTACCGATTTGATAATTATTTTATCCAATTTAATCGATAACGCGATAGATTCAACGATCGAACTGCCAGAGGGAGAGCGGGCAATAACGATTGAATGTAATGCGAATGATACTCATTATTTATTTGAAGTTAGGAATACAGGACGTGAAATTTACGATAATGAACTGATCTTTATGCAAGGCTATTCAACGAAAAAAGCAGAAGAAGGCAAAGTAAGAGGGCAAGGTTTGTTTATCGTGAAAGAAGTTGTAAATAAATATAATGGGAAGATTTCCATTGAGTCATCTGCAGAATCAGAAACAACCGTCCACGTGCAAATTCCGTTAAAATGAACAATCTGGTGGGAAAGAATGGATACTCTACAGTAGTAGAAGTATCCATTCTTTTTTGCTTTTAGAAGACAGCTAGTAGAACAGGAGATAGTAGGAGTCCTTGTTCCCAAGAACTGAAATAGAGAGATATATATTCCTCTGTAACTACTGTATAATTTAACCAATCTGTTTTATAAAATAAGGTGGGATTCCGTTGTTGGACTTGCTTGTAATAATGCTTGAGAGGGTTGGCATGATTGTTGCGGTCGCCTTCCTATTGACTCGTTTTCGGTTTTTTAAAAACCTGATATATCGTGATAAATTGAATCGCAAGCAGGAGATTACTGCGATTTTGTTCTTTGGCTTTTTTGGTATTGTCGGTACGTATCTTGGAGTCGCACTTGATACGAATACACTGCATTTTAATAGTGTCTCAGCAGTATTGAGTTCGGAAGAGGCAATCGCGAATTCACGTGTCGTCGGTATAGTAGTTGCAGGACTGTTAGGTGGCTATCGTGTGGGAATTGGAGCAGGCATGATAGCAGGTATTCATCGTATGACATTGGGCGGATTTACAGCTATCTCCTGTGGAGTTTCGACCATCATTGCGGGAGTTATAGCGGGCTTCTTTTATAGGAAAAGGAGAGCCCTTAAACCGCTTACTGTGTTTGCCATCGGGGCACTTACAGAAGCGATGCAAATGTCGATGATTTTATTGATATCTAAACCTTTTGAACAAGCACTTACATTGGTTAAGGTTATTGGTTTACCGATGATTTTAGCAAATGGTATTGGAACTGCACTATTTCTATTAATTGTTTATAATGTGATGAGCCAACAAGAGAAAGTAATGGCATTGCAGGCGCAGAAAATGCTACGCATTGCCAACCAAACACTAAGTTACTTGCGCACAGGCATGAACATGGACACTGCACAAGCTGTTTGTCATATTCTATACCGAGAATTACAACCAAGTGCTGTTGCTATGACCAATAAAACGGACATTCTTGCACATATTGGGCTAGAAAGTGATCACCATAAGGCTGGCAGCTCAATTCGGACGGATGAAACGAAGGATGTCATTGACCACGGGGAGGTAGTCGTTGTGAATGATGGCACCATTCACTGTGATTATGTTGGTTGCCGTTTAGGAGCGGCGGTTATTGTCCCACTTATTCGGCGAGGAGAAACGATTGGAACGCTTAAACTGTACTATCCGTCTGAAAAAGTCATCACTGATGTTAATATTGAACTGATCGTTGGACTGAGCTCATTATTAAGTAACCAACTAGAAATTGCCGAAACCGATTATGCTTATCAACTGGCAAAAGAGGCGGAAATTAAAGCACTACAGGCACAAATTCATCCACATTTTTTATTTAATGCGATGAATATTATTGTGTCATTGATCCGTACAGATCCTGATCGGGCCCGCAAACTATTAACGTCATTATCTTACTTTTTGCGGCAAAATGTCACCGGGACAACTGCTTCGCAAATTACACTGGAGCAAGAACTCTCCCACGTTAAAGCCTATTTGGAAATCATTGAAGCAAGATTTATAGATCGACTGACCATTTTGTATAACGTGGACGATCATTTGTTGTATGAAAAAATTCCGCCTTTCACTTTACAGCCAATTGTTGAAAATGCTATCCACCATGGTATTAATGATATGGAGAATAATAGTATAGTCAAAATGACGGTGCGTGACCTTGGTGGAGAAATTGAAATTAAAGTGGAGGATAATGGTAAAGGGATATCACCTGAGCGACTCGCTGATTTGGGCACCATGCAGTTGGAGTCTGAATCCGGAACTGGTGTTGGTCTATTCAATATTAATCGTCGTCTGATCATGACTTTTGGCGATTCAGCAGCTTTAACAATTACAAGCAAAGTAAATGAAGGAACAGCTATTTCCTTTAGAATTCCTAAGTTGGGGGTAGTTCTTTAATGGGATCGATTAGTGCTTTGATAGTAGATGATGAACGATATGCACGGGATGAATTGAAGTATTTACTAAGTAAGTTTCCCACTGTTCAAGTATTGGGGGAGGCCGAGAGTGGGGAGGCTGCTATTTTAAAGGCAATACAGCTCCAACCGGATGTTGTTTTTCTGGATGTAGAGATGCCTAAAATGAACGGAATAGAAGCAGCTAAAACTTTGGTAAGATTAAAAAAAGTGCCACTCATCGTTTTTGCAACTGCTTATCCACAGTTTGCTGCGGAAGCCTTTCGAATTAATGCCGTCGATTATTTATTGAAACCGTATGATGATAGACAGCTAAGTCAAACAATCGAGCGAATTGAAAAAACGTTG
Source organism: Psychrobacillus antarcticus (assembly GCF_029533155.1). GTDB lineage: Bacteria > Bacillota > Bacilli > Bacillales_A > Planococcaceae > Psychrobacillus > Psychrobacillus antarcticus. The sequence goes on along the minus strand of NZ_JAIZDB010000033.1, from coordinate 24,725 downwards.
TCACCAGCACAACCGGCAGATACTCTGGAGAAACTAAGCAAATTGGCAGTAGAAACAGGCGGCGAAATTCATTATGTTCTTCCACAGGATATTTTGTATATTTATCGGGATGACAAAGTAACAAAAATTATAACGCAAACCGAAAATTATGATGTGCGGACAACGTTGAAAGAGTTGGAAAATCGTCTATTACCATTTTCGTTTTTTCGGATACATAAAGGGTATCTCGTCAATCTAAAGTATGTCAGTCGATTAACTCCATGGTTTAATGGGGCGTATCAGCTTGAATTGGAAGGGTCAGATGAGAAGCTTTCGGTTAGCAGAAATTACGTGAAAGATTTACGATTGCGCTTGGAATTATAAAAAAACATGTTAAACCCCTTTATATGCATGTTAAACTCTTAAACTTGCATGTTAAACTGAAAAACTCCTTTTTTTGAATATTTACTTTAAACTTAATGCACGGGGAGAAAAAAGAAAAAGAGGGGTGCTCATATGATTACATTTTTAAGTGCAATTGTACTATTAATTATTGGTTACTTTACGTATGGGAAATTGATTGAAAAGATTTTTGATCCTACGGATGCTCGAAAAACACCTGCATATGCAAATGCAGATGGTATCGATTACGTGCCGATGAATAAACAAAAAAATGCGCTTATTCAGCTATTAAATATAGCTGGAACAGGTCCAATCTTCGGACCAATTATGGGTGCGTTATTCGGGCCAGTCGCTTTCTTATGGATTGTTTTCGGAGCCATTTTTGCAGGAGCTGTACATGACTATTTAACAGGTATGATCTCCATTCGTAACAAAGGAGCACATATTCCAGAACTAGCTGGAAAGTTCTTAGGTAATGTTTCGAAACATATTGTAAATGTTTTCGCATTGTTGCTTCTGTTATTAGTAGGAACAGTATTTGTGACGACGCCAGCTTCCCTTCTATCGATTTTAATGGATGGTAAAGTTGCATTGTGGATTTTGATTACAGTTATTTTTATTTATTATTTCCTATCTACTATTCTTCCGATTGATAAAATTATAGGGAGACTGTACCCATACTTTGGGGCAGTACTTTTAATAGGTACTGTTGGAGTTGGTGGTGCTTTACTATTCTCTGATTATACAATTCCAGAATTGACATTAACAAATATGCACCCAGATAATTTGCCGATTTTCCCAATTCTATTCTTTACGATTACATGTGGTGCACTATCTGGCTTCCATGCGACACAATCACCAATTATTTCTAGAACAGTTGAAAAAGAATCACAAGGTCGTTATGTATTTTATGGCATGATGATTACGGAAGCAGTCATTGCGATGATTTGGGCTGCTGCTGCAATGAGTATGTTGGATGGACAAACTTTAAGTGAGTTTATCAAAACAGGCACGCCTTCAGCAGTTGTCAATGAAGTATCTATGACTTTATTAGGGGCTATTGGTGGAACAATCGCAGTACTAGGTGCTGTCGTACTACCGATTACTTCAGGCGATACAGCGTTCCGTGCTGCACGTTCGATTATTGCAGATTACTTGAAAATTGATCAGAAGAAAATTGCCAAACGCTTAATGATTGCTGTTCCATTGTTTGTTATATCAGCAATGTTAACGCAAATTGACTTCAACATTTTATGGAGATATTTCTCTTGGGCAAACCAAGCAACAGCCGCGATTGCCTTATGGATTGCTACGATGTATTTGTTTATTAAAGGGAAGAACTATTTTGTGTCGCTAGTCCCAGCACTTTTTATCACTTATATGGTTTTTGTCTATATCCTAAACGCTAAGATTGGGTTTAGCTTAGACTTGAAGCTCTCCTACTACGTGGGAATCGTATTAACGGTTATTTTGACAATCATGTTCTTTATTAAGGCGAAAAACAATAAAGCGAATAAGATTGAAACCGATATTGTAGTGGATAATGTAGACAGGAATAGTAAGTTGGTTTAATCGGATAACAAATGCCTTAGGATTTGAAGCTACCTTTCTTCTCCTCTGAGCAGTTATAACAGAAAAAGAGTGATCCCCCGGGGTCACTCTTTTTCTGTGTATTTAGATTTAGGATTAGATTCTCTGGTTCTATTAAAAAAAACTACTCGCGTCTCAATAAGAGGAGAGTAGCTATTAATGGTTACTAATTCTATGGAATAAAATAATTAATTAAATTAGTGATCCGCCTTTTTCCATATACTTAAGAATACCTTCAGCTGCACGGTAAGATAATTCACCTACTGTACCTGTTGGGTTGTATCCGGCATTTTGTGGGAACGATGACGCACCTACAACAATAGGTTTTCGACATCCCACATTTGAGAGTAATTGTTGACTGCAGAAGTCTCAGGATCAGCACCCATAATTACCCCCCAGTGTTCTGAGTAGATTGATTTTCAGCGACATTGTATGGTCTAAGGTCTCCACTAACATCCACATGATCAGCACCCATTTCTTTAAGGATTGCATCCCACTTAGCAGCTAAGTATTTTGTCAATTGACGGTCTTGTTCCTCGAGGTCAAACGTAATTCGGGCTTACTTTAATCGTGTTACGTCGAAAAAAAGTTAAGTGCTCAACTATAAGATAGAGCATAGCCTATAGCTTATATGATAAGAGTAGTCATGGTTAAAATGAATCGTTTTATTCTCTAGCATCCCTAAAAACCAATCGGTAATCATATAGTAAAACATCTGTCCAAAGGCCATTAAAACTGACAAAACAGGTTTTGATCTGAAGGGACTGGGAATCTTTACGCACCGTTTATCTTGTATAGAAGTGGAAGAATTAGAGTTGTATTAAAGTCTAGTGTTAGGTAATTCAAATGATTGTGCACTCATTATTAAATTTTTACACATATTAGCAGGAGAACTAGGTACAGTTCTTGAATGAATACTAAAATGTATTTTAGGAGGAATAGGGATGGGATTTTTAGATGGTTTGATGGGGAATGCGTCGGAGATAGAAAATGAAGTGGTCCAAAATGAGTTGAAAGATTTACTTGCTCCTTCCGAAAAGGTGGAGCATGCGTATAAGCTGATACGGGATTTAATCGTTTTTACGAACAAGCGATTAATGCTGATTGATAAACAAGGCATGACGGGGAAAAAGGTAGAGTATCACTCCATTCCTTATAAAAGTGTCGTGCACTTTTCAATTGAAACGGCAGGTACCTTCGACTTGGATGCAGAGCTGAAAATCTGGTTATCAGGAAGTGCTGCTCCTATTCAGAAAAGATTTAATAAATCCTTAAATATATACAAGGTTCAAAGTGTGCTAGCAGAATATGTAATGAAGTAAAGGGGGGAGGTACAGGTGGAGTTACTGATAGTGAGACACGGACAATCAGAAGCAGATTTACTAGGAGTGCATGAAGGAAGGGCTGATTTTCCCTTAACTAAATTAGGGGAGCAACAAGCAAAAAGTATGGCAGCATATGTAGCAGAAAATCTCCCACCTGATATTATCCTGACGAGTCCTTTATTAAGAGCAAAAAGCACTGCCGAAACACTACAAAGTTTCGTAGGCTGCGACTTGCTCTTAGAAACGGACTTAATGGAATTTAATAATGGTGTGCTAGCAGGTCTTTCGAGAGAAGAAGCAAGTGTAAAATACCCTTTACCTCCAAAAGGGAGACCTATACATATTCCTATTGAACAGGGTGAATCGGAATTGAGCTTCAGGTTCCGGGCAGAGAAAATTTTTCATAAAATCATGCTAGATTATAAGGCATATAATCGGGTGGCAATTGTCTCTCACGGTGGGTTTATTTCACAGTTCATCAAGGCATTTCTCCAACAACCAAATACTACCGGATATGCATTTGCAACTGGTGATACCGGAATACATTTATTAGAAATAAGTGAGAATGTAAGGGTGATTAGATTTCTAAATAACCAGGAACATCTAAAAGGTGCTAGGTTCTGAATTGTATCAGAACCTAGCACCTTTTATCGCGGAAAGAGCATGTTAGCTTATTTTTTAGGTAGAGCTACCCAATGACCTGGGGATACCTCTACTAACTCAGATTGATTTAATTTGTATTTGTCTGTGTCCAAATTTTCTTCCATAAGAGACCGTTTTTTCTTTGCTTCAATTTTGGGATCAGGAATTGGAATTGCAGCTAATAATGATTTTGTATAAGGGTGTTGAGGATTAGAATATAGCTCCTCGCTTTCTGCAAGCTCTACAATTTTTCCTGCATACATAACTGCTACTCTGTCACTAATATGTTTGACCATCGACAAATCATGCGCAATAAACAAATAGGTAAGTCCCAAACGATGTTGGAGATCCTCTAGTAACTCGACGATTTGTGACTGGATGGAGACATCTAAAGCAGATAAAGGTTCATCACAAACGATAAAATCAGGTTCAACTGCAAGTGCTCGAGCAATTCCAATTCTTTGCCGTTGTCCCCCAGAAAATTCATGTGGATAACGCATTGCATGTTCAGGTTCTAGTCCGACCATCAGGAGTAACTCTTCCACACGCTTTTTTCTTTCTTCATTGTTTTTACTTAAACGATGGATATCTAGAGCTTGCCCGATTATATCCAGTACTTTAAGGCGTGGATTCAAAGAAGAATAAGGGTCTTGAAAGATCATTTGCATATGTCGGCGCATTGTTTTCATTTCATTTTTACTTAGTCTATTTATCGCTAACCCCTGGTATAATACATCGCCATCTGTTGGTTCGTGGAGTCGCAGTATTGCTCTACCAGTTGTAGATTTACCTGAACCTGACTCTCCTACTAACCCTAACGTTTCACCAGGTTTTATGAAAAAGCTAATATCATCGACAGCTTTAAGTACATTTCCTTTTCCAGTATCAAAATGCAGCTTAAGCGAACGTACATCTAGTAACGGATTTCCATCTTCTGTTCCAACAGAACGGAGAGCAGGACGTTTAGGTTTCTTCTTCTGATCTAAACGTGGGAGAGCGTTAAGTAGTTTTTTGGTATATTCATGTTGAGGATTTCCAAAGATTTCTTCCGTTGTACCAGTTTCAACTATTTCCCCATTTTTCATGACGGCAACTCGGTCACACATCCCCGCAACTACACCAAGATCATGTGTAATTAAAATAATGGATGTTCCAAAACGTGTCTGCATATCTTTCATCAGATTTAATATTTGTGCTTGAATCGTGACATCAAGTGCAGTTGTAGGCTCATCTGCAATTAGTAGAGTAGGGCGGCAAGCCAATGCTATTGCAATCATCACTCTTTGACGCATCCCTCCAGAAAATTCATGAGGATACTGAGTGAACCGTTCTTCACTATTTTTAATCCCTACTAACTTTAGTAATTCAATCGCTTGGTTTTTAGCTTCCTTTTTGGAGTACTTTTGATGTTTTATTAGACTTTCAGCTATTTGCTTACCAATTCGAATAGTAGGATTAAGTGAAGTCATCGGGTCTTGGAAGATCATGCTGATATCCTTACCTCGGATACTTTCCATCTCTTTTTCTGACTTATTTATAAGATTTTCCCCGAGAAACTCAATCTCTCCGTTTTTCAATAACGAAGGAGGGGAAGGGAGAAGTCTCATGATGGAACGGGCAGTGACACTCTTTCCGCTACCAGATTCTCCAACAATACCAATAGTTTCTCCTTTTTTCACTTCAAAACTGACACCTCGCACAGCTTCAAATTCTTTGTCGCTGGTTAGAAACGAGATATGTAAATCTTTTACTTTTAGGATCGTCTCCAACGTAAACACCCGCCTAATTATTTTATATGTAAATTTCAATAAATATCATTGACTAAACAATATTTGCTATCTATACTATACAATACCACTAGGAATTATACAATATCAGAAAGGAGGTAAATAGTCGATGGGATTACATAAGGAATCATCGGTCAATTTTGGTTTTGCTGATCATCTTTCTTATGTTTTTGGAAAAATGATGAAGAGGACATCATATAGGTATTTACTACTAATTTTAGGATTCCCATTACATCTTATTGTTTTTCTCTTTTACCGAGTGAAAAGAAAAAATGATACATATTTTACCATTCGCAATAAAATAAATACTTCGTTACAAACCGCAGGGCTTAAAGAAAAATTGATAAGAGATTTTAAAGAACAATACGTTCGTAAACATGCTTTTTTTCAGGAAAAAGTGGATGAACAGGATATGAATAGGGAAGTAGAACGGATTGCACAGGAACGATACTTGAAAATACTTGCGGAAAAAGTTGATGCTGAGTATAAACAGCAGGGTTTTGTGAAGCTCACTTATATTTCATATTTTCAAACTTTAATAAAAAAGCCATTGTTTTTGATAGTATCGCTTATCCCTGGAATACTTATGTATATACTACTATTTTTGTTTAGTAATTTTTTTATAAAGTTTATATTCGAGCGTCTAGTTATGAGTATTTTTGTTATAGCAGGTGTCTCCGTTTTAGTGTTTACCATTTTATATTTGTCTCCTTTTGATCCTGCTGCGAATCTTTTGGGAGAAGCAGCAACAAAGGAACAGATAGCCTCTTTTAATCATACTTATGGTTTGGATCTGCCTTACTTGGCACAATTATGGAATGCTTTAAAAGGAATTTTCACATTTGATCTAGGAGCATCCTTTACTGGAAATGAGGATGTAGCAGCAAGCATTGCTAATAAGTTTCCAATCACTTTAACAATTGCTGTTTTTTCACTTTTGATGGCAATAGTTATTGCAATTCCAGTTGGAATCATATCAGCTACTAGACAAAATACATTTTTAGATTATTCCTTTATGTTTATTGCGTTAATAGGATTGTCTATACCGAATTTCTGGCAGGGCTTAATATTTATATTAAATTTTTCTATTAAAATGCAATGGTTACCTGCTACATATAACCCTCAAAATATGTTGTCGATTATTATGCCAGTTATAGTCTTGGGGACGGGGCTTACTGCTTCTGTTGCAAGGATGACTCGCTCGTCTATGCTAGAAATAATAAATGAAGATTATATTATTACGGCGAAGGCTAAGGGGTTAAATGAACGGCAAGTACTTTGGAAACATGCTATAGGTAATGCAATGATCCCCATCATTACAGTAATTGGTTTGTTGTTTGGAGACATGCTCGGGGGAGCAGCAGTTACTGAGAAAGTTTTCAACATTAGTGGCCTAGGAAGCTATATAGTAGATAAACAATTTATCCCCGACATTCCTGCCATCATGGGTGGAGTAATTTATATTGCTATAACAATTTCGTTAGTAAACGTGCTCATCGATATTTTGTATGCGTTTTTTGACCCTCGCATTCGATCTAAGATGAAGCAACTGTAATTTAGAAGTAGGTGTAGAGGTGAATTCATATAAAAAACATGCTTTAAAGTTGTCTCGGGAGTATACGCAAGCAAACTTTGCATGGGTGCTTTCTTTTGTAGTGTGCCTAATCTTTCTAGTTAATAGCTTCAACTATAAAGAAGGAACGATTAAGTCTTTCGTTTTTACTATATTTCTAGTTTATGCAATTTTCACTATGTATCAGTTATTCCTAACTTGGAAAATTAAAAAGGATCTTTTGAAATTCGGTGACATTCAACCTATTACAAGAAAGTTAGGATATATTCAGCTTCTAAGTATTTTGAGTGCAAATATTTTTACAGCATCATTTGCATTTAACTTGATCAAAAAGAAAAAAACTCCAGAGTACACATTTGCGGTTTTTATGGTATTTACACAGCTGTTCGTTATTGCAGTATCTACATTTAATTTATTTAAACCTTATGTGACTGATACTTTTTTACCTGCAATGGGTGTTCTGGTGGGAATTCTAATTTTTCAAATAGTAACTTTAATTCTTGTATCGAAATATGTACAGGATGAATCTGCACCCTCTTGGTTCCTTATTATTACTATAGTATTAATTATTACTTCGCTAACTGGTAATTTGTTTAATCTGTTACTAGGTATTAGTTTAGTTTTGAAGACTCGCAGCCATGATCGTTCCCGAATTATGAAGTGGAACACGATGTGGAATAAAATTACTCGAAATTCAACAGCTATATTAGGAATGTTCTTCATCATTCTAATGCTTTCTCTATCAGTTTGTAGTAAGTACACATTCGATTATGATATGGCTGTAGAAAATGATTATGGTAGTTTGCTACAGAAACCTAGCTTAGAACATCCTTTTGGAACAGATGATTTTGGAAGGGATCTATTTTCTAGAATTATATTCGGTGCCAGAATATCTCTTCTGGTAGGATTTGCATCTACCATCATTCCACTAATTATTGGTGGTTTTCTTGGCGCAATAGCAGGATATTATACGAAACGTGCGGATAATATTATCATGCGATTACTAGATATTTTGTATGCAATTCCTGGGATTTTGCTAGCTATAGCTATTATTGCTGCATTCGGGGCTAACACGATGAATCTAATATTAGCTCTTAGTGTTGGCGCCATTCCAAGCTATGCACGAACGATGAGAGCTAACGTACTCATGGTATCGAATTATGAATATGTCGATTCTGCACGTGCGCTAGGTTCGTCTGACTTGTCAATTATTTTCAAGCAGATTGTGCCAAATTCACTTGCACCGATGATTGTAAAAGCAACTTTAACTATTGGTGGAGCTGTTATTGCTACGAGTAGCTTAAGTTTCCTTGGGCTTGGGGTAGAACCACATATTCCAGAGTGGGGAAATATTTTAAAAGTAGGAAGTACTTATCTTGAATCACATTCCTATCTAGCGATTATACCGGGGCTAGCAATTATTGGTCTTGTATTATCTTTCAACTTTTTAGGAGATGGGTTACGAGATGCTTTTGATCCAAGAATGGATTAAATAAAACTATTTTAGGAGGAAATGAATATGAAAAAAAGTTTATTGGCAATCCTGTTCACTTTTGTTTTGATATTAGCAGGATGTGTAAATACGAAATCGGACGTTGCGGATAAAGGAAATGATAACAAAGATGTAAAAACGGATAATAGTCCAGTAGCTATTGAACTGTTAGGTATGAGCACTGGGGAAGCGGATATGAACATCGTACGTGACCAACTGATAAAAAATGGTTTTGATGTGAAGTTGAATATCCAACCAGATTACGGTAGCTTTACAGCTCAAAAAGATGCTGGTAACTATGATTTAGCATTGTCTAGCTGGACTACAGTCACAGGAAATCCTGATTACGCAGTACGTTCGCTATTCAAATCAGATGGTGATAATAGTATTATGGCTGATGAAGAAGTGGATAAATTAATTGATCAAGCAAGTACAGAAACGAAAGAAGATTTTACGAAGACATATAAAAAATTAGAACAACATCTCGTATTTGATAAAGCATACATTGCACCTCTATATAACTCATTCAAAGCACAAGGTGTAAATAAAGAAATCTTAAATGTAGATACAGTAAGACTTGCAAAATCACGTGCAAGTGCATGGGAATCTATTGACTTTGCAGATACTTCAAAAAGAGCAACACAACCATTAATCATGCAGCAAGCAATCGGAGTTCTAACATCTTTAGATCCGATTAAAGGAAATGACGGTTCGATTAATACGCTAAATACAAATATGTATGTAAGACTAGTGAATTTAACAGATGATGATAAAGTAGTTTCAGATGGCTCTTTGTCACTTAACCACGCAATCGCAGAGGGAAATCAATCCTATTACTTCCTTCTACGTGACGACATCAACTTTGCTGCTGTTACTAATGAAAAAGCAGTGGATACTGGGGAACGCGTTGGTGCAGATGATGTTGTATTCTCATTAAACCGTGCTAAGGACGAAAAATCTGTACCAGACCATCGCACATACAGCTTACATGAAAGCATGGAAGAAATAGAAGTTGTAACGGACCTAACAGAGCTTGATGTAAAACAATCTGGTAGCGACGTTACCGTAAAAGAAGCACTTGAAGAAGGCTTAGATGCTAAAATCACCGAATTAGTAGAAGACAAAAATACAGCAGATAATAAAGCGGGTAAATATCAAGTAGTGAAAATTACAACCGTAAATCCTTTCCCGCAAGTACTAAATTATTTAGCACATCAATCTGCGGGGATTGTGTCTAAGAAACAAGTAGAAAGTATTAATACGTACGACGTGGAAACATTCGATGTGAATACAGACATTCCTTATGGAGATCAAAACACAGTTACAGAGGGAGCCAAATATAACAATACGTTATATGCAAGTGGACCTTATATCTTGTCACATAAAAATGATTACGAAGCTGTATTTCTAAAGAACCCAGCGTATATGACAGGAACTGAAAATGAAGCGAAGATTTCCAATGTAGCTGTACGTTTCATACAAGATCCGGATAGCGCACTTTCAGCATTGCGTAATGGAGAAATTCATATATTCAACGGAGTGCCAGAAACAAAATATGACCTAGTAGAAGGCGATAGTAAGTTAACCCTTCAAAAAAGTGACAGTAACGCTGTTTCATATCTATTGTTTAACACGGAAAATCGTGAAGTATCAGATAGCGAAGATTTAAGAAAAGCTATTCTGTATTCGATTAACCAAGATGAAATTTTGAATTATTATCAAGGAAACAAAAATAAAGCAGTTTCTACTGTAAGCCCACTTGTTGATACTGGAAATGAGTTAGTTGCAGATCCAGCGAAAGTAAAAGAGTTTTTAGAAGCTTATAATGCAAATAAATAATCATTAATAGGTACCAGTTTCTATGCAAATTTCGATTTGTATTAGGAGCTGGTATTTTTTGTGAAATTTTGTACCTTGAACTCAGTAATCCATTTTTAATGAAACAAATATAGGTTACATACGTATAGAGAGTAATGCGTTAAAAGGAGGTCTTCGATGTTTAGAAAAATTATTCCAGTTGCATTACTGGCTTTGCTTTTCTCGGGCTGTAGCGAAAGTGAAGAAGCTAAGATTACAGAGCAAGTCGAAGAGACGGAGGTAGAAGAAAAACAAGCAGTGGGGAAGACAGAATTTAAGGAAGCGGATTTTAGTGTAATCGACCAAGTGGTAATTCCTACTACAATAGAAGAATTGAAGGATGTCGAGCCTGGATTATTCGCTCTTGACTACACATTAGATTATGAAACTTCTAGCTGGCCCCAAGAAGCTAGAGAACTAAGTACAAAGGAAAAGAAAGAGTTAGAAACTGTGATAGCAGCAGCTGATGACACAGATACAATGTTCCAGGCACTGCGTTATTACTTTGGAAGCAATGTATATAAGGATTTAATAGATAAGCAAATGAACTATGCTGCAGTAATGACCGAGCCGTATTTGCCAAAACCGACTAAGGAGTTTGGAGTTGAGGGTGGGAATCAGGAGGCGGTTCCGACAAAAGCTTTTCTGTTATTGGATGCGAGTTCAAGTATGCTACTCTCTGTGGATGGTAAGCAAAAAATGGGTATAGCCAAAATTGCAGTTAAGCGATTTGCGAAAACTTTAGGAGAAGACAATGAAGTCTCCCTTTATGTGTATGGACACGCAGGAACACAGGAAGATAAAGACAAGCAACTTTCATGTACAAAAATAGATGAAGTATTTCCATTGCAAAATTATAAGGAAAAAGAATTTGATGCTACGGTAGATAATGTGGCTGCCAAAGGATGGACACCACTAGCTGCCGCTATTCAGACTGTTCATGAAGAAAGTAAAAACATGGAAGGTCCATTAACGGTTTATTTTGTTAGTGATGGAGCAGAAACCTGTGATGGAGACCCAGTTAAAGCGGCAAAAGAATTTGCACAGGGTAACGAAAATCGCAAGGTAAATATTATTGGATTTAATGTGGATCAAAAAGGAGAAGACCAGTTAAAAGTGGTAGCTGAAGCAGGAAATGGAGAGTATATTTCTGCTGACAATAGCGAAGAACTAAATAATAGCATTGCAGAAAAATGGGTTTTCCCAAGTATGACAGATGTAGTTTATATTCAGCTCTCAGGGCCAAATGGTTTTGCAGTTTCTAACGCAAAATATTCCATCGGACAACTGTCCATGAAACTAAATAATGCAGTCAACATAGAAAGTAGTCGTTTTAGGGAAATGATTCAATTATTAGTTTCTGAAGAGGTGATTACAAAGGATCAAGGAGAGGAACTTACCGAGAAGGTCAATCAGCATAAAGATCAGCTCCTTGTTAATAATAAACAACTAAAATCCGGCAAAGTTAAAGAGGTCGATGATGAGTATGAACGCATCCACCAAAACATTGATGCTTGGGTGAAGGAAATAGAAAAAATTAGGTCCGAGCAATAAATAAATCCCTGTGTCACACATTATCTTTGAGTGTGTGCGGCATAGGGATCTTTTATGTGGCAGATTGTTGGAAGATTATCGATAAGTTCTGTAGTATTGATATTGATAATACATTGTCCTTCTAAGGAATGGCTAGTAAAGGAGTTAATAAAATGAAGCAAAAATATGAAAAGATATTTCAAAAATTTACGTTTCCATCAGGAGTAGAAGTGAAAAATCGAATAATGGTCGCTCCAATGACTCACTATTCCTCGGAAGAAAATGGAGAAGTTTCTGAAAGAGAGCTAGCCTATTATAAAGAGCGTTCTGGTGGAGTCGGTACATTCATCACCGCCTGTGCATATGTGATCAAAGGTGGTAAAGGATTTCCAGGGCAATTCAGTATAGACGATGATCAATTCCTTCCAGGATTAAAAAAACTAGCGCAAACAATTCAGTCGAATGGAACAAAAGCTATTATACAGATTTATCATGGTGGCAGACAGTCACCGCCACAACTACTGCCAGATCAACAACCAGTCTCGGCAAGTGCAATTGCTTCAGAACGAGATGGCGCAATAGTTCCGAGAGCGATGACAGAGGATGAAATTAATAAGACCATACAAGCTTTTGGAGATGCTACTAGAAGAGCAATAGAAGCAGGCTTTGATGGAGTAGAAATCCATGGGGCGAACACTTATTTATTGCAGCAATTCTTCTCGCCTCATTCTAATAGAAGAGAAGATCAATGGGGCGGATCCCTTGATAATCGGATGAAGTTTCCTTTAGCAATCGTAGATTCTGTCAAAAAAGCAATACAGGAACACGCAAAATCTCCATTTATCATTGGTTACCGTATTTCTCCAGAAGAGGGTAGTAATCCAGGAATTCAATTGGAAGATACACTTCAACTTGTCGATAAGCTGGCAGATCAAGGATTAGATTATTTACATGTGTCTGTTAATCATTTTTGGAATGGCTCCTTCCGCGAAGAAGATAAAACGCAGTCAAGAATCATTAAGGTACATGAAAAAATAGGGAATCGTACACCTGTAGTTGGGGTAGGTTCATTGCATACACCTGATGAAGTGGTAGAAGCACTCGAAACAGGAGTCCCATTCGTTGCGTTAGGTCGTGAATTACTAATGGAACCGAAGTGGATCGAGAAAGTCCAAGCGGGTGGGGAAGATCAAATACGTAAAACGCTTTCTAGACATGCTCAGGAGGAATTAGTCATTCCAGATCCATTATGGGATAGACTAATGAATGTAAAAGGCTGGTTACCAGTAGAAGACTAAAAAGGGCCGAGAAAAGTGATAATCACTTCTCTCGGGTCTTTTGCTTGCAGAATAATAGTAAGTATATAAAAGTATCTAGTGAATACTGGGTTCATGGGACTTTAAAATTAATAAAAATGTGGTTGACGAATAACGAAAAGCTTTTATGATTTTACTAGTGGAGTTGGCTAATTGGAGTTTTCCATTTTAGAGGATTATGATAGTAAGAGAATATTAAATACAAAGGAGTTGCTAAACATGGGACAATCATTAACAGGTAAAGTAGCATTTGTAACGGGTGCAGGAAGAGGTATTGGCGAAGCTATAGCTATTGCTTTGGCAAAAGAAGGAGTAAATGTTGGATTACTTGCAAGAACAGAGGAAGCGTTAAAGGATGTAGCGAAGGAAATAGATGGCTTAGGTGTTAAAGTCGCTTATGCAGCAGCAGATGTTTCTTCATTAGAACAAGTGCAGCAAGCAATTGAAAAATTAACGAATGAATTAGGCACAGCCGATATATTAATAAACAATGCAGGAATTGGCGGCTTTGAGAAACTAGTTGATACGGATCCTTTGGGGTGGAAGAAGATTATTGATGTTAACTTAATGGGTACTTATTATGTAACTCATACAGTGCTTCCACAATTGATCGAAAAAAATGGAGGAGATATTATTAATATTTCTTCTACAAATGGATTAAACGGAGCACCTGGTTCAAGTGCTTATAGTGCATCTAAATTTGGTGTTATTGGACTAACAGAATCATTGGCTCAAGAAGTTCGCCGAAATAATATACGGGTGACAGCACTGACTCCAAGTACAGTAGTAACTGAGCTTGCTATAAATTCATCTTTAGTAGATAAAGATAAAGTCGACCAATTTATGCAACCAGAAGACATTGCCGATTTCATCATTTCACAATTAAAATTGAATCCAAGAATTTACGTGAAAACAGCAAGTCTATTAGCGACAAATCCTTTCTAAATTACTATAGTTTTTTCACAAAATTAGACCCGTTACCGCTTTATTGGTATGGGTCTTTTATTATTTCACATAGTTAAAAATTCTTTTTCCCCTTACTTAAGCAGGAATCTGTTTATTAATTCTTCGCATCTAAAAGTAATTTAATCTCTTTTATTTGTTCTATGTGTCGCTGTTCATGCAAATATACCTGTTCAATCCATTGGTCAAGTGGTAATTCACCTAAAGCAGGATGCTTTATTGATCTTTCCGTCAATATCGATTTATCCTCCATCGTGCTAAGAAAGGTCAGAAAATTTTCTCTCGAATTGTTTAACAAATCAATGATTGACTCAAATTCAAATGGTTCTACATCTGGTTCAACGATCTCGGGAGCTTTAAACTTATTCGTTCGATCCAAAATAAGTTGAACGTTTTTACGTTCTGTTTGCGTATTATCAACCTTTTTTAATCCCCATGCAATAGCCTTTATTGTTGCTTGTTCCGCTAAAACTAAGTGATGACAAACTTGTGCTATACTCCACATATCGATACTAAGCCTATAATTAAATTGGGAATAACTTAATGAAGCAACCTCCTTTATTAAGTTATTTCTCGTTTCATACAGATTATCATTTACTAAATTACGCATGAAATTCTCCCTTCACCAAAAAGTAAATATCTAAGTTTCTATTCTGTATATATGCTCCACGAAGAAAAGTATTCTTTTACTATCCAGCTTTCGTTTATTTCTCGCATTTCACCATTCCAGTGCCAAAACTCTAAAAAAAATTTATTATTATCAACATAGAATATAATTTCTATACCTTGCTAAGCCTTATTAATCTACTATATCCCAAAATTGACCGGCTACTTTTGAAGTAGGTGCATCTTTTAGTTTTAAGATGACAGGTTCCACATTATGACTAAATTCTTTCAATTCAAATAGTGTTAGGTTTTCTAAAAAAGTAGATGCATAATCCATGCTTGGAATGATGGATACTCCCAAACCTTTACTGACAAGTGTTGCTACCATGGATATATCCTTACACTCGATTATAATATTTGGTTCTATATGATGTTCTTCAAACGCTTTACGTATATCTCCATGAAAAGAATGGCCTTCCATCGCTCCCAACATGATGAAGGGTAATTTGGCAATTTGTTTAAATGTTACGTGTTGGTGTGAAAATGGTGTAGCCCAGCTAGTTGGGACAATTACGACATAAGGTTGTTTTTTTAATATTTTCATCTCATAGTGCTCGCTATTGCTTAGACGTAAAAGGAATGCAAGATCTATTTCTCTTTGTTCGAGTCGTTTTAATAATTCTTCAGAGTTACCGTTAATAATACTGATTTTGACGTTTGGAAATTGTGTTCTATACATGCTAATATAGTCGATCAGCATATTCGAGCATGCGGAAGAAACACCAATACGTACAGTTCCAGCTACACCTTGCTCTATTTCTTGAATTCTTTGTTTCACATCCTGCATTTGCATAATCATTTGATCCGCATATCGATATAATATTTCCCCTGTTTCAGTCAGTTCCCATTTTTTACGATACCGATGGATTAGAGTTGTGCCAAGCTCTGTTTCTAGTTTTTTTAAGAGTTGACTGAGTGGTGGCTGTGCGATATGAAGTGCTTCTGCAGCTTTAGAAATGCTGGACTGTTTTACAATTTCTCTAAAGTAATGTAATTGTCGAATATCCATTTATGCACCTCTGTTTATATGTATTTTCATATGAATAGTTTATCATATATATATTTTTCATATCTTAAATGCAGTGTTAAGATAAATAGGAGATTAGAAAAGGAAGCGAAGCTATATATGGATCATAAGAATGTTACAATAAGGCGCCTTGTTTTATACGTTGGTGGCTTATTTTTATTGACACTTGGTGTTAGTTTGTCTATTCAGGCAGGGCTTGGTGTATCACCAGTTTCTTCTTTGGCATATGCACTAGTGTTAACGTCAGGATTATCAATCGGAATTACCACAGTTCTTGCAAATATTTTATTTATTGTAGTGCAAATCATTTTAAACAAACGTATTGATATTAAAGATTTAATACTTCAGCTACTTATTTCGGTTGTGTTTGGATTCTTTATGGACTCCACATTATTCCTCGTACAACTACTACCACCGCCTGAATCAATCGTATTACGATGTGTCTATCTAATTATTAGTTTATTTGTCGTATCGGCCGCATTAATCGGGTATTTTACTGCAAAACTTCCACTGATGCCCTATGATGCTTTAACTTATGTTATAAGCGAACGGTTCAAAATCAAATTTAGTAAAGCAAAAATAATGAGTGATTTACTAAATGTTATTATCTCAGCAGCCATTGGGTTAGTTTTCATACAGTCATTTGGATCAATTGGCATAGGAACAATAGTTGCTGCTTATTTTATAGGGAGAATTTTAGGTTGGATGATATCACGATATCAAAAAGCATTACAACAATGGGTATATCAAAATGAATAATAAGAACGTATAGGTGTAAAATATAATGTACAAAAAATGGACACAACGCATTGTTGTGTCCGTTTTTGACATCTTAGATTTAGTAAGATCTATCCCTCTCACTCATATCACGTCGATTTGGAGACATTGACCCTTGCTTCGGTGTTAAAAAACCAAGCTCGGCTAACTCTAGAGAAATCTCTTCTTTCTTACTATTTGGTCGTTTCGCCATAGAACCTCTTTTATTAGCCCTTGGATGAGTACCATTTTTCATAAGAAAACCCCTCTCGACGATTTTTTTGATGCCCACTTAATATGGTTTGAAAAACAGAAAAAATGTATATATATTTGATAAAGTACGCACTAATAAAGTATCAAAATTCCCCTTGATAAATTCCCTTCCAAGAAAAAATTTCGCTTTAACACGAATCGTGTAATCTTTATATTTAAAGAGATATAATAGAGGATATCTCAAAAGTAGCAACAAAAAAGGGTTAGGTGATGACTTGTGTGGATGAACAACAAAATGACTTTCATCTTCGAATAAAAAAATCGGTTATGTAGTACCCTCGTTGAATCGGGGAATCGAAATTGTTTTAGTAATCGATGGGGAACTTAAGGTTGAAACAAGAAATTGGATAAATCAACTAAAGGATAAGGACTTGCTCATCATTAATCGAAATGAGCTTTTGAAAAGGAAGGAAATAAACAAAATAGCGTTCTCCGGTTTTTCATTTCAGATCATATATGGATCAGTTTTATGGAGAATATAGGAATCGGTGTTTTGAATGTTTTTCAGGTGATATCGATATGGGGAGAGAAATTTTACTCGACCAGCTTAGGACATTCTTTGGCGAATTGGTGATTACCTATTATGAAGAAATCTATACAATTGAAATGCAACGACTCACAAGTGAAGTTCTATTAATCCTT
Source organism: Psychrobacillus antarcticus (assembly GCF_029533155.1). GTDB lineage: Bacteria > Bacillota > Bacilli > Bacillales_A > Planococcaceae > Psychrobacillus > Psychrobacillus antarcticus. Next base: position 6,902 of record NZ_JAIZDB010000033.1, on the reverse strand, counting down.
ATTCGCCGTTTTAAGGAAGAAGGAAGTGTATTTGAAAAGATAAATACAGAGGATCAACGAATTAGTCAAATCGTTGATTATTTGGAGGAGTATTTTCATGAGCCAGTTACACTAGAGTAGATGGCTCACAAAACATTTGTGTCTCCAGGTTACTACTTATCCCACTATTTTAAGAAGGTAATGGACATGGGTTTTAGTCGGTTTCTTATGAATATTCGACTTAAACAAAGTGTGAAGGATTTACTCTATACAAAGGATTCGATTTCTTCTATTGCCATGAAAAGTCGTTTTCCAAATACAAAGTCATTTGCAGACCAGATCATGTCTTGATGATACGAGAGTTAAAAGAAATTTTACGAGAAGATGTAAGAGAGCAGGTACTAACGGAAAAGATGAACTACGACTCAATTTCATCGGCATTCGAAACTTGATATGTAATACCATATTTCTTCCAACTGTAGAAACAGACGAACTTATTTCTACTTCTTCTCCTTACTTTACAGCAGATCTTGCTATTAACTTTTTAAAGAAGCATGAGCTATCTATATTTAGCCATGTTGACTATCAAGATATATCAATGGATGAAGACCCATATTTCATCAAACTGAACGGGTTTTTACATCATTGTTTGTTAGTGTATGGTGAGGCCTATGTGATTAAATGGCATATTCTTTACTACGAGTTCTATTATTCTGCGGTCGATGTGAAAGAGCTACAACGTATTTATGAAAAGCTTCATCATACATTGAAAAAAGTAGTTCCGAATACACAAGTTGGCGTGTATATACCTTTTTCAAGATAAAAAGAAAGGACAAGCGATCAACACGCTTGGCTGCTTCAGAAAGCGGGAATTCGTTATGAAAGACAAATTAATGGAAATATTGGATGAACGAAAAGATGAAATGATTCAAATTCGCCGTTTTTTACATGAAAATCCTGAATTATCATTTAAAGAAGAAAAAACGGCTCAATATATTGCTGACTTTTACAAAGGAAAAGACGTTAATGTACAAACAAATGTCGGCAATGGTTACGGAATTATTGTAACTATAAAAGGTGAAAAACCAGGAAAAACAATTGGTTTGCGTGCAGATTTTGATGCACTTCCAATTGTCGAAGAAACACCTGTCCCCTTCAAGTCGAAAACAGAGGGTGTCATGCATGCATGTGGACATGATGGTCATACGGCCTACTTGTTAGTTCTTGCCGATTGTTTAATTCAACTGAAATCCGAACTCGCAGGAACTATTAAAATCATTCATCAGCATGCGGAAGAAGTTCCACCAGGTGGAGCAAAAAGCATTGTAGAATCTGGGTTGTTGGATGATCTAGATGAAGTGTTTGGAATTCACCTACTACCAATTGCACCTGCTGGCGTGGTTGGTTACAACAAAGGCTATGTGTTCAACGGTAGAGCTTATATGAAACTAAAAATACAAGGCCGAGGTGGACATGGTTCTTCTCCTCACTTGGCAAATGATGCAATAGTTGCGGGTGCTCATTTTGTAACTGCAGTTCAAACCATCGTAAGCCGCCGTTTAAGTCCATTTGAAATTGGAGTAATTACAATTGGATCGTTTGATGGAGCAGGTACCTTTAATGTTATTAAAGATAGTGTCGAGCTTGAAGGTGATATCCGTTACATGACGGTTGAAACGAAAGCAACGATTGAACGTGAAGTAAGACGTCTTGTCAAAGGACTGGAAGAAGAGTTTGACGTAACTTGTGAACTTACGTATACACCAGACTATCCACCTTTGTACAATAATCCTGAACTTACAGAAAAAGTGGCGGAAGCATTGAAAAATGCGAATGTAAAAGAAATTACTGAAGTAAAAGAAGTCCCACCAATGGCACCATCGGAAGACTTTGCCTACTATGCAGAAAAATTCCCTGCTTGTTTCTTCTATATCGGATGTACACCAAAAGGCGTTGAAAAACCATTCTTCAACCATCATCCAAAATTTGATATCGACGAGGATGCACTATTAGTTGCAGCGAAAGCAGTCGGACAAGTTGTTTGCAGTATGCAAGAATAACATATTAGAGTCGTTCAAAAGAACCTTTTGAACGACTCTTTTGCGACTAATTGAATTCAAAGGAGAAAGGAGGGATAGCATTGATATGGGACATTCTAAATATCATTGCTTCATGATGAAGGCTGCGGCACAATCGTAAAGGAACTATTGAAGGATTTTACAGGTAATATAGCGAATATGGAAGGGATGAATTTTTAGTGGAATATGCACAAGTAAAGGTGGATGATTAGATGGGGAAAATTCGGTGGGGAGTATTAAGTACAGCGAATATAGCACAGCAACAAGTAATACCCGCAATTGGCAGAGCAAGTAATGCGGAGCTAATTGCTATTTCGAGTCGAGGAAGTCAAGTACATCCAGTAGCTTCCAAATTCGGTATCTCTAAAGCTTATGAAAGCTATGAAGAGCTTCTTCAAGATCCTGATATTGAAGCTGTTTACATTCCTCTTCCTAATCATTTACATAAGGAATGGGTATTTAAAGCTGCTAAACAAGGAAAGCATATACTATGCGAAAAGCCAGTTGCGTTAACAGCCTTGGAAGCAGAAGAAATGGTAGAAGTATGTCATGAAAGCAATGTAAAATTCATGGAAGCCTATATGTATCTGTTGCACCCACAGCATCAGCGTGTGAAAGAAATTATAACATCAGGGGAAATTGGGGACATAAAGCTTATTAAATCGAGTCATTCCTTTCACTTACAATCACGTGTTGATAAATTTAGAATGGACAAAGAAATGGGTGGAGGTTCTCTTTATGACGTTGGTTGTTATAGCATCCATGTCATACGCTATTTATTAGATTCCGAGCCAATTTCTGTTCAATGCTTTGCGGAACTAGATCCTGAAACTGGCGTAGATATGAGTTCATTTGGATATTTGAACATGGGTAGAGGAATTCGAGCTATGTTTGACTGCAGTTTTGATATGACCGGAAGAAATGAATATGAAGTAATAGGTACAAAAGGCACGATCAAAGCACCCTTTGCCTTTCGACCAGATAATAACGGGGGAGTGGGAAAAGTTATTACTCAAGTCGCAGATATAATCCGTGAAGAAAATATATACGGGGATCTATATCGACTAGAAGTGGAGCATTTTTCGGATGTAATACAAACGAATGGTGATCCGGAAATTACAGGAATTTCTACTATTAATAATATGCAAGTAATAGAGGCTTGTTATCAATCTATACAAACAGGTGAACTCGTAGAGATAAAGTAATATAGGAGAGGATTGGATTGCTGAGTGTTAGTGCAAGAGAAACTTTTTGGGTTTATAGACGGTCTGCCGGTTACATTATTTACAGTAAGAAATAATAACGGTTTTGAGAAAAAGTCGTAAAATTGCTGATGGAGCAGCTTCTGATCACGCGCAAAATATATTAATCGGCAACGGTTACGACCATCCATTTTTACTGAAAGAAAATGGACTTAGAGAAATGGTATTAACAGATGACCCGTAAACTGGTAGTAAAAACGACAGAGTCTGCGGTTGTTCTCTATACAGGAAATAACTTAGGTAACTCTGAAATAATGAGAGGCGTACAACTAAGAGACTATTTAGGTTTATGCCTGGAAACGCAAGGTCCACCTGATTCTATTCATCATCCCCATCTTTCAGTCTTCAATTCTGCGAGCAGAGGATGAGTACAATACTACAACAATTTATTCTTTCGAAGTTATAGCAGAAGAATAATACATGAAAAAAGCCGGAAGAAGTTTAGACACTTCTTCCGGCTTTTTTCTATTAGAATTGAATTTCGTCTGGGTCAGGACCCATGCGAACATTTGTAGCTAGTTTAGCAATTGCGTCCATATCTTCAGACGATAATTTGAAGTCAAAGACATTAAAGTTTTCTTGAATACGACTAGGAGTAATCGATTTTGGTAAAGCAACTCGTCCTAATTGTAAGTGCCAGCGAAGCACAATTTGTGATGGAGACTTCCCATATTTTTCAGCCAACTGGTGGAATAAATCAAAATCCAAGAATTTCCCTTGCATAAGAGGGCTCCAAGCTTCTACATGAATACCTTTGTCGGATAAATAATTCACATAGTTCTGCTGTGGTAATTGGGGGTGTAGCTCGATTTGATTGATCATAGGCGTCATCAATCCAGCTGCCTCTAATTGCTCCAAGTGATGTTCTTTGAAGTTAGATACACCAATTGACTTTATTTTTCCTTCATTGTACAGCTCAAGCAGTGCACGCCAAGCTTCCACAATACCGTCAACTGGCCAATGGATTAAGCATAAATCTAGATAGTCCGTGTTTAAACGGTTAAGGGACTCTTGAAATGCTTCTTTTGTACGGCCTGCACGAACGTCATCGTTCCAAATTTTTGAAGTTAGGAAGATATCTTCACGAGCCACACCAGAAGCAGCAATTCCTTTTGCCACTCCTTCTTCGTTACCGTAAGTAGCTGCGGTATCAATATGACGATAGCCCACGCGAAGAGCCTCTTCTACAGCAGCTGGAGCTTCTGTTTCGTTATCAACTTGCCAAACACCAAAACCAATTTGAGGGATTTTCAATCCATTACTAAGTGTTAGAAATTCCATGTATATATCTCTCCTCTCTAAAAATATAATATTACCATTCGGATTCTTTTGTATCCAACAATAAGTGCATCAAACACCAAATCTCTGTCTATATCCACATTTTCTGCACATTTCTTCAACAGCTTCTCTTCTTGTAAATCCATCATACAAATTATTCGCTCGTTCACTCTCAATAATGTTTGAGAATGAATCATTATGGATATTCCCTAGGTCAATCACACCTTCTCCATCTAGACAGCATGGTACGACGGTTCCATCTACAAGGATAGCTGCTTGGTTTCGAAGAGCATGGCAGAATCCTTTTCCATTATCCTCTGGAGCAAGTAAACTTGGCCACTGAAACTCATGGTCCTGATTCAAATAGATATTATGGGCAATTTTTATCCCTTTACCTGGTTGTACTTTTTCTTCAATATTAAAATCTAGATTGTATTCATTTTCAAGTATTTCCAATGTTTCACGATTTCTACGCTGTGCATCTTCTGAAACCTCATCCCTCTGTAAGTTCCATAACCGATAGGAATTAATAATATTATGTTCCTTGGCTTCTCGTACAAAATCTAGAATATCTCCTAAATATTTTTCGCGATTTTCGGATCCTTCATGACCATCGAAACTATGTAAAGAGAAATTGATTTGGCGAAGTGCTGGTTTCCCTAACAGTTTATGTCTATTTTTATTGATAAGCGTACCGTTTGTCGTAATATTGACTTTAAAACCCTTGGCATGACTAGCGTCTAATAATTGGTCGACCCGCGGATGTAAAAGGGGTTCACCTTTCACATGGAGGTAAATATATTTTGTATGTGGTCGTATTTCATCCAATGTTTTATTAAATGCATCCAGTTTGAGAATATTCTTTGCTCTACTTGTCGGTGGACAGAAGCTACAAGCAAGATTACAAACGCTAGTAATTTCAATATACATTTTTTTGAAGGTTTTCAAGTTATGTTCTCCATTTCCATTTATAATTACTTTCATCTTATCAGAATATCTCTTTAAGTGATTAGTTTTTGAGTACAATAAAACACCCCCAACTGGCGACTTGTCCAATTGAGAGTGCTAATATTAAAGGTCTATAATTTCATCATATCCGACCAGGCTATCCATATGGCTGGCGATCATCGCGATAATAGTACTGGCTTCATCTTTTTTATAAGTAAAGGTACTTTCATCCTCGAGCACCTCATCGTCTACCCAAACTCGATTCACTCTACGGAGAACGCCATCGCCATTGGAACTGTCTACCCCGAACTGATAAGTTACTTCAATTTTATCATCAATTAGAAATGCTGTGACCTCCGGAGTTTCCCATTCCACATCAATTTCTTCAATCGTGATTTCATCATCGTCATCGTATTCTTCGTCATCATCATCCAAATAAACCAATTCACTATCACTATCGTGTGTAAGAAACTCGTGAAAGCTTTCATGAACAGCATCTATAATATCCGTAATATCATCCAATATTATTCTAGTTGCTTGGAGAAGTTCAATATCGAAGCTTTCTACATAGAACTCTTCGTTATATGGATCAAACAGAATGGTACAAAAATAGTCACGTGCCTCTTCATCAGTACTAACAAAAAATTCAATTCTTGGGTGTTTAGAAGCGCGATTAATATTCATATGACCTACTTGGTCATACTCCTCGCAAATCGAATTCAAGTGATCCTGTAGCTCTTCTGTAACTCTGTCAAACCATTCTGTAGTAATAACCATTACCGCCCTTCATCATTTTCTTCTACTATCTTGTCCCAATATGAAGATATTATTCCAGGAAATAAAAGAAAAACTTAAACCAGCGAATTTTTTTTCGAAGTTAGGGAAGAATAATTTGAGTATGATAAAAAAATTCAAGGAGGAATAAAAGTGACTGAGAACAATAAGCCGAAACCAGATGATCGATCAGATAATTTGAAAAAGTTAAAGAAAATGGTGAATAATACGAAGGAAAATATGGAGGCTGCCGAAGAAACAATGGAACACACTACCGGCAATGATCGAGAAGCTATCCGAGAGAAAAATGAACGCCGAAAAGAAAGTATCGAAGGTTTTCGAAGAGAAATTTTAGACGAAGCAGAAGCGCGTAAGAAGTAAAAAAAGTACAACTGCATAAGATAAGACAGATATAAAAAAGAAGACCTATTGATCTTTGAACTGAGCCCTATAAAGTAGACAACTTAATAAAAAGAGAGTTTGTAGTTTAGACTGCGATGAGATGGTTTCGGTATGCTTCCGGAGCCATCTTTTTTAAATCCCATTGCTTTCGTTCTGAGTTGTAATAATCTATATAATTTCC
>NZ_JAIZDB010000032.1 GCF_029533155.1 Psychrobacillus antarcticus | reverse complement strand
AGGAAATTATATAGATTATTACAACTCAGAACGAAAGCAATGGGATTTAAAAAAGATGGCTCCGGAAGCATACCGAAACCATCTCATCGCAGTCTAAACTACAAACTCTCTTTTTATTAAGTTGTCTACTTTATAGGGCTCAGTTCATCTCATGAGCAATCCTTCTTTTTATATTCTTATAAACGGGCACCTTCCGCTTTTCTAGATTGTCTAGCTGCTGCGCCTAGCACCTCGAGTCGTTTCAGAATGTCGGATAAAGGCAAAGTACGCCTTTACCATCATTCTTCCAACGCTTTTTGGTGGCCCACACGACGTGGGTTAGTCAGTCGTTGCGACACGATGTCGCGAATTTAGACTGACTTCCTTATTAGGTGCTTCCGCTTTTCTATTCACCAACAGAAGCTTTGATGAAGTCGCGGAATAACGGTTGTGGACGTTGTGGACGTGACACAAATTCCGGGTGGAACTGGGAAGCTACGAAGAATGGGTGATCTGGAAGCTCGATGATTTCGATTAGACGACCATCTGGGCTTGTCCCAGAGAACACAAATCCTGCTGCTTCGAATTGCTCACGGTACTCGTTGTTGAACTCGTAACGGTGGCGATGACGTTCGTATACAAGTTCTTCGCCGTATGCTTGATGCGCTTTTGAGCCTGGTGTTAACTTGCATGGATATAATCCTAAACGAAGTGTTCCGCCCAGGTCTTCTACATCTTTTTGCTCTGGCAATAAATCAATTATAGAATGTGGAGTTGTTGGGTCTAACTCTGTAGAATGTGCCCCTTCAAGTTCAAGAATAGAACGAGCAAATTCAACTGTTGCCAATTGCATACCTAAACAAATACCTAAGAACGGCACATTATTTTCACGTGCAAATTTAGTAGCGGAAATTTTCCCTTCTACACCACGGTCTCCAAATCCACCAGGAACAAGGATTCCATCTACATCACCAAGGATTTCAGCAACATTTGCATCATTTACTTCCTCGGCATTTACCCATTTCACTTCTACGTCAGCATCAAATTTGTAGCCAGCATGTTTCATCGCTTCTACTACGGAAATATATGCATCTTGAAGTTCTACGTATTTACCAACTAAACCAATACGCACTTTTTTCGATAATGATTTTACTTGGTCAACTAAGCTGATCCAATCTGTCATATCTGCTTCAGGCGTTTGAAGTTTAAAATGATCCACAACAATTTGGTCTAAATGCTGTGCTTGTAAATTCAATGGAATTTCATATAAAGAATCGGCATCAATACATTCAATTACTTCTTCTGGTCTGATATCACAGAATAGCCCGATTTTATCTTTCATATCCTGAGGAACCGGCATTTCCGAACGAAGTACGATTACATTTGGTTGAATACCTAGACTACGTAATTCTTTTACACTATGCTGAGTTGGTTTTGTTTTCATTTCTCCTGCTGCTTTAATGAATGGTACTAACGTACAGTGAATGTACATTACGTTATCGCTACCAACATCACGTTTCATTTGACGGATTGTTTCTAAGAATGGAAGAGATTCGATATCTCCAACTGTTCCACCGATTTCTGTAATAACAATATCTGCATGTGTTTCTTTTGCTGCTAAAAATAGACGATCTTTGATTTCATTTGTAATATGTGGAATTACTTGAACTGTTCCACCATTATAATCTCCACGGCGCTCTTTTCTTAGAACAGATGAGTAGACTTTACCAGTTGTAATATTCGAGTATTTATTCAAATTGATGTCGATAAAACGCTCGTAGTGACCTAAATCTAAATCTGTTTCTGCGCCATCGTCTGTTACGAAAACCTCTCCGTGTTGATATGGACTCATTGTTCCAGGATCTAAGTTGATGTAAGGATCGAATTTTTGGATCGTTACGTTTAGACCTCTATTTTTTAATAAACGGCCAAGTGATGCAGCCGTGATCCCTTTACCAAGTGAAGATACAACCCCACCAGTAACAAATATAAATTTAGTCATTATGTGTTCCTCCTAATGTAATATCTAGTCCGCCACCACATTCAAGTGGCAACATAATCTAGTTTTAGTATGCGTTAAAACATTAAAATAAATAAGAGTAGAGCAATAACAAAAAAAAGCTCCACCTGCTCATTGCAGGGGAGCGCATATGCACATAAGTTATGTCTCTTCAAAAAGAGCCCAATAAAATCTTATAGCGTTTAAGAAGATAAGTCAAGAATTATTCTTCGTCGTCTTCCTCGTCCAAGTCCTCATCGATTTCAAACTCATCTTCGTCTTCATCAATCAAGTCTTCTTCAATCACTTCATCAATTTCTGCACCGACAAATCCGATAACTGGTTCGTCCTCATCTTCGTCCTCGTCGTCATCTTCAACAAACTCATCAAATTCTTCTTCGAATATGATTTCGTCCTCATCTAAATCATCTAATTCATCATCTACTACTTTATCTTTCTTTTTACGAACCTTGACAGTAGGAGCTGATTCTTCTTCAATTTGTTCTACTGGATACCATTCTCTAAGGCCCCATTGGTTTTCTGAAATTGCTAAAAAGCGTCCATCAATATTCATATCTGTATAGAATTGAGGCTTGCGGGAAGCCATTTCCTCATCTGTAAGACCATTATAATTTTGAATCTCATCAAATAATTCTTTTAAAGTTAATGAATTTTTTTTATCTTCTAAAATCGCAAATGATAGATCGATTAACGATTCTTCTTGTAATTGTATTATTGTCATTTCACGAAATTTCAAATCGTGCACGTCCTTTCTATGTTCGTTTGCGTTTGCATACTTTTCATTATATACACACAAGTATGTTATATGCTACATTCATTTATTCTTTTTGAAAAGAGAAATTTTAGTTCCGACAAGGATAAATAAATATAACGATATTAAAAGCAGTGGAATTGAGGCTAGTTGTTTGTTATATAGAAAAAAAGTTAGTAATAAGAGAATTATAATGACAATGTAGTGAATAGGTTTTTTCATCCAAATTCCCCTTTACTATGTACTAGGTATATTATACAAAAAAACAGAAAAAAAGTGTTCCAAAAATCATCGGAACACTAAATTTTATTTCCAGGGTTCTATTATTTACATATTTCGACGGTATTGTCCTCCTACTTCGTACAAAGCGTGAGTAATTTGACCTAGACTCGCATGTTGAACAGTTGTCATTAACTCTTCAAAAATATTGCCACCTGTAACAGCAACTTGCTTTAAGCTTGCAAGGGCTTCTTCAGTCCCAGCTGCATTTTTTTGTTGAAAATTTCGTAGATTCGTTATTTGCGTTTCTTTTTCTTCTTTTGTTGCGCGGGCGATTTCCATATTATTGATGTCCTCATCAGAAGCAGGATTAGGATTCAAATAAGTATTTACCCCGATAATAGGTAACTCTCCAGTATGTTTTTTCATCTCGTAGTGCATAGATTCTTCTTGAATTTTACCGCGTTGGTATTGGGTTTCCATTGCACCGAGCACTCCACCACGATCATTAATACGATCGAATTCGGTTAGAACTGCTTCTTCTACTAGGTCTGTCATTTCTTCGACGATGAATGCACCTTGTAGAGGATTTTCATTTTTCGACAGTCCATGTTCCTTCGTAATAATCATTTGAATCGCCATTGCACGACGAACTGATTCTTCTGTAGGAGTTGTAATGGCTTCATCATAAGCATTCGTATGAAGCGAGTTACAGTTATCCTGTAGCGCCATTAATGCTTGTAATGTAGTGCGAATGTCGTTAAAGTCTATTTCTTGTGCATGTAAGCTTCGACCGGACGTTTGTACATGATACTTTAGTTTTTGACTGCGTTCATTTGCGCCATATTTATCACGCATGACCACTGCCCAAATACGACGAGCAACGCGTCCAATCACGGTATACTCAGGGTCTAGACCATTCGAGAAGAAGAACGATAAATTCGGTGCAAAGTCATCTATATTCATGCCTCGACTTAAATAGTATTCTACATAAGTGAAACCATTTGATAATGTGAATGCTAACTGCGAAATTGGATTTGCTCCTGCTTCTGCAATATGATAACCCGAAATAGACACAGAATAATAATTACGAACCTTTTGTTCAATAAAATATTGCTGAATATCTCCCATCATTCGAAGTGCAAATTCTGTAGAGAAAATACATGTATTTTGACCTTGATCCTCTTTTAGTATATCTGCTTGAACAGTTCCTCGAACGACCTGTAACGTAGTAGCCTTAACGTTTGTAAATTCCTCTACCGTAAGCGTACGTCCCAGTTCTTCTTCCTTTAGACGCACCTGCTGATCAATGGCTGTATTCATGAACATTGCTAGAATAATTGGTGCCGGACCGTTGATCGTCATCGAAACCGAAGTGGAAGGTGCACATAAGTCAAAGCCGTCATATAATTTCTTCATATCCTCTAATGTACAAATGCTAACACCAGATTCCCCAACTTTTCCATATATATCCGGACGATGATCAGGATCTTCTCCATATAGCGTCACGGAGTCAAAAGCAGTAGATAATCGTTTCGCATCGTCATCTTTCGACAAATAATGGAAGCGTCGATTTGTTCGTTCAGGCGTTCCTTCTCCAGCAAATTGACGTTTTGGGTCTTCCCCTTCTCGTTTAAACGGAAAAACACCTGCCGTATAAGGGAATGAACCTGGTACATTTTCTTTATACACCCAGCGTAAAATTTCTCCATAGTCTACGAATTTAGGAAGTACTATTTTCGGTATTTTAATTCCCGATAAGCTTTCTGTGCGAAGAATGGTACGAATCTCTTTATCTCGAATCTTTGTAATAAATTCGTCCCCAGCGTATGCTTCTTTTAAAGCTGCCCAGTTTTCAAGAATACGTTTTGATTCTGCAGTCAGTTCTTCACGAACGCCTGTAGCTAATGACTCGAGTGACTGGATAAGCACATCATCTGAGGCTTTTTCCTTCACTTGCTCTATGGCACCTTCTAGCTGAAACAGTCGTCTAGCAAATCCTACCTGTTCTTCTGACTTGTGATGGTATCTACGAACAGCATCCGTAATTTCACGTAAGTAGTAGCGGCGATCATTCGGTATGATGACGTTTTGCTTTTGCGTTTTTACAAATTGGTCATAGGAAGTTTCCCAAGTGGATCCTACCTTTTCGTTTAATGTAGCAACAAGTGCGGCAAATAATGAATTGGTTCCTTTATCATTAAATTGACTGGCAATAGTTCCATAAACAGGCATCGTATCTAAATCATCATGCCAAAGTTCACGGCTTCGTTGATACTGCTTTTGTACTTGGCGAAGTGCGTCCTCTGAGCCTTTACGCTCGAATTTATTGATAACGATTAAATCTGCATAGTCAATCATGTCAATTTTCTCTAATTGAGAAGGCGCTCCGAACTCGCTCGTCATTACATACATCGAGACATCCGATACATTTGCAATTTCCGCGTCTCCCTGTCCGATTCCACTTGTTTCTACAATAATCATGTCATATCCTGCAACTCTAACTACGTCTAGTACATCCGCAAGGGCTCCTGATAATTCTGTGCGTGACCCTCGAGTAGCTAGACTTCGCATAAATACACGCTTGTTGAATATTGCATTCATGCGAATACGGTCACCTAGTAGTGCTCCGCCTGTTTTTTGTTTCGTTGGATCAATCGAAATAACAGCAATTCTTTTATCTGGAAGTTCTTGAAGGAAACGACGAATTAATTCATCTGTTAATGAACTTTTCCCTGCTCCACCAGTACCTGTAATACCTAATACAGGAGTGCCTTTGGATAATTGCTTTGCTTGCTTCAGCATTTGAACTGCTTCGTCATTATGTGTTTGATGCGCTTCTTCCGCTACGGTGATTAAATGAGCAAGAACTTCTTGATTTTCTGTCGTCACGTTAGAAATCTCTTCGTTTACACCTTTAGCTTCTGTTGCTACATCACATTCCACAAGCATTTGATTGATCATTCCTTGTAACCCTAATTTACGACCATCCTCTGGTGAGAAAATGCCGGAAATGCCGTATGCTTGTAGTTCTTTTATTTCTTTCGGAATTATTACCCCGCCGCCTCCGCCATAAATACGGATATGTGGCGCACCACTTTCAACGAGTAAGTCTTTCATATATTTAAAATACTCAACATGTCCTCCTTGATAGGAAGATATGGCGATTCCATGTACATCCTCTTGAATTGCCGCATTTACTACCTCTTCTACTGAGCGATTATGGCCCAAATGGATAACCTCTGCTCCACTTGCTTGTAAAATGCGTCGCATAATATTGATGGATGCATCATGCCCGTCGAAAAGGCTCGATGCTGTAACGAATCGTACATGATTTTTTGGACGATATACTTCTACCGTAGACATGTTGATATTCCCCCTTGTTTGTGTTAGTGAACGTGTTTATTTTATTTCATCCCATGTAGTAATAAATCGATGTGTAGGTCTGTGAATTGTTTAATCGTGTATTCCTTGCGCAACGCCCATCTTCGGAACGCCCACATTTGTCCTTGGACGACTAATGTATGTGCGTATAGATGTGCTTGAGCCTCTGTCAATTCAAGTTCCCCTGCTTGAATGCAGCCAATAATTATTTTATGGAAAATGTCGACCATTTCCAATTCTTTCGTTAATACGTATTCCAATGCACCTTTTGGGAGCGATTTAGATTCTTGATACATAACGACGAACTCGTCTGACATATCATCAATAACCTCATAGTAGTGATGAATAGCTGTTTTTAAGTCGTCTATCGTGCCGTTTTCTGAATTAATATGTGATAGTCTGTTGTGCACCTCATTGTAAATACTGTCACAAACCAAATATAGTACGTCTTCTTTTGTGCGAATATATTCATACAAGGTACCAATACTAAAGCCTGCTTCTTTTGCAATTTCTCTGGTAGTTGCTCGGTGAAACCCTTTTTCTTTGAATAAAGTAACAGCCGCTCGAATCATTTGGTTTCGTCTTTTTTCAATAAGATTTTCGTCTTTGACCGACGTCCTTACTTCATGTTTCTTTTCCATAATCATCGATTATTTCGTTAACATACGAGAAATTACTAGTCGTTGAATCTCTTGTGTTCCTTCGTAAATTTGCGTAATTTTCGCATCACGCATATAACGTTCTACTGGATAATCTTTTGTATAGCCATATCCACCAAATACTTGAACAGCTTCTGTCGTTACCTTCATCGCTGTATCTCCAGCCATCAGTTTAGCCATCGCAGATTCTTTTCCGTATGAATGGCCGTTCGACTCTAACCAAGCAGCTTGATACGTCAGTAAACGAGATGCTTCGATGGAAGTCGCCATATCTGCAAGCTTGAAAGATACCCCTTGATTTGCAACGATTGGCTTACCAAATTGCACTCGTTCTTTTGCATAAGTTACGGATGCGTCCAGTGCACCTTGTGCAATACCAACAGCTTGAGCGGCAATCCCATTACGCCCACCATCTAATGTTTTCATAGCGATAATGAAACCTTCGCCCTCTTCCCCAAGAAGATTTTCTTTTGGAATACGGCAATTATCGAAAATAATTTCAGTCGTTGGAGAAGAACGAATTCCTAACTTTCTCTCTTTTTTACCAACAGAGAACCCTGGGAAATCTGCTTCTACGATGAATGCACTCGTGCCTTTGTGCTTTGATTCAGGATCCGTTACTGCAAAGACGACATAAATGTCGGCAATTCCACCATTTGTAATAAAGATTTTCGAGCCATTCAATACATAATGGTCCCCATCTAATTTAGCACTTGTTTTCATCCCACCAGCATCAGAACCTGCACTTGGCTCTGTCAAACCATATCCGCCAATTTTAGTACCCTCTGCCATCGGACGAAGATATTTTTGTTTTTGTTCTTCATTGCCATAGTTGAAAATTGGCCAACCTGCAAGTGATGTATGTGCAGATAAAGTTACGCCTGTTGACGCACAAACACGTGACAACTCTTCTACCGCTATGCAATATGCAAGATAATCGGACCCAATTCCACCGTACTCTTCTGGCCAAGGAATTCCTGTTAACCCAAGCTCCGCCATCTTATCGAAAATTTCACGGTCAAAGCGTTCCTCTTCATCACGTTCAGCAGCTGTTGGCGCTACTTCGTTTTCTGCAAAGTCTCTTACCATTTTACGAATCATTTCATGTTCTTCTGATAGTTGGAAATTCATTGTTCATCCCGCCTTTTTTGGTTTGATTTGGTTTGGTTTGGCTTGGTTTGGTTGTTTGTTGGAGCAGCGAGAGAGGTCTCTCGTACGGCTTGCAGTCTCTCTCGCATAACCGCTGATCTCTCTCGGATAGAACGCAATCGCTCTCGTTCATCCATCAATTTCCAGCTTTAATTCGTTAAATGCTTTGCAATTACGATGCGTTGGATTTCACTTGTGCCTTCGTAAATTTCGGTGATTTTTGCATCTCGGAAATAGCGTTCTACTGGGTAATCCTCTGTGTAGCCATAGCCACCGAATACTTGCACTGCTTCAATCGCTACGTCTACTGCGGTTTTCGAGGCAAATAGTTTGGCCATCGATGCTTCTTTTCCACATGAAAGTCCTTGTTCACGGAGACTTGCCGCACGATAGACTAGTAATCTAGCAGCTTCCACTGCAGTTCCCATGTCAGCAAGTTTGAATCCAATACCTTGGTTCGCAGCGATTGGTTTACCAAATTGCACACGCTCTTTTGCGTATCCAACAGCAGCTTCAAAAGCAGCTTCTGCAATTCCCAGTGCTTGTGTAGCAATCCCGATACGTCCGGTGTTTAGGTTAGCCATGGCAATTTTAAAGCCTTCTCCCTCTTCACCGAGTCTGTTTTCCACAGGGATTTTCATATTATCAAATGTAAGCTCTACTGTTCTAGATCCATGGAGACCCATTTTTCGTTCATCTTTTCCAACGATAAATCCTGGTGTATCCTTTTCGACAATAAATGCCGTAATACCTCTTGAACCCTGGGACGGATCAGTTGATGCAAAAACAATATTTACATCTGCTTCTCCACCATTGGTAATAAATACTTTAGAGCCGTTTAATACATAGTGATCATCTTTTTTAACAGCTTTTGTTTTCAAAGCACCTGCATCAGATCCCGCTGAGGCTTCCGTTAAGCAAAAGGCACCTAAATATTCACCAGTTGCAAGCTTCGGAATGTATTTATCTTTTTGTTGCTCTGTACCGAAATATAAGATTGGATTCGTACCAACCGAAGTATGAACGGATAGTATGACCCCTACTACAGCACTCACTTTTGATAGTTCATTAATGGCAATGACATAGCTTGTAAAATCCATTGCTGAGCCACCATATTGTTCTGGAACCGTAATCCCCATTAGGCCGAGCTCACCCATTTTCTTCAAAATTTCACGTGGGAACTCCCCTTGTTCCATTTTTTCAATAAAAGGTTCGATTTCTGTTTTTGCAAAATCCCTGACCATGTTGCGCATCATTAGTTGTTCTTCAGTAAACTTTAGCTCCATCTTATATGCCCCTTTTATTCGTAGATGTAGAAACCTCTACCTGTTTTCTTTCCTAGCCATCCAGCTTTCACATATTTACGTAACAATGGACATGGACGATATTTACTGTCGCCAAATCCTTCATGTAAGATTTCCATAATGTAGAGGCAGGTGTCTAAACCGATAAAGTCCGCTAGTTGAAGCGGGCCCATTGGGTGATTCATCCCCATTTTCATAACATCATCAATAGCTTCTTTCGTTGCAACACCCTCGTATAATGTATAGATTGCTTCGTTGATCATTGGCATTAAAATACGGTTAGAGACAAATCCTGGAAAGTCATTTACTTCTACAGGAACTTTGCTTAGTTTCGTCGTCATTTTTTCAATTGCTGTGTATACTTCGTCAGATGTAGCGAGTCCACGAATGATTTCTACTAATTTCATTACTGGTACAGGATTCATAAAATGCATACCGATCACTTGCTCTGGACGGTTTGTCGCAGCAGCAATTTCTGTAATTGGTAAAGACGAAGTATTAGTTGCTAGAATTGTATGAGCTGGTGTAATCTCGTCTAATTGTTTGAAAATAGACTGTTTTATTTCCATATTTTCGACTGCTGCTTCAATCACTAAGTCGACATCGTTCGCATCTTCAATGGATAAAGACATAGTGATTTTATTTAGCACTGATTGTTTTTCATCTTCTGTCATTCGACCTTTTTCTACATTACGTGAAAGGTTTTTAGTAATAGTTTGAATGCCACGATCGTAAAATTGTTGTTCACGATCATTTAGTTTTACGTCAAATCCTGCTTGGGCACATACTTGAGCAATTCCCGATCCCATCTGACCTGCTCCGATTACTAATACTTTTTGGATATTCATGCGTTGCTGCCTCCTGTTTTTGGAACTTCGATCATAATGGCATCTCCTTGACCGCCACCGGAACAAATTGCTGCGATACCGATACCACCGCCGCGACGCTTCAATTCATACGCAAGCGTTAGTATAATACGGGCACCCGATGCTCCTATTGGATGACCAAGTGCAACTGCTCCACCATTTACATTTACTTTTTCTTCGTCTAAACCTGCTAGCTGACTGCTCACTAATGCAACTGCTGCAAATGCTTCATTTATTTCGAATAAATCTATTTCCGCTAACGTTTTACCTGTTTTCTCTAGTATTTTATTGATGACTAATCCAGGTGTTTGTGGGAATTTCTCCGGTTCAATCGCTACCTCTGCGTGACCAATAACGTATGCAAGTGGTTCTTTTCCAAGTGATTTCGCTTTTTCCTCACTCGTTAAGACGATGGCACAAGCCCCATCATTAATACCAGGTGCGTTTCCTGCAGTGATTGTTCCTTCTTTTCCGAATGCTGGCTTAAGGTTAGCTAGCGATTCCAAAGAAGTATTGCGACGAGGTGATTCGTCTTCGTTTACGATGATTGGTTCCCCTTTACGCTGTGGAATTTCAACCGTAACAATTTCTTCTCCCAAAATCCCATTATCTATTGCCTTCCATGCAAGGTCATGGCTTCTAAACGACCATGCATCTTGTTTTTCACGTGATAACTCAAACGTTTCTGCCGTAGAGTTGCCATAAGTGCCCATATGAACATTTTTCGGATGGAATGAACAAGATAGACCGTCATAAACCATACCATCTACCATCTTCGCATCCCCCATGCGCAAGCCGAATCTACCTTTTGGTAAATAATAAGGAGCGTTGGACATCGATTCCATGCCCCCTGCTACAATAATCTCCTCGTCACCAAGTCGGATTAATTGATCAGCAAGTGTGACACTTCGCATTCCAGAGGCACATACTTTATTGATTGTTTCTGTTTTAACCGACCATGGAATTCCTGCTTTCGTAGCTGCTTGTCGAGAAGGAATTTGCCCTTGCCCTGCTTGTAGAACGGTCCCCATAATTACTTCGTCAACTTGCTCAGGGTCAATACCTGCGCGATTTAGTGCTTCTTTAATGGCTACTCCGCCCAGATCGGAGGCAGTTAAAGCACTTAATGCTCCTCCAAATTTCCCAAAAGCTGTACGTGCTCCATCCAAAATAACTGTTTTCGTCATATAGACACCCCTTCATGTTGTATGCGCTTTCAACTTCCCAGAAATAAAAAACGACTGAACGCTCGCTCGATTTCATTAGTAAGAAAAGAGGGAGTAAAAAATTACTCCCTCACTATTTAATACTAGTTTACGAAACTATGAGACTATTAGCAATATATTATTGAACGATAGGCTCTAATTCTTCCTCTTCCACCGGAGGAATGAATTCTCCAAATACCGATTTTTCTAGAAGCTCCGCAATATCATATGTGCCAACTGTTTCTTCTACTTCCTTCGCTTTCGTTCCATCTGATAACATTGTTAAGCAGTAAGGACATCCAGAAGATATGATCGTTGGATTTACTTCTAACGCTTGTTCTGTACGAGCTACGTTTACACGATTCCCAACATGCTCTTCCATCCACATTAGACCGCCACCTGCTCCACAACACATACCATTTTCTCTATTACGATCCATCTCTACTAGCTTCACGCCCGGAATTGCTCTTAATACTTCACGTGGTGCATCGTATACATCATTGTAACGACCTAAGTAGCAGGAATCATGGAAAGTAATCGTTTCTTCCACTGCGTATTGCGGTTTCAAGCGACCCTCTTGTACTAAGTCATAAAGCATTTCTGTATGATGGAGCACTTCTCCGTTCCATCCAAAATCACCATATTCATTTTTAAAGATATTATATGCATGAGGATCGATTGTTACAATCTTCGTTACCCCTGCTTTTTCAAATTCTGAAATATTCGAACCAGCTAATTCTTGGAATAAAAACTCATTACCTAGACGACGTGGTGTGTCTCCTGAGTTCTTTTCTTTATTGCCAAGGATTGCAAATTTCACTCCTGCTTCGTTCATCAAATGTGCAAATGATAGAGCAATTTTTTGTGAACGGCTGTCGAATGATCCCATCGAACCAACCCAGAATAGGTATTCAAATTCTTCTCCAGCTTTCGATACTTCTTTCACTGTAGGAATATGAATATCTGGACGAGCATCTCTCCAGTTTTCCTTTTCTTTTCGGTTAAGTCCCCATGGATTTCCTTGACGTTCGATGTTAGTCATTGCGCGTTGTGCATCTGGGTTTACTTTCCCTTCTGTCATTACTAGGTAACGGCGAAGGTCAATAATTTTATCTACATGCTCGTTCATAACTGGACATTGATCTTCACAGTTACGGCAAGTTGTACAAGCCCAAATTTCTTCTTCTGTAATAACATCTCCAATTAGAGACGGGCTATAAATATCTCCAATTATTGCACCTTCTGCTCCAGCAGCCATCGCAAGTTGGTTTCCTTTTGTTCCTTGGAAAGCTAATGCTGGTACCCAAGGTTTTTTCTTCGTTTCCACTGCTCCAGTAAATGTTAAATGATCACGAAGCTTCACGATTAGATCCATTGGTGACAGCATTTTCCCTGTTCCAGTTGCTGGACACATATTCGTACAACGACCACATTCTACACATGCGTATAAATCGATCATTTGTGCTTGCGTAAAGTCTTGAATACGACCTACCCCGAACGAAGGCATTTCTTCTTCAGCTTCTGGATCTTCATTTTCCTCTTCCTCAAAATTGATTGGACGTAATCTACCAACTTTGTCTAAACGGTGGAAGTATACGTTTGCCGGCCCAGTGATTAAGTGGAAATGCTTTGATTGTGGTACATACACTAAGAATGTTAGTAGGATAATTAAATGAACCCACCACATAGCAAAGAAAACAACTGCTGCAGCGGTTGGTGATAAGAAGCCAAAAATAGTTGCGATAGCGGAAGCAACTGGCTCTGACCAAGTAGCACTATGCTCATGCCAAATCATCCCCATCCCATTACCGATTAAAACAGAAAGCATTAACCCACTTAGGAAAATAAGTACTAAACCATTTTTCCAGCCGCGTTTTAAGCGAACTAACTTCTCTACGTATCGACGGTAAAACGCCCATACAACGGCAACCAAAATAAGTAAAGTGACAATTTCTTGGAAGAAAGTAAACGCTGGATATAATGGACCAAGCGGAATATGAGAACCTGGCGCTAACCCTTTCCAAATAAAATCGATTGCACCTGCTTGGACTAATAAGAAACCATAGAAGAACATTACATGCATAATTCCACTCTTCTTATCTTTTAATAATTTCTTTTGTCCAAAAACATACACCCATATTTTGCGAAGTCTTTCC
Source organism: Psychrobacillus antarcticus (assembly GCF_029533155.1). Taxonomy (GTDB): domain Bacteria; phylum Bacillota; class Bacilli; order Bacillales_A; family Planococcaceae; genus Psychrobacillus; species Psychrobacillus antarcticus. Next base: position 36,130 of record NZ_JAIZDB010000032.1, on the reverse strand, counting down.
TTCACATTATCTTCAAATTCGACTTTTTTCCCTAGTTTGATATACGTATATCTTGTTTTCAACAAATATGCGAACAATCCTACAGCGTACAAAACTACTGCGATAAACAGTAACCAGTTTGCAATTAAAAATGGATTCATCTTATTTCTCCCCCTCTGAGTTGTAAAATGATTTTATGAATAGAATAATACATTAGATTGATAAACTAATATATAAGTAATTCAATATTAAAACTGAATGAGCATTCAGTCAACAGTTATTTATTTGGATTGATGTGAATTTTGTATTTTTTTTGTGAATTGGATGTTTGCTGAGGTTATTTTTGATTGAATTAGTTAGCGGGACTGTTTTTTGGATATTGGATGGTTATATGAGAGAGATGTCCGCTTATCCGAGAGAGAACTCGTGCTATACGAGAGTGGTCCATGTCTATACGAGAGCGCAAGGGTTATACGAGAGAGAATATACTATATGCGAGAGAGGTACGGTGTTATACGAGAGCGAGTGCCATCTATCCAAGTCGTTTCCACATCTCAGGAAAATAGTCTTGGAATAATTTTCCACTCCGCTAGTAAATCGACTGCGGCCGCTAGTAAATATAGTCCTTCCGCAAGTATTTCCAAATGGTGAGCGAGTAAAGCAACCACGACCGCTAGTATTCAACAATCGACCGCAAGTAAACTATGAATTGGCCGCCACCTCGTCGAGTACCCATTCTATTCTAGCTATACCTTCAACTGAAGTATCCATTTTGGAATAATTACCCACTCCGCAAGTAAATCCACCGCGACCACTAGTAAACATAGTCCTTCCGCAAGTATTTCTAAATGGTGAGCGAGTAAAGCAACCGTGACCGCTAGTATTCAACAATCGACCGCAAGTAAACTAAAAATCGGCCGCCACCTCGTCGAGTACCCATTCTATTCTAGCTATACCTTCAACTAAAGTATCCATTTTGGAATAATTACCCACTCCGCAAGTAAATCCACCGCGACCGCGAGTAAATATAGTCCTTCCGCAAGTATTTCCAAATGGTGAGCGAGTAAAGCAACCGTGACCGCTAGTATTCAACAATCGACCGCAAGTAAACTATGAATCGGCCGCCACCTCGTCGAGTACCCATTCTATTCTAGCTATACCTTCAACTGAAGTATCCATTTTGGAATAATTACCCACTCCGCAAGTAAATCCACCGTGACCGCTAGTATTCAACAATCGACCGCAAGTAAACTAAAAATCGGCCGCCACCTCGTCGAGTACCCATTCTATTCTAGCTATACCTTCAACTAAAGTATCCATTTTGGAATAATTACCCACTCCGCAAGTATTTCTAAATGGTGAGCGAGTAAAGCAGCCGTGACCGCTAGTATTCAACAATCGACCGCAAGTAAACTATGAATTGGCCGCCACCTCGTCGAGTACCCATTCTATTCTAGCTATACCTTCAACTGAAGTATCCATTTTGGAATAATTACCCACTCCGCAAGTAAATCCACCGTGACCGCTAGTATTCAACAATCGACCGCAAGTAAACTAAAAATCGGCCGCCACCTCGTCGAGTACCCATTCTATTCTAGCTATACCTTCAACTAAAGTATCCATTTTGGAATAATTACCCACTCCGCAAGTAAATCCACCGCGACCGCGAGTAAATATAGTCCTTCCGCAAGTATTTCCAAATGGTGAGCGAGTAAAGCAACCGTGACCGCTAGTATTCAACAATCGACCGCAAGTAAACTATGAATCGGTCGCCACTTCGTCGAGTACCCATTCTATTCCAGCTATACCTTCAACTAAAGTATCCATTTTGGAATAATTATCCACTCCGCTAGTAAATCGACTGCGGCCGCTAGTAAACATAGTCCTTCCGCAAGTATTTCCAAATGGTGAGCGAGTAAAGCAGCCGTGACCGCTAGTATTCAACAATCGACCGCAAGTAAACTATGAATTGGCCGCCACTCCTGTATTTCTCCAAAACAAAAAGCCATCTCTTTAAGAGATAGCCTCAAAATAATTACCAAAATGAAGTTTCGCTTCTTTTTCTTTCGAAATATCAATGCCAAGTAGAACAGTAGTAGCTGGTCCTGCTGATTTCTCTACATCCCAGTCAACTAAATTGCCACAAAGTCCTAGTCGATCACATTCACCTTTAATTCCGGTAGATCCAACGGGCCACACCCGATGCACTAACCCCTCATTAATTGCTTCACTAATTTTTTTCAAATTAGCAATTTTATTACTATCCGTGATGACCTCTTTGCCGACACTTGGCTTGCCATATGCATACCAGCAGATTTCTTTATGATTTCCTTCTACTCTTTTACCTAGCATCGTCACTGCGATTGCCGACTGTAGTGTTTGCATATTGGTCTCACTGCTGCCGGTAATTTCGGGGCATTTCACTCCAATTTCATTAAATAGCTTGTCAATCCCAGCGACATATTTACTCCAGCTTCCATCCCCTGAAAAGTTATGAACGACGATCGACACTGGAGTTGCACCAGCTGCCCATTGTTCGAGCAATGCGACTCTTGCCGCGAAATAGGATACTATTTCGTCCGGGGTGGAAACTACGTCGTCATTTTTTTCGCCGATGCCTGCGGAGTTATCTGTCGTTAAAACGAAGCCATTCGGCAATAAAACGCCATTACGCATGGGTTTTCACACGTTCCATTACTCGCTCCACCACTGGAGAGACAATCATTGCAATCGCCGCGTTCAAAATAGTTGCTAGCGTGATACCTGGAAGTGCCGCTGCAAAGAATGCCGGTGAAATGATCCAGTAAAATGGAAGCGTTGCTAGAACACTATTTGCGAAGATAAAGAAAATCCATTTCCAAACGTGATGCCCCGCTTTGTGTAGCTTTGTGTAAACGAATAAAATCACAAACATTTCAGCAGCAATAATTATATGCAGTGGTCCTAACGGAAATCCTGCATATAAAGAGGATGATAAATGACCAATTAGTGATGCTGCTCCCGCATAAACCGGTGGCAGAAAGGATGCTGAAATTAGGGCAGGTACCGTATCTAAAGCCGCACTTCCGATCCCAACTGGAATCTTAATGAATGCACCGATTGCACACAGTGCTGCAAACATTGCTGCTAGTGTTAATAATCGAAGTTTCATGAGGTTACTCCCCTTCTTTCTTCTCGCTTCCTACGTTTTTAAAAACTTTTGCACTGCGCACGTATTCAACATCCGATACGTTTTCTCTCACATTTGCTACGCGTGCAGCTGCGAATAAATAATCCGATAAACGGTTTAAATAGCGTTGTACTACTGTTGGTACATCTTCCTGCGTCTTCGTTAACGTCACAGTCAAACGCTCGGCGCGTCTAGTAACCGTTCGCGCAATATGAAGCGTTGCCGCAGCAGGAGTTCCTCCAGGTAGGATGAATCGTTCTAATACAGGTCCCTCTTCTACTAGCAGATCGATTCGTTTTTCCATTGCTTCAATTGGTTCGTCCGTCATTTTATATACACGGCGATTTGACACATTTGCAAGATCTCCACCACAGTCGAATAACTCATGTTGAATCGTTTCTAAATCCTCTAAAACATCTGCAAATTTTGTGGGATCTAGTTCAGTTACTGCTTTTCCAATAAATGAGTTCAATTCATCAATTGTTCCGTAAGCTTCCACTCGAATATCGTCTTTGTCCGTTCTTCCCCCGATTAAACCTGTTTGTCCCTTGTCACCCGTTTTAGTGTAAATTTTCAATTTGCTCATCTCCCTTTAATGTTTGTGAAATACCATACCAAATTCGTGTTACACTGTCTGCCCTCGTAAAAAGTTGTTGATAAAACCGACCGACGTCATCCCGTAGTTTGCGCATATTTTCCTCCATCGGTACAATTCCTCGACCAATTTCCGTTGCAATGACTAGCACCTCTGCTTGTTCATTCCACTTTTCCATTTTTTCCAGTAACTCTTTGCTTTTTGGTTCTAGCAGATGTTCAACACCAAAAACAACAATCACTTCTATATTTGGCAATAAAATATATGCGTCTGCTTCTACATCCAGCCACTGCACATTGCGTCCTCGGACTCTCTGCTCTACATACGCTCGTTTTCCATTAAATGCTCCACCGAAAATGACGTGCATCGTTTTCCCTCCAATACAGCTTTTTTATCGGGCCATTGTAATGTAAACATGCAGCCATGAGCCACTTCCCAATCCCAAAAACTCTTTTCTATATTTGCATACTTGGTCAATAAAAATCGAATTGGTCCGCCATGTATAACGATTATCGGTTCCGCTAACTTTTCGATTGTTTCCAAGAAAGCTTGTAGCACCCGGCTTTCCATCGCTTGCATCGACTCTCCATTTGGAGGGACTATTTGCCGTGGATTATCAAGCCACTTTCTGTATAGTGCCTGTTCTTTTAATTCATTATATGTTTTTTGTTCCCAATCACCAAAGGAGCATTCTCGAAAATTCGCATTTTCTATATAAGGAATCCCATTAAAAACTTTCGCTGCTGTTTGCTTGCAGCGCATTAAATCGCTGCCGATGATTTGATTAGTTTCATACGCAACTTTTTTCGTTTTTATTCCAGGTATGATCGGTTCGTCGCTCCAGCCAATATACTTTTTGTCTCGATTCCCTTGCGTTGGCAAATGTCTTATGAGAGTAACAATAAAAGGGTTAGCCATAGCACCACCTCCAAAAATTCCACACTTGCACCAAGCAAATCACCAGTAACTCCACCGAAATTTTTCAATACCCAACTGCGGAATATACAAATAAAAGCAACTAACATAGCAGCCATAGTGACGGCAATCATCCAATTCGTCATCCAACCTACTAAACCTAATCCAATAAAAAAGTGACAGGCGGCTGCAACTATGACGACATTCGCATTCATTTTTCCCTTGAAATAGTAAGCAAGCCCGCTCGTTTTCGCGGTATTCGTTATTGAAAATAACAGAACTAGTGTAGCTCTTGAGAAAAAGGGAATTAGCATGACAAAAATCCAATGAAACGATTCTGCTGATATAACCTCAGCTACAATTATTACTTTACCAATGACTAAAAATACAACTGCCATCACACCAAAAGCACCGACTCGCGGATCGTCTAGTATTTCGAATCGCTTTAATCGATCTTTATAGGAAAAAAATGCATCCGAAGTATCGATAAATCCATCCATATGAAGGCCGCCAGAAAGGACAACTCCTACAAGTACGATACAAAACGCCGTCATCAGGGCACTCCAGTCAAAGTAGAGTACTAAACAAGCTATTGCACCAATGCCTGCCCCTATAAAAGGAAAAATACTGTACATCCCTGTAATTGAACGCTTTTCCATCGGCAAGTTTTTATTTACTGGAATGACCGTAAAAAATTGAAGTGCTAGCAAAATGCTACTCATTTTTTCACCGCATCGTTCGTTAATAGACTTATGATTTTTTCCCATATTACATGCTTTTTAAAATGGTTGGCCCATTCGTTAATTTGTTCATCAGAAGCACTTTTACCGCTATTTTCTTCGCCGTCTTCTTCCTCAAATTCATTTGCAAAATAAGGGATAACCCCTAGCACGTCTATTCCTGTGTACGTTTCGATGAAATCGATTCCGTCTTGAAATAAAGAAATATCGCCCTGAAACTTGTTGATAATAATCCCTTTTACTCGCGCTCGTTGCGCTTCAGGCAGCAGTGCAAGCGTACCAACGATGGATGCAAACACTCCGCCGAACTCGATATTAGCTACTAATATTACTGGAGCATCTGCTAAATCAGCAACACGCATATTCACTAACTCACGGTCACGTAAATTTACTTCTACAGGACTTCCCGCCCCTTCTAATATCAAATATTCATACGAGGCAGACAGTTTACTTAAACTATTTTTAATAAGTTCTTGCCCTTTTTCAAAAAATTGCTCTCGGTAGTGCATGCCACTCATTCTATCCAACTTTTTCCCTAAAATAATTATATCTGACTCCATATACCCGGTAGGTTTCAATAATATCGGATTCATTTCTCGTAAATAAGGAGTTCTTGCTGCCCTTGCTTGCAAAGATTGTGAAACGCTTATTTCCAACCCATCTTCTGTATGAATACTTAAGCCCGACATGTTTTGCGATTTAAAAGGGGCCACTTGCTTCCTTTCATTCGCGAGGAGTCGGCAAATAGCTGTACATACCAAACTTTTCCCGACATTTGAAGCAGTACCTTGCACCATTAAGCCCTTCATCTAACTCCCTCATTTCCACTGATGACTTAAACCATATTCCATTTCAAAGACGTAATCAGCCTTAGCAACAAGCTTTTGATGGATTCGCCCTATCCACGCTTGATAAAGAGCTGTATATTCATAATTTGAGATGGGTTCATCGAGCACTTCGTTTGATACAATGACCACTAATTTAGCTTTTTCTAATAACTGATCAATTGCCACATATAGTTGCTCTTCTACTTCCTCCATTTGACCTTCGTACAGTTCATTGGCTAGCCAGGTGGTGACACAATCCCATAGAATGCCGTCATCTTGTTGGATCCCTGGAACTATTTGCTCAAAATGACGCGGTTGCTCGATTGTCACCCACTCAACTAGGTAGTTTTCACGGTCGTGTTGATGCCTTTGTATGCGCTCTTTCATTTCGCTATCTACTGCAACGCCAGAAGCGATATACACATTTCGCTTTGCCTGCTCGCTCATTAAGTAATGTTCCGCGAAACTACTTTTTCCGCTGCGCACACCGCCCGTTATGAAGATAAGTTTTCCACGAACCATGCGGTCATCTCCTTTTGCAAATAGTCCAATTGAGACCTTTCTTTCATTCCCACTCGAAACCATTTGCCGTCTAATCCTTTGAAGTTTTCTGTATGGCGGAGTACGCACCCTTTTGCTAATAAATACTCGAAAAACTCCCTCGAACTAGCAGGTACAGGTAATTGAAAACAGATAAAATTAGTCACAGATGGTAATACAATACAGTTCCACTTCTCTAGAAATATCGTCATGTGTTCACGCATTTCTTTTGCGAAAGCGATTGCTTGCATGCGGTAGTCTTCCTCCAGCAAACATGCTGCTCCAACTGTCGTCGCGATCGCATTGCTATTCCAATGTGGCATTCTTGAACGTATATCGTTAACAATTTGTTTACTTGCCAGCGCGTATCCAAGTCTAATGCCAGGAATAGCGTACATTTTCGTCATCGAACGTACGACAATAACGTTTGGAAAATCTTTTAAATATGAGATAAATGATTCTTTTTCATCAATAAAATCAAGAAATGCTTCATCTAAAATGACTTCACATTTATATATCTTCGCATATTTTGCAATTTGAATAATTTCTTCTAATGGAATTAAATACCCAGTCGGATTATTTGGTCTGCATATGTAAATTACTTCCGCAAACTCTACTTCATCGAGCACTTCGTCCAAAGGGAGTTTCCCAGTTGCGATTATTTCTTTTATGTACACATTGTAAGCTGAAAGGGTTGCTTCATATTCTGAAAAAGTTGGATGAATCAGTACTGCACGTTTATTTTCATAACGTTTTGCCAGACTTGCGAATATTTCCGCTGCGCCATTCCCAACAATCACATTTTCAATCGAAATATCGTGATATTTAGCTGTTGCTGATAAAAACGGTTCTCCCAATGGATCTGGATATTTTGTAATAAGCTGTGCATATGTTGACCATTGTTTAAATACAAACGCTGGTGGCCCTAACGGATTCACATTTTCACTATAGTCAATTACCGTTTCAGGCATTCTAATCCCAAGTCGTTCATATACATGATGGGCATTCGCCCCGTGATTAGGTAATGCCAAATAAAATCCCTCCAATGACCATCATCCACAGCCAAAACAGAACTACAGCTGTATTCAAATGAGAAATAGTGCTTAGTATATGGGTTGGCGATAATGGAACTTCTCCAATGCCCATACGTGCACGATCAGAAACAATCCCTTTATATGTATTCGTGCCGCCAAGTTGAATGCCTAGCTGATAAGCAGTCGCAGCTTCCAAATAGCCACTATTTGGACTTGGATGTTTTTTGGCATCCTGCCACCAGCCTTTCATCCGTTTGCTAAAAGGCAATTCGCTTTCCTTCTTGCCCCATAGCATGATGATATAGCCCGTCAATCGACTCGGAATATAGTTTGCAATGTCATCTAACTTTGCTGCTGCATATCCGAAGTCCTCGTATTTTTCATTTTTGTAACCGACCATGGAATCGAGCGTATTGATCGCTTTATAGACCCAAAGTGCTGGAGCGCCAGCGAATACAAATGCATAAAAAAGTGGAGCCGTTATTCCGTCACTAATATTTTCAGATACTGTTTCCACGACGCCACGTGTAATTTCTTGTTCATCTAATTTATCTGTATCGCGGCCGACAATCCATGAAAGTTTTTGTCTTGCGGACGGTAAATTTTTTGCTATTAATGGTTTGTACACATCCATCGCTGCTGCTTTTAAACTTTTCTGTGCAAGCCCCGATGCGATGAGGATACTTTCTACTGTAATTCCAATCCAAATATGAACAGAATAGGCACCTATTAGAATTGCTACTGTGGCGGAGAAAGTTATTCCGACGACAATAATAACGAGTAAAAACCCTTTTGCCTTGCGCGCTTTTCCTTTATTCAACCAGGATGTCAGCTTTGAGATGAGTGTCCCGATAAATCTAACGGGATGGGGCCAACTTGGTGGATCGCCAATTATTCGGTCTAGTATTAAGCCAATCGCTATAGCTATTATATGCGGACCCATTATAATTCCCAACCTTTAGCTTTTTTGTAGACTTGAATGGCTTCCACTGTACATTCATACACACCAAATCCGATTTTCTTCCCTATTTCCGTGATTGGACCTGCGTATGGAATATGTGTCCCTTTTTGTGTTGCTGCTATTAGGACACTATCGGTTGATGTACCGGTTGCAATCGTTCCCGTACGTGGATCCTTCACTTGCTCAAATGCGAGTGCTTTCGTTTTCGCTTCAGTTGCTGTGATCACCGATTGAATAAAAGCTTCGTCAGAAAGTTCACCGTTGACAATGATCCATGTATTAATGGTTCCAATTGCAGGAAGCATCTCTACTTCATATGCTCTAGATACGTCGACAGCGTTCCCTACTCCTGCGGTAACCATAATGACGATGCTCCCAAAAGGTGTGTCATATTCTTTAATGACAGCATCTGTTGTTTTAACTGCGGTCATCATTCCAACTGTATCCGTTTCGGAAAATCCGCGGTGCGCCAAGTATACAAGCATTTCTTCTTGTACATTATCGCATGCATAGCTAGCATCCACTCTTCTATTAACGAAGTTTTTGTACCATCCACTTCCAGCGTTGATTACTGCGGAGGACCATGTTTTAAGTTGGGTTTCTGCTTGAAAAATAACTAAATCAGCCGAAACTTGAAAATTGGCTGCTGTGATTAGCATTTCATTTCGTTTTTCATTTACATCCGGAAGAATTGTAATTTGAGGCTTCGGGCGTTCTGGGTGGGGATTTGTGCTGATACGAGCTTTGTACACCCTTTCGATTTGATCTTTCTTCACGACTTCATGCGGTGCGCCTATGACTTTTACCTCTCCTTGTTCCATTAAAAGCAGACGATCGCAGTATAATGATGCAAGATTTATATCATGAAATACGCTAATAATTGTGATGCCTTTTTCAATCGCCTGTGTTTTAATCGTATCGAGCAATTGTTTTTGATGTGCAATATCTAGATGGTTAGTCGGTTCATCCAGTAGCAGTAAAGGTGCTTGTTGTGCAAGTGCTTGGGCAACAAAAACGCGTTGCTGTTCGCCACCAGACAATAGATCCAGCATTTGATGTTCGTATCTTTCCATCGCTGTTAGTTTCATCGCTTCGACAACAGCCGCTTCATCTTCATTTGACCACGAAGAAAACAATCCGCTTTGATGGGGATAGCGACCAAGTGCAATCGTATCTCTGACAGAATGGGAAAATGCATGACTATGTAATTGTGGTAATACTGCCATTTTTTTTGCAAGCTCTTTAGATGAATATGATTTTACCGGCTTTCCTTCGATAAAGACATTCCCGGTCTCCATATGTAAAATTCCGCTTATTACTTTTAGCAACGTCGATTTCCCGCTGCCATTTGGACCAAGAATCCCAAGCATTTCACCTTTTTCAACTTCAAAGGAGACGTTTTTAACGATTATTTTACGATCATAGCCACCCGATACATTTTCCACTCGTAACATAGGTTAAATGCCTCCTTTTTTTCGTTGTCTAAAGAAAATAAATGCAAAGACTGGTGCGCCTATAAATGCCGTTATTACACCAATCGGCAACTCTGTTGGTGAAATAATCGTGCGAGACACTAGATCACATACGATTAATAACGCCGCTCCATTTATAAAGCTAAGCGGTAACACATGACGATTGTCGGAACCAAATAACAGTCTTGTCATATGCGGAACGACAAGTCCTACAAATCCAATCGTTCCTGATACCGCAACTGCCGTCCCCGTCAGCATGGAGCCACCTATTAAAATCATCATTTTGCGTTTTTTCACGTTGACCCCTAAATGCATTGCACGTTCTTCCCCAAACAACATCGCATTTAACTCTCTTCTGTTTAACCATAATAATAATGTACCTATAATGATAAATGGTAGTGCCATTTGTACAAAACTCCATCCGCGCATCGACACACTTCCGAGGAGCCAACCAATGATTTGCCTTAATTCTTCTCCTGTCAGCGCAATCATTAATGAAATGACAGAACCTAAAAAAGAACTAAATATAATACCAGTTAAAATAATAGTTTCCATTTTCATCGAGCGATCGACTAGCTTGGCAAATGAAATAACAAGTAGCATCGTAACTAAAGCCCCGATCATACTGAAAACCGGCAATGTATATATTCCTAAAAATGGCACCGAAATACCGAAAAAGAGCGTAGCCACGGCACCAACTGAGGCACCGGACGACACTCCTAACGTATAAGGATCTGCAAGCGGATTTTTTAATAACCCTTGAAATGCAGCACCAGCAATGGCTAGTGATGCACCAACTAGCCCAGCAAGCACTACACGTGGCATGCGAATCTTCCAAACGATATTGGTCGCGATTGCATCTGCTCCCGTATCCCATAATGTGCTGATCGGTACCTTGACGGATCCGACCGATACACCAAGCCAAATTGCAACGAAAAGCGCAATGATGGACAAGATGTAGCCGATCAATGTTTTATTCACTAAAAGCCTCTGGATAAATTGCTTTCGCTACTTCTTCTAATCCTTCTGCTAGACGTGGACCTGTACGACTTGTTAAGTTTTCATCTACTTGGACAACTTCATTGTTTTTCACAGCTGTAATCGAATCAAACCCATCACGAGCTTTCACGCTTTCTACAATACCTTCAACATAGTTATACATCACTATAATTACATCCGGGTTACGTTTAACAATTTCTTCAGGCTCCATTATAAACCAGCCTTCTTGATCTGCTGCAATATTTTCAGCATTCACTATATCTAAAATTTCTTGCATAAACGTCCCTTTACCAGGTGTATAAATTTGCGGAACATCCGAAGTTTCAACGAATACCGTTTTCTTCGTTTCTACATTTGCAACTTTCTCTTTCACTTCTTCTACTTTTACTTTCATATCTTCGACAATTTTTTGTGCCTCTGCTAATTTTCCAGTAGCACGGCCAATTTCCTCAATAGTTGTATATGTTTCATTGAAGTCCATTGCATTTTTTACAACGTATACTTTCACTCCAGCATCACGAATTTGTTGTATTCCAGCTTCTCCCATACCTAGGGCAGACTCATGCGCAAATACGATATCCGGATTCATTGCTACGATTTTCTCTACACTGAACTCCACTCCACCGATTTTCTCTTTTTCAAGCGCTTCCTCTGGATAATTATCATAATCATTTACACCAACGATTTCTTCATTTAAATCAAGTGCAAATAAAATTTCTGTATTACTTGGTTGCATAGAAACAATCGTTTTTGGTGCTTCTTCCAATGTAATTTCTTCACCGACCGCATCGGTCATTGTTATTGGGAAAGTCGTTTCATCTGAAACTTGCTCATCTACTGTCACTTCTTGTTGCGTATTGTCATTATTTTTTGCAGGTTTTACCTCTTCTTGTCCACATCCTACTAGCAACAGTACTGCTAAAGCGGATGTCATCCATAATTGCCAAAATTTCTTCATTTTACATTCCTCCTAAATTAAGCCAATAAAAAATCTCCCATCCTTTAGATGAGAGATAGATAGGTATAAATCTGCACGAAGTAACAACGAATCAGATCTACACCAAACCTATCCTCGTAGGTAACGGGCGTAAAGCATACAGGCAGGTTTTCTGACTCATGATGTGTTGCATCACTTACAGTGGCGGGACCGCGCTGGACTCTAACCAGCTTCCCTTTTAACTCTAGCAATCCATTACTAGAGCACCTCTATGCATTAAATTATTCATATTGCTTTGCATTCATTATACCTTATATTTTTGGACTGTCGACTTCATTTTTGGAAATTGAGCTTTCTGACCTTTGGGTTGGGGATGGTGGCAGCAGAAGTTCTCTCTCGTATAGTCCGGTCGCTCTCGTAAAGATGCTCGCCTCTCTCGTATAGCAGGAGTTCTCTCTCGTATAGCCCGGTCGCTCTCGTATAGATGCTCGCCTCTCTCGTATAGCAGAAGTTCTCTCTCGTATAGATGCTCGCCTCTCTCGTATAGCAGGAGTTCTCTCTCGTATAGCCCGGTCGCTCTCGTATAGATGCTCGCCTCTCTCGTATAGCAGAAGTTCTCTCTCGTATACCCCGGTCGCTCTCGTATAGATGCTCGCCTCTCTCGTATAGCAGGAGTTCTCTCTCGTATAGCCCGGTCGCTCTCGTATAGATGCTCGCCTCTCTCGTATAGCAGAAGTTCTCTCTCGTATAAGCAGTTACTTGCGCTTGATTGCTGTTTACCCACCCTCAGCCGACTTTTACTCGCGCTCAAGTTGGAAATACTTGCGGACCTGCGAAGTTTACACGCTCTTCTGCGGCGTTTACTGGCGTTCAGGATATAATTTCCAAATTTTAATATGGAAATTAGAAAACCCTCGACCATGGTGGTCGAGGGTTTTCAGTTTGATTTTACATTTGTTCTGGAGCAGATACACCAAGCAGGCGTAATGCATTGGCGATTGTTTCGCGCGCAGCTGTTACTAGTGCCAGACGGGCTTCTGTTTGTGGAACGTTATCGGCATTTAGTACTTTGTCTGCGTTATAGAAGCTATGGAATGTCGTAGCTAATTCTTGGATATAAATTGCTATACGGTGAGGGGCACGAAGTTTTGCAGCATCTGCAACTATTTGTGGGAAGTCCCCAATTTTTTTCAATAAATCTAATTCTTTTTCACTTTGCAATAATTCAAGTGAATCGGTCGATACTTTCATTCCTTGCGTTTCTGCTGATCTTAAAATCGAGCAAATACGCGCGTGTGCATATTGCGCGTAGAACACTGGGTTTTCATTGGATTGAGAAACAGCTAAGTCTAGATCGAAGTCCATATGCGAGTCACCTGAACGCATACCGAAGAAATAACGGACTGCATCTAGCCCTACTTCTTCTACAAGCTCACGCATTGTAACAGCTTTCCCTGTACGTTTACTCATTTTCATTTTTTCGCCGTCTTTATATAATTGAACCATTTGAATAATCGATACTTCTAGTTTTCCGCGCCCATATCCAAGCGCTTCAATAGCTGCTTTCATACGTGGGATGTAACCGTGGTGGTCAGCACCCCAAATATTAATCAGTTGATCGAATCCACGAACGAGTTTATCTTCATGGTACGCAATGTCTGGCAATAAATAGGTGAAAGATCCGTCACTTTTAATAAGTACGCGATCTTTATCATCTCCAAATGTAGTAGAACGGAACCAAGTTGCTCCTTCTTCTTCAAAAATATGGCCATTTGCACGTAATTTATCTAAAGCAATTTCGATTTTGCCGTTCTCATATAAGGAAGTTTCCGAGAACCAGTGATCAAAATCAACGCGGAAATCCGCTAAATCTTTTTGTAGTTTTGCAAGCTCTACTTTTAAGCCATGTGCACGGAATGCTTTGTAACGTTCTTCATCCGACATGGATACGAATTTATCGCCATGTTCTGCAACTAGAGCCGTAGCGATGTCTTTAATATCTTGCCCATGGTAGCCACCTTCCGGCATTTCTTTGTCTAGTCCTAGTGCTTGGAAGTAGCGAGCTTCAATCGAAATAGCTAAATTGTGAATTTGGTTTCCTGCGTCATTAATATAATATTCGCGGGCAACATCAAATCCAGCAAAATCCAGCACATTACATAAAGAATCTCCTACAGACGCTCCACGTGCGTGCCCTAAATGCAAGTCACCAGTTGGATTCGCTGAAACAAATTCCACTTGAACTTTTTCTCCCTCACCTGAAGTTGAACGGCCATAGTTTTCTTTATCTGTAATGGCAGCCTTTATTACATCCTGTAAGTAATCTTTACGAACCGTGATATTCATAAATCCTGGACCTGCAATATCAATTTTCTCCATCATTGTTCCAGACATATCAAGGTTTTCAACGATTGACTCTGCCACTTGACGAGGATTCTTTTTTGCTAGCTTTGTTAGCTGCATGGCAATATTTGTTGCATAATCACCATTTGCTTTGTCTCTTGGTGTTTCCAGTTGGATAGCAGGAATTTGCTCTTCAGTTACAAGTTCCGCTTTCAATATTGCTTGTTGTAATGCGTCTTTAATGGATTGTTGTACTTTTTCTACTGCGTTCATTTATTCCGCCTCCGTATAAATTAGTTCTAATGTATAAGTACCAGCAACTTCATCATTTATTATTAACTCATATTCAACTTGAAAATGACCTTCATCAAAATGCAGCTGCTTTGTATTTGTTGTAATCATTAATGTGCCATATGGTGTATCATAACTTCCAGTTTGAAGTTCTCCATGTTCCAATGGCAGACGCATTTTCACTCCACCACTTCGTAAGATCAAAGCAGTCTTTCCGCTTAGCTTCACAGTTGTTCGAACGACCTTTTCATCTTGCACTTCTTCATAAACTAAATAATGCTGAGTACCCTTTAGTGTTAAAGTACCTTTCGTTTCTAAGTTGATGGTTTCTTGTTGGACATTGGGATGACGAATCGTGGAAACTAATCGTATATTTACTGTCTTTTGTAATGCTTGGGACATGCCTATCATCCTTTGGAGAAATTTTATTTACGCTAGCTCGAAATCGATTTTAACTAACTGTTTCACACTATCCTTATATTTTACTATAACCTTCATATTATATCTTAAATTTAATGAATGTGACAACTAATGACGCAAAAAGTAAGTTATACACTATTCATGTCGAAAGGGGTATAATAGACTAAGATAATTTGAGAAGGTGACCAATGTGCTTATTGACTTTATTATTAATTTTTGTATTCTATTTACTTTTGCTATTCTTATCTATATTCCATTTCAAAATAGGTTAAATGTGTATATTCCATCTACCAGATACAACCCAATTATTGTTGGAATACTCAGTGGTTTAACCGGTTGTTTATTAATGTTAACTTCTATAAATATTTCTGATTTAGTTATTTTGGATGGAAGAATGGCAGTTATTGCACTATCCGGTGTCCTGGGAGGCCCACTTGCACCTATTTTAAGCGGGACTATTATTGGGGTGTTCCGTATCTTTATGTACGGATATTCTACAAGTGCGCTGATCGCCGGAAGTACCACTATTATTGCGGGACTGGTCATTGGAATCTGGAGTTGGAAGAAAAGGATGACCTTTCAAAACGTCTCCTCCTATTTTGGATATTCAATTGTACAAACCTCAATTGTATTGGGTATATTAGGCAATTGGAAATTGGAAGGTTGGTTGGCAATAATAAGTTTTATCTTGTATTCTATTTTGTCTTTTTCCATTATCTTCGTCGTTTTAAAACAACTTAACAACCTTTTTGAAAAGATTAAACAAATTGAAGAGATATCTGTAACAGACTACCTCACTGGCTTGAATAATAACCGGAAATTTCAAGAATATACTCAAAATCTTTTATCAAAAAATGAGGTATTTTCACTTCTTTTGCTGGATATCGACTTTTTCAAAAAAGTAAATGATACATATGGACACCCTGTTGGGGACGAAGTATTGAAAGAATTGGCACTCCGAATAAAAGACACTAGTAAACCCTTTAGAGGTATTGTTTCTCGAAATGGAGGAGAAGAGTTTTCCGTTCTCCTATCAGATACGACTGATGAAAAGAGTTTAGAAATTGCTAATCTTATTAGACAAGCAATAGAAAAAAAGCATTTTCAAATTTCATCAGGCGAAAAACTACAGATTACCATCTCAGGTGGCATTAGCACTTTCCCACAAAATGCAGTTACTTTTCATGAGTTATACAAACTTGCAGATGAAGCCCTTTACCTAGCTAAAACTTCAGGGAGAAATAAAGTAGTACATATCAAGCAAAATAAAAAAACGTGATGCGCTTATGCCATCACGTTTTTTATATTACTTGACCCACCCTAAGATCATTTCCCGTAGTAACTTACTAGCAGTATTAACTGTCTGTTCCGATGGGTCGTAAATTGGTGCTACTTCGACTAAATCGAAGCCTACTACATTTACGCCGGAGTTTGCGATTGCGTAGATGGAAGCAAGTAGCTCGCGGCTAGTGATTCCTCCGCAGTCTACAGTTCCGGTTCCAGGTGCGTGAGCTGGGTCGAGTACGTCGATGTCGATTGTTACATAGACGGGACGTCCTTCTAGTGTTGGTAACACTTTTTTCAAAGGCTCTAACACTTCGAATTTATGAATTTGCATGCCATTTTCTTTTGCCCAGTCGAACTCTTCTTTCATGCCAGAACGGATTCCGAATGAGTAGACGTTTTTAGGACCGATATATTCGGCAATTTTACGGATTGGGGTCGAGTGGGAAAGCGGTTCTCCTTCGTACTCTTCGCGTAAATCTGTATGCGCGTCCATATGAATAATCGCAAGATTGTCATAGTTGTCTGCCACTGTTTTCATTACTGGCCATGACACTAGATGTTCGCCACCCATGCCTATTGGGATTTTTCCGTTTATCAATAATTGACGAATAAAACCGGCAATTAACTCTAAACTTTTCTCCGCATTACCGAATGGTAGTGGAATATCCCCTGCATCAAAATAGTTGACGTCATCTAGCTCGCGATCCAGATACGGGCTATATTCCTCTAAGCCAATTGATGCTTCCCGAATACGCCCAGGTCCAAAGCGTGAGCCCGGGCGGTAGCTTACAGTCCAGTCCATTGGCATTCCATAAATGACTGCCTGTGCTTCATCATAATTTTTTTTGCTTTTTATAAAAACATTTCCTGAGTATTCTTCACTAAATCGCATAGACTTACTCTCCTGCAAGATCTTTCACAAATTTTGGTAGTACGAATGCCGCTTTGTGAAGCTCTTTTGTGTAATATTTTGTGTCAATATCAAAGAATTGCTCGTCCGGAACTAGAAGTGGATCATACTTTTTAGATCCAATTGTAAAACACCATAGGCCGCTTGGATATGTAGGAATGTTTGCCAAATACATATTTGTTATTGGGAAAATTTCCTTCACGTCTTTTTGAACTTGGCGGATCAAATCTGCCTTAAACCATGGGTTGTCTGATTGCGCAACGAATAGACCGTCTTCTTTTAAGGCTCTAGAAATGCCAGCATAAAAGCCTTTTGTAAATAGATTTACTGCTGGGCCTACTGGTTCCGTAGAATCTACCATAATCACATCGTATTCATTTTCAGACTCAGCGATATGCATGAAACCGTCGCCTACTTTTACGTCTACGCGAGGATTTTCTAATTCACATGCAATTTCTGGTAAGTATATTTTTGAGTACTCAATTACTTTTCCATCTATATCAACAAGTGTAGCTTTCTTCACTTTTGGATGTTTCATAATTTCACGAATTACTCCACCGTCTCCACCACCAACTACTAACACATTTTCAGGGTTCGGATGTGTGAATAAAGGCACATGCGCCACCATTTCATGGTATACAAATTCATCTCTTTGCGAGGTCATTACCATGCCATCTAAAAAGAGCATATTTCCCCATTCTTCTGTTTCTGCCATTTCTAGCAATTGAAAATCTGTTTGCTCGGTATGAAGAGTGCGTTTCACCTTCATTGTGACGCCAAAATTCTCGGTTTGCTTCTCTGTAAACCAAAATCCAGCCATTTATCTATCTCCATTTCTATAAAGGGTTTTAGTACTTATATAAAATATAAATACATTGAAAGTATAGTGCTTTTTGACAAAAGTGCAATACTTTTTTGTTTACCGGTTTAATTTGAATCTATTGTTCTCATACTAATGAAAACATCATTTGGAACGGAGTTGATTTCATGGGTCGCATTCAGCATAGAAAAAAAGCCATTCGAAGAAAACGTTGGAAAAGGCTATTACTTTTAACTATTGCTGCTAGTTGTGCACTTTTTAGCGCGCTCATTACGCTCCGAATTTATGCTCAAGTTGTTGGTGCCCCTATGATTCAAGTACCAATTTCTTCTGTCTTTTTAGATGGTCAAGGAAATGTTATTGGTGATCGCTTTGAGGAGCAACGTAGGTACTGGATTTCATTGGAGGAGATGTCCCCCTTTTTACCTCAAGCAACTGTAGCTGTAGAGGATCGGGATTTTTATGAGCATCACGGATTTGATTATTCTCGAATTGCTGGTGCTATTTTAAAGGATATAAAAGCTGGAAAAAAAGTAGAAGGGGCCAGTACAATTACGCAGCAGTATGCACGTAATTTATTTCTAACGCAAGAAAAAACCTGGACTCGAAAAATAAACGAAGCGCTATATGCTTACCGATTAGAGCTTTTCTATGATAAGGATGAACTATTAGAAGGATACCTAAATACGGTGTACTATGGCCATGGTATGTATGGAATCGAGGCAGCAAGTAGATTCTATTTAGGAAAGAGTGCCAAATCTTTGACTCTAGCAGAATCTGCCCTATTAGTCGGGATTCCGAAGGGCCCTACCTACTATTCACCTTTAGTAGATGAAGAAAAGGCAGTCAGTCGCCAGCAGCTAATCCTAACTTTGATGGAAAACCAACAAAAGATTACTACTGACCAAAAAGAACGAGCATTTAACGAAAATTTCGTTTTAAAAGCGGATGATTCCTTAGTTAAACAAAAGATCGCCCCTTACTTTTTAGAGGAAGTGTGGAAAGAGGCTTCAAAAATCGTCTTGGAAAATGGTCGGCGTATTGAAGAAGGTGGATGGACGATTGAAACTACTTTAAATAAAAAACATCAGCAAGTTGCAGAAGAAGTGGTTGAAAAGTGGTTACCTGAAGGGGAATTACAAGTAGCGTTTGTCAGTATGGAACCAGATACCGGTTATGTGACGGCAATGATCGGTGGACGAAACTTCACGGATAGCCCATTCAATCGTGTTACACAGGCTAAAAGGCAGCCTGGTTCTACGATAAAAGCGTTATTATTTGGTGCAGCTTTAGAAAATGGATTCTCCCCTCTTACTTATATGAAAAGTGAGCGTACTATTTTCACATATGATAATGGACGTCGAGAATATGAACCGAAAAATGTGAATGGCGAGTTTGCTGATCATCCTATTTCAATGGCACAGGCACTCGCCATTTCCGATAATATTTATGCAGTTAAAACGTTAGAACAAATTGGTTATAAGCCTTTTCAAGAATTAGCTGAGAGATTTAATTTGGATATGAACGTCAAAGATACACCAGCTACAGCGCTTGGAACGACGGAAGTTTCTCTTTTAGAAATGACCAAGATTTATAACACTATATCTGCTAGAGGAATCCAGAAAAAGCCTACGTATATTACCAAAATAACGGATAATAACGGGAAAGTCATTTATGATATAGGGAAAAAAGAGGATAAAGGGAAAAAGGTATTATCCGAACAAGACTCATTTATATTATCCCATTTACTCACAGGCATGTTTGACCCAGTTTTCAATGATTACTCTCCTGCTACAGGAATTAGTATTCGAGCAAAACAAACGAGACCTTATGCTGCGAAATCTGGAACTACCAATACCGACCAATCTTTGATAGGTTTCTCCCCTCAAATAACAGCGGGTGTTTGGAATGGTTATGACCAAGGAAAACAAGTGAGTGATGCGGAGGCAAGGCAAGTAACAAAACAAGTATGGATTGAATTTATGGAAGCTGTTCATCAGGGACTTCCAGTTGAGCCTTTCATTGCTCCAGATGGTGTGCAGGGAGTCATTGTAGATATAGAAACTGGTGGAATCGCTACATCTGCCTGTGAGAAACAGCGACTCGTCTACTTGAAGAAAAAAGATGTGCCAACGAGACTTTGCACCGATCCTAAATTGAAGCAGCAAACGTTCGAGGAAGAGGAGGAAGGTTCTCCCCCTTGGTCCATTTTTCCTTTTAATTTATTTGAATAAAGCCGGTTAGAAAATGGAGAATCGGTCAAATGACGGTGATAATCGGTCGATTCCTCCAACTAATCGGTTGATGAATTTAGAAAACCCGGGCAAAAGATATAAAACCTGTTTCTATTTGTTTTGGAAGGGCTTGGGACAGACGTTTTGCTATATTATTACCGAGTGATTTTTAGGGACGCTTGTTGGTTGTGACAGTCGTCACAACCAACAAGCGTCCCTTTCTTTCGGTAATCATATGGCTTTTGTCTATCCGTCACCCTCCTTCAACTCTTAGAAACAGGGAAATGCATTTTTGGCAACTAGAGATAAGATACTTTCTTATTCAAAGAGGAAGCTCACGAAGATGCAATTTCGTTCGCTATTTCGCTTCTTTATTTAGTAAACACATACTATTTCTCTTTATTTCCGCTAGCATAAAAGAAAATCTACTTTCTTCATCCTTTATTACAAAATAATATCCCTAATACAACATACGGTTAATATCACTATTTAAACTTTTGACTACTATTATCATCTAAGCTATAGGCCATACTACATCTTCTTGTTTGGTACTACTCACTTAATTGATTGTAGTGAAAGGTGGCGACTCCGGCGGGATGAGTGAGACAGATGAGACATCACATCGACGCGCAAGCGACGGTGATGGCTCATCGCTCACCCCGCGGAGGCCAACAGGATGTTGGTCACAAAGGCTTTGAGGCCCACAGGATGTGGGTTATGCAATCGTTGCCGCAGGATGCGGCGAACTTAGATTGCCTTCCTTTTAAGACGTGGCGCTCTTAGCCTTTGTACTCCACCTGAAGCGGAAATCAGCGGTATTATTTATTCTTTAAAGTACCATGAACCCAGTGTTCACAGGACATTTTTATACTTTATTATTCTTGAACAAAATAAAAAGCTTTCTACTACCTATATTAAGGTAATAGAAAGCTTTTTCTTAGCTTGGCTTTCTGTAAAAAGAATGCGTTTATTCGATTGGGTTGTCAATTTGTGCACAAACAATTTACTTACTTGATTCCGCTAAGTGTCCTAGCATTACTTGGAAGTAAGCTTTAACTAAATTGTACTGTCTTTTTGCTTTTAATTCAACCACCTAAGCAGACTATTTGAATAGCAGGTTTAGACAGATAATTCTTGGTGTAGCTTATCTTCGCTTCTATCCCACATTTCTTTGTTATGGGACAGCAAAAATTCACGTAAAATATTTTTCGAGCGGTCATCCATAAAATCGACTAAAATTTGGCGTTTCATTGATTTGTCCATACGATTTACATGATCGGCTAAGTTTTTATAGCCACGACGTTTTTCACGGTTGATAACCATTTCACAGGCACTCACTCCAGCGAAGTAAGGTCCTTCTGGATTATAATCAATCGTTACCCAGACAAGCCAATATTGTTTCCCTCCAGCTGAGTCTTCTGGATTCGTTGTAAATTTAATACCTCGCTCGGTGTCACTTCTCGCATGCATGGCCCCGATTTCGACTTGTGCAATGCCTTCTTCTATATCAATAATGACTGGAGATACATTCTCTAAAGAAAGAGAACCTATACCAAATCCCTTATGTCCATCGGTTGGATCATTTTTAATAATCGTGAAGCCAATCTTTTGTTTTGGTTTTTCTTCATTTGCCATTCGATAATTCCCTCCGTTCTGTTATGATACTAGTATACAGAAAACTTCACTAAAGGAGGAAATGAAATGCCATATGTAACCGTAAAAATGCTTGAAGGACGTACGGATGATCAAAAAAGAGCTCTTGTAGAGAAGGTAACTGCCGCTGTTGTAGAAACAGTGAATGCACCAGCTGAGAATGTTGTTGTGTTTATAGAAGAAATGCCGAAGAATCATTATGGAATTGCTGGTAAGTTGTTCAGCGATCTATAATTAGAATCGACACGAACCCATTTTTGAAGGGTTCGTTTTTTGTTTCATTTATTAAGCCCGTGAGTTTATGAGTTTACTTGCGCTATAGGTCATTTACTTGCTCTCTTTGTTTATTACTTACGCTACTTTTCCATTTACTTGCTCATTGGTAGCCTTTACTTGCGGAAAGGATAATTTCCCCAAAAGAAAAAGCCACCCTATTGGATAGCTCTTTCATTCATGAGGTTCATGACAAATGTAAATGCCTCGTCGATTTCTTCTTTTGTGAAGTTGAGTTTCCCTTTTACAACATGGAGTTTTTCGATTTGCTCTTCTTTTGGTAGATAATCGAAATACAATAATGTCGATACTAGTTCTAGGAAACGAGAACTTTTATTTTTCATTTGGTCAATGCATGCTACTAAATCTCGTGTTGCTTCAGGTACCTGAGCCATTTGCGTGAAATGTTCTCCTGCGTCGGTCATTTGATATTTATATTGTACGTATGAGCCTTTATCTTGTCGTTCTTCTTGTAAAAATCCCATATTACATAATTCTTCCACTCGTAAGGTAAGCTCTTCTGAATAAGGGCCATAAAAATGGAATTCGTATTTTTCCTTGTATGGATATTGAAGTTTTTTTGCGATGTAAACCATTTTTTGCAACTTTTTTCGTCCCGTAATGCCATCTGCTGCTCCGATAAATTGCACAATTTTTGCATGTTCTTCTATCATTTAGACCCCTCCTTTACTTTAGTAAATCGAGTATTTGTTTTTTCAATGCTTTTTTCTTCCCATCCTTCGTTAAGAAATCTTCCGGAAAATACAATTTATGATCCGTTCTTCTTTTTCCAGTGATGGCCTCTACTATTTCTGATTCGCGTGATAGCTCTCGAATTTCTCCGTTAGGTTTCAATAAGTGAATTGGGATCCGTTCCCCTTCTTCCCCTGGCCGATAAAAGTCATAAGGTAAATCTGAAGAGGAATCGAAAACTAAGTAATACTCTGGATCTATCCCCGCTTTTTTGAATAGCAGCTCTAACTCTTTCATTTTCATATAATCTTTCGCCAGATCAAATTCAATATATTGAAATAATTTACGATTGACAAAACGATTACTCAAGTCTGATAGAATAGGATCTTTTTCTTTTATCCATAACTGAAAATAGGTTAATAAAACCCCTTCATCTAATGCCAGGTACTCGTCCAAAGTATATGTTCCATCAAAGAAGCCTCTGAAATGAGTCGGTTGCTGTTCAAAATCATATCCCATTTCACTTAATGCTTTTGCTCGATGTAAAATTTTCGTCAACACTACTTCCGCACTGCGGGAAACTGGATGAAAATACACTTGCCAATACATTTGATATCTACTCATTATATAGTCTTCTACTGCATGCATTCCACTCGATTTAATGACTACTTGGTCTTCTCTTGGACGCATTACACGTAAAATTCGTTCCATATCAAACTGCCCATAGCTTACCCCAGTGAAGTACGCATCACGTTGTAAATAATCCATTCGGTCGGCATCAATTTGACTTGATATTAAACTAACTACCTGCTTGTTTGGATATGTTTTACCGATAACATCCGCAACTCGCTGAGGAAAATCTTCACTAACTCTTTTTAAGATTTCATTGACATCCGTATCGCCAACTATTATTTGTTGCGTGAAATATTCATGGTCTAATCCAAACACATTTTCAAACGCATGGGAAAACGGACCGTGCCCTAAATCATGAAGCAGAGCGGCACAAAGTACTACTAATCTTTCTGAATCGTCCCATTCTGGTCGACCACTAAAGCTATCATCTACAATTCTTCGTACAATTTCATATACACCTAACGAGTGATTGAAACGGCTATGTTCGGCACCATGAAAAACTAGATAGGTAGTTCCTAGCTGTTTAATGCGGCGAAGTCTTTGAAATTCTTTTGCTCCGATTAGATCCCAGATTACTTGATCTCGAACGTGGATATAGCGGTGAACTGGATCTTTAAACACTTTTTCTTCTGCTAGCTTTTGTGTCGCATAGCTCATTTTTCCACCTCCGTAATGTAAAACTCCGTAACTACTATACTAAATGTGATTTAGTATCCATTATAAAGAAAAAAGCCGCATAAAGAAAGGCGGCAAAAGTTTGTTTTAATCGGCTATCTTGGCGCGTACTTTGTCCATTAATTCGTCTTCCGTTAAAGCTGCAACGGGACGGTTATTAATAAATGCGAATGTTTTTTTACGTCCAGGACCGCAGTAGGATTGACATTCATTCACTTCAATTTCTGCTTCTGGATCAATCGCTCTTAGTTTTGGAATTAATGTTTTTAAATTGACGGCCTGACACTCATCGCAAACTCTAAAATGATTTGCCATAGTCCACAACCCCTTTCATCAATTACGGCTCGAAGTAATTGCTTCCAAATTTTGAAAAATGCTCGCACAATTCAAAATCTGTGACAAGTCATAGTCTACAGGTCATTGTATCTTAAAGTATATATTGCTATCAAGTGTATATTACGTGAATAAAAGAGCAGTAAGTTGACCATTATGTTAATAGAACAACGAAACTATGAACATGGTAGGAGGAAGAACATGGTTAAGATTAGACAAGACGCCTGGATGTCAGAAAATGATGAGATGTTAGCAGAGATGGTATTACGTCATGTGCGAGAAGGAAGCACTCAACTAAACGCGTTCGAAGAAGCTGGTGATGAATTAAACCGAACTGCAGCCGCTTGTGGATTTCGCTGGAATGCAGTCGTTCGCCATCAATATGAAAATGAGTTGAAGGAAGCGAAAAAAGAAAGAAAAGAAAAGCTTCGTATTTTAGGTAAAGATTATAGACGAAGAGGAAATGGTATTTATCTAGCAAAATCACAAGAAGATGGTGAGCGTGCACAATCCATTCCAGTATCTGCATTATCCATTGATGTTATAATCGCATATCTCGTCCGTTTGCAGCATAATGATTCAGATATTTCTAGATACCGTCATCTTTCCACTATATCAAATGAAAAGATTCGTAAATTAGAAAGTGAACTTGCCAAACTCGAAAAAGAAAATGCATCTATCAAACAAGATTACGAGCAATTTGTACAAATCATGAACCGCGCAAGACGTCTCGTAACATTAAACGACGAGGAAATGCCATCAGTACCCGTTTTTCAAATGGAGAAGAATGGTAATCTCGTATCTAAAGAACCACCAATCATTTAAAAGATTGGTGGTTTTTTTTTCGGGATTGGAGTTTGGCAGTTGTTGCTCTCGTTCAGGTTGCCGTCGCTCTCGTTTAGCTTGGAATCTCTCTCCTATTGCCGAAACTCTTTTCCCTCTAACCGATATTACTCGAGCATTTTCTTATTCCGATCTACTACTCGCTGCATGTAAAATAGATACAGGTCCATTTCTTCCGGTGTGACGGATTGGTTGATAACGTTGCCCGATAATTGGTGGAGCAGTTGTTGGATGCGAATGACGATATCCTCTACTCTGAACGATGTACCAAGTAGTTCATTCATGGATGCCATTACTTCCGGTTTAATATCGGGATATGAAAACTTCGTGTCTTCCCCTTGAATGCCGATTTCGTAAAATCTACGAATTAGTTCTGCGCGTTCACTTCCACTACCTTCAATACATAAATACACTTGCACGGCGATTCCCTGACGTAACCTTCGCTGCGAAATTCCAGCAAACTTTTTACCATCTATACTTAAATCATATGAACCTGGACAATACGATCCAATAATTTCATAAGCTTCTATTTTCCCACCTGCTTCTGGAAATAAAAGCTCTACAAATGCAAGCATTACCTCATAGCCAGTAGGTATATCTATTGCTTGCTTCGCTTCCGACAAAATAATGGATACATTCAGTACACCTTCATCTAAGACCACAGCTAGACCACCCGAATTGCGCACGATTGGGGAATATCCCTGGGTGCGTAGAAAATCCTGCGCATCCTCTACAAAAGGTAGCCGGTGATCTTGTATACCTAACACGACGGTTTGAGAATGGACCCATGTACGAATGGTCGCTGGTGACTGCTCTTGTCCCACTAAATGACAAAGTAAATCATCCGAAGCGAATGACTCAAGTGCGGATCTACTTTTACCGCTAAGCGATTGATCCCAAAAACGCCACTTTCCTTGTTGTAATAAATCTTCTATTTGTGACATATGACTTCTCCTTAAATAAGTGCTTGTGCAGCAGTAATATAAGCTAGCTTATATACATCGTCATCAGAACAACCTCGTGATAAATCATTTACGGGTGCATTTAACCCTTGTAAAATAGGACCAATTGCTTCAAACCCACCTAAACGCTCTGCAATTTTATAACCAATATTCCCTGCCTCTAATGAAGGAAACACAAATACGGTTGCATCCCCTTGCACTACAGCATTTGGAGCTTTTTGCGCAGCTATTTTTGGAACAATACTCGCATCAAATTGGAGCTCTCCCTCTATTAAAATACTCGAATCCATCTGTTTGGCAATTTCAGTTGCTCTCACTACTTTTTCTGTTTCCTCTGAGTGAGCAGAACCTTTTGTAGAAAAAGATAGCATCGCGACTTTAGGTTTTATTCCAAAGGCTGCAGCTGTTTTAGCACTTTCAATTGCTATTTCTGCTAAATCCTCACTCGTTGGTGCAATGGTAATCGCACAATCTGCGAACACATAGCGAACATCCTCTTTCACCATGATGAAAGCGCCACTTGTTTTCGAAATTCCTGGCTTTGTTTTAATAATTTGTAATGCAGGACGTACCGTTTCGGCAGTCGTATGTGCTGCTCCACTTACCAAGCCATTTGCTTGCTTCATATAGACGAGCATCGTCCCAAAGTAATTGACATCTTGCAGAATCTCTCTTGCTTCCTCTTTTGTCACTTTGCCTTTTCGACGTTCTACAAAAGCAGCGATAAGCTCTTCCATTTCTTCATAGGTTTTTGGATTAATAACGGTTAAAACGGAAGGGATTTCTTCTTTATTTCCAATCATGATAGGACGTATAATTCCTTCCTCCTGCAGTCTCAATGCCGCCGAAATAACTCGCTCATCATTTCCCTCTGGTAATATAATAGATAAATTAGCATCCCTTAACTTCTCTTTTATTTCCTCTAAAAAATCCGCCAATTTGTCTCCTCCTACGTTCATTTTCATTACCTCAAGCATACATGATTTTGTCACAGCTTGTCATGTGGAAGCCGTGTCATTAGAAGAAATGTTCGGAACGTTATGATACACTAAATGGGAGATATTTTTAATTAAAAGGAGTGTCATAAATAATGAATGAAGCAGCAATTACATTAGATGGTTGGTACGTATTACATGATTTCCGCCAAATGGACTGGGCATCATGGAAACAAGTAGATCCAGAAATACGCAAACAAGCTACAGATGAGTTCGTCGCATTCTTAGATGAAATGCAATTAGCCGATGATGCAAAAACGGGAGCACATGCTTTTTACACAATCGTAGGGCAAAAAGCTGATTTTATGTTAATGACATTACGTCCAACTATGGATGAGCTTCAAGAACTTGAAGCAAGATTTAACAAATTAACAATTGCAGACTTCACAATTCCTGCTTATTCATACGTTTCCGTAGTTGAATTGTCTAACTACCTATCAGGTGAGTCGAATGAAGATCCATATCAAAATCCACATGTACGTGCTCGTTTATATCCAGAGCTTCAACGTTCTCAATACATTTGCTTCTATCCAATGGACAAGCGTCGTGACGGAGATGACAACTGGTATATGCTACCAATGGAAGAACGCAAAGACTTAATGCGTAGCCATGGTATGATCGGTCGCAGCTATGCTGGTAAGGTAAAACAAATTATCTCTGGTTCAGTAGGATTCGATGATTACGAATGGGGCGTAACATTGTTCTCAGACGATGTTCTTCAATTTAAAAAGTTAATATACGAGATGCGTTTTGATGAAGTAAGCGCTCGTTATGCAGAATTTGGTTCTTTCTTCACAGGTACTATTCTTGCTGGTGAAAAACGATCTACATTCTTTAATATCTAAAAGGAAAAGGCTGCAGCTATGCAGTCTTTTTTTATTTCTTCTTTAATTCATTTCCATATTATCCCTATCAGCGAGTAAACGAGGAGTCAGAGCAAGTAAATACCTGTTAGGCGCGAGTATGCACTAGTTGAGAGCAAGTAATTCAATTATGAAAGCGAGTAAAACGTACTGGAGAGCGAGTAAACTAGTTTTAGCTTTATTCTCAAATGTATAGACAATCTTTGTTCATCATTTTCAAGCTCGTTGCATAGTGTATGGGTAGGGGGTGAGTTGATGCAATGGCAGTAGTCAAATCCACCACGAAGCAATTGGAACTACTTGCAAGGCAGATGCGAGCAGAAGCGGAAGGTGATGGCGAGCTTGGCATGCATATGGTAGAAAACGTAGGAGTAAATAGAGTCCGTGCTACCTGCTTAGATTTCAGAGATATCCGTACACTGGAGGAAATGGTTTTTCAAAGCCCCGGAGGATTTGTGGCAACAAAGAAATCGTACTTCTATCAATTTGCAAGTGAGCAAGACAAAGGTTTGATCCAAAGAGTTTTTAATGGCGAACGCTTTCATCCTTCAACGCGTTCTTTACTGTTTTTTGAACCACCTGGTGAATACCAGGCACAATGGAATATGGACAGCTACAAAGCGCATTGCTCTCTCTCCTTCCACTGCAGATTGTCCAGAAATATAAATTTGAAAGGATGTATGAATGGTTCAATATTATTGGCACCCTGGAGTTTTTCCTCAACAACAACAGCAGCAGCAGCAAATGCAACACCCTATGACCCCACCTCAAATACCGGCAGCTACTAGAGGACAGGAACAATCTTATGTTGAAAACATATTACGAGCGAACAAAGGCAAGTTAGGTACATTCTATTTTACGTTCGAGAACAACCGAGAAAGGAATAATTTTGTAGTTACCGGCTATATAGAAGCTGCTGGTCGAGATCACGTCATTATTAGTGATCCAAATGGTAAACGATACTTAATGCTTATGATTTATTTAGATTATGTAACATTTGATGAGGAAATTAATTATTACCAGTGATGCTTCAAGCTTATTCGTTTTGCGAATAAGCTTTTTTTGTTTGAGTGGAACTCGAACTGTCTTGGGTGGAACTCGCTGTCTCGTGTGAAACTCTGACGTCCTCGGGTGGAACTCGCTGTCCGGGTGGAACTCAGCCCTCAACCCCAAATAAAAAAAGCCGAACCCACCATAGATTCGACCTTCCTATTAATTTGCGTATTTAACTGTGGCTACAATGAGCATAACCCAACCTGCTAAAAATGCTACTCCACCGATTGGTGTTATTGCGCCTAGAATACTAATGCCTGTTAAGCTCAACACATATAAGCTGCCAGAGAAAATAACAATTCCTGCAAGTAATAAATACCCTGCAGTATTCAAGCTAGAGACTGGCCCAAGTATCTTACTACTCATCAATATGCCAATAGCTATTAAAGCTAACGCGTGGAACATTTGATACTGGACCGCTGTACCCCATGTAGCCAAGTATTTGTCGGCAACCTTGCCTTCTAATAAATGAGCTCCAAACGCTCCGAGTGCAACAGATAATAAGCCATTAATAGCACCTGCTATAATAAAAAACTTCACAGAATTCTCCTTCTTTCTCTTAAAAATCGAATAGGGATTCCCCATTTGCATCTTCTTCTTTTAAAGCGACTGGTTGTGTAGGTAGAATAGGTGAAGCCGTCTGTATACTTCTAGTAGTAGGAGCTTGCAACGGTATTTGGGCTTCTAACCCAACATCACATATTGCTTTGATAGCAACTAATGATTCTCTAACAGATTGCTCGTTTCCACTAATTCTTGCGTAATTTAGATGTTTATCTATTTGCATTAATAGTTGCTCATTAGAAATCATCGTCTTTGTCCCTCCACTTGCTTTGGTTCAAATTTCAAACATTCCATTCCTGAGGAACGATGCACTACTACGGAGGGAAGTTCCTTTGTTTTAAATTCGTATGCTTTACATCCACGGGGATTTCGCGCATCCCATGTCGTGAAAAAATGTTGGCATTTGAAACAGTTTGCAGCCAATGTCCTCCCCCGCTTTCCACTGACTATCTTAGCATATTTATAGGCAAAAATCGATTGGTTCTTCCCCCCATACCATCAATTGAACATTGATCTTGGAATATGGTTTACTTCCAAAAAACCCTCGATATGCACTTAATGGGCTAGGATGAGGTGCTTGTAGAATCATATGTTTTTCAGTATCGATTAGCTGAATTTTGGACTGCGCTGGCTTACCCCATAAAACAAAAATAATTGGTTTATGTCGATTTGAAAGCTTTTGAATCACAGCGTCCGTAAACGTTTCCCAACCCATGCCTTTATGAGAATTCGCTGCTCCAGCTCGAACAGTTAACACCGTGTTTAACAGCAGGACACCTTGCTCCGCCCACTTTTCTAAATATCCATTAGCAGGTAAAGGACAATCTAAATCATCCTCTAGTTCCTTCAACATATTTCTTAAACTCGGCGGTATGCGAACACCCGGCTTCACTGAAAAACTCATACCATGCGCCTGACCCTCTCCATGATACGGATCCTGACCCAAAATCACTACCTTGATATCATCATAGGCTGACATCTGAAACGCACTGTCAATTTCGTTCCTTGCGGGAAAAATTGTTTGAGTAGCATATTCCTTATCCAAAAATAATTGTAACTCTTTAAAATAAGGCTTCTCCCGTTCCTCTCTTAACACATCTTTCCAGCTAGACATGTCCATCTCACTCCTTAAATTCTACTTCTACATCATAATCCACTAACTGGAACATTTCTTTCACCGATTTAGCAGCATTTTCTTCTGCTAACACCAAAATACCTTGTCCCTTTGTTTCTTCCATCATCATCTGTTTTGCAGTCTCTGCAATTTCATATCCTTCTTTAATATCCGCTTTTTCACGGAATAATCCTTCATATGAAAATACTTCTACTTGGTCAAATAAAATTTCAGCTCCACCTAAAAATTCTGGTTTCGGCAATATTAACTTAGCCGTCTTCTTCTCTTCATCTACTTTTATATCTGATTCGGAAACCTGAGAAAAATCGACACCTGCTTTAACAATTCCTGGTACAACAACTAGTAGCTGTCTTTTAGTACCAGGCAAATCAAGTCCGATCTCTTTGCCAAATACCGCATTATCTTGTCTTTCAATAATTACTTTCGTATAAGCCTGTGCTGTAGACAACTCATTTAAAGCTTGCATTTGCTCAACAAATGACCCTTTACTTTCGGTGAACGTACTTCCTTGGATAGCCCAAAAGGCTGCAAATGGAAGGACTGCTACTAATAAAAGAATGAGAAGTCCAATGAGTAGAAAGGACTTTGAACCTAATCTAAATAAAACACGGGGTATATTCCATTCATTAAAACCTTTACGGGAAGGACTTTCTGCAATCGTTGCTGCCGACTCATCTTGAGCCTTTAATTCTTCCAATAGCTTTTCCATTTCACGAATCTTGTCCTCTTTTAGCATATTATCCCTCTTTTCCTCTAATTCTATTACGTTTACATTAGCTAAAAGTTTCGCTATTAACAACTAATCTATCATGATACGATGGAAAAAAGGAGATTTTTCAAATGGCAGATTTGCACTATCGAGAAAAGGTAAAGCAGATTGAACAAGCAGCTAGTAAAAATATGGTGCCAGAAAGCGCTAAAAATATCGGAATGGGATGTTTTATTTTTGTATTCATACTTCTCATCGTGTTTCTCCTATTTTTATCTGTTTCATTATGGATTAACGAAATTATAGTTGGTTCTCTTATAACAGGTACTATTGCTATCGTTTGTATAATTGTTTTGTATAAGTTTTGGACAGCTCCCAAGATTCCATAATGTAAATTTCCCAAAAAATCTGATACAATAAAAGAATTATACGCAGCATAGAAAAAGGAGAAAAGTCTAATGTCTATTAAAAAAACACTTACAATAGCTGGATCCGATACTTCTGGTGGAGCTGGAATTCAAGCAGATTTAAAAACTTTCCAAGAACACGGTACATATGGTATGAACGTTTTAACAGTTGTTGCTACTATGGATCCAGATAACGACTGGAGCCATGGTGTATTCTCATTGCCAGTCGAAGAGATTAAACGTCAAGCAAAAACGGCATTATCTACAAATGTAGATGCTATTAAAACTGGTATGTTAAGTACAGAAGAAATTATTGAAACTGCAGGGAATATTATAGAAGAAGCAGGAGTGCAAAGTGTAGTTATTGACCCTGTTATGGTATGTAAAGGTGAAGATGAAGTACTAAACCCTGGGACTGTGGATGCGATGATTGAGTTTTTACTTCCACGCGCATTAGTAGTTACTCCAAACCTATTTGAAGCAGGTCAACTTTCCGGTCTTGGAACATTGAAAACAATCGAGGACATGAAAGCAGCTGCAGAAAAAATTCATGCACTTGGTGCTAAAAATGTAGTCATCAAAGGTGGAAAGCAGTTAAAACATGAAAAAGCTGTCGATCTATTCTACGATGGGCAAACACATACACTTTTAGAAACAGAAAAAACAGAAACTACGTATAATCACGGTGCTGGCTGTACATTTGCTGCAGCTATAACTGCAAACTTAGCAAATGGCTTATCTGTTGCCGATTCCATTTTCGAAGCGAAAGAATTCGTTTCAGCTGCCATCGCACATGGTTGGAAATTAAATCAATACGTTGGACCAGTTCTTCATGGCGCTAAAGGTAAATTTGGTGCACCAAAAGTTACTACTACAACCGTTTAAGACATATATAAAACTCGTTTAGTCATCTCAGACTAACGAGTTTTTTTATGTTCATTCATCCAATTATTTTTGGGTGAAATTTCCGTTTTCAAGTAAATAATTGTGAAGCGCTAGTATTTAAAAATGAACGCCAGTATCACCCCATCGAACGCTAATAAACGGTCTTGTTGGGCAAGTATTTAGTAACTTGCAGCAAGTAAACCAATCTATCTGAATTTAACGTTCATCGTTCTAGTGCAATCTCTTTGCACCTTCCCTTTAAATCAATCATTCGCTTCATCCCCTTTTTTTCTTTATACTAATAGCAGACAGTATGTTAGGAGGCAATACGAATGGAACTTGTTCAAGTAGAACGCTTGCAGGAGCTTTTGAATAATTTTGCAAACGAAGATATATATATACATTTAGAAACGACTAATGGTGCGTATGCAGCCCACTTTAACGAGAACGTTTTTAATGCAGGAGCTTTTATTCGGAACGTAATGATTCGTTATGAACTTGGGAAAATAGCCGGAGAAGCTCCACACCGCATAGGATTGAAGCTTCCTCATGGTTGGGTTTATGCACAAGGTATTACTCATTTCGAGCTAGATGAACATGGTAGATTACTTATGGCAGGCCATGACCAAACTGGCAAGCTAGCTGTTGCATTACAAATTAGTAAAACACCATTTTCTTATTAAGGAGGACAAATAAATGACACTACCAATGGAACGACATGTACTAGTTGTATTCCCTCATCCTGACGATGAAGCATTTGGCGTATCAGGTACGATTGCTACTTATATTAAACAAGGAATTCCGGTTACATACGCTTGCTTAACGCTAGGTGAAATGGGAAGAAACTTAGGAAACCCTCCTTTTGCGACACGCGAAACATTGCCGCAGATCCGCAAAGAAGAATTATTTGCATCCGCTAAAGCAATGGGATTAACGGATCTTCGTATGATGGGATTGCGTGATAAGACGATAGAATTTGAGGACGATGAAAAAATGGTTGAGCTGATGCAAAACCTGATCTCTGATACGAACCCTTCTCTTATCATTACGTTTTATCCGAACTATGCTGTACATCCTGATCATGATGCGACTGGACGTGCAATGATCCGCGCGGTAAGACGTATGCCTGAAGAACAACGCCCAACAATTTATGCATTAGCGTTCTCTAATGATTCCAAGGAAGTTCTAGGAGAACCAGATGTTATCCATAATATTAAAGAAGTAGCAGAACAAAAAATGGGATCTATGCGCGCTCATATTTCGCAAACTGCGTGGATGTTAGAGGAAATGGATAAACGTTTAGCAGATGGGGAAACTGAAGCAGAAAACTGGGTTAACTTTGAACGTTTTTACACATATGATTTCTCTAAATATTTCGAATAAAAGAACTTTATAATAGCTATAGACTTCTTCATGCAATTGAATTATTATGTATAAACATCGTCTTTTGATGTATAAATATTCACATATATAGAAAGTTGGTCTTTTGCATGAAGAAGTTTTCCTTATCCACTTGGCTATTATTCCTGCTCCCTTCTATAGCAGGTGTTATATTATTCATGATCCCTCTACCGGTTGACGGAGGATTTCAAATACCTATTGCATGGCTAGCAAGTCTCCTATCCATTGTGCTGGAACCGGTTGTTCAATGGGTTGCATTAATTACTTTATTAATCGCTGCAATTGGTTCTATCATCTTTCTGTTCATACCGAAAGAGGATACGTTTATCAATAATCTGTTCAAAGTAACTCCTTTTTGGACCGTTACTCGTATTATCGGAGCAGTATTTGCTATTTTAATCATATGGAAGCTCGGTCCGGAAGCAATTTGGAGTGAAAACACAGGTGGATTGTTATTAAGTCCGACTGGATTAGTTTCTTTCTTGTTTACCATTTTCTTATTCGCAGGATTGTTATTACCACTTCTATTAAACTTTGGACTATTGGAGTTCTTTGGTACGATGATGGTGAAAATCATGCGTCCTCTATTTAAATTACCTGGTCGTTCCGCAGTTGACGCTCTAACTTCTTGGGTTGGAGATGGAACAATTGGTGTTTTGCTTACGAGCAGACAGTATGAAGAAGGCTATTACACGAAAAAAGAAGCGGCAATTATTGGATCTACCTTCTCTGTTGTATCGATTACGTTTTGTATCGTTGTAATAGAGAAAGTTGGTTTAGGTAATTACTTTATTCCTTATTATTTAACTGTTCTACTTTGTGGTGTAGTTCTTGCATTTATAATGCCAAGAATTTATCCTCTATCTAGAAAAGAGGATACACATATTGATGGGCGTCCGCTTGACTTAGACGCAGAAAAATTCCCTGAAGATTACAATGCAGTTACACATGGTTTAGAAAATGCATTAAATATGGCTAATAAAAACCGTTCCATTGGCAAGTTTTTCTCTGATGGTTTAAAAAATGTAGTGGATATGTATATTGGGGTTGCTCCTGTAGTGCTTGCTTTCGGTACGATTGCATTAATGCTTGCAGAATACACATCTGTTTTCACTATTTTGGGCAAGCCATTTGAACCGCTATTAATGTTATTTGGAATTCCAGAAGCAGCGGCAGCAGCACAAACAATGGTTGTCGGCTTCGCAGATATGTTCCTACCATCTATTTTAGGAGCATCTATTGAATCAGAGATGACACGTTTCTTTATCGCTACTATGTCTGTAACGCAGCTAATCTATATGTCTGAGGTTGGTGGATTGTTATTAGGTTCGAAAATTCCGCTTAATATAAAAGATTTAATCGTTATTTTCTTATTACGTACACTTATTTCATTCCCAATTATTGCTGTGGTAGCACATATATTGTTTTAAATTGGTTCTACGTCAAATGTTGGGGTGAAGTAAAATTTCCTTCACCTTAACCAACATGAGTTCCAATCTTTTTATACTTGTGCGTTAGTAATATTTTAGCTCGAAATCTCAAGAAATTTCGATAACCAAATGCGTTTCTTTTAATCACTT
>NZ_JAIZDB010000031.1 GCF_029533155.1 Psychrobacillus antarcticus | reverse complement strand
GGACCGCCTGCGCGCGCTTTACGCCCAATAATTCCGGACAACGCTTGCCACCTACGTATTACCGCGGCTGCTGGCACGTAGTTAGCCGTGGCTTTCTAATGAGGTACCGTCAAGGTACGAGCAGTTACTCTCGTACTTGTTCTTCCCTCACAACAGAGTTTTACGATCCGAAAACCTTCTTCACTCACGCGGCATTGCTCCATCAGACTTTCGTCCATTGTGGAAGATTCCCTACTGCTGCCTCCCGTAGGAGTCTGGGCCGTGTCTCAGTCCCAGTGTGGCCGATCACCCTCTCAGGTCGGCTACGCATCGTCGCCTTGGTGAGCCGTTACCTCACCAACTAGCTAATGCGCCGCGGGCCCATCCTGTAGTGACAGCCGAAACCGTCTTTTAACATCTCCCCATGAGAGGAAATGAATTATTCGGTATTAGCCCCGGTTTCCCGGAGTTATCCCAATCTACAGGGCAGGTTGCCCACGTGTTACTCACCCGTCCGCCGCTAAATCAGAAGAAGCAAGCTTCTTCGTCATTCGCTCGACTTGCATGTATTAGGCATGCCGCCAGCGTTCGTCCTGAGCCAGGATCAAACTCTCCATAATAGTTGACTTCCGATTTGCGAAGCATTTCGAAAGGCAACAAATTAGAACTAGTTTAAAAGCTCATTTGTTTTGCTGGCATCATCATTAAATGATGTCAAAAATTGTTTTGCTATCAAACTAACTAAGTTAGCTATCAAGCTGTATGTCTTAACGTTTTGCATGTTCAGTTTTCAATGTTCAGTTCGTTACGTCGTTTTGGCGACTTTAATATCATAACAAATCCCGATATCGTTGTCAACAACTTTTTTTATTTGTTTTTTCGTGTAAGTCACTAACTAAAATGACAACTTGATAACTATACCACCTGTAAATCGTTATAGCAAGTGGTTTTCTTAACTTTTTTCCAAAAACTATTGA
This sequence comes from Psychrobacillus antarcticus, assembly GCF_029533155.1. GTDB lineage: Bacteria > Bacillota > Bacilli > Bacillales_A > Planococcaceae > Psychrobacillus > Psychrobacillus antarcticus. The sequence continues at coordinate 55,578 of NZ_JAIZDB010000031.1, read as the reverse complement.
AGCTAATTAAACACACAATATATAGTGGAAAATAAAAAGTGAGCTACTACTAATAGTAGTAACTCACAATCTAACTTCATCAATCTCAATCTTTATGACGCATTGTTGGGAATAATAGTACATCGCGGATAGATGCTGAGTTCGTTAACAACATTACTAAGCGATCTATTCCGATTCCTAGACCACCTGTTGGAGGCATTCCATACTCTAACGCCTCTAAGAAGTCTTCATCCATTTCATGCGCTTCATCATTACCTGCTTCTTTTTCTACCATTTGTGCTTCGAAACGTTGGCGTTGATCAATTGGATCATTTAACTCTGTAAATGCATTGGCATGTTCACGACGTACAATGAATAATTCAAAACGGTCCGTAAAGCGACCATCTTCCGGATTTTTCTTTGCAAGAGGCGATACTTCAACTGGATGACCAAAGATAAATGTTGGTTGAACTAGTGTTTCTTCTACTTTTTGTTCGAAGAATTCATTTAATACATGCCCTACTTCCATAGAAGGTTTCACGTCTACTCCATGTTCCTTAGCTAATGCGTGGGCCTCTGTCTTCGTTAGTTCTGTCCAGAAGTCCACTCCAGTTGTTTCTTTCACCGCATCAGCCATATGCCAACGTCTCCAGCCTGGAGCAAGATTAATCTGATCTTCTCCATAAGTTACTGTTGTCGTCCCTAAAACATCTTGTGCTACATGAGCAACTAAGTTCTCCGTTAAATTCATAATATCATTGTAGTCTGCATAAGCCTCATACAATTCAATCATTGTAAACTCTGGGTTATGACGAGTTGATACTCCTTCATTACGGAATACGCGACCAATTTCATATACTTTCTCTAATCCACCTACAATTAGGCGTTTTAAATGTAATTCAATGGCAATACGCAAATATAACTCCATATCTAATGCATTATGATGAGTAATGAAGGGACGAGCTGCTGCTCCACCTGCAATTGTATGTAGCATTGGTGTTTCCACTTCTAAATACCCTTCTTTATCTAAATAACGGCGCATCGCACGAATAATACGACTTCTCGTTATAAACGTATTTCTACTCTCTTCACTAGTCATTAAATCTAAATAGCGTTGACGGTAACGTTGCTCTACATCTTTTAAACCATGGAATTTCTCAGGCATCGGACGTAGAGATTTTGTTAGGAATGTAAACTCCATTGCTTTTACAGATAACTCTCCAACTTGTGTACGGAATACGTTTCCACGTATGCCAACGATATCTCCTAAGTCAGCCGTATTAAATAACTCATAAGCATCGTCACCAATTGCATCTTTACGTACATAAATTTGAATTTGGCCACCAAGATCTTGAATATGAGCAAATCCCGCTTTCCCTTTTCCACGCTTAGTCATAATCCGACCAGCAATAACCACTTCATGAAGTGTTTCTTCTAATTGTTCTTTTGTAAATTGCTCATATTCCGCAACTACTTCATTGCTTAAATGCGTACGCACGAATTTGCTACCAAAAGGATCTAATCCTTTTTCCTGTATTGCAGTCATCTTTTGTCTTCTCACCAAAAGTTGATCGTTTAATTCTTCCATATTAGACATATTCGCCACTCCTCCACTACCTATTATCCGTAATTACTTTTTCACGTTGCATTTATTGTACACAATTTCTGCTTTCTAATCATCTTTTTCTAATAGAAGAAATATTTTCTCGTTATTCTGATTACCTTTTAAAACGGAAAAAGCCGTCACCTATAGTGACAGCCCTTTGTTTCATTGATTAAATAACGATAGAATTTTCCACTTCATACTCTTTGGAAGATTCTTCTGCAAAGTAACGCAAGTAGTCTCTTAACTCTTGGGCAGTTTCTGTTTGGTTGATGATATTTCTCGCTCTACCATTCCCGCGAATGCCTTTTAAGTACCAAGAAGCGTGTTTGCGCATTTCTCTAACTGCTATATTTTCACCTTTTAAAGCCATTAAGCGTTCAAAGTGGAGTAAGCATATGTCCATTTTATCTTGTACAGTTGGTTCTGGTTTTAACAGACCAGATTCCAAATACTCTACTGTGCGATAAATCATCCATGGGTCACCAAGTGCAGCACGACCAATCATCACTGCATCTACGCCTGTTTCATCTAGCATACGTTTTGCATCTTGTGGTGTGTTTACGTCTCCGTTTCCGATGACAGGGATATTCACCGCCTCTTTCACTTGACGTATCAAATCCCAGTTTGCTTGTCCTTCATACATTTGCACACGCGTACGGCCATGTACGGCTACAGCTGAACCACCAGCACGTTCGATCGCTTGCGCATTTTCCACCATATAAAGATGTTCTTCATCCCAACCTGTACGCATTTTAACACTAACCGGTTTTTTCACATTATCCACTACAGCTGCGACCATTTCATAAATCTTGTTAGGATCTAGAAGCATTCTAGCTCCAGCCTCACATTTAATGATTTTGTTTACAGGACAACCCATATTAATATCAATAATATCCGCAGATGTATGTTGATCCACATATTTAGCCGCTTCTACAAGTGTTTCTTTTTCTCCACCGAAAATTTGAAGGGACAATGGATTTTCACGCTCATCAATATATAGCATACTCAATGTTTTTTCGTTTTTCTGTACAATCCCTTTATCCGAGATCATCTCAGCATAAACTAAGCCTGCTCCAAATTCTTTTACTGTCAATCGGAATGCAGAGTTACAAATACCAGCCATTGGCGCTAATACTACTCGATTATCCATTATGTGATTACCTATTTTAAATGGTTTTGTTGATGCATTTGTCATATCATCCACCTGCCTTTGTTTCTCCTTTTAATTCTTCTACTTGTATGTGAAGTATAGAAGCAATTTTTTCTAATTGCTCCTCACTCGGAATTCGTTTGCCTTGCTCTATTTGACCAAGTATTGACACAGACATATTCATTTCTTTCGCAAGTTCAACTTGCTTCACCATTTTTAACCTGCGAAATGCACGAATGCGTCGACCCCATCGAATGTTTTCCATAAATGGACGCCTTCTTTCTGAACGTGCGCAACATCTGCTATTAACCTCTTAGATTGTGGGTCTACTAAATTTGCTTGTAGTTCCACAAGTGGTATAAGCACGAAACCTCTTTCCATCATCCGAGGATGCGGGATAATGAGGTCTTCCGTTTTCACATTCTCCTCATTATACAATAAAATGTCAAGGTCTACAGTTCGGGGGCCCCAATGGATTTCTCGAGTTCGCCCTAATTGCGCCTCTATCTCATTACACTTTTTTAATATTTCATGTGGACTACATAACGTTTCAATCTCTACTACCATATTCAAAAATGCAGCCTGTTCCTCATACCCCACCGGATCTGTTTCATAAATCGAAGATACTTTGACTACATTCACTCCTTCTAATTGCTGCAACAACCGCACCGCTTGCTGAAGGTACTCAAAACGATTTCCTATGTTTGATCCAAGCGATATAAACACGGTATTCATCACAATGTCCCTCTAGTAATATCGACGGCCACAGAAGCATAATGTCCAACAATCGGGGGATTCGGTTTTACTAATTGGATACGGCAGCCTCCAACCTTCGCTGCATATGTCTCTAATATAGACGAAGCAATCTTTTCAGCAACTGCTTCTATTAATAAAAACGGCGTACCTTCTACTATTTCTTTGCATAATTCAAAGACCTCTGCGTAATTTACGGTTTCCTCTAAATTATCGGTTTCGCCCGCTTTTTTTAAATCGCATGCTAAAGTGATAGTCACTCGAAATATTTGGCCTAGCTTCGTTTCCTCAGGCAACGCACCGTGAAATCCATAAAATTCCAAGTCATTTAAATGTATATAATCCATTTAGATTAAGCCTCACTTTCATCAAATGTAACTTTTCCGGTCAATACATCCATCATCTTGGTCATACGCGTCATTTCTTTGACATCATGTACGCGCAACATATGACAGCCAAGCTGAATACCAAAACAAACTGTTGCTCCAGTACCTTCCATCCGTTCACCAACAGGAAGATTCAGCACATTGCCGATTAATCGTTTACGAGATGTTGCCAATAATACAGGATAGCCCATCTCCACTAAATCATTTAAATGCTGCATCATCCAAATATTTTGAGTAGTAGATTTGGCAAAGCCAATGCCTGGATCAAGCCATATATGTTCATCCGGAACTCCAGCTGCCTTCGCTAGTTGAATACTTTCTTCTAAATCTTGTTTTGCCTCTGACCAGAAATCTGTATATTCTTCGTTATCTCTATTGTGCATTAATATTATAGGAACTCCGTGCTTTGCAGCAACCTTCGCTATTTCTGGGTCTCTCTTAGCTCCCCAAATATCATTTATCACATGTGCGCCCGCAAGTACTGCAGCTTTCGCAACCGCAGATTTATATGTATCAATCGAGATTACTGCATTTACTTCCGCTCTTATCGCTTGAATGACAGGAACAACCCGAGCAATTTCCTCATCATCTGTAATACGGGTATAGCCAGGTCTTGTAGATTCACCACCAATATCTATGATTTTCGCACCATCAGCAACCATTTGTTTCGCTCTTGCAACAGCAGTTTCTATTTCGTTAAACTTTCCACCGTCTGAAAAAGAGTCAGGAGTAATATTTAATATACCCATCACAATCGTTTCCTTCTGAAAGTCTAACGCAACTCCACCAGCTTCAAACTTGCCACTATTTTTGTGTAAATTCATCATTCGATCCCTTCTTGCTGTATGCATGTTGTATAGGCATCGTGAAGCACCTTATAAACAGGTCCCGTGTTACCCAAAAACTGGATGGACCCTAATTGCTTAATCGGGATGATTTCTTGTATCGCGTTTGTAACAAATACCTCATCCGCCTTTTCTAGCACTTCTTTCGTGAAAAAACCTTCTTCTATTTCAAATAAAGCTCCGTTCAACACCCACTCACGAGTCGTACCTGCCAAAATTCCCGTTTCCAAAGATGGCGTATACACCTTCCCATTCATCGACCAAAAGATATTCGAAGTTATTCCCTCTGCTATAAATCCATCCGCCGTTAAGAAAAAGCCTTCACAAGAAGCAAGCGATTCTATCTCAAATCTAGCGTGTATATTATTGGCATAGTGGTGGGATTTTTGACGTATACCATTTTCTGGAGTATTTCTAACGGTATTTAGCCAAACAGCAGATTTCTCTGTGCCCCTAGGCGCTACATCTAAAGCTTTACGATATAAAATGACTGTCGGCTTCTTATATTCCGACGGTTTCAGACCAATATCATGGATGCCAGCTGAAATATTCAAACGAAAATAGCCATCCTCCCTATTATTCGCTTCTGTAAGTGCTTCTACCGCACATAATAGCTCCTGTTCTTCATAAGGCATTGTTATTCGAAAGTCCGAAAGTGCCCGACACAACCGATTCCAGTGAGCATCCCATAAAAACAGTTTCCCATTGTATGTCCGGAATGTCTCAAAAAAGCCAAGGCCATATAAAAAACCATGATCATATGCAGATACGACTAATTCATCTGCCCGGTAAAGCTTTCCATCTTTCCAAGCATCCATTTAGCTAGTCTCCCTAGTAGTAAAGCTATACGTTTCAACAAAATTACGGATGATCTTTTTACCTTCCTCCGTCATAATAGACTCGGGGTGGTATTGAACGCCTTCTACTGCATATTTTTTATGGCGAAGTCCCATTATTTCTCCCTCTTCCGTCCAAGCAGTTATTTCCAAACAATCGGGTAACGATTCTCTGTCCACAAGTAAGGAATGGTATCTTGTTGCTCGGAAAGGATTTGGCATGTCAGTATTCACACCTTTACTGTCATGGAAAATGGGAGAGACCTTCCCATGCATTAATCTGTCAGCGCGGATAACCTTTCCGCCAAAAGCTTGTCCAATTGCCTGATGACCTAAACAAACCCCCAAAATGGGGATTTTCCCCGCAAAGTGTGTGATTACCTCTAAACTAATACCAGCATCATTTGGTGTACACGGCCCCGGCGACACAACGATAACTTGAGGATTTATTTCTTGAATAGTTGCTATCGTTAGCTCGTCATTACGAACCACCTTAACTTCAAGCTCTAACTCTCCAATATATTGAACAAGATTGTACGTAAAAGAATCGTAGTTATCAATCATTAAAATCATTTGCGCACTCCTTCTGCCATAGCCTTCGCCTGCCATAATGCTTTTGCTTTGTTTAATGATTCCACATATTCCGCACTAGGAATGGAGTCAATGACAATGCCAGCACCTGCTTGAATATGAGCGATCCCATCTTGAATAAAAGCAGTACGGATCACAATATTGAATTCTAAATCCCCCGAAAATCCTACCCAACCAATGGATCCTGTATATAATCCTCTGCGAACTGGCTCTAGCTCTTCAATTATTTCCATTGTCCGAATTTTAGGTGCTCCGGTAATCGTACCTCCTGGAAACATCGCTCGGATAATCTCTGCATTAGAAGTTCCAGATCGAAGTGTCCCTTTTACATTAGAGACAATATGCATCACATGGGAGTACCTTTCAATAACCATGAACTCATCCACCTCAACTGTTCCATAGGAGGAAACACGGCCAAGGTCATTTCGCTCTAAATCGACAAGCATGACATGCTCCGCTCGTTCTTTTTCATTTTCAATCAGTTCATTTGCTAATAAGACGTCTTCTTCATCACTTTTACCACGCGGTCTTGTCCCAGCTATTGGTCTCGTAGACAATTCGGATCCCTTTTTCTTTACTAATAATTCAGGTGAACCAGAGACAACCGAAAATTCTGGTGCTTGTATATAAGCCATATAAGGAGAAGGATTAAAAGCACGCAATGCCTCATACATCTCTATTGGCCTTACGCTCAATTGCTTCGATTGTCTGACAGATAGATTAACCTGAAAGACATCACCTTGCGCTATATATTGTTGAATATTGACCACGGCAGCCTCAAATTCACTTGAACTTACCGATACTTGCAATTCAGCGTAGTCTTCACCAATTTCCATTGCAGAACCAGGGTGGAACACTCGTAAATCCATTCCTTTTCTAGCAGCTATCATATATTCCTTCTCTAGTTCTACTAAATCCACATGACAAGTAGATAGCTTCATAAGCGTAACTAGTTCTGTTTTTACATCTAACACCGCCCAGCAATCGTATATATGGAAATAGATATCCGGTATATGTAAATCATCTTCAGCCAGGTTTGGTAAAAATTCTATTTTTCTTGCATAATCATAACTAATAAAACCAATAGCTCCACCTTGAAAGTCTGGTAAGTTCTGTTGGAAAGTTAGTTTATATTCAGAAACGAGTTTTTCTAACTCCTCTAGAGCTTCTCCTTGACGAACTTCTTGCTCACCATTACTCCAATGAATATGCAAGCCGTTTTCTACTGCTTTCGCTACAGCTATTGGATTCCACGCTGCAACACAAAGGTGACCACCTCTTCCGCTTTCTAAAAACACATTATATGATTGTTCCTTTGTTAGCGTTTTAAATGCATAGAAAAAAGCTTCCTTCGACATATGAAAAGCATGTGTTTCCAGTTTAATATTCACTTTTTCAAATCCCCTTAAAAACGATTTGATTTTATCTTAACTTGAAACAACTACTTTTCGCCACTAATCAAATAGATTTTCAAAGAAAAAAGAGGAAGCAGTAGCTGCTCCCCAATTGTATATTCTATTCATTTTTTATTAATCTTCGAATTGATATAAAGGTGTGCTTAAGTAGCGTTCACCATTATCTGGAATAATCGCTAATACTTTTTTACCTTTTCCAAGCTGTTTTGCAAGTTGTAAAGCACCGAAAATAGCCGCTCCTGCAGAAACTCCGCCTAGAATACCTTCTAATTTTGCTACTTCACGAGAAGTTGCATATGCGTCCTCATTTGATACTTGAATAATAGAGTCGTATAGTTTTGTGTCTAGAACTTCTGGTATAAATCCGGCACCAATACCTTGAATTTTATGAGGACCCGGTTTACCACCAGATAAAATATTTGAATCAGTTGGCTCTACCGCAGCAATATGGATGCCAGGGAAGTTTTCTTTTAACACTCCACCCGCTCCAGTAATTGTTCCTCCAGTACCAATACCTGAAACAAAGCCATCCAACTGTTCAAATGCTTCTACAATTTCAGGACCTGTTGTTAAACGATGAATTTCTGGGTTAGCTTTGTTATTGAATTGTTGCGGCATAAACCATCCATTTTCGTTTGCAAGCTCTTCTGCTTTGGCAATTGCACCTTTCATGCCATCCGCTCCGGGAGTTAATACAAGATCAGCTCCATAAGCACGGAGTAAGTTTCTGCGCTCAAGGCTCATTGTATCTGGCATAACTAATACAGCGTTATATCCTTTTGCTGCTGCTATCATCGCAAGACCTATACCAGTATTACCACTTGTAGGTTCAATAATTGTACCGTTTTCTGTTAATTTACCTTCTTTTTCAGCAGCTTGAATCATGGCAAGTGCGATACGGTCTTTCACGCTACTACCCGGGTTAAAATATTCAAGTTTTAGATACACTTCTGCATCCTCAGTATTTCCCACACGGTTTAATTTTACGATCGGTGTTTTTCCGATTAAATCCAATACAGACTGCGCTAACTTTGTCATTTTCCCACTCCTAATTCCTACTTGTTTAATAGGTTTTATTTTTTTAATCATACCAATGAATAAGGAGAATTGTCAATAAGATTGCACTCAAATATTTTTAATATTTGGTTAAACAAATGACCAAGGGATAGTGGTTATTCTATAGAAAATCATATGCAAAGCGTGTATGATTAATTAATTGAAAAGGTTATTGATTCATAGATACTAGAAAGGAGTTTTTTTATGAGTAATGTACTAGTTAGGAATCACGTAAGAGTTTTAGGTGAAGGAGACAAAACCATCCTCTTTGCACATGGGTTCGGGTGTGATCAAAATATGTGGAGACTTATCACTCCATTCTTTGAAAAAAATTATCAAATAGTCTTGTTTGACCATGTAGGCTCAGGAAATTCGGATCTAGCTGCGTACGATTTCCAAAAATATAGCACGCTTCACGGTTATGCTCAAGATGTATTAGAAATTATAGATGTACTTAAACTGAAGGATGTTATATTTGTCGGACATTCGGTTAGTTCCATGATAGGCATGCTTGCATCAATTGAACGTCCAGAGTCCTTTCATAAATTAGTAATGATCGGTCCTTCTCCTCGCTATATTAATGAGGGAGACACATATCATGGTGGATTCGAAAAAAGCGACGTACTAGAATTATTCACTATGATGGAAATGAATTATCTTAGCTGGGCTAGCTTTATGGCGCCTCTTGGCATGAATAATCCTGAAGCACCTGCACTCACTACAGAACTAGAAAATAGTTTTACTCGATCAAATCCTTTAATAACTAGGCAATTTGCTGAAACTACTTTTCTCTCTGATCATCGTGTAGATTTAGGTAAAACTAAAGTCCCTGCGTTAATCATGCAATGTTCCGATGACAGCATCGTACCTTTAGTGGTAGGTAACTATTTACACGAGCATATGAAGAATAGTACGCTTTACTTAATGGAGGCAAAAGGACATTACCCTCATCTAAGTCACCCACAAGAAACGATTAATTGTATAAACGATTTTCTAACATGATTAATTAAATGGAAAGGACGGAGTTTGATGGATACGAGATTGAAATGCTTGCCATGTGGTTACGTTTCCATCACACCACAAGGAGTAATTTTAGAGGTAAATGATGCATTCCTTGAGATGGGAAACTACACCCGAGACAATTTAATCTCCAATCATATTGAATCTATTATGTCCGTTGCCAATAAATTATTGTTCCACTCATACTTTTATCCTTTTATACAGTTAAATGGATATGTCGATGAAATATATTTAAACTTAAAAGGAAATACCGGTGCAGATATCCCGGTACTATTTAACGGAAAATACTGCGAACAAACAGAACTGGTAGATTGTATTTTTGTACATATGGGAAAACGAATTGATTATGAACAGGAAATACGTAACGCTAAAATACTTCTAGAGGAAGCCTATCGCCAGAAGAATGCTGCTTTGGCAAGTATGGAACAACTTCATCTTGAACTAGAACAAAAGCAAGCCGAATTAATAAAACTAAATCATAAGCTCGAAACACTGTCCAATACCGATGGACTTACTGGTATACATAACCATAGATTCTTTATTGAAAAACTGAACGAATATGTATTGCAATTTAAAGAATCCAGTAGCCCCTTTTCACTTTTAATGCTCGACATCGATTACTTTAAATTAGTCAATGATACAAGAGGACATCCAGTTGGCGATAAAGTTTTAATACAACTAGCTACACTCTTAACCGATTTTTTCCCAAAAGGACATATTATCGCTCGATACGGCGGCGAAGAATTCGTGGTCATTATGCCCTTCTCCAATGAGTTAGACTCTTTCCATTCAGCAGAGCTTTTAAGAAGTACAATAGAAACAGCCAAATGGGATGTAGATAAGATTACAGTCAGTATTGGAGTTGCAACTAGCAATTTTCATGAAACAGCAACCTCTATATTAATAAAGGCAGACAAAGCACTCTATTCCTCGAAGGAAAACGGAAGGAATAAAGTTACACACGCAACCTTAAAATAGATAATCTAAATTAGTAGAGACCATCTTCCAATACGAAGATGGTCTCTTTACTATTAATCATTCACTATAAACCCAGTCTGCATCAAATTCTTTCCAAAAAGCTTCTTGGGTAACTGATTGTGGCAACTGATCAAGTGCAAGTTCTCTTCGAATATGGTCTTTTACATCCTCATAGGAAAAGGATTGACCTTCAAATATACTTTTCACCATCGCTACTGCGAATCTTCCATCACCTAATGCGATCGTTTTACTCCATTTACCTGTATCGGTACTCTGTACCGCACTAACTAAAGCTGCATCCACCGAGTCATTTCCATCGGATACATAACCGATATCTCCTCCGAGACTTGCTGAACTTGCATCAGCAGATCGTTCCCTAGCTAGCCCTTCAAAGGACGAACCATTTTCCAGTTCTTTCACGACTTCGTTTGCTTCAGCCTCTGTGCTGATAAAAATGACACTTGTTCGATAAGATGTTGCAGTGTTGTATAGATTTTTATTATCGTCATAGAATGATTTAATCGCCTCGTCTTCAATGACAATATCTTTGGCTAATACTTTTTCTAAGATTAAACGGGAGCGAATCTCCTTACGCATAACTTCTTCATCATAAGATTGCAAAGAAGCGCTCTCTTGTGTTGAACGGATTAAAGCGAGCTCTAAGTCCACTTCGGCATCCGTTACCTTAATCTTATATTCTTTAGCTGCCGCTTCCATAACCTCTGCATTCACCATATCCAGTAATACTTCTTTCCCATAAATCGACTCCATGGAAGCCATCCATTGTTCTTTCGAAATGATTTTTCCAGCTATGGATGCCACTTTTTCTGCATCATTGACTTTGCTTGTATTATTCGGTATTAACCATGCCATGAACCATAGCAAATTACCTACTAGTAGGATACTCATAATAATTAATACCGGTTTCGTTTTTAAACGTTTTTTAGTCTGACCATTATCATACTCACGCGTTGATTTCATCAATAAATGACTCCAATTCACCTACTGAATAATGGTATTTCTCCATACAGAAATGACAGTGCGCTTCTGCTCCTCCATCTTCTTCAATCATTTCATGAATTTCCTTTTCACCTAATGTAATAATAGCTTTCCCAAATCTATCCTTGGAGCAATTACATTCAAACGAAACAGGGGAAGAATCTAAAATTCGCACATTATCTTTACCTAAAATTTCAAAGAGTATTTCTTCCGGAGTTAATCCTCTCTCAATTAGTTTAGAAACAGGCTCCATATTAGCTAAATGTTCTTCAATGAGCGTAATCGTTTCATCATCTGTTCCAGGCATTAGTTGGATAACAAATCCGCCAGCAGCAAGAATAGTATTGTCCGGATTTACAAGCACTCCCAGTCCCACTGAAGAGGGAACCTGTTCAGAAGCAGCAAAATAATAAGTGAAGTCTTCGCCGATTTCTCCCGAAACAATTGGAACTTGTCCAGTAAAGAAATCTCTCATACCTTGATCTTTTACAACGGTAAGTGTTCCTTCTGTTCCTACTGCACGTCGTACATCTAATTTTCCATGTTCGTTTAATTCGAAGTGGGTTTGTGGATTCGTCACATAACCACGCACTTCCCCTTTTGCATTACTGTCAATAATCATCGGACCGATCGGACCATTACCTTCTACTTTCACTGTTATCTTATCGTCGCCTTTTAGCATAGCGCCCATCATAAGTGCAGCTGTCATCGACCTTCCAAGCGCAGCGGATGCAGTCGGCCAAGTCCCATGACGTCTTTGCCCTTCCCCCACAGTGTCAGTTGTACGAGTTGCAAATGCACGTACACTCCCTTCAAAAGCTAAAGCTCTTACTAAATAATCACTCATTATTTATAACCTCTTTCATCATTATTTCGTTGATAAATTAAATACAAACCCTTCAACGTTAAGTATGGATCAATAACATCCATTATAGTTGTTTCGTCTGCGATTAAGGAAGCCATACCACCTGTTGCTATTACTTTTGGATTTTGCTTCGATACTTTTTTCATACGATTTACGATACCCTCAACTTGTCCTACATAGCCATATACTATTCCCGCTTGCATAGCGGCAACTGTATTTTTCCCAATAACACTCTCGGGTCTTGTCAACTCTATACGCGGAAGCTTACTGGCTCTATTAAAAAGGGCATCTGTTGAAATACCAATACCTGGCGCAATAGCTCCACCCATATATTCTCTCCGTTCATTGATAAAACAATAGGTCGTAGCAGTTCCGAAATCTACAATAATTAACGGACTTCCATATTCGTGAATAGCAGCTACTGCATTCACTATACGATCTGCCCCAACCTCACGTGGATTTTCATACTTAATATTTAATCCTGTTTTTACTCCAGGACCTACTACTAATGGTTTAATGCCAAAATATTTTTTACACATCGCTTCTAATGTGAACATAATAGGTGGAACTACAGAAGAAATAATAATGCCCTCTATTTGATCAAAAGAGATGGTAGCATGAGAAAATAGCGCCTTCACCTGCATTCCATATTCATCCTCTGTTTTTAAACGATCTGTCTCCATTCGCCAGTGATGGATTAACTTATCATTTTCGTAAACCCCTAAAACAATATTAGTATTTCCCGTATCTAAGACAAGTATCATCTTGCTAATCCTCACTTTTTTGTTAAGTTTCCCAAACATCATACCATATATAGAGAAGAAGAAAAAAGCTGATTGCCTCGAGTTTATACGAGGCAATCAGCTTCTATTCTTATCTATTAATCTCTACGTTCTTCTTGAACTGGACTTTTTGTTTCACTTAGTGAAACCTCTTCTTTTGGCAAATCACTGATAGATGGATCAGCAGGAGCACCTACTGCATCCGATACTTCTTCTTTTTTAAGCTCAATTGCTGCTTTTTTATCTAACTCTTCATATGAGCGTTCAGGAAGTGTACCATGTTCTTTTAAATGCATAATTTGAGCTGCATCCAATGTTTCTACTTCTAGTAACGTTTTCGCGATTAATGTTAATAATTCACGTTTTTCCGTTAATATTTGTGTCGTACGAGCATACTGTTCTTTAATCATTGACTGCATTTCTTGGTCAATTTCATAAGCAATTGCATCCGAATAGTTTTGTTCTGAGTTAAAGTCACGACCTAAGAAGACGTTGCCTCCTTGCGCTTGACCGAATTGCATTGGCCCAAGCTTGTCACTCATCCCATATTCTGTAACCATCTTTCTAGCAATGCCTGTTGCGCGTTGGAAGTCATTATGAGCTCCGGTAGATACTTCACCGAAAATAACGTCCTCCGCTACACGACCACCAAGTAACCCAGCAATTTTATCTAGTAACTCTGGTTTTGTCATAAAGTAACGATCTTCTTTAGGAAGCATTACTGCGTAACCACCCGCTTGACCACGAGGTACGATAGTCACTTTATGAACGATTTCTGCATCGTCTAAAGTTAAACCAACAACCACATGCCCCGCTTCATGATATGCAACAATATTTCGTTCTTTTTCCGAGATAACTTTCCCTGCTTTAGCAGGTCCTGCAATAACTCGGTCTGTAGCTTCATCAATATCGCGCATATCTACTTTTTTCTTATTACTTCTAGCCGCTACTAAAGCTGCTTCGTTTAATAAGTTTTCTAAGTCCGCTCCAGAGAATCCTGGTGTACGTTGTGCAACCGCTTTTAAGTCCACTGATTCATCAAGTGGCTTATTACGAGCATGTACTTGCAGTACTGCTTCACGGCCTTTAACATCTGGGCGACCTACAGTAATTTGACGGTCAAAACGACCTGGACGAAGAAGTGCAGGATCTAAAACGTCCGGTCTATTTGTTGCAGCAACGATAATAATACCTTCGTTTGCACCGAAACCATCCATTTCAACAAGTAATTGGTTTAGTGTTTGCTCACGTTCATCGTGACCTCCACCAAGTCCAGCTCCACGTTGACGACCTACTGCATCAATCTCATCTATAAAGATGATACATGGTGCATTTTTCTTCGCATTTTCAAATAAATCACGTACACGAGAAGCCCCAACACCAACAAACATTTCTACGAAATCCGATCCACTAATAGAGAAGAACGGCACGCCAGATTCACCCGCAACTGCGCGAGCAAGTAATGTCTTACCAGTACCTGGAGGACCTACTAATAGAATCCCTTTAGGTATACGGGCTCCAATTTCCTCGAATTTACGTGGATCTTTCAAGAAATCTACTACTTCTACTAGTTCAGCTTTTTCTTCATCTGCACCAGCGACATCTTCAAATCTAACCTTTTTCTTATCATTATCGTACAACTTCGCTTTACTCTTACCGAAGTTCATCACACGGTTACCCCCGCCTTGTGATTGGCTTAATAAGAAGAAGAATAAAATGATAATAATTAAGAACGGTAATAACCCAGTAAAGAATTGAACCCAACCACTTGTTTTAGGCGTTTCTTTATATTCCACAGGTACTGAATTGGATGTTGCCAATGTATAAATTTTTGTCTGTAATTCTTGGCTATTATAAGGGAGAATAGCTAAATATTTCTCTCCTTCTTTATAGCCTTTCATTTCACCTTCAGCGTAATAGACACCCGATTCAGGTTGTAATGTAACACTTGTTACTTCTCCTTTTTCTAAAGAAGTCATAAATTCGTTAAATTTAATATTTTTAGTCGTTGTATTGCTCGTATTGAATGTAGCGAAAATCCCAACGATTACAAAAAATATTAATAAGTATAATATGGCGTAGCGCAATGCTCGATTCATTCCCAGCCTCCTCACAAACTAAACAGAAAAACTAATGATAATCTTATCATACGAATTTTTGGACGTACAATGAAAAGCCTTCTAAATAGGCTTTAAATTAAAAACTGTAGACTTCTTTCTTCAATACCCCTACATATGGTAAGTTACGATACTTTTCTGCATAGTCTAAACCGTATCCAACTACAAATGCATCTGGTACTTCAAAGCCAACAAAGTCTGCTTTTAAGTCTACTTTTCTACCAGTTGGTTTGTCTAATAACGTAACGATTTTAATCGATTTTGCTTTACGATATTTGAAAAGATCTACTAAGTAACTTAATGTCATCCCACTATCGATAATGTCTTCGATTATTAAAATGTCTCTACCTTCCACACTTGTGTTTAAATCTTTTACGATTTTAACTTCTCCAGAAGAAACTGTTGCATTTCCATAACTTGAAACATCCATATAGTCCATTTCAATGTATGTATCTACTCGTTTCATCAAATCGGACATAAAAGGCATTGCACCTTTTAAAATTCCAATTGCAAGTGGGTACTGACCTTTGTACTCTTCCGTTAATAAAGCACCCAATTCTCGCGTTTTTTGATTAATTTGTTCCTCAGATAACAAAACTTCCAAGATATCCTTTTCTAACATAGTGAATCCTCCTATGGCTTAAAAACTCTTTACATATATTACAAAATTTTGTGTATTTCTTTCTTTTTCAAATTGCTGCGCGTAACGAAGACCTATTACTGCCATTATACCATTTTTGGCTGATACAAGTATTGGCCAAACACTTCGTTCTTCAGTCGAAACTTTTTCATCAATAAACAATCGGGAAACTTTTTTTGGAGTAGACATCCCTTTTAGATGTATTCGATCTCCTTCCATCTTCCGTCTTATAGAAAGAGGTAGTGAATCATTTTCCAGTTGGATAAACCACTTTTCATCGGAAGGGATTTGCTCGTTTAAGTTTCTAGTCAGGTATATAGAAAAACCAGCACCAACTTCCATCCAACAATCCTCATCAATCATTTGACTTTGAATAGGTAGAGATTGAAGGGGAGTAGAGGAAAACTGAACTTGACTGTAATGACGTATGAGGAAAAAATCTTTTGGCAAATGAATTATTATATTACCATCCTGCTCATTACAAGCACCTAAAATAGATTCGATTAAGCGATTATTTAATAGCGTATTAGAGCTATCATACATATACCTCAATAGTATTAGAATCACTCTTCTTTGTAAAGCAACTGGAATTTCGCTAAACTCTTTTGTATCCATAAAAAAGCTCGATTTACTTTTAAATGTCACAACCTGGTCAAACTTTTCTTTTGCAAGCATCTGTAAAAAAGTATCATCTTGTTGTTGTTTTTCTACGAATGTCTGGATACTATCTGCCACATGCACATTTTCTTGGCGTAGAAGAGGCACTACAGTGTGACGCATACGATTTCTTGTATATGTATGTTTATCGTTGCTAGGATCATGTCTAAAGGATTGCTCTTGAAACTGAACAAAAGCCAAAATCTCTTCCTTTGTTACACATAAGAACGGACGAATGATGCTTCCCCCGGAAAAAGGTCTTGTTATCGGTATTCCTGTTAGGGAGGATGACAAAGTCCCTCTAACCAATGTCATAACTATCGTTTCTATCTGATCGTCTGCATGATGTCCGAGTACCAACTTATCAAAATGCTCTTGTTTCATAACAATATCAAAGTAAGCGTAACGTTCTTCACGGCAGATCACCTGAACATTTCCACCCTCTGCTGCCACTCTAGAAGGGACTTCAAGTGTAGTTCCATAAAAAGGAATGTCTAACCTATCGGCCAATTGTTCAACGAAGTGCATATCTTCTACCGACTCTTCTCCGCGAAGCTGATGGTCTGTGTGAACAATCCCTAGCTGCAAGTTATATAATTCTTTGAGTTCGTGAAAGGTAAGTACCGCAGCGACAGAATCTGCTCCCCCAGAACAAGCTAGTAGTAGACGATCTCCACTTTGAATCAACTGATGCTTATCTATATATTTCTTTACTTTTAAAATAAAAGGATGCATTTTCCACCTCTATGATTGATCATTCTAGTAGTAAACTGTCCGCGGAGTCCTAAGACTTCAACGGACAGTTACTTTGTGCATACGTACCACTTTTCTTCTCTGTCCAGACTCCGGGTGCCAGCCGCATTTCTATTAGTGTACCATTTTTTCTTGGTGTTTGGCTGTTTGGCGTGGTGTGAAGAGGGACCATTCTGGTACTACATGCTCTATTTGCATGAAAATAACGGTTCGATCATCTCCCGGTAGTGAGTATGTCTCTTCTAACTTTTTCACAAAACGCTCTGCATTCATTGTTGGGTCCTGTAATATTTTTTGATAATACTGCTCCTGCTTTTCGACAGTTGTATTACTTGAGAATACACCGTCTGATAACATGACCAATACATCACCGTCTTTGAGGTCCATTTTTCTCGCTTCAATGGAGAAGGTAGGCAAGAAACCAAATGGGACATGTTTACTTTCTATTTTTCTCATTTCATTCCCACGTATTAGATATGTCGACATACTTCCTGCCTTCCAAGACCATAACTCGCCTTTTTGCAAATCTATTAAAGCTAGGTCTACTGTTGCATAGCTGTCATTGTCATTTTGAAGGCTCATCATGTAATGCAGTGTATGCATTGTAGTTTCTGGATCCATTTTTTTATTTAAACATTCCCTCATGAACTGCATGACACGTCGGCTTTCTCGGTGCGCCTCTACATCATTCCCCATTCCATCCGATAAGATAACTGCCATCAAACCCGGGTGTAATGGGAACACTGCATGAGCATCACCCGAATAGATTGTATTTCTACTAGATGATGTATACACGTCATGCTTAATGTGAAAGCGAACGGAGGATTTAAAAGTTAGTTGAATATGTTCATAAGGATGATCGATTTCTTTCATCACAGAGATTTCAAATGGCTCATTCCAAAGTTCGTACATAAGCGGAACTATTAAACGTTCTCCTACCATCTTTGCTCTTGCTTCAATAGGTAAACAACAAACAATCTCCATTTGTCCAATCTCTATATTCAATACATCTATTTGAAAGAAAGGTATATTGGCTTGTTGGAATTTTTGTCTAATCACTTCTTCATGAGAAGAGTACATAGTTATATTATTTTCTAAATTACTCATTAATCCGCTCATATGATTACCCATATCTTTCAGTTTGAGTGCAAACATCTTTTTCCCATGCTGCAATTCATACGTAAGCTGCTGTTTAGCTTCTTTTCCCTTCAGCTCATGCATCACTTGAACTGGTTTTACGCATTTATACTGAATTCTATTTTCTGTTTGCATTCTGGATTTTCTAGGCTGTTCCTCCCACTCTTTTATCAATACAGGCATCCCATTGGATTTCTCTCCCCAACACTTTTCATATTGAAAACATGAACGACAAATAGGTAGCGGCTCTGTTTTTTCGTCTTTTCTCAATGCTTTCGAATCAAATCTCTCGGATATAAACCGTGTGATAAAATCGACAAAATGCTGAAACTCTTGGAGCTGATGATTTACTTTTTCCGTCATCCACTTTTGTCTTCTTAACAGAACGCTTGTTGTATCAGGGTATAACTGATCCTTCAATTGCTTAATCCACGCAGAGGGAACCATAAAAAATAATAAGGAAGCAACAACTAGTGACCCAATATAAACAGAGTCTAATGGTAAGCTGCGATCATATAAAATAAAGAAAAAAGTCGCCCCTAGCATACTAAAGGCTTGCCACAGCCTCCCAAAAGGCTTATGAAGTCCGGCCAAGAAGCCAGTTACTGCGTATACTGCAATCATTCCGCTAAAGCTAAGTTTAGAAATACTTAATATTGTTCCAGATAGTACGGCGACCACCGTGGCAAGTTGGACACCACCAATAGCTGCTGATACGGCGATTACGAGATGAGCGGCCATAAGCGGAATCGAAACATACCCAAATATATACGAAGACATTCCCGTTAACACGAGCGCTCCTATAAGCAACGCAGCCCCCATTCTTTCTCCCGTCCACCTTTTATGCAATAAGTCCGGAAATGGGAGGAATAACTGAAACAAAAATATAGTCATAAACAAACTTAATACGCCTTCATATCCAACGGCTAGCCATATAGTAAGTGGAATCTCCCCGCCATACGAAACAAACTGCCATACAATCTGTATAAATACAACGTCTATCAGTACAAATATAGGTAAAGGAATTTTATTAATAAATCTATTCTGATAAAATGGAAATAATAATGCCTGTAATGCATGAATAATGACTTGTCCAAACCCTAGCGTAAAGCTACCTAAAATAGCACCTACTATTGTCCAAGGTACATAGCGTTGAAACCTTAGATTTACTAGTGCCCAAAGAGGAAGAAAAAACGGAACTGAGGCCTCGAACAATACAACCTGTGCTAGAAAAAATGAAAGTAGTAGAAAAATGAATGAAAAGAAAAGAGTAATTCTTCTGGCTTTCAAACCCTCCGTGATCTTTCTCAACGATAAACTGCGTTTTTGTTCCTGTTCATAAATCGTCTTCAAAGCGAATACCTCCTATTCAACTATTGATGGAAGTATACCTAGTATCACTACAAAAAGTATGTCTGTTTCTGACATGTACTTAAAATAACTTTTCGACTTCATCAGCTAATAAACTAAATAGCGCGAATTTTGCCAACAAACTTTCTATTAATCTTTTTAAAATTCCCTTAAAGAAGCATTGACACTTTGGCAAAACGCTTGTAATATATAATTTGTTCGTTAAAAACGGCGGCCTAGCTCAGCTGGCTAGAGCGTACGGTTCATACCCGTGAGGTCGGGGGTTCGATCCCCTCGGCCGCCATATTTTACGGCCCCTTGGTCAAGCGGTTAAGACACCGCCCTTTCACGGCGGTAACACGGGTTCGAATCCCGTAGGGGTCATCACAGAAAAAGCAGTTCCTAATAATCCTAGGAACTGCTTTTTTATGTCTTGAATTGTCAAATTAAGCGAAATACTTAAAGAGCATTACTGAGCGAAAATAGTCTCCAATGAGGAAAACCAGGCAAAATACGCCCAGTCCTTTAGGGTCTAAACCTATTTCTACTGTTTTCGAAGGGCTTTGGACAGACTTATTGCTATATTAATACCGTTTGATTTTTTAAAGATGCCGGTCGTGACTGAAGTCACGACCAGCATCTTTTTTCTCGGTAATCTTATGGCTATTAACCTTTACGATGCCCTTCTACAACTTTTAGAAATGGGTTAGTTCATTTTTGGGGTAACTAGAGAAAAGCAAAATTCCTATATAGAGAAGTAGCTCCCGAAGATGCAATTTCGTTCGCTATTTCGCTTCTTTATTTAGTGAACACTAACTATTTCTCTTTATTTCCTCTGGTATAAAAGGATATCTACTTTCTACATCCTTCTTTCCAGAATAGTATCCCTAATGCTTCAGACGGTTTTTCACTATATTAAATCTGGCTGCTATTATAATCTAAGCGAGAGTCTATGCAATATCCCCTAGTTTAGTACTACTCATTTAATTGATTGGAGTGAAAGTGGCGACTCCTGTGGGAACATCACGAGCTGAAAGCCCCGCAGGAACATTTGAAAGGGACAAAGGCTAAGAACACCACCTCGCGATCGCA
The DNA here is from genome assembly GCF_029533155.1 of Psychrobacillus antarcticus. Taxonomy (GTDB): domain Bacteria; phylum Bacillota; class Bacilli; order Bacillales_A; family Planococcaceae; genus Psychrobacillus; species Psychrobacillus antarcticus. Next base: position 34,571 of record NZ_JAIZDB010000031.1, on the reverse strand, counting down.
ACGCCTTCGTGACCAACATCCTGTTGGCCCGAGGAGATTGAAGCCGTGCCCACGTAAAGGGTCCGCTGAAACGGAAATCAGTAGTATTAATCATTCTTAAAAGCCATGTAAAACTGGTGTGCATGCTGTATTTTTATATACTTTCTTATCTTTTGAGGAAAACTTTGACCCAATCTATTTCATTCTTTTGGTGAAGCTTTTGGATAATATGTGGACGTTATTTTTTTGAAAAAAGAGAGTTTCTTTAGATGTTTGTTCATGAGCAAAGGCTGCGGCTTTTGCTCATATGCTTTAAATAGTTCCTTTTTCATCACTAATTAACCCTCCATTTACTTATATATTTCACCTAAAAATATTATGTCTAAACAAATATTCATAAGATATATCAATAAACAAATATTCGTTATCATTTAGCGGAATGGAGAATGTGCGCATCATTTCTCCCGTAACAATGTCGCTATACATATCGGAAAACTCTCCACTTTGGTCATTACGCATTTTGATAATTGTTTTTAAAAAATACGGACGCCAACTCCAGTTTTTATTGACCGCATCTTCTTGCACATCCCATTTTTTGTCGACACGCATAATATTAGGAGATAATTGGAATCCATCTTCATCACAAATATATATACGAAATGAACAATCCTCTAACTCTTCTGCAAGTAGTAATAATTGCTCGACACTATCACTAGTTGGATTTATATGCCTAATCGCCTTTTCTAACATAATCTGCAGGTTTTTCAATTGAATGTATTTCTCTTCCAGTAACCGCTTTTCTGTCGTAATAAATTGCTGGCACTTTTCCTTGAAATGATCTTTTAATGAATCTCTTGAAATTGTACCTGTTTGAGCATCTGCTAAATACTTCCCTTGATAATATCTTCCACCATTCTTCCAAGCAAATTGAAGTTGGTGAACACTATCAATTCCCTCAAATAACAAGTTGGCCCCTATTCTACGTGCCAACGAGCCTAGGGATGTAAATAAATCATTTTGTGCACTCCACGACTCATAGTTGAGTTTTTCTATATTTACTTTTAATATATTTGGCGACAACATTTTTATATAATCTAAATGGCTTTCTGAACCCACTTGATTTATGGCTATTTTCAACCCGTATGTTCGGTAATATCTGAGTATATTACTAAGTTGGCTAAAATCGCCTTTAAAATCATGTTCCGACAGGACTAGTACAATTCGTGAAAGCGAATCTTCTGGAACATATTCATTAATAATATCGAAGTAACTCTCCCCATAATCTAGTATGAGTAAATTTGCGTTACATGGTAAGTATATATCATAGTTTTTTGCCTTTTCCGTTAATTCTGAGAGGGCTAAGCCAAGAATCTTATGCTCAAATTCTAATCGATACTCTACTGGAATATCCTCATCATATGCAAAAGAGTTTAAGTTGATGAGCTTTTCTCCATTTCCAAGCTTCCCTATAACTTCATAAGCAACCACTATATGTTCATCCGCACTAAAAATCGGTTGATAATATGCTTTTACATGTTCTATATTCGTTAGCACATCCATTGCATCCACCTAAAAACCTCCTCGAAAGTTCGAAACATACCTATGAATTATTATGAAAATTAGTTTTCCTTATTTAAGGATATGCTTTTTCTCATATTTTAGGTACAAAAAAAAGGTGTTAGCAAAGACTAACACCTTTTTATCTATATGACATTTTTTCTATCGTAAAACAGACAGCAAATTATCCTCTTTTAGCGCCTCTGCCACCACGCTTAGATTCAGTTGCACGCTTTAACGTAGACAAACGATCTTCGCTATCCTTCAAGAATCTAGTCATTTTTTGCTCAAAATTCTCTTTCATAGGACGATCGCGATCATTTGGGCGATTATTGCCGCCACGTGGACGCTGAGGACGTTCTGGTCTCTCTGGTCTTTCCGCTTGAGGCTTCGCTTTACGAATTGATAATCCGATTTTGCCATCCGCTTCAACATTCATCACTTTAACTTCGACAATGTCTCCAACTTTTAAATGCTCATTAATATCTTTCACATAATTGTCCGCAACTTCGCTTATGTGAACAAGACCTGTTGAGCCTCCTGGTAGTTCGACGAATGCTCCAAAATTTGTGATTCCTGTTACTTTACCTTGTACCTTGCTGCCTACTTCAATTGACATAAAAAAAATGCTCCTCCTTAAAATTATAGCGACTCTTTTAGAATTTGTATGATTTTTCATTCAAATCCTTATCCTTATTATAGCTAACAAAAAAAGAGTGTCAATAAGACTACTCTTTTGCTTTTAGTTTTTTTTAATTATTTTTCCTCTTTTCCGGGTAAAGTAAATATAATTTCACCCTCTTCGGAAAGGAAATATTGTTTTCTTAGTAGTTTGCCAATGTACTCATCGTCGTTCAGCTTTGAAATTTGCACTTTAAGCATTTCTTGCTCTTCCTTCACTTGTTCCAACTCTTGAGCCACTTGTTCTTTTTGTAATTGTTTTTCTTCATATGCACTTTTACTGTTCAGTAATGTAGATACTAAAAACCCGACTAGAGCAACAGACATAATTGTAAAGAAAACTAATCGTCTTGCTAAACGAACTTTTTTGGCTTTGTTTCGACTTTCTTGGCGTTCGATAGAGCGAACATAGTCAGTATTAATCGATGCAATTTGTTTCCGTGCAGGTATGTTTCTTTGCTTCTCTCCCATTTCGCCTCTCCTATCAAACTATTTCGTTTTTTTAGTTTACTTTTTATTATAACGCAAGCTCGGCTTTTTCTGAAGTGCCAAATGCCATGTTTTTTGAAAGAATAAACGAAATGGTTTCAAGATGAATGAGATAAGCATCCAGATTAGGTGAATAATTTTATTAACTACTATCCAAATGAAGTAAATTATCCACCAAATTGGTTGGATGATCAAACGCAAAAAAATTCTACCCATTAGACGAAACACTGGTTGAAATAACTGATCGTATAAAAGAATACCTACTATTTGCGCAAGCGGATCATAAATTCTCCATATGCCATCGCGTATTTCAAAAAGAATATAAAAAGAACCAAGTCCAAGGGTGATCCATACAAATATTTCGAGAACCACACGATATTTATAAACGTAGGAACGCCTAGGGAAACTTCCCGTTACAAAGCGCGTTCCTTCGATTATTGCCCCTACCAATACTCCACTAAAGACCATTAGTAACAGACTAAAGAATTGTAATGAGAGTGTCATCCGAATAATTTATGAAGTAATCCTCTAGCGCCTTCTAAACTTTGCTCATCATCATATTGCATCGCTCGAACGATTCCTTCCAATGTTAGTAATCCTTTATCAACATCTAGATGGACAATTTTTAAGTCATCTCCTTTGATGTGAAGTACACCCTGAGAAGTTCTCACATAAAATTCTTGTTGATCGAATTTTTCAATAGACTTTACAGATGTCAGGTCCATACGCTTACGATTTCTAAGTGAAATCAAGTGGTCCCCCGATGGAATGGTAATAGTTTGGCTTTCTGCTTGATATTGCATATATACTCTCTCCTCTCTTGTCCTACTTTATTGTATGCTCATAAAAAAAAAGCATGACTACAACCATGCTTTTTTTCTCAACTGACAAGAAACTATTTAATTTCTATTTGGTACTTCCTAGATTCCAGTGTTCCTGAATATTAAGGGCACCATAGGAACGATTCTGAATCAGAAAAAACTTCCTAAAGATATGCCTAGTCATTTTAAAACCTGTTTCTGTCGTTTTCGGAGGGCTTTGGACAGACGTTTTGCTATATTATTACCGAGTAAATTTTTAGGGGTACTGTTTGGTTGTGACTTCCGTCACAACCAAACAGTACCCCTTTTTTCGATAATTTTATGCGTCTTTATGCCCATTTATTCTTATTAATCTTCGTCATCAATAAATTCTGGATCTACTTTTTCTAATCTCTCTTCTTTTAGAATCGTGAACATCAATGCAGCCTCTTCTTTTTTCGCAGAGTCTCTTACTGCATCAACTTTTGCTGTTACTACTTTTTGTCCGAATCTGATCGACAGTTCGTCTCCACCTTTTACATCTGAGCTCGCTTTTGCTACTTTGCCATTTATCGTTATTCTACCTTGGTCTGCTACTTCTTTTGCTAATGTTCTACGTTTTATAAGTCTCGAAACCTTTAAATACTTATCTAATCTCATTTAGGTCACTGCCCCTCTAATTTTTTTGCTTCTTTCCAATATTCGTCTAGCTCTTCTAAAGTGTATTGTGAAAAATGACCTTTTCCGCTTTTTACACTCTGTTCTATAAATTGGAATCTGCTTTTGAATTTCTTATTAGCCTGAATCATTGCCTGCTCCGGAGATAAATTATAAAAACGCGCTAAGTTTACAACAGTAAATAACAAATCACCCAATTCATCAACTTGAGATTCCTTCGTACCATCCGCTAGTTCTTTCTTCCATTCGCCCAGCTCTTCCTCAAACTTATCCCAAGCCCCTGAAACGTCTGGCCAATCAAACCCAACCTTCGCTACTTTCTTTTGATAATTAAACGATGTAAGTAGAGATGAATCTGCTCGCATTTCCCCTTCTAATAAGGAATCCCCAGAACCTCTATTTTCTTGGGCCTTTATTTGTTGCCAATTACGTAGAACATCCTCCGTGCTATCTGCTTTTACGCTACCAAATACGTGGGGGTGTCTACGGATCATTTTGTCCGAAATAGAGTTTAATACATCTTCCATACTAAAGTATCCGTTATCTTCTCCTATTTGAGCATGTAAAAACACTTGTAACAGGACATCCCCTAGCTCTTCTACAATATGATCATCATTTTCCTCGTCAATTGCTTGCAGAAGCTCATATACCTCTTCCACGGCGTATTTCTTTAAGGTTGTATGTGTTTGTTCCTTATCCCACGGACACCCGTTAGGACCACGTAATTCAGCTATAATTTGACGAAGCGTTTGCCACTCTTTTAAGCGGTTTTCTTTTTCATGAATCGGTGGAACATATAATGTAGTTAAATTGTCTAACTTCATCACTCGATCCAATTCGAATAATGGAACCTTCGTTAAACTTTCTGTAGCAGACCCTGCAGCAGTGACAATTGTTACCTCATAATCATCTGGATATTTGTCCATAAGAGTTAACTTTACTTCGGATGCACTAAATGCATCATATACTTGACCAATTAGCACATGCGCATTCATTTGAACCTCATCTCGCTTGAAGCTAGTACCATCTAGTAATTGAAATCCTTCTATTGGATCAATTCGTAAAGCTGAAAAAATGGGATCTAGAAAACTTTGTCCACCTTCTATATGGATTTTAACCTTCCCTTGTTTTTCTGCTTCGATTAATAGCTGCACTGTTTGTTCGGCAACTAATGGATGCCCAGGTACTGCATACATAATCGGATGCTCCTCTGCGAAGGCTAAAAGCTGTTTTACAATCTCTTCATAGACACCTTCGAATTGATCGTTATTTTCATACACTGCATCGAAACTTGTGAAGGAAAGGCCCTCTGCTTTTAATTCCTCTAAAACTGGGTGCTGCTCCGTTCGAACATATAAATAACCGGCTGATTTTAATTTTTTATATATACCTAATGGTAGCTGATCTAAATCACTTGCGCCAAGACCAATTATCGTAATTTCATTCATTTTACTCACAACCTTACTTTTCTTTATTTAACCATAACTGAAAAGTGGCCATCCTTCTACCAAATGGCAACAAAAACCACTCTTTCTCTGCGATTACTCGTCTTTTTGCAATACTTACTAAAAAAATCGCGGCACCGAGCGTAACCGCAGTTAGCGAAATGACAATCGATTGAATTCTACTAGAAAGATGATCAAATAATACAGCATCTCCCAATATTACATAAGCAACCACACAAACTACCATCAAAATGGAAGCTTTTATAATTCCTTTATAAAAAACAGCAGGAGCAAATTGGATATTCCAAGTCTTTTTAAAATAATAACACATCAACATATAGATAATCGCTAAACTAATATTTCCTGAGACAGCTGCTCCTAATACTCCGTAAGCGGGAACGAGTAAACTATTTAACAGCCACTTACACAAGACCCCAAGCAACAAGAAAAAAGTAGGCACCTTCACCATTCCACTACCTTGTAGCATAGCCATTAAGGTAAGGATTAAAGACATCCAGACAATTTGAAAAGAAAAAACCATTAAAGTCGTGGATTCCTCTTTTGTTTGAAATAGCATTTCATTGACATACGGGAGTACAACGATTAGTCCCATCGCTGCGGCAACCCCAAATGTAAAAGAAACTCGGTATGTTAGCTGCATGAAAGGGACTGCAGTCCTTCCTGAACCTTTATTCATCCGATGAGCTACTAGCGGAACAATAGCCAAGGAAAGTGTGGACGCTATTACTATTCCTAATTGGACAAGTGGTTGTCCCCGATCATAGACTCCTTTTTTCTCCATTGCTTGCTGCCTATCCATACCACTATCTAAAAGGGCTTGGAAAACTGTAAACGAATCGACCAGCTGAAACAATAGGAATAATAGAGCACTGATACTAGCACTGATACTAATGATTGTTAAGTTCTTTACGATTGGCCAAATGGGTACATCATCTTGGGTAATCTTCACTTTCCTAGTTTGTTTCATCGATTTCCAATAAATATAGGACAGTAGTATGACTCCAGCTAATTCTCCTGCCACCGCACCGTACATAGCCATACTTCCTGCTTTATATAGATCAAAACTATTAGAAATGATAATCCATGTACCAAATAAAATAACAAATACTCGGACCGCCTGCTCTACCACCTGCGCATAAGCGACTGGCTGCATGCGACCGTCTGATTGAAAGTCGCCCTTTAATACAGCAAGCATTGGCATTAGTAAAATGACAAAAGAACCAGCTTTTAATAACTGCGCTAGATTTGCATCACCCATTGCTTCTGCTAAAAATTCAGCACCCATAAACAATAAAATGAAAAATAATATAGAAATAAGTGCAATAAAATAAAAAGCAATCTGCTTTACTCTTGGAATGGCGTAGTTTTTTCCAAGTGCTTTATAGTCCGATAAAATTTTAGACAATGCCACCGCAAAACCAAACGAGGTCCAAGTAGTGATAATCCCAATGAACGGATACACTTGCTGATAAATATAAAATCCTTCATCTCCCACCAGGTTTTGAAAAGGCACCCGGTAAACAACACTAAGTAGCTTGACAATAATAGCTGCAACCGTCAGCATTGCTGCACCCTTCATATACGTTTTCATATTCCATTCATTACCCATAACCAATCCTACTCCCATCATACGTTAGGAATATTGTAACAAAAAAAGTCTTCCTCTTTTGTAAAAGAGGAAGACTTTTTTAACTTTCCATTTGTTTTGCCAAAAAATTTGCAGCAGTTTCAATTGCTTTTAGCTCAGCTTCTCCAATAAAGTGTACCTTCGAAATAATAAATACCGCTCCTATTGGATCTCCTGAAGCAATAATAGGTGCAATACAATAGGATTTAACTGTTTCAGTTACGCCTGGAATCCATTCAACTGAGTTTTCATGTTTCTCCATTACGATGGAACGCTGACCTATAATGTCTTCCACACCCGGGCTGAGTCTGCGATTAAGATAATCCTTCTTTGAAAATCCTGCAGCTGCAATCATTTCATCGCGGTCACTTATTAACACCGGAGTACCTAAGGTTTCATATAAGGTTTCCGCATATTCTTTCGCAAAATCTCCAAGCTCACTAATAGGGGAGTATTTTTTTAAGATTACTTCTCCTTCTCTATCCGTAAAAATTTCCAATGGATCTCCTTCTCGGATTCGAAGGGTTCGACGTATTTCTTTCGGAATTACTACTCTACCTAAATCATCAATACGACGTACGATGCCTGTTGCTTTCATGTAATATGCCTCACTTTCGACAGATTGGAAATTAAAGTACATTTCTGCCATAGTATGCATCATATTACCAAAAAATATGCAAGCTGCTATTTGTCGTCTGCTATTTCTTTTTTAGATTCGGGCAACAACCTCATCATCTCTTCTAGTACATCGAATGGATTAAATTTGCCTGTTTTACGCTCATCAATTGTCAGTACAAGCTTGTCATTGTCCATATTAAAACCAACGGAACGTCCGTATTTCATCGATTCTTCTACGAGTTTTGCGCCATTGATGGCCTTTGTTCCTTCTGCATTTAAAGAAATCGATATAATTTTATTTACTTCCTTAATAGACTCTACACCTACTGCTATACCCCAAATCTTCATACGTGCAATACGAAGTAATTTTTCTGCTTCGAGAGGTATATCTCCAAACCGATCTTGTAATTCATCTATGAGGTCGAAGTACTCCTCCTCTTTATCCATTGCCTTGACACGTTTGTACATTTGAATCTTTTGATAACCATCGGGAATATATTCGTCCGAAATATAAGCATCTGTTGATAGTGCAATTTCTATGTCTGGTAAATCCTCTTTTTTAATACCAGTACGTTTTTCGGCAATTGCCTCTTCTAACATTTGCGTATAAAGATCAAACCCAACTGAATCTATAAATCCATGCTGTTGAGAGCCCAGTAAGTTTCCCGCACCTCGAATAGACAAATCCCGCATCGCAATCTTAAATCCAGAACCAAGCTCTGTAAATTCTTTTATGGCCTGCAATCTCTTTTCTGCCACATCCGTCAACACTTTGTCTCTTTGATGCATTAAATAGGCATAGGCCACGCGATTGGATCGTCCTACACGACCTCTCAATTGATACAATTGTGAGAGTCCCATTTTATCTGCATCTTGAATAATAAGTGTATTCACATTTGGAATATCAATACCCGTTTCAATAATAGTCGTAGTAACTAAAACATCGTATTCTCCCTCGATAAAACTGATAATAACTGACTCTAGCTCTGTTTCACTCATTTGGCCATGGGCGAATCCCACTCTAGCAGTCGGAACTAACATTTGTATCTCATCCACTTTTCTCGTAATATCTTCCACTCGATTGTATAGATAAAATGCCTGTCCCCCGCGTGCTATTTCTCTTTCAATTGCTTCACGGACTAATGCACCATTTTGTTCCAGTACATAAGTTTGAACTGGAAAACGGTTTTTAGGAGGAGTTTCAATGATAGATAAATCTCGCACTCCAATCATCGACATATGCAATGTACGAGGAATAGGTGTAGCAGTTAAAGTCATGACATCTACATTTGTTTTCATTTGTTTAATCCGTTCCTTATGCTTTACCCCAAATCGTTGTTCCTCATCTACAACGAGAAGACCTAAGTCCTGGTAATCGACATCTTTGGAAAGGATTCGATGTGTTCCTACTACTACGTCGACTAATCCCTTTTTTAACCCATTAAGCGTTTCAGTTTGCTGTTTTTTATTTCGGAAACGGCTTAGTAGTCCTACTTCAATTGGAAAATCTTGAAAGCGTTCTAGCATTGTTTCATAATGTTGCTGCGCCAATATAGTCGTCGGACAGAGAAAGGCCACTTGCTTCCCTTCCATGACAGCTTTAAATGCTGCTCGTATTGCTACTTCTGTTTTACCATAACCTACATCACCGCAGACAAGACGGTCCATTGGGCGGGCTTTTTCCATATCTTTTTTCACTTCTTGAATAGTACGAAGCTGATCATCGGTCTCCTCATAAGGAAACGCTGCTTCAAAGGATTGCTGCATATCACTATCTGGTTCAAACGCATGACCTACTTCTTCTTCTCGTTTGGCATATAGCTTTATTAACTCATCAGCAATATCTTGAACTGCTGCTGAAACCTTTGTTTTAGTCTTCTTCCAATCTGCTCCGCCTAATTTGTGAAGCTTTGGATCTTTTTCACCAGATGCAACATATTTTTGAATGAGATCTATCTGATCCACAGGGACAAATAGCTTATCCTCTCCACGATAACGAATATGAAGATAATCTTTATGAATTCCATTCACAAACAATGTTTCAATTCCAATATATTTCCCAATACCATGGTGTATATGTACAACATTATCTCCAGCTTTTATCTCGGAGTAACTTTTTATACGCTCAGCATTTGTGACCTTTTGAGCTCTCGCTTTTTTCTTATGCTTTTGTTTAAACAGCTCGGAGTCTGTAATAACGGCTATACGTTGTAATGGAAGTTCAAAACCTGCTTCTAAATCTCCCTCCACGATGAAAATACCAGGTGATTTCATCTCTTCTGCAGAAGTACCAATTTGTGAAATAATCTCATAGTCCTCTAACACTGCATGAATTTTTTGAATACGTTCTTCGCCATCTGCAAGTATAAATAAGCGGAACTTCCCTTGAGAAAAGCGCTCTATTTCATTTTTCAATAAATGCATTTGGCCATGGAAGTTTTGCATTGGTTTACAAGAAAAGCTAATATTCTTTTTGATCGTAATTCCAGAAAAAGTACGAGAAAACAAAGAAAAGTACAGCTTTTCGTTGGAAAACTTCTGAATAATTTCTTTTAGATGAAAAGAAGGTTTTACACGGTGTACCGTTTTTCCTTCTTCTAATAAAGCAAGAGTCCAATCATTTTCTTCTCTTTCTAATGTTTCTGTCACTTCTTGAATTCTTCCAAGTTCGTCAAATAAAATCGTTCCATTTTCGTTAAAGTAATTCCCTAAAAAACTATTACTCTCTTCCAGTAAAGATACATACTTCATATATTCTTTTGGTTGCTCACCTTGCTTTAACAACTCAATATCTTGTTGGATATTTTGATAGAAAAGATCTCTTATTTCTGGGATTTTAACTTTTTCTAAACTTTCTGCTAATGCCTCTTCTAATTTATGAGCTAGCAGATGCTTCTTTTCTTCAGTTAGCACGTATTCGGTAGCCGGTAAAATCCGTATATCTTTCCGTTTTTCTAAAGACCGCTGATCTTCTGCAGAAAATGTACGAATAGAGTCCACTTCTGTATCAAACAGTTCTATTCGAATAGGATTTTCTAAATATAGTGGATAAATATCGATAATACCGCCCCGTAAAGCAAATTCTCCAGGAGCGGTTACCATTGGTTGGCGTACATATCCCATATTCACTAGTCTTTGTAAAAAAGCGTCTAAATTAACTTCTTCCCCTTCCGCAATAGACATGCTACTAGCTTGCCAGTCTTTCTTGGTCGGCATATGTTTTTTAAGACCTGCGATAGGAACAATATATACGCCATTATCATATGTTAACATGTGGTCCAGTGCTTCTAGTCTTTGCGCACGGAGTTCAGGACTAGTAATGGATATATCAGCTGCAATTAACTCTTCAGCAGGATATAAACGTACAAGTTCCTCTCCAATTAGTTTGATCAAATCCTCTGTTAGTTTTTGCGCATGCAACAGGTTAGGCGTGACGATCATTATAGCTCCCTGTCGTGTGTTATGTAGCATCTTAGTGAATACAGCTCTAGCACTTGAAGTAAGACCTGTTATTAACTGTTGGTCTCTACCACTCTCTAATTCTTTTACTAGCTTTTGTATTTGGATATCTTCGATCAACAAATTACTTAAAGGTTCCATCTGTGTACCCCCAATCTAAATAGAAAAAGGCTTTGTGCACGAAATCGTGCCAAAGCATTTACTGTATCCATTTTTTTAACGCATAGTAATTTGGAAATTTTTGAAGGGAGTCCTGACAATCTTCACATATGCACTGCACGGTGTAGTCTCCCTCTGCTCCATTCTCAATATATATATGTTGTTCTTCTTGTGTAATTTCATGTTTTTGTAGAAACTGATCATCTATGCGATCGAATGGCAGCTGCCCTATTTCTGTTTCACAATGGCGACATTTATAACGAATTGGCATGGCCATAAAAACCTCCTTTATAGGAAGTATAGACCTGTTCACCACTTTTTATGCACCATTGTATGTATTCATTACATCAAGAAATTTTTTTGTTAACCAATCTTGACAAGCATCTGCACTTTTCTTCACGGCATGAATTATTTCTATTCTTTCATCTTCATTAAATTTAGATAACACATAGTCTGGAACCTTCATCCCATTTTTGGGACGGTCTACGCCAATCCGAATTCGATTAAAGTCCTGCGAACCCAGATGCTGGATAATAGATTTTATCCCATTATGTCCACCTGCACTACCTTTTTGCCTTAAACGTAGTTTGCCGACTTGCAAGTCTAAATCATCGTAAATAACGACTATTTCATCATCATTCACTTCGTAGTAATCCATCATTGGTATAATACATTCTCCGGAAAGGTTCATATACGTTAATGGTTTTAAAAGCATAACCTTTTCAGCACCAATATGACCTATTCCATACATCCCATTAAATTTAGACTGTATAAGTGGTATATTTAATCGATTAGAAAGTTCATCAATTACATGAAACCCAATATTATGACGAGTAGCCTCATATTGTTTTCCAGGATTTCCAAGACCAACGATAATTTTCATCTTCGTTCCATTCCTTTAGTACAAGTTTTTATTAATTTTACCATAAATAAAAGAAAAGAGGTTGCCTTAGGACAACCTCTTTTGTATTATTATTTTTCTGTTGTTGTTTCTACTGACTCAGTCTCAGTATCCTCAGTTTCTTCTTCCACTCGAGGTGCTGTTACTGTAGCCAATGTATAGTCATCTTCGTTCATAATATGAAAATCGATTTTCTCTCTAACATCTGCTACGTTCAAAATATCGCCGATAGCCATACCAGATACATCAATATCAATACTATCCGGAATATCTGAAGGTTTCACTGTAACAGTAACTTCACGATTTGGCTGTTGAAGCATACCACCCTCTGAAACTCCAACTGAAGTTCCCGTTAAGTTAACTGCAACGTTTACTTCTAATTCTTCTTTCATGTTGATCGCTAAGAAGTCAGCATGAATGATTTGTCCTTTAAGAACATTCATCTGATAATCATTCAACACAACGTTTACTGATTTTCCGTCAACATCAAGTTTCATAACACCATTACGACCAACCTCACGAAGTGTTTTCGTAAAATCTTTTTCATTAACAGCAATGGACTGAGTTTCTAATTGATAACCATATACAACCGCAGGTATAAACCCACTATTTCGAAGTTTTGCATTCTCTTTTATATCACGTTTCTGCGTTTTTACAACTGTACTCATTTTATTCTTCATCCTTCCAAATTTTGATTCTATAGATATAACTACCCATCTTCACGAAAGTTCAAACATCTTAAAGATCAATCAAATAAGGTACTAACCGACTTTTCTTCGAATACTCGAACAATTGCATCTCCTAACAATTTAGCAACAGATAATTCTTTAATTTTTGGTGACGTTTTATCTTCAGCTAATTGAATAGAGTTTGTAATTATTAGTTCTTTAATAACCGAGTTATCAATACGTTCAATTGCAGGACCAGATAATACTGGGTGGGTACAACAAGCATACACTTCTTTTGCTCCACTTTCCATCAATGCCGCTGCTGCGATTGTAATTGTACCAGCTGTATCAATAATATCATCGATTAAGATAGCAGTTTTTCCTTCTACATTACCTACAATATTCATGACCTCTGCCACATTTGGACGAGGGCGACGTTTATCAATAATAGCGATTGGTGCTTTTAGACGATCCGCCATTTTGCGAGCACGAGTTACACCACCGTGGTCAGGAGATACGATTACCAATTCTGCTGGGTCAAAGTTTTTACCTAAGAAGTAGTCAGATAAAATTGGAGCTGCAACTAAATGATCGATTGGAATATTAAAGAATCCTTGAATTTGCGGAGCATGTAGATCAAGTACGATTGCACGAGTTGCACCTGCAGTTGTTAAAAGATCTGCTACAAGTTTAGCTGTGATTGGTTCACGAGCACGTGCTTTTCTGTCTTGACGTGCATATCCGTAATAAGGGATTACTACACTAATTGTACGAGCTGAGGCACGTTTTAGTGCGTCGAGCATGATTAATAGTTCCATAAGATGTTCGTTTACAGGACCTGAAGTTGATTGAACAATGAATACGTCGCATCCACGAATACTTTCTTCGATATTGATCTGTACTTCCCCATCACTAAATCTAGTAACTGTACTTTTACCAAGAGGTACTCCTACTTCTTTTGCGATTTGATCTGCTAACTCCCTATTGGAATTTAGGGTAAATATTTTCAACTTCGAATTTGCATATTGTTCTGGCATGATAATCCTCCTGGATAATGGGTTATTTTATATTTAGTTTGTTTACGTAGCCGTCTTTGTTCTCTTGTCTTGCTCTTGCAATTGCAAGGGCTTCACCAGGTACATCCTTTGTAATAGTTGACCCAGCTGCCACGTAAGCTTTTTTGCCAATGGTTACTGGTGCTATTAAGTTAGAATTACAACCGATAAATGCATCGTCTTCAATCGTGGTAATAAATTTATTTTTTCCATCGTAATTCACTGTTATTGTTCCACAACCAACATTGACGTTAGTTCCAATCGAAGCATCACCCATATAGCTTAAATGAGAGACTTTACTTCCATTGCCTATTGTGGATTTTTTCACTTCTACAAAATTACCGATTTTCACGTCGTCTCCAACATCAGATTGAGGACGAATATGGGCAAACGGACCAATAGACGTATGGTCTCCAACTTCACTAGATAACACCACAGACGAGTGTATAGTTGTTTCATCACCAATAACACTAGATACAATGTGACTATTCGGTCCAATTGTACAGTTCATGCCAATTGTTGTTTTTCCTTCAATGATAACTCCAGGTTGAATAACTGTATCTGCTCCAATAACAGCTTCACTACTGATGTATGTATTTCTAGGATCAATGATTGTGACCCCTTCACGCATATGGTGCCTTGCAATTCGGAAACGCATTGTTTCTTCTGCTTGTGATAAAGCGATACGATCATTCACACCTAAAATTTCTTCGAAGTCCTTTGCAGCATACGCAGAGATAACTTCATTATCTTTTTGTAAGATTTCAATAACATCCGGCAAGTAATACTCGCCTTGTGCATTATTATTATTCACTAACTTAAGTGATTTAAATAGTGCTTCGTTGTCGAAACAGTATGTTCCAGAGTTAATCTCACGTACAAGTTGTTCCTCTGTAGAAGCATCTTTTTGTTCTACAATACTTTGAACATTACCATCGGCAGAACGAATAACTCTACCATAACCAGTTGGATTTTCTGCAATCGCGGTTAATATTGTCGCTTTTGCTCCCGTTGAGTTATGGTGCTCTAACAAATCTTTCATTGTTTCTGGCGTGATAAGCGGGGTATCTCCACAGATTACAATTGTCGTTCCAGTTAGATTTTTCAGCACTTCTTCAGCCTGTAAAACGGCATGAGCTGTTCCTAACTGTTGTTCTTGAAGAGCATACTCGCTTCTCGTTCCCAGTCCACGTTGTACATTTTCTGCACCGTGTCCTACGATTGTAACGATTTTTTCCACACCAAGCTGTTCCAAGTTTGCTACAACATGTTCTACCATCGGCTTCCCACACACAGGATGTAACACTTTATATAAACTAGACTTCATACGTGTACCTTTACCCGCAGCTAATACAACCGCATAAGTATTTGTCATTTTTCAATTTCCCTCCAGTGGGCTAATTTACTCTTTTGACTATAGCCGAAATGAAGCGAGATTTCAAGGAAATATCTCTTGACAAATACATGGAAAAACAAGTAATATAGTATATTTTCTTGAAGAATCGGTTAAATTGTCGTTGTTTTTCTAATATTGAACGAAAACCAAACTTTTTGATTGTTTCTATTTTTATTAGACAACAAAAAACCATTCCTCTTAAAGAAATGGTTTTTACTTTCTAATTATACAGTTGGCTCTCCGATTTTTTCTTCAACCTCACTACTTAAATGATAGGCATAAAGGATAGCGTCTTGAATTTTGGTACGCGTTCCAACGCTTATTGGATGAGCAATATCTCTAAATTCGCCTTCTGTCGTTCTTTTACTAGGCATAGCTACAAACAAGCCATTATTTCCATCTATTACTCGAATATCATGCACAACAAACTCGTTGTCAAACGTAATGGAAGCGATCGCCCGCATACGGCCATCAGTAACTACTTTACGTAATCTTACATCTGTTACTTCCATTCTCTCACCACCCTTTTATTAGTTACAAATATCTCTATTTATTTGTTATTCCACAAAAACTTCTTAAATCCTTCTTTCAGAGGATAATATTTTAAATATTTTAAATAATTAATGCTGCAGACAAACAAAAAAAGGTATTCTCCGAAGAAAATACCTTTAGCCTAACTATTACACTACTGCAATTACTTCAATTTCTACCTTTACATCTTTTGGCAGTCTTGCAACTTCTACCGCAGAACGTGCAGGCTTGTGGCCACCAAAATATTTATCATAAGCTTCGTTAAATTCAGCGAAATCATTCATGTCTTTTAAAAAGACTAATGTTTTTACTACTTGAGATAAAGATGAACCGGCTTCTGTCAATACTGCCTCTAAATTAGCAAAAACCTGTGCAGTTTGATCTGCAATAGAGCCTTCCACTACTTCTCCTGCAGAAGTTAATGGGATTTGACCTGAACTGTAAAACATTCCATTCACAATCATTCCTTGTACATAAGGACCGATTGCTGCAGGTGCATTATTTGTTGATACTGCTTTCATCTAGTTTTCCACCTTTCTCAAAGTAACTTCCCTGTGTTAAAGCAATTGTACCATCTTTTTCATTGACCTCGTGAAGCTTAACTAAAGATATATAATCATCAACTAATTGCTCCCCTTGGTGTTCTGCTTCTACTAGTACAGCAATTCCAGCTAACTCACAATTGAATTCCTCTAATAAACTCTTCATCCCATTAATCGTTCCGCCGACTTTCATGAAGTCATCGGTGATTAAAACGCGTCGTCCTTTTTCCATACTTCTTTTAGAAAGAACCATCGTTTGAATACGTCGTGCCGAGCCCGATACATAGTTTATACTTACGGTTGGACCCTCTGTTACTTTACTATCTCTACGTACAATGACTACAGGGACATTTAAATGTCTAGCTATAGCATGTGCAATTGGTATACCTTTTGTAGCAACCGTCATAATGGCATCAATTTTTGCATGAGCAAATGCGGATGCGAATACTTTCCCGACTTTATTCATCAGGGATGGGTTTCCTAACAGGTCCGTCATATACAAATAGCCGCCAGGTAATAAACGATCTACTTTAGAAAGCTGCGCCATTAAATCTTCTGCTATTTGTAAGGCATCTTCCCCAGTCATTGTAGGGATGAATTTGACTCCTCCCGCTGCTCCTGGAACAGTAACAAGTAAACCTCTGCCTCTTTCTTCAAATGTTTCTTTCACAATAGTTAAATCCTCACTGATGGAAGATTTAGCAGATTGATATAAAGAAGCAAAGAACGTCAAAGAGATTAATTTATGCGGATGCTCCATTAGATAGTGAGTCATATCTACAAGCCGTTCACTTCTTTTCCATTTCATACTTTCACCTCCAAAGACGAATGTTTTATAGAAAACTTACCACAAACATCCGGATTTAAGCAAGTGGTTCCCGATCACCCATTAAACGAACTGCATATACCTCGTCGCAGAATCCACGAAGACCATTGTAAATTCTTTGGACTCTTGTCTCATGATCGACTATACCAAACACCGTTGGACCACTTCCGCTCATTAATACAGCATCAGCTCCAAATTTTTTCATTTGATCTTTTAAACCAGCAACCTCTGGGTATAGCTTGAGTGTAACATCCTCCAACACATTGCCGACAGAAGCGCACATTAGATCAAAGTCCTTCTGTTGAATAGATTGAATCATTTGAGCAGTGTTTGGATGTTTTATTTCATTTACCTTTAGGCTACCGTATATATCCGCAGTCGATACTCCCAGTATTGGCTTCGCAAGGATGATCCAACAATTGGCTGGAGAAGGAAGTTCTTGTATCCTCTCCCCTCTACCTGTTGCTAAAGCAGTTCCGCCGTACACACAAAATGGTACGTCCGAACCTATTTTAGTGCCTATTTCAGCAAGTTCATCTAAAGAAAGGCCTAATTCCCAAATAACATTTAGCCCTTTTAACGTGGCCGCTGCGTCACTGCTACCGCCAGCTAGTCCAGCCGCTACAGGAATATTCTTTTCAATTGTGATAGAAACTCCCTTTTTCACTCGATACATGTCTTTTAGAATCTTTGCCGCTTGATACGCAAGATTCCGATGATCGTTTGGTACGAAGCGG
The DNA here is from genome assembly GCF_029533155.1 of Psychrobacillus antarcticus. Taxonomy (GTDB): domain Bacteria; phylum Bacillota; class Bacilli; order Bacillales_A; family Planococcaceae; genus Psychrobacillus; species Psychrobacillus antarcticus. Next base: position 16,402 of record NZ_JAIZDB010000031.1, on the reverse strand, counting down.
TCCACAGATAATATATGTATTGCTCCGTCTTCTCTTACCTCTAATCCTATACGGTCTGCTAAATCCACTGTTGTCATGATCATTTCGACTTCATGGTAACCGTCCGGGCGTTTATGTAGTACATCTAGTGTTAAATTTATTTTAGCAGGTGCTTTTACGTAATACATTTCATCTGCTCCTTTCCCCAAATATGTTGTCACCTATTTTAACACAGTGCATAAGGAATGCGGAAGTGAGATTCAGCTTCCATACTTGGTAAAAAAAACAGATTAGAAGCAGAGCATTTTAGAAATCTATGAGATTACTTCTTTTATCATCCCACAAAGAACATGGATAAGAAAAACCGGGCAGTCCCTTAAGCTCAAAACCTGTTGTTATCGTTTTCGAAGGGCTTTGGACAGACGTTTTGCTATATTATTACCGAGTGAATTTTTAGTGACGCTCCTGAAACGGAAATGAGTAGTGTTATGTATTATTAGTTTGATAGATTTTATTCTTCAAAATCCTAGATACTGAGTTCTTGGCACAAGAAAAGACGGATTGCTCCGCCTTTTCTATACGCTAGTTGTTCTTTAGTTTTTTTCTCGTGTGCATTCGTCGTTTAACAATTATGGTACATGCTTATTTACTTTGGTGATTTCGTTTGCTGCTCAGCCATTTCAATTGCTCGCTTGACCATATTACCAGCATCACGGGATTTAATTCCTCCCCAGCCTTCGGTTTTGACTACATCATAAAATCCAAGATCTTTGGCTATCTCTTCTTTTAATTCTTTAGACATTATCCCTTTTCTAGCCATAGGTGAATCCTCCTTTGGAACAACTAGCTTTTATAGTATGTCCGTAAACAAAAAGAAAACCCCTTTTCCATAAAAAAAGAAAAGGGGTTTTTAAATTATAAAAATAAGTTCTAAAAAATCATTTTACAACTATTAAGTTATTTGCTTCGTCAAAAATAGTGATTTCTACAGCTTCGGTCAAAACATCTGCATAACTATAAGATACACGTTCAAAAGAATTTTCATCTTGATCCAGATCGATAACAAATACTGCATGATATGTCTCTCTAAGTACACCCGCACGCTCAATTGTTTTCTTACGTCCTCCGTTTGCTTTTAATTGCAAACGTTTGCCTAAATGATGATCTAATGACTTTTTAATATCAGCTAAAGTTTTTGGCATTTCGCATACACCTCACTGAATACTATCTTACCACCGTTTTATAAATTTGTCAAACAAAATATTTTAACAATCATTATATATAGTTGTCAACGTTTTTATTTGTTTTGTATACTTATTTATTTTATAAATATTACTTATTTTGTAACAAGTAGGATTAATGAAATTCTTCATATAGCTCATTGGATAATCTTCCGAACTCTACTATGCTCAAGGTTTCCCCACGTCTCGTTGGGTCTACGCCTACTTTCTCTAAAGCTTGAATGATAAGTTCTTTCTTTGCTTTGCCGTTAGGTAGTGATGATTGTAGATTATTAATAATCGTTTTTCTTCGTTGAACAAAAGAACCCCGAGAAACTTTAAATAAGAACTCCTCATCAATTACTTGAACTGGTGGTTCTTCACGTCGAGTTAGTTTAATAACCGCTGAATCTACATTTGGTTGTGGCATAAATACCGCTTTTGGAACCATCATCGCTATTTCTGCCTCCATATAGTACTGAATAGCAATTGACAAAGACCCATATGCTTTTGTTCCAGGCGATGCGGTGATACGATCAGCCACTTCTTTTTGCATCATGACAACCATCCCACGAACAGGAAGACGATCCATTAACAGTTTCAATAAAATCGGTGTCGTTACGTAATAAGGTAAGTTGGCAACAACCATAACATCCTTGTAGTTTTGAAGTTGGTCTTTAAAAATTTGTTGAACGTCTGCTTCTAAAATATCACCATGAATAATTTCTACGTTATCATATGGCGATAAAGTGTCTGCTAAAACCGGTAACAATCTTTGATCAATTTCATATGCGACCACTTTTCCAGCGGTTCTTGCTAAATGCTCTGTTAAAGCTCCAATACCAGGCCCAATTTCAATTGCAGCAGAATCCTTCGTAAGATCTGCATGACTTACAATATTGCGTAAGATGTTCGAATCAATTAAGAAATTTTGCCCTAAGCTTTTTTTGAATGAGAAGCCATATTTCTTTAATATCTCTTGTGTACGTATTGGTGTTGCTATATCTTTTTGCATATATTATTTTTCCTCCATATTGAGTTGTGCAATCGCTTCTTCCACCTGCTGTTGACTAATTTGAAAAATAGATAGTCGTTTCTGTAGCTGCTTTCCATTAGTGTATCCAATTTTTAATAATTCTCCCAATTTTGTTCTTCTTTCCTTCGAATGGGGATGACCTATAAGTTGTCCATCAATTAATATCGAAAGTGGTATTGCAGAAAACGTTTCTTCACCTGATTTTGGGGTATATACATTTATAAGAGCAGTACGAATATCTTCGTCTTTTGCATGTTCAACCCCTAAGCCTTTTCCATTTTTTGCAATCGTTTTTTCTTTGGATAAAAATGCGTGCTTCACACCTGGAACCTGCTCTTCGATAATAGCACGGATACGTCTTCCCGGATAATCTGGGTCAGTAAAAACAATAACTCCTCGTTTTTCCTGAGCATGCTTTATCTTCATAAGTGTTTCTTTAGAAATGGCAGACCCATTCGTTTCAATAGTATCCGCCTCTACCGCACGTTTTATAGCTGTTGTATCATCTTTTCCTTCCACAACTATTATTTCTTTTATTTGCAACCGTTTTCCTCTTTTCTGTCTTTCTGCTATATCTATCATAACGCAAAAAAGCTCTCCCAATCAACGAAAGGGACAGCTATTATTAATTAGTTCAAGACTTTAATACGTACTTTTTTGCGACCGAAGTCATATGCCTGCGATTTAGAAGGCATGAATAGGTCAATCTTATTCCCATTGATAGCTCCACCAGTATCGCCAGCTACCGCGTAACCATAGCCTTCTACCCATACTTTTGAACCTAGTGGAATAACATCAGGATCTACAGCGATAACTTTTAAATCAGGATTAGACTTCAAATTAATACCCGTAGCTGTTATACCAGAACATCCATTGCAAAAAGCCGTATAAGCTGTCGCAGTAACATAAAATTCTTTGCCTCCGGATGGAGCAGCTGATACATTTGTCCCACGCGAAACACTAGCAGTCACGACTTTTGTTCCGACTGCCACTACTTTTTTAGTTGGTTCTTTTATCATCTTCTCGCTCACCATATTACGAGAAAGCTCTTGACCATTTTCTTTCACTACTTCATATGTCCGTGACACAGTTCCATTGACACCATTTTGTACTACTTTTTCTTTCCCTTTTAGTAGCGAGTCTTCTTTTTTCGTTTCTACTGCAAAGTTTGTTGCTTCCTCAACTACATCGGTGACCTTTTCTACTCGCACTATTTGTATTTCAGAATTGGGGACTACTAATTCATCCATTTTCTGTTCTACTCGGTCGAATTCATTCAATTGAATGTTATATTGTTTTAAAAAGTCAGCGACCGTATTCGAAGTGGACCATACCTTCTTCTCTTCAACACCATCTAAAAGCGTTACTTCAAATGCTTTATCAATGACAATATTGTTTTCTGGTCCAACCTCTGCATCTGCAGCAGGTGTTATAGCATCATGTTCAGTAACTGCAACATTCGCCTTTGCGAGTACTTCTGAAACTAAGTCATCAGTAGTTGTAAGTGTTTGAATTTCTCCATCTACTGAGATTTTTATTTGTCTTGCCTGCTCCCACTCAATCGATAAATTATTTTCGATTGATGTGTTCACTGAGGGATTTAAAAAGTCTTGATTGGCTACTACTATTTGATGGTCCTTTAATAGTTCTCCAACTGTATTTGCATGCGTTAATATCTCTTGTTGTTCGCCATCAACTGTTAAAGCAACAGTTTTCTTTGTTCCTTCGAATAAAACGAAAGAAACCACCGCAAGAAACAATAGTAAAGATACTACATTTACTAAGGTTTGCTTGCTCCTCAATGAATTTAAGAACAGGTTTTTCATGGAATTATTTGACATGAAAAACGCCTCCTTGTTCACTGAAGTGATTATATAGACTCCCAAAGAGCTTGTCAACCGATTAGATTTCTTCAAAGATTTAAGAATGTAAAATACATCCCTCTTTAATATCCATATTTATTCCGCTAGTTGAAAGAAAATTTCTGCATTTTTAGTTGTTGCTTCTGCCACTTCTTCTACTGTAATTCCTTTTAGACGAGCTATTTCTTCTGCAACAAGTGTCACAAATGCAGGCTCGTTTCTTTTTCCTCGATGTGGGTGTGGAGCTAAATAAGGTGCATCTGTTTCGATCAACAAATACTCTAATGGAATTTCTGTTGCTACTTCTTTTGGTTTTTTGGCATTTTTAAATGTTACAGGTCCTCCAAGTGAAATCATAAAATTCATCTCTATACATTGTTTTGCTGTTTCAACACTTCCTCCATAACAATGCATGATACCACCTGTAAGATGTGCCTCTTCCTCTTGTAAAATACGAATTACATCTTCGGTTGCATCTCGATTATGGATAATAATCGGCAAATTCACCTTTTGAGCTAAACGTATTTGTTTTCTAAACAATACTTGTTGAACATCTTTAGGAGACTTGTCCCAATGATAATCTAGCCCCATTTCCCCTATACCTACTACCTTTTCATGTGCAGCAAGACTTTCAATCCATTTCAAATCTTCTTCCGTACAATCTATTGCGTCTACGGGATGCCATCCAACTACTGCATAGATAAAAGAATACTCCTCGATTAACTTCATAGCTCTTTCAATTGTGACACGATCGAATCCAATAACGACCATTTTGTTTACTTTAGCTTCTAACGCACGATTAATTACTTCCTGTAAATCTTCCTCGTATTGATCTGCATTTAAATGCACATGTGTATCAATAAACATTCCATCTTCTCCTTACCATTAATTAGGTATATTAACTTTTTTTCAATACTATTTTACGAATACTTAAATTGAGTTTACTCTATTATAATGAAGATTAAAGCAATAAATAATATTTTTGAATAGTATTCAAAAATATTGTTTGAAATAAAAAGACCTGTCCATAATATGACAGGTCTATTATAAATTCTATTTGACTTGAGCACCATTTTCAAGATTTTCATCCACAGTGGCAAGTGTTAAATATCCATTTTTTTCACCTGCAAGAATCATTCCTTGAGATAACTCTCCTCTTAGCTTCACAGGTTTCAGGTTTGCTACAACAATTACTTTTTTACCAATAACCTCTTCCGGTTTGTAGTGTTGGGCAATACCAGAAATAACTTGACGCTTTTCATATCCCATATCTAATTGTAGCTTTAATAATTTATCTGCTTTAGGCACGGCTTCACAAGATAAAACGGTTGCTACTCGTAAGTCCACCTTAAAGAAGTCATCGATTGAAATTTCCTCAGCTTGAGGTTCCTCTGCTTTTTCTTCTTCTTGAGATGTTTGAACAGATCCTCTCATTTGTTCACGAATATAAGCAACTTCTACCTCTACATCCAATCGCGGGAAAATAGGAACTCCTGTTTTAATTACTGCTGTTCCATCTTTAATGATATTAAATGAACCTAAATGATCCCACTGCAAATAATCCTCTGTAAAACCAAGCTGTTCCGCAATTTGCTTAGGGCTATTCGTCATAAATGGCTGGGCAAGTGTGGCAATTTGACGAAGGCTTTCTCCCAAATGAGTCATTACCGAAGCGAGTTGCCCTTTAGTTGCCTCATCTTTTGCAAGTACCCAAGGTTGTGTTTCATCAATATATTTATTTGTACGCGATACTAAAGCCCATAAATCTCCAAGTACTAAGCTAAATTGCATATTTTCCATATTTGCTTCGTATTTTTCAATTGTCTCTTTTGCAAAATGCTGTAACGTTGCATCATATTCTGTTGATACACTTTGACTTACTGGAATTTTGCCATCAAAATATTTATTGATCATGGAAACAGTTCTATTCAATAAGTTTCCTAAGTCATTCGCAAGGTCAAAGTTAGTTCTTTCCACAAATGATTCTGGAGAAAATACTCCATCTTGTCCAAAAGGAAGTTCGCGCAATAGGAAATAACGTGTTGCATCTAATCCATAACGTTCTACTAACACTTCTGGGTATACAACATTTCCTTTCGATTTAGACATTTTACCGTCCTTCATCATGATAAATCCATGTGCAAAAACCTTCTTAGGTAATGGTAAATCCAAAGCCATTAGGAATATCGGCCAATAGATTGTATGGAAGCGAACGATATCTTTACCTACTACATGTACATCTGCTGGCCAAAACTTTTGGAATAGAGAATCATCATCTGATAGATAGCCTAGTGAAGTAATATAATTAGTTAAGGCATCCACCCACACATAGATTACATGCTTAGCATCACCTGGCACTTTAATGCCCCAGTCAAACGACGTTCTTGATACCGACAAATCTTCTAAACCTGGTTTGATAAAGTTATTAATCATTTCATTTTTTCTAGACTCTGGCTCTATAAATTCCACGTTTTGCTCATAGTATGCCAACAAACGGTCCGCATATTTTTTCATATTAAAGAAGTATGATTCCTCTTTTACTTTTTGAACTGGACGGCCACAATCTGGACAGTTTCCTTCTATTAATTGTTTTTCAGTAAAGAAAGACTCACAAGGTGTGCAATACCATCCTTCGTATTCTCCCTTGTAAATGTCACCATTATCTAAGAACTTTTGGAATATTTTCTCCACTATTTTTGTATGACGTTCTTCTGTCGTTTGGATAAAATCATCATAGGAAATATCCATCAAAGCCCATACTTTTTTTGCTGCTTCTGCAATTTCATTTACATAAATTTGGGGCTCTTTTCCTGCTTCTTGTGCTTTTTCTTGAATTTTTTGACCATGTTCGTCCATTCCTGTTAAGAAACGAACTTCATATCCTTTAAGTCTTTTATATCTGGCCATTGCATCGGAAGCAACGGTCGTATACGCGGTTCCAATGTGGAATTTTCCACTCGGATAATAAATCGGCGTTGTTAAATAGAATGTTTTCTGTTGATCTTTCAATGTGAAGATGCCTCCAATGTAGATTCTCTTTATTCTTTATTCTAACGAAATGGTGAGTTTGTTTCAATCAATTCATTTTTTCAAGTTTGTCGAATGAGAATTGCCAAACTAGAAATTTCAAAAAAATAGATAATATATCAAAATAATTCCTATTTACCTGAAAATGAATCATATTTCTAATATAAATTAGTATAAAAATCAAATTAATACAAAAACGCTCTCTTTGGATAAAGCAATAATTATTGACGTAAATGGTAGTACTTGGTATGATATATTACATAAAAGAGGTTTATGTCGAATCTTGGCGAAAAATATCCACTCTTGAGAGGAGAATAATTTATTATGAAATCTACAGGTATTGTACGTAAGGTTGATGAATTAGGTCGTGTAGTTATTCCAATCGAATTACGTCGCACGTTAGGTATTGCTGAGAAAGATGCATTAGAGATTTACGTAGATGACGATAAGATCATCCTAAAAAAATATATGCCAAATATGACTTGTGCTGTTACTGGAGAAGTTTCAGATGATAACCTTCGTCTAGTTGGTGGAAAACTGATTCTAAGCCCTGAAGGTGCAGAATTACTAATCAAAGAGATTCAAAGCAACCTAAAATAATTAACTAAATTGAGAACCGTAAACTTAAAAGTTTACGGTTCTTTTTACTCTACATGATAATTTTGATAGACTTCTCTTTTAGATAGACCTCTTTGGATTGCCACTTCTTTAATAGCTTCCTTTGAAGTACACTGTTTTTCTGCTATTAGTTGGTCCACATGCTCTTCCAATGTTAGCTCTGACCACCACTGTGCTTCTTCACTTGTTTCAGCATCGCCTTCATTTCCTTCTAATACAATACAGAATTCTCCTCGTATCTCTGCCTGCTCCACCCACTCAACAGCTTCGTCAATCGTACCTCTTAAAAACTCTTCAAACTTTTTTGTTAGCTCTCGAGCTAATACAACTTTGCGAGTTCCAGTAATAATAGACTGCATATCTCGTAACGATTCCTTTAAGCGATGTGGTGACTCATATAGAATAACGGACTCTTGTCTTTTTTGTAGCTTTTCGATCTCTACTTTCCTTTCTTTTTTATTGCGACTTAAAAAACCATAAAAGAAAAAGGGCTGTGTGGATAGTCCAGATGCAATTAGTGCACTAAGTGCTGCGTTTGCTCCCGGAATCGGTACAACTGCAAAGCCTTCTTTTACTGCTTTAGCAACAATATCTGCTCCAGGATCAGAAATACAAGGGAGACCCGCATCACTAACCAATGCTATGCTTTTCCCCTCTCCCAACAGTTCCAATAGTTTTTCCCCACCAACTTGTAGGTTATGGTCGTGATAGCTTATAAGTGGCGTAGAAATCTCAAAATAGTTACACAGCTTTTTCGTATTTCTCGTATCCTCCGCTGCAATAATATCTACTTCTTTTAATATTCGAATGGCTCTTATCGTCATATCTTCTAAGTTACCTATGGGTGTTGCAACTAAATACAAGCAGCTACCATGTTCATGCTCGGTCGATTTCTGTGATTTCATCATTTATTTGCCCCCATATAATTTATTTTTTGAATTCTCGTCAGCTGCTTAAAAGCATATTCAGCTTGCATAGCCTCTTGTTTTGTTTTATACAGTTCGCTATATATACAAATAACTGGCCGCTTGGCGCGTGTATACTTTGCTCCCTTTCCTTCGTTATGTACCTTAACCCGTTTCACTAAATCATTCGTATAACCGGCATAGTAAGATCCGTCCTTACATTCTAAGACATAAAAAGTATGTTGTTTTTCACTCTTTTCCATACAGCATCTCTTTTACTTCTTGCGTATATTTTCCGTCAGCTCCATACACATATAAAGGCGGTAATATTTTTAAATCAGGCTTCCCATCTTTTATACCTTCAATAAGTAATGTATTTGCTTCTTTTCCTTCTTTTGGATAGACGAAACGAATTCTTTTTGGCTCTATACGATTAGTTCTCATCGCAGTTACGATATCGAGAAGTCTCCCAGGACGATGAACAAAGGCAGCTTTCCCACCCTGTTTTAATAATTCGCTAGCAGATTGAACTGCCTCTTCCAAGGTAAGATGAATCTCATGGCGAGCAATTGCTAGATGCTCTTTTAAGTTTTTCTCACTTGCCCCATTAGCTGGAAAATAGGGTGGGTTACAAGTAACAACATCAAATTTTTCAGAACCAATCTCTTTAGCAATACCCTTTGCATCTGCCTGTCTAATAGTAATTTGATCTGAAAGATTATTAAATAGAACACTTCTTGTAGCCATATCCGCTAATCTTTCCTGTAATTCAACACCAATAATCTCCGCATCTGTTCGAGCGCTAAGAAATAATGGGATTGCACCGTTTCCTGAACAAATATCTACAATCTTTCCCTTTTTTATCGGTACATATGAAAATCGAGCTAGCAATACTGCATCCAAAGAAAAGGAGAAGACAGAAGGACTTTGAATAATGCGTAAATCCTCTGCCAATAAATAATCTAGTCGTTCGTCATCCTTTAACCATTGTTCCATAATTATTACCCCCAAGCAAAATAAAAGACTGACACCCACTTATGGAGTGGCATCAGTCAATTGTTTATGCATTTTGTTTGTTTAGAAATGAAAGACAGAATAGACAATCCTCTTCTTTTCGAGAACTCCCAAAGTGAACATGACAAACATGATAGCCTTCTTGATAGAGGCGAGCTAGATTATCATGGCCCTCTCCTACATCAAGCTTGTTCAATTTCTCATCACGCATTTTCTCCATCATTGCTTCTTTTTCATGTATTTCATCGAGTCGCTGTCTTAAATGATTATTCTCTTGCTGTAGCGCTTCACGTTCTTCAACCATTATCGCCACAAATTCTTTTAAAGCGCGAAATTGCAGCTGCGTGGACTCTAATTGTTTTTCAAAATCTATAATTGTATCAAAAAAATTGCGGTCCATCACACATTCACCTCATTGCCCCGACCATTGCACTTGATTTGTCGCATGGTTTGTAATTTCTTCTAACGTATAATCTAGAATACGTTGTGGATCAGGTAATTCAATACGTAAAATTCGTTCTAAAATATTCATACTCACTACTCTACCTAGTCCATCAGGCGTTTCAACTTTGTCTCCGATGTCCGGCATTTGTTCTCTAGCAGTTTCGTACTCATCATTCTCGTACTTTAAGCAGCACATAAGTCGACCACAAAGTCCTGAAATTTTAGATGGATTCAGGGATAAGTTTTGATCTTTTGCCATTTTTATAGAAACTGGCTCAAAATCACCTAAAAATGTAGAACAGCAAAGCATTCGGCCACAAGGACCTATACCACCTAACATTTTCGCTTCATCACGAACACCAATTTGTCTAAGTTCAATACGAGTTCTAAATACGGACGCTAAATCTTTTACCAAGTCTCGGAAGTCCACGCGACCTTCTGCAGTAAAATAAAAAATAATTTTATTTCGGTCGAATGTATATTCAACATCTACCAACTTCATTTCAAGACTTCTTTCGATAATCTTGTCAGTCCCTAATGCAAGGGCTTGGGCTGATTCTAATCTATTTTCTTCTACTTGAATACGATCTTTATCCGTAGAAGGTCTTACTACTTGTTTTAAAGGAAGCACAACGTCATGTTCTCCAACTTGCTTGATTGGAACTACAACTTTACCGTACTCTACCCCTCTAGCCGTTTCGACGATTACATAATCATCTTTATCTAAAGCAAAATCCACTGGATCAAAATAATATATTTTACCCGCTTTCTTAAAGCGGACTCCTACAACATTATACAAAAGTAAATCCCTCCTGCAGGTTAAGCATTAACTGCTCCATCATTAGTGTTCTATTCATATTTTTATGCAAGTTTTGTTTTGCATGTAAAATCATTTCTAATTGTTTCGATAATTGCTGATATGTTGTTTGCAAGGCAACCTGATTCCAATATGAAGTCATATCTGGAAAAGTACAATCTGCGATGGGACTTGCTTTTATAGCTACTATATCACGATATGCAAATAGTAGTAAATCTAACGCTTGTTCAGCCTGCTCTTTCTCTTTGAGCAAAGATCCAAAATCTTCATGAATACACATCAATGCATCCTGAACACTTCTTCCATTCGCTTCAACCAATTTTAACACTGATTTCCTCACAAGTCCAAACTGCTCATCTTTTGCTAAGTTAATTGCTTCTTCTACTTGATTCGTCATTTTACAGACTGTAGATGCCATAGAATCAGTGATTCCCTCTTCTATTAACTTCTGCTTTAGGATGGCAGTTGGCATTGGAGATAAACTTAGATGCTGACATCTAGAGCGAATGGTAGGAAGTAAAGCATGCATTCTATCAGTCAATAAAATGGCCGTTATCTCGCTCTGAGGCTCTTCTAAAAACTTCAATAACGTATTTCCAGCACTTGCATTTAATTGGTCTGCATGATGTATTACATATATTTTTCGTTGTTTTTCAATAGTAGTTTTACTTAATGCATGAACCAATTCATCTACTTGTCCTTTTTTTATAAACTGACCATCAGGTTCTAGTTGCATAAAGTTAAGGTGATTGGAGGATTTTAATAATTTACACGATCTACATGTTTCACATGGAACATTATTTTCTGGTTCTTCACAAAAAAGGAGCTGAACAAAAAATTGCATGACCTTTTCTTTTCCAGTTCCTTTAGCCCCTTCCAGAATATAGGCATGCCCGATTCGATTTTTGGACACAATCTTTTGAATTTGTTTAACTACGGTTGGTTGTAATCTTTCTATGTCCTCAATCGACCAGTTTCTCATCACTTTCACCTCTTTCTAAGAAAATGCAAGCTCCTATATATTTGCTAGCTAGTTTAAGTTTACGACATCGTGGTGCTCGTGTGCAAAGGCTCGTCGCCAAATTTAGCCTTTCCCATTAACCGACTGATCAACACCTATGACATTTGAAAAATCCCGCATTTCGCATTATGCGAAAACACGGGAAACTTACGTATATAAATTAATAAGTAAGCCTTTTATTTCTCCAATTTTATCGAGCAAGTCTATAGAACTTTTTTCTTGACTCAAAATCTCTTCTGCTAATTCAACTAACTTTTCATCTATTGTTTCTACAAGTTTCAACTTTCTTCCTTCACCAAACCGGTTCCATGTATGAGACTGTTTTAATCCCATTCCAAAATCGACAGCTTCATTCAAGAACTTACGAATAAGCATTTTAAACTTAGCCATATCACGTAAGTTTCGAGAACGTGCTAGACGATCCCCCGCCGTAGAAATATCTCCGAGAAGTCTTGTGAGAGTATCCGTCTGCATACGTTGTTCTTGTTTTGTAATCATTTGACCAAATTTAACCGACTGATTTCCATTCTGCATGGCATCTTTTCGAATCTTATCTATACCAACACGCATATCTTGATTAATTTTCACTTCTTACTACTCCTTCCTTCATTATTAAAAATGATGGAATTGTTCAATTGGTAGTACAAATACAGTAGCTCCTCCAACCTCAACTTCAACTGGATAAGGGATATAAGAATCTGCATTTCCTCCCATTGGAGATACTGGCGCTACCATTTGCTCTCTCGCTCTACAATTATCTCTTATTAGCTCTAAAGCAGAAGCTACTAGAGCATCATCAGTACCGATTAGAAATGTAGTATTCCCGGAACGAAGAAAACCACCTGTACTTGCTAATTTTGTTGCTCTAAATTTTGCCTTAGTTAATGCATTAGACAACCGATTACTATCCTGATCCTGAACTACCGCTACTACCAATTTCATCGATACTCACCCCTAATAATATTTTTTCTTTTATTATAACATGAATTATCTAACAATTTCTAATTCCCGTTTGATGACTACATAGGCTTCCTCTAATACTTTCTCTACCGGTTGGGAGGCATCTATTACTTGTATACGTTCCGGGTATTTTTCAACTAACGCTAAATAACCAGCGCGTACTTTTTGGTGGAATGCTAAATTTTCCACATCTAATCGGTTCTTCTCTCGATCCTTATGTGCATTAATTCTAGATAATCCTACTGCAGGATCCACGTCAAAAAGGAGCGTTCTTTCTGGCATCGTGTCTCCTATAGCAAACTTATTAATAGCCCATATTTCGTCTACTCCTATACCTCGAGCAAAACCTTGATATGCTAATGAGCTATCAATAAATCTATCACAAATTACAATTTTCCCAGCTTCTAACGCGGGGAGAATCTTCTCTACTAAGTGTTGTCTTCTAGCAGCTGCATATAGTAATGCTTCCGTACGGCTTTCCATCATTGTATGCTTATTATCTAAAATTATGTTACGAATCTTTTCGGAAATCATAATTCCTCCAGGCTCTCTTGTCATTACAACATCGTAACCTTCCTCTATTAATCGCTCTCCTAATAAATTCATAACAGTTGTTTTTCCGGCACCTTCTGGACCCTCACTTGTAATAAAATACCCTTTTTTCTGCACAGTTAATCCTCCACTACATATATTAACTTTTCTTCTAAACGATGCTCTCCTTGAAACAAGGCGCCTTTATCAAGCCAATCTTCTAATTCGGTAAGAATGGAAACCGTAATCTTCTCCCCTGGTAAGATTAATGGGATGCCTGGAGGGTAAGGAACGATCATCCCTTTAGCTATCCTTCCAATCGATCGTACATAAGGAATCCATTCGCCTTGTTTCTCACTTAATAGCTCCATATTCATCTCTAAAGTAGAAATAGATTTTTGTTCCATCTGAAACAAATTATTTATACCATCTGGATTTTCTTTTTTTAACTGATCTACAGCAGATTTTATTCGCTTTCTAATCTCTGCAAATGCATATTCATGCTCCACTTTTAGTAACGGTAGAATGAGCAAGACTTGATATGGATCCGCTAGCTCCACAAATATATTTTCCTTCTCAAAAGCCTGCCGTACTTGAAACCCTGAATACTTTCCAACGCGTAGTAATAGTTTTAATGGGTCGTCTACTTGAACCACTTCGATTAATGATATTGTTCCTAAAGCTTCCAAAAACACTTCTCTTCTATCCATCAACTGTTTATAATCCATTGGACTATATCTTTCCACATAACTTCTTGCATCATCAAGGGAGGCTAAGATTAAATAGGAAGGACTGCTCGTTTGCAACATTCTTAAGTATTTATTTATTTTTTTGCTATCAATCAAATCAGAATGAATATGTAAAAATGAACCCATCGTTAACGCTGGTAAAGTTTTATGTGCTGACTGCACCACGACATCAGCTCCAAATAATAATGCCGACTTTGGAAACTCGCTATGTGTCCGGAAATGTGCACCGTGAGCCTCATCTACGAGCACAGGTATTTGTAGACTATGACATAGTCTAATAATATTCTCCAAGTCCGGAGAGGAGACCCCATAATAGTTTGGATAGGTTAACACAACTGCTTTGGCAAAAGGATATTGTTGAATTGCTTCTTCCATTACCTTTAATGATACATAGGATGCGGTTTTAGATCGTTCATCCCATTCAGGAGATACAAAAATAGGCTCTACCCCAACCAATTCAATAGCATGAAAAATAGATTTATGAGCATTTCGCTGTACAATAATTTGTTCTCCATATTTACAGGTTGCATAAATCATAGCGAGGTTACCAATAGTCGTACCATTCACTAAAAAGAAACTTTTATCGGTGTTATATAGTTTGGTCAGTAATTGCTCTGCTGCTTTAATAGCTTCTTCTGGATGATGATAATCATCCAGTCCATTTAATTCAGTCACGTCGTATTGCATCGAATCCCTAATAGGTTGTGGTAGATTGGATAAAAGTCCATGTTTATGTCCAGGCACATGAAAAGAAATCGGTTTTTTCTTATGAAATTGCTCCAATGCCTCCACCAACGGTCTTTTCTCTACCATTACATTACCTCGCTATACGTTCTAATTTCTTTCTTCTATTATACATGAATAGTTCCGAGTACAGGCGATAGTCACCTTATTTCTACCCAATTTCCCTTTAAACTAAAATCTTCTAGGCAAGAGTTTTTGCATGTCCATTTTAATAAAAAATACACAAGAAAAACCAGGCAAAAAAACGCCCGGTCCTTTAGGATCTAAATCTGTTACTACTGTTTTCGAAAGGCTTTGGACAGACTTATTGCTATATAAATTACCGTTTGATTTTTTAAAAGATGCTGGTCGTGACTGAAGTCACGACCAGCATCTTTTTTTCTCGCTAATCTTATGGCGTTTTTCAGTCCGTCGCCCTCCTACAACTCTTAGAAACAGGTTAGTGCATTTTTGGATAACTAGAGAATAGACCCTTACCTATTAAAGAGGAGGCTCACGAAGATGCAATTTCGTTCGCTATTCCGCTTCTTTATTGGATAGACACTTACTATTTCTCTTTATTTCCACTAGTAAAAAAGGAAATCTACTATCTTCATCCTTCCTTACACAATTTCATTCCCAAATTCAACAGACGGTTTTATCCCCACATTAACTCCGACTACTCTTCTTATTCTAAGCGAGAGTCTATGCAATATCCCATAGTTTGGTACTACTCATGTAATTGATTGGAGTGAAAGTGGCGACTCCTGTGGGAACAGCAAATGTTTTCTGCACCGATAGCGAAGCGACAGGTGCACGAGCTGAAAGCCCCGCAGCAAAGACGTTGAGGCCCACAGGAGGTGGGTTATGCAATCGTTGCCGCAGGACGCGGCGAACTTAGATTGCCTTCCTTTTGAGACTTGGCGCTCTTAGCCTTTGTAACTCCACCGACACGGAAATCAGTAGTATTAATCATTCTTAAAATCCCTGTAAAACTGGTGTTCATGCTGTATTTTTATATACTTTTCTTATCTTTCAAAAAAGTCGTTACAGAGTAAGTAGGGGCGGCTGATTACTGGATGTTATAGGTAGCCCACATAGCCCTTAAATTACAAATATAGCCCATAACTTATTATTTCGAGTTACAAAAAAGTCGTTACCGATTTAACTCGGTAACGACTTTTCTTTTGGTGCCTAGCGACGTCCTACTCTCACAGGGGGAAACCCCCAACTACCATCGGCGCTGAAGAGCTTAACTTCCGTGTTCGGTATGGGAACGGGTGTGGCCTCTTCGCCATCATCACTAGACTTATTCGGCCTCCAATACACGACGAATTGCGTTGTATGTTGAAACCCTCATTAGAGTGCTTGTTCACTCAAAACTGGATAAACGACATTGTTACGTTAAACAAATTTGGTTAAGTCCTCGATCGATTAGTATTCGTCAGCTGCACGTGTCGCCACGCTTCCACCCCGAACCTATCTACCTCATCGTC